>WPAE01000175.1:1980-3673 GCA_009773205.1 Ignavibacteria bacterium
ATTCAACTTGTTAACGATGATTTAATAACGCTTAGAAAAGACAAATTTCCTATAACAGAAATTTATTATCTCACACACTCTAAAAATCTTGAAAATGTATTTTATGTAAAAAGGGTTCTTTCATCTGTTCATAAAAGTAAAATAAAAATACAATTTCTTCCTTACTCAGAAATTTCCAAAATTCTTGTTGAAAAGAAAAGCTACAAATCTCCACCACTATTCGTGTCAGAAAATATCTCCGAGCTATTTGATAAATTTTTCCCATCTCATAATCGTTTCCCATCAATTTTTGAAGAGATCGTTTCTTTTGTATATAGTCAAAACCTCACATCAATCGTAAGTAAAAAAACAAAAGATGCTTTCTTAAAACTACAAATAAAAATTCCAGTTAATTTTTCTTCAGATAATGACCGCGAACAAGTTTTAGCTTCTTTCAACAAATATTGGCCATACAAAGAACGTGTCCGTAGTTACTTTGCAATAAATTTCAATACAGATCCTTACCGCATTCTATCTCTTTTATATAAAATCCAAAACGAATTTCAGAAACTAAATGATAAACATGAGGTTAATTATCCAATTAATTATCCAACAACCTTTTTATCATTAGCTCATTCCTTAATTCCCAATGGTAGAACCAATAGCTCAGAATATGAATCGGTTGCGCTTGCAATCGTTTATTATTTCTTTGAAATGTGTGATTATGGGGAACGTTTTCAAGGGGAGCAATTATCATTCTTTCAAGAACAAATAAAATAATATGATTCTTCACAATAAGTATGAAGATATTTCGCGAAATGCTTTTGTTCTAGGGGCAGATATTATCGGTTTCCTTCGAAAAGATGCAGCTACTCTAAATAATCTTTTTTCTCATTTTCATAACTCTATCAGCTTCACCAACTTCTTGAATGTCCTTACTTTTCTTTACATAGCCGGTATAATAGATATTGATAAAAACAAACACGTGTTCTTAAATGAAGCTGAAAAAACTCTACACAATCCCAACTCAAATATTTGATACTGTCGTCTTTCACGATGGAATCAATTTTATCTTTGGTATCAAAGATGACACTGATGAATCCCTAAATGGTATTGGTAAATCTTTACTGTTGGATTTTCTTGATTTTACCTTACTTGGTAGCTTCACTCTTAACAATAATTCACGCTTAAATCGTGCTTACGATAAAGCCAATCTTAAAGGCCATTCTGCGGTCTTGGAATTTGAAATCGGCAAAACTATATATGTTCTTACACGCTCTTTTGATACCCCTCAAACTGTTTTTCTTTCTAAGAATAAAGGTGTAGCAAAAGATTATTCAATTAAAAAAATTCAAGATATTCTTTTCCCTATAGTTTACTCAAGTAATTATAAAGGCGCTTACGATATTTCTTGGTTTCGTCGTATTACTAAATTTTTTCTAAAAATTCAGAAAATGTCCGATCAAAAATTCACCGATCCAATTAAATTTTCTGCAAATCCGGAAATTGAATTAAATCAATACCACCTTTTTCTTTGGAATCTCGATAATACTTTAGCAAGTCTTAATTTTTCAATCAACAAACAGATTGACGACAATAAAAAATTAGTTTCTCTTACTAAACAATTTATGAAAGATAAATTTGAAACTGATGATTTTACTGCTGCACAGAAAAAAATATCCGAATTGCAAAAACTCATTACTAAATATCAACA
>WPAE01000176.1 GCA_009773205.1 Ignavibacteria bacterium
AAATGCTCGAGTCATTAATGATATCATGATTCAATTAAAATACATGAACATTCTATTAATATAGGATGAATTAACATTGACATATAGGTATTAATTAGTTTCAATTAGGGTTAGAGAATAGCTCTACACATGTATAAATAATTGAAAATTATGTAAAAAATGCTATATTTATTACTGGCCAAAAGGGCAGAGAAATTGTAAATTTAAAGGCTTCATTTATTACAAGAAGAAAAGAATAAAGAATAATGGAGATTTTTATTTTTTAATTTCTTTTTCTTATCTTCCAGGGGTATTTACTTTCAGAGAAGAGCCAATATTATGTGCTTAGATTTTGGTGATCAGTGTTCCTGGAGGAAATATGTAAACAGGAACATAGCCTTTTAAAATAGAGGAGAAAATACAATAAGGAATTTGCAAAATCTAATGAGCTGGTTAAATTCAGCGACCCCGAAAAACCCCCACACTGTGGTCGAAATATTAAGGGTTTCGGGCAAAATCCCTATAGGAAAAAAATTAAAAATATTTTTATAAATTATTATCAAAACTCAATTTTTAATAAAATTTGGTAGCCATCTTGTAAAACGATTTACAAAATTTAGAATTGACTGAATTTTAAATATTAATAAATGTATACCCCTTATCATTTATACATGATTTTGTATTTAGAAATTTTTATAAATAATTACTAAAGTAATTATTCAATATTTAGTAGAAATTATCAAATTAAATAATATTTTTAATTTTATTTTAAAAGGCTATGTTCATGTGTTCATATTTCCTCCAGGAACACTGATCACCAAAATCTAAGCACATAGTATTGGTTAACTATACTTGCTTATCAATTCCGCATCTAAAAGTCTACTTCATATATGGGGAAAAAGTTCATTTCCAGGATACTATATTTTTTCCGCGACTGTATTTTTGGTAGAAAATCGGGGAAAAGTCAATTTTCCATATTGATTTTTATTTTTTAATTACTTTTTGATTTTTGAATATTTGCAAAACACATGAATGATAAATCTAATTCCTATTTAAATTGGCTCCGAAAATGAAAGATTGTCGCAAAATTTTTGGAAATTTTCGAAAAAATTCCAGTTTTCATTGTTTTTTTTCATCAGAGTTTATAATAAATTTGCTAGCTTCAGGGGGGACACCGCATCCCGAGCCATCGCTAAATGCAGTATTGATAAATGACCATATTTTGCGCAAAGTTGAACGATAAATTCGAGAAAATATTCAAATTCTGGAGGAAATATGCACAATTTTCAATGCAAATTGGCAAAATTCATAAAGCTTTGCGCAAAATTTGTCAGGGCTTGTCAGTGGTCGCTGCGTCTTTAATTTGATCGCATCCGCGATCAAATTAAAATGTGATCGCGGATGCGGATCATGATTGCGGATGCGGATCGTAAATGATTAGCAGTACAATACATTTGTTCAGAATGTTCATGTATTTTAATTGAATCATGATATGCACATATATGGCAATGGCATGCACATGGCATCATGGCAATGCAATATGGTTATCTAGGTGCTGGCCGGTTAATGACTCGAGCATTTACCATAATCATATTGTAAACATAGTTTACTAAATAGAAATTCAGGGGATTTTGTCGTGTAGCCCACGATAAAATCCCCCGCACGAAAAATTAGTCAAATAACATGACTAAATGAATTTAATAGCAAAAAACAC
>WPAE01000476.1:0-490 GCA_009773205.1 Ignavibacteria bacterium
CCTTAAAGTACAAAGTGGCTTAGAAGTAGTCGTCACCTTACTACTAATTTGTGTTTGGGGTTAAGATGTGTATAGGGGTAATTTTCGACGCTGAGTCCGAATCCGGTGTCAGAATTGAAAATGGACTTACGGTTACGGAGATACGCCAGTCGGAAGTTTTGCCGGTGAAATTTTCCCGAACTGCACTTTCGACTTATCTTGGGGGTAGTTTTGGGTCCTAATTCAGAATCCGTTGTCCGAATTCGAATATCTTGCTCGGTTTCGGAGATAGCGACCTTTTAATCTTATTTCCTATACATACGCATACATTTCATATTCATATACTTATACATATGGATATAGATACATACATACACATATGCATATACCCATTCATATGGAGATAAACAACGCCACGTGGCAATACTTTAATGAATTATACATGACTCATCAATATATAACGAAAGGTCAAAGGTCACTCTGTGCTCTAACTAGCTGTTGTCCTACTACT
>WPAE01000476.1:500-1044 GCA_009773205.1 Ignavibacteria bacterium
ATATATAACGAAAGGTCAAAGGTCACTCTGTGCTCTAACTAGCTGTTGTCCTACTACTAGAGATGCTTATTGCAAGTAGTATTTACGCACATAAACTGAGGAAGTCAAAATTTTCATAATAGAGATAAATATTTGTCCTAATTATTTAATTGCTCTCTCGGTCAAATTCTAATATTATCTTCTTTTTGTGTTGCCTCCGCCGAACAGTTCCAAAGAATTTTGCACTGCATTCTATTTTTGCAAAATGCTTTCTCTTTTTCCCCACATTGTTCACTATCCTTCAATATTAATTAAAATAAGGAAGTGGTATTTTGTTTTTCTCGCTTTTATCCATGAAAATTGGAGCTTGAATGGCAAAGATTGAAGAAAAGAGCGAGACAGTGAAAATTTTCAATATATTAAAAATAGAAAATATACCAATTTCTAGAAATAAGAATAACATCATAATTCACATCTATTAATAGCACCTCATATTCATTAGTTACATTTAGCAATTATGTGTAACTCGCTTAGGATCATGATGCTCCCGGTTCCCTCTCGGAAA
>WPAE01000066.1 GCA_009773205.1 Ignavibacteria bacterium
AAGAACAACAATTAAAACGTTTACATATTCAAGCTAAACAACTCGGTCTCAAACTTCTGCCAATGATTACTTAGTGGTCATTGGCAGACGCGGGTTAGGTGGTTACTAAAGTTTTATTAATGGTATTTCGCGAATTTTATTTTCTAATATCCAGATTTTCGTCACCAGCATACAATCTCTTGTGAAATTATTAGCTAACACAATAAAAGGTAAAATATTTTTATCGTCAGGATCTGGACTAATTTTAAGATCCACTATTCTTTCTCCTAAAAACATAAAAGTCCCATGAGATATAGTTGCTAAGTATTTGTAGAATAAGTTATAGTGCTTCATCATATTTGTAGTTTTAGCTAATTCAGTCCAGTTGGGTAACTTATAATTTTGAGATTCATCTTTTAATAAGGATTTGAAAGCTTCAGTATCTGGGACGTTTTTAGGTTTAAAATAACCATTACCTATGTTCGTCAAAGCAATTCTTATTAATTCACCTTTACTTAAATCGAAATACTTTTGTGCATTGTCTTCAGATATTATTATCCAACGCATCCAAAGTATCGATTCAAATATTGATCTTATTAAATTACTTCCAGGTTCTCCATAACCTTCTTTTATTAAAAGAAGATATGCGTCAAAATATTTACAAACTCGTGCTAGTAACATAAGAAGAATTTTATGTTGCAGATCATTTGTATCATATTTAGTAAGTAGCACATTATATTCATGCTTCACTTCTTCACTCAGGTTTTCTAGATCATTAATTGCATCATCTAACTCTGGAGACTTTAATTTTTTGTAAAAAGGATCATTCATAAAACCTCTAGTTATAATGAATACCTTTATTCAATGCGCCAAAAAAACCAATTAGAAAAGTGATTATCCAAATTATTAAAACTATCCATCCATTTGTTTTTCCCGTTGAATTTTTGGAAAAGAGTAAAAAAATAGCGCAGAATAAAATGGCAATACCTATCAGCATAGTAACTTGACCCAAGGGGAAAAAGCTGAAAATCATCAGAAGCCAAGTAATAATAATAAGTGCAACAGGAGTTTCGTTTTCTTCTGATTCTTCAATTGTGTCTGTAGACAATGGTTGAGTAATTATACTCATAAGACTATTACCACAATTAGAACAATATTTTACTTCATCGCTGTTTTGATTTCCACATTTCGGACAATACATAAATCCTCCATCTAATGAACCACCTAACGGCGTTGCTTTTCACCCGTCCGCCCATAACAGCCTTGACGCAACGAAGAACCACTGCCAATAATTTTTAACTAATTTATTTTTTAGAACAACTTAAACAGCTTACTCAACTTTGCAACCAAACTCTATTCCACACAAATGCCGCTTTGAAAATATGCGGTCGGGTGGAAGAGCGGGTTATACTT
This sequence comes from Ignavibacteria bacterium, assembly GCA_009773205.1. Lineage (GTDB taxonomy): Bacteria > Bacteroidota > Ignavibacteria > Ignavibacteriales > Melioribacteraceae > Stygiobacter. Next base: position 1,393 of record WPAE01000066.1, read on the forward strand.
ACGTCTTTTAATAAAGAAGGCAGAACAAAAATACGTCTGCCTTCTTAAAAAAATAAAATCACTTGATCAATAACATTTTTCTTATCGTCTGATAATTTCCAGCAGTTAATCTATAGACATAAGTTCCACTTGGTAATCCATTTGCATCAAATTCAACTTCATGTTTTCCAGATTGTTTTACTTCATTTACAAGAGTAGCTATTTCTCTTCCGAGAATATCAAACACTTTCAGTATTACAAAACTAACCTCTGGTAAGGAATAATTTATTTTCGTTGAAGGGTTAAATGGATTAGGATAATTGCTGAATAATTCAAAATTATGAATAGGTTCATCCGATACTTTTGTATTAGCAAAATCGTTGGTATTAATTTTGGGCTGAGGTCCCATTATCCCGGTTGTTTCTACCTGATTGCTTGGCACTGAAGTTAGACTAGTATTGTCTACAGCAGCAACATAATATTTTACTGATTTTGACCATATTGGCTTTGTATAACTTACTGCATAATCAATGAAAGTATTAGTCGGATGATTCACTGCCCCAGCAAAGTCCCATCCTCCATTATCATATCTACGATAAATACTATAACTTGAAATATCCGGTTCAGTATTTAAATCCCATGCTAACGTAGGATGGTTGGGATTGGAATAGGTTAAACGAAAATTTTGTGGCTTGGATGGCGATGCGTTAGCCGATGTATTAACATAAAGATTCAATGTGTAAACACCGTTACTAAAATTTGTTATCTCAAAACCGAATGGCGTTGTTGAATTCGCTGCCCGCTGATTATTCGGATTACTCCATGGAGAAAATACCTGATTGTAACCTATACCAAAAGCATCCTTGCCATCACCGCGAAAACGGATATCAACTTGCGGCTGACCGCTAGCATTTTCTGTAAGATGGATTGGCGCCGGACTTGTCAAACCTCCATAACTAAATGGTACCAACATATTATCATGGTTACCGCTTGTTCTATTTGGTGTCCCTTGTTTGAAAACCGGCAATAAATCTGTCCCGCCAGGAAGAGTTGATGACTGGTTTACTGTCCAGTCAAATCTTCCATCTGCCGGAATAAGTTGAAGCCATGAAGAGGGATTAAACTGATTTGGTGTCCCAACTTTTCTAATTACATAAATACCATTCTCAACAGTTCCGTCCTGTGAGCCCCAAAATGGAGCGTTGTTTTCCCAGTAGGATGTTTTTTGATGATTCTCTATAAAGAAATATTCTTGTGGTGATGTGTTGATTACAAGTCTGTAAGCATTTCTTCCGGTTACAAAATCACTTAAGGTTCTTCCAGTAAGAGTTTGAGTTGAATTACTAACCGTATAAGTAGTAGAATCTGCTACCCAACCTAAGCGATATCTTTCAAAAGCATTTGCAACATATGACCTTATTCCCCAAGCGGAAAGCATACCCCAGAAACCAAAGCCGTTGTGGAAATCATTGTCCCCAATTAAATAATGAGCAAATTCATGAATTGCATTTCTAAATGGGTCTTCTGTTAAATAGTTTCTAACTGTTACACCAGAACCAAATGGTATTGAATTTTGTCCACCGAACCACGTCGCTATTTTTCTTTGGTTATTATCAACACTTATATCGCCAATTCCTCCCAAATCCCCATAATTACTATAAAAACCTAAGTTAGTTAAGTCATTGGGATTGCTTCTATCTGCTGCAATATTTCTCCAGACAAAAATAATCATATCAACGTATGTATCAGGTACATTATTGTAGGTATAATCGGCAACATAGTCCCAATTATCGAATTCAGCAAAGTCCCATGTAGCATCAAGCTGTTGAATTATTTCTTTTTGAATATTGCCTCTTATTTGTCCAACAGCATAATTTGTCAAATACCAGTTTCTTGTACGAGGCGCTATTGCATAAACTTCTTTTCCAATGAAACGAAGCTTATTACCGGACATTTCATTAAAATAGTGGGTAAGCGATCCTTGCGTTGGAGTTGCAGACCATGCTTGATCAACCCAATTGTTCATATTCAACGGTGCGTTACCTTTAACCCATTTTGTGTTATTTATATCATAGTTATCATCCGGAAATTCTGCGAAGATAATTAATACATTTATTGTTCCTTCGGAAGGAAGCCATCTTCCTTTTGATTGTGCAGGCACTTGCTGCACTGATGCTGTTATACAATTATATTCTTGTGCAAAAAGTTGAAAGGAAATGAATAAATAAAATATGGCAAAATATTTTAGAGTTTTCATTTGTATCTCCGATATTTTGTTTATGAAATATTTGAAAATTATTTCTGTAAAATCATTTTCATTGTTTTAGTTGCTTTGTTTGTAATTAGCTGATAGAAATAGATACCGCTTGCCAGCCCGCTTCCATCAAATTTTACTTCGTATTTGCCTGCTTGCTTTTCTTCGTTAATAAGTGTTGTTATTTCTCTTCCAAGCATGTCGTGTATTCTCAATGTAACATGCCCTGCAACTGACAACTGATAACCTATAACCGTTGTTGGATTAAACGGGTTAGGATAATTCTGATACAGCTTTAACTCAGAAGGGATTGTGTGAGGTTCTTCTTTGATGTCAACTACACCGTACGTGATACCGTTTATTCTGCAGCCACGTAACAAATAAGGCTGTAATACATAATTCTCTTTTGAAATGAGTCCAAAACCGTAAGCTAATTTTTGCACGTTTATTAAAGTAGTATCTATAAGAGAATCGGGTCTCCTCCAACATTGATAATATTGAATTTCCTTTATTGTTGTTAATTTGCCAAAGACAAAGCTTTGATAGATACCACTTACTCTGGATTCTTCCCATTTGTTTGAATCAACTACAATAACGATCCAGCTTTCACCCATCTGAGCATCTAATTTATATTCGTGCAAATTATGGAATTGAGGTAAATAAAAAACGTTATAGTTCTTGTCTATTCGATAATCTGCTCCATAATACAGTGGAGGATTATAATAGAAAATAAATCTACTGCTATCTTTCATATCTGTTGAATCTCGTATAACTGTGTATGTAACATTGGGTCCTGCCTGGGTATATTCCCATCTGTCACCAACATTAGCTGGAAAGAATTGGTATGGATCGAGCTCTTGCGCTCGCATATATGAAAGGTAACCCATAAACAGCATTATAATAAATGCTGCAATCCTTGTTTTACTTTTTTTCATAACATCACCTTTAATTTTTTTCTGCTCTCACCTTTTGTTCAAAAGTGGAAATACTTTTTATGTTTCGGGAGCCGGCTCTATAGCCGTATTAAACATTCATATGTATCTCCTCCTATTTTGTTACTAAATTTTATCTATGCTCACTTATTTTTGTAAGATCATTTTCATTGTTTTTGTTCTTTTGTTTGTAACAAGCTGGTAGAAATATACTCCGCTTGTTATCTCTCGACTTCGCCCCGAAAAATTCGGGACAAGCTCGAGATGACGTGCGTTGAATTCTACCGAATGTTTCCCGGGATAGAAATAATCATTTACTATCTCTTGAATCTCTCGCCCGAGAATGTCAAATACTTTAACAATAACTTTAGAATAGTTGGGTATCGAGAAGGATATTGTAGTTGATGGATTAAACGGATTAGGATAATTCTGATATAGAGTAAATTCAAAAGGGATTGTGTGAGAATCTTCCCAAACATCTACTGTTCCATAAGTTACCCCGTTTATCCTGCAGCCACGTAGTTGCATTGGCTGTGTTGCACCATCTTCACGTGAAATAAGTCCAAATCCATATGCAAGTTTGTCCCAATAATCCAGTATCGAATTCTCATTTATCACAGTATCCCCCGGCATTAATCTATAGAAACCGATAGTTTTTACTGGCGTTATCTTTCCAAATACATATGCTTGAGAAATATTTAGCACTTTCGCGACAGAACGCTCACCCGCAGAGACTATCCATGATTCACCCAAATTCGCATTTAACTTATAGAAATGACGATTTCTGAATTGAGGGCCAAAAAAAACATTATAATGTTTATCTATTCGATAATCAGCTCCATAAAAAGCAGGTGGATATTGAGAAAAAATAAACCTACTACTGTCCTTTATATCTATAGAGTCCCGCACAATTGTCCATCCTACACCTCCTCCAGCTAGTGTATATTCCCATCTGTCACCAACATTAGCTGGAAAGAATTGATAAGGATCAAGACTTGTAGAATTTTGGGCATTGGTTACTATTGTAATTAATATTGCAACAAATAAATACTTTTTCATTTTTACCTCATGATTTTCAAAAAGCTAAGCATAGTCCAAACTATGTAAAACCACATGGGAAATAATTCAATAATGCTAAAAATAATATTTCCTTCTTCATCGTCATACTTTCCCTAAGTAAGTATAACGGCGTTGCCGCTAACCGGCAGCCAAGAACAGCAATGCCGAATAACCGCAACAACTTTTTATTTATAAAAATGTTTCTTAGAACAACCGACCATAAAGAACAACTTATTTTTGCAAACACAATTTTATTATTATATAAATGCCGCACTGAAAAACGCTGTCCGTGTTGAGCGGCTTGTTAGGCGTTTATTTTGAAATAAAATTAAAAGAAACTAATTCCTTCCTAATTATTTGTCTAAATGTAATTGTTTGATTGTTATTTGAATTCCACTGGGAAACATTCATATCACTCTCTTTCAATATGAGCCCAACATTCGGGACGTAATATTCATATCCTTCTTCAAAACTGTAATCGGGATTATAATGATATGTTTTCAATTTTATTTTATATGCGCTGAATATCCCCGCTTGGACATTGATGGTTTCTCTACCCACAACCTCAGCAACAGTCTCAATAACACTTTTTGATGTCGTAGTATCTATGAATTTATATCTAATCCAAGTATCACCTATTTGAAGTGAATATTTTATGAAAGGAACTGCAGGAAATTGTTTCTGTAATTCACTTGGTTGAACGGTAAGAATAGCTTCTATTTTTTTTAGATATATATCTTGCCCTATCTGATAATTACCAACCGAATAGCTTTTTGCACTTTGAAGCATTTTCAATTCATCAACCAAATTGTAACATTTACCTTTACCTTCATTCTGTATATAGTTATCACGTGATAGTGGAAGCTTCCAACTAATATAAAAATCATCAAGAATTGGTTTCACATATTCTGTATAATTTTTTATTTGACTAATTCCATTCTCAATTTGTTTATCGGTGAGTGATACTTTCTCTCGAAATCCTTTAGGTATGGAAACGAAAGGAGTATTTGAGTTTACTTCCAACCAACGTTCTGTTTCTACATATGTTCTTTCCGTTCCATAACTCCCAATATATGGATCAGATTCAATTGGACCGACGGGATTATTAACGTCTGAACATGAAATTGTTATTAAAACGATTAACATCGCCAGAAACAATTTTAATATTTTCATAATACCTCCCGATATGATTTTAACGCCTAACAGCGTTGCAACTAAACCGCCGCCAAGAGCAGACGGCTAAGTAATGTCAACGCTTTTTGTTTATTAAAAAACTACGTTACTGTCAATCACAGATTAACGAATAACCAGCTTTGCAAAGCAAAACTAATTTTTACATCCTTTCGACCGCATCTTCACAGCGGTCGGTTTTGAGTTGCGGGTTAGGCACTTCTTTTAATTACTATTCTGTTTTGACATTATTTCTGTAATATATTTTGAACGGGATGATGCATCAAATGGCAACGAATGAATTTTACACCAAACAATAAATTCATCATTTTTAATAAATACCTTTTGTGCAACTATACCCGAAGCTTTCATATCAACGAGGGACTTATTTGCCATTTGTTCCCATTCCTTGAATGAATTTTCAAATATCTCTGCATCAGATGATATTTCTTTCATCTTTTGCCATTCTTCTTTTGTATACCATACAATACCCACATTGCCAAAGTCTTTTTTTGCATTCATTATTAATCACCCTTTTTATTCTCCAACAAAGCCTCAATAATAATTGCGAATTTCTTATTTGTTATATGACGAACTATAATATAAACTGATTGTAAACAGAGGATTAAAGCTACCACAAACATAAAGGCAGAGAACCACTCCAAACCTTGGCTCGGTGATTTTTCAATTGAAAACATATATAACCTCGCTAACCATATTATTGAGATTACAAATCCACACCAAGCTCCAAAGTAACTGTTTCTTGAACGAATACCTTTAATCTTTTCTAACTCTTTGACTAATGAAAGTATTGTTTCGCCCTTCATATAAATTCCTTTGATAAATTTAATAAATTTTAGTGCCTAACGACGTTGCCGCTAACCCGCCGCACATAACTACAATGCGAACATTTTCAATGCAACTTTATTTTTAAAATCAGTTTTGTATTGCAATCACACTTTTAAGAACAACCAGCTTTGAAAAGCCAAACCCGAAAACTTACGACTGATCCCGACTTGTCGGGAGCGGTCACTTTGAGTAACCAATAAAGGCATTTGCCTTTATTCATGAAAACAGTGACCTTCTATTGTTAATCCCAAATTTTCCATTAGGAAAATTTGCCATACGGGCCG
>WPAE01000067.1 GCA_009773205.1 Ignavibacteria bacterium
ATAAGCTGCCTGCCGTAATTATCCATAATAAAATTTATTCCACGTTCTTGTAGATCGGAATTTACAACTGGATTATGAATCATTTCGCTTAGTAAAAAAACTCTTTTGCCTGGATTTTCTTCAATTGACCGGTGAGCAATTTCTATAGCGTTTTCAACACCGAAGCAGAATCCAAAATGGCGGGCAATAAGAAACAGAACTGAACCCAAATCCAGTTTGGTGGGAGAAAAATCTTGCTTGCGTGGGTCTTCTTCTTTTCGTGCAGCTTTAATTTTAGAAATTATTTGGCTGCGGTACTGCAGTGGTATATCGAATGATTTCATTAGTTGCGCTATTTGGATTTAATCTGCTTCTCTAAGAAATCAACTTGTGAAACAAACGAATCCCAATTTTTATCTGTGCGCCCAATTTCTCTGCATTTATCAAGCGCCTTCAATGCATCGGTAGTTTTGTTGTTCTTGTTGTAAAGTTTTGCTTTAACAAAGTAAGGAAAATATCCTCCATTAAGAGAAATTGCTTTTTCAATCCAGTCAAATGGCTCATCACCGTACAAATTATTTTCGGCAGCATAATTTGCTGCTTGCGTATAATTTTGCCAGCTATCGGGTTTAGCAGCAAAAGCCTCTTTAATTTTTGCATAAACTTGACTTGCCAGATCAACTTCTACTTTGAAAGCTACTTCCAAGTTTTCCCATCTCATTACTATTGAAGCAGATGAGTTAGCAACATTATCTACAGAAAAACATAAGTTCTCAACAAGACTTCCTTGTTTGGGCTTTACACTAAAACGCAATAAGTCGGATTCTTGTTTATAGTTATAAGCGCCCCATTGCTTATCAACTTTATTGAGAATAATAGTCCATTCCGTTTCTGTTGGAATAGTAAACAAAGAATACTTACCTGCTGGAACTTTATTTCCTTCAATAGTAACATCCGTTGTAAACTGAATTGTTGTTGCTTCGTTTGCGCCTGTACGCCAAACCTTGTTAAACGGAACAAGTCCGCCCCAGATATTCCTTCCGTGAACAGCGGGACGGCAGTAATTAATCGTAATGCTAGTTAAGCCAACAGTTTGGCTAACCGAAGCATTGGGACTTAAACGAGGCAGTTCAACTTGAGCTATTATGTTTATTGCCATAAATAGTAACAGAATTATAAACTTTGTACGCATTTTTTTTCCTATCTATATTTATTGATGTTGTTAAACTCAGTTATTGCCTCAGTTAAAGATATGAAGCCTGTATCTATCTTTCCACCAATTAATTTCACCTAATATATTTTTCTTGCTCAAACTTCTTAACGCCTTTTTCGGTTAATTTAGCTAATTCGTTGAACAATTCTTTGTCTTGTGTTTTAAAATTAAAACACGATTTGCCCTGCATGTGCTTTTTTAATCCGCCAGAGGCGGACGAGAGTCAAATTCCCGCCTCTTGAGGCGAATAAATAAAATTTGTTTTCAGAAACCTCGCTGCCCCGCCTGCCAAAGCAAAGCGGCGGGCAGGTTGCGGCGAGGCCGGGAATATATACACAGGCATTAAATGATAACCCACATAATTTTTCATTATGCGTATTCCTACGAACCAAATTTTTCTTTTGTATTTTTCCGAGTAAGCGCTATTCAAAGAATATACATTTTCTGTATCATCAATTATTTCAAGCATGTGCTGATATTTTTTCATAATCTTTTTTAGATCTACAAAAACAGATTCCATAGATTTCTTTACTAGAAACATCTGAATAATTAATCTATTGTCACACCTGCTTGCAGCAGGCAAGCTGAGCCTGTCGCCCGCCTGATGAGCCGACGGCGAGACGGGAGGCAGGAAGCGTGGCAATTTCGTTTGTAGTGTCATGGTTCGACAAACCCTGTCATGAGCTTGCCGAATGATCACCATGACAAAAAAATATTGAGTACTGGATGTCAGTCAAACTATGATTAATTCCAAAACAGGTTAAGTTAATGGCGACTGTAAAAAAATCAACATCCTTTGCCCGCATAGCGGTATTAAAATTTAAAAGATACTAATTTTTAGAGGCGCCTATATATAAACGCTATCTTACCAAGCATAGGCTTCAGGTGCTTGATTTCCTGGACCGGGCCAAATTTCATTTAGCCTTGATAGTGTTTCCGAATCAAGTTTTAGCTCTAACGATTTTACATTTTGTTCTAACTGCTCAACTGTTCTGGGTCCAATAATTGGCGATGCAACAACCGTATTGCTCAAAACCCAAGCTAAAGCTACATCAGCAGGAGTTTGGTTTATCTGCTTGCATAAATTTTCGTATGCCTCAATTTGCGGAAAAAGTTTTTCAACTGATTTTTGAAGCGGCGTTCTATTTCTTCTTCCTTCTTTCTGTTTTTCGAGAACACCGCAAAGAATTCCGCCGCCAAGTGGACTCCATGGAATTAACCCCAATCCAAAATGTTTGCAGGCCGGAACAACTTCCAACTCTATATTTCTATTTCTCAAACTGTAAATACTTTGCTCGGAAATTAAACCAAGAAAATTTCTGTGCCTGGCAAACATCTGTGCTTCTGCAATATTCCAAGCGGCAAAGTTACTGCTTCCTAAATATGTAACCTTGCCATCGCGTACTAACTGTTCCATCGCCTGAAATATTTCTTCCAAAGGTGTTTCTCTATCAATATGGTGCATCTGATAAAGATCAATATGATCAGTTTTCATTCTCCTTAAACTGTCTTCACAAGCTTTGCGGATATGATATGCTGAAAGTTTAGATTGGTTTGGTGCCGATCCCATTCTGCCGTACACTTTTGTAGCTAAAACAATTTTGTCTCTGCGGCTTTTATCTTCAGTAAGCCATCTGCCAATAATATTCTCGGTTTCTCCTAATCCGACTGGATTATCTAACCCGCCGTAAACGTTAGCGGTATCAAAAAAATTTATTCCAAGCTCTAAGCCTCGGTTCATTATGTTAATACTTTCTGTTTCGGAAGTATAAGTACCAAAGTTCATTGTGCCCAAGCAAAGCCGACTGACTTTTAAGCCACTTCTGCCCAAATTTACATATTCCATTTTGTTCCCTTGTTTGTGTTTATCCAAATCTATAAAAGAATTTATTCTTTTGTAACTTTAAGGCAAAAATTAGGTTAATTATGAAAAGGAAAGTTTTTGTAATAGCTGCAACTATTTCTCTTTATTTCTTCTCTTCTTGTTCGGAACAAGTTAGTCCAACTCCAGATAAGATTGCAGAATTTCAACTTTCGAGAGTAATTACGGGTAAAGAAGCAAAAGACTTTGTGAACAGGCTTCATTTCAATTCTGTTACTACAGAGAGGAACGAAATCGCTTTTTATAGATTAAACAATAGTGAAGCAGTTATCTATGTTACATTTTACAACAACGAACTCGATTCTTATCAAAATTTCGACAAGATGACGAAAAAGATATCACCAGATAATTCGGTGTTTGAGAAGGGTGCTTTTCTAAATGTGAAGGGAAAAAGAGTTTATCAGACTTTTGGGCTTGGACAAAGCCATTTTGTTTTTACTCATAAAAAATTATTGTTTTGGATTTCAGCAGAAAATGTTTCGGCTAAAGAATTTCTAATAAGTTATTTGGAATATATCGAATTAGAAGACCTATAATTGCCGTTAACTAATTACTTTGGCAGGACAAGCCAACATTATTGGGTTTACAAAAATCCGCCAATTCTTCTGGAGTAATTTCTAAATAAGTTTGGATAAATCTTATGCCCCTCTAATGGCAAAACAAGAAACTTCAACATTTACATAAAATTATTTACACGCCCTGGAACACCAAATCTTTCAGTTGAAAACCATCAACCTTTTTACTTATTTTTGTGTGCCGCTGATGGAAGTCAGCGGCAATTTTTTTTAATGCGGCTTCCGATATATAATTTTGGAAGCTAAACTATATTTATTGTGTTGTAAGCGACAAATTGTTTTACACCTTTCCGCTGAATGCGGACTAAAGCAATAAGAGGAGTTTTCAAGTGGCAAATTTTGTCTATTTAAGCAAAGAGAGAATCCGCGAATTAGAAAAAGAATTAACGGAAATGAAGACAGCCGGACGCAAATCAATGGCTCAAAGAATAGCCGAAGCGCGTTCGCACGGCGATCTATCCGAAAACGCTGAATATGATGCTGCCAAAGAAGAACAAGGCTTGCTCGAATTAAGAATTAGTAAGCTAGAAAATTTACTTTCACGTGCGCAGGTGATTGATCTTTCCATTTATCCCAAAGATCAAGTGCATATACTTTCTACAATTACAGTAAAAAATCTGAACACAAAGAAAATTTACAAATACACAATGGTTTCGCCTGAAGAAGCAAATCTTGAGCATGGAAAAATTGCTACTTCATCGCCTGTTGGCTCGGCGTTTATGGGCGCTAAAGCCGGTCAAGTTGTAGAAGCAAAAGTACCTGCGGGCGTTATCAAATTTGAGATTCTGACTATCGAATAAATGAGCCGAATCTAACCTGCCTGTCTCTTTAGAACAAACATGGCGGGCAGGAAAGGTCATTTTGACAATTTCTGGTTACGATTTCCTGCCCGCCCGCCGTTTTACGGAGGGTTGGGCGGGTAAGTCGAAAACAATATTTTTTAAAATGATTATGGCTTTTTAGAGTAGACTCATAAATTTTACGTCATCTTGAGCGGAGTTGAAAGATGACTAGTTTATTTTCTTATCACACTTCGACTTCTCGCCTCGCTTAACACAAGTCGCTGCGGGCGCTCAGTGTGACGAAATCATTAATCAGGTTTTTAGCTTTTTGATCTAAAAATCTGAATTTGTTGACTGATGAAAAAGACCGAAGAAAAAATCATCCGCTTTATAGAATCCAACAAACTCATTGAAAAAGGCGAAAGAATTCTTGTTGCTTTTAGCGGCGGCGGTGATTCGGTTTTTGCTTTACACTTTCTAAAAAAATTTCAGAAGAAGTATAAAATTGAAATCTCGGCGGTGCATTTCAATCATCAACTGCGAGGGGATGAATCTGAAACCGATGAACAATTCTCTGAACAGTTCTGCCAAAAACTTGGTGTAGAACTTTTTATTTTCAAGTTAGATGTAAAGAAATTTGCTAAAGATAAAAAGCTTTCTTTAGAAGAAGCTGCCCGCAAACTTCGCTATCAATACATAGAAAATCTTTGCAAAATAAAACTGTTTGATAAAGTTGTAACCGCTCATAATCTATCCGATAACACAGAAACTGTTCTATTAAATTTACTGAGCGGGACAAGCGCAAGCGGGCTTGGAGGCATTCCTATAAGACGTCAAAGAATTATCCGCCCAATTTTATGTGTTACAAAAATGGAAATTCTAAATTACCTTGATAAGTGCAGAATCATTTACCGTGTAGATTCATCAAATATAAGTGATGATTTTAAACGTAATTATTTACGCAACAGAATTCTCCCTTTATTAAGAGAAAAAATTAATCCTCTGTTAGATGAAGCTGTCTTCCGCACTACATCAAACTTGAAAAGCCAGCTTTCGTTCAACAAGAAGGCTTTAGAATATTTTATTGATAATTTTGTACAAAAAAAAGAAAACGCGTTCGAGATGCGTCTAAATATCATAAAAGTTTTTGAAGAGATTCCAGGCGGATTCTTAAAAGTTTTTCTTGAAAAGAACTTCGATTACGAGTTTAAGCATGATGATTTTGTTAGTATAAACTCACTAGCAAAAAACCAAAAAGGAAAAAAAATAAACTTAGGCAGCGGAATTACTGTTTATAAAGAACAAGAACTGCTCCGTTTCCAAAAAGAGGAAAAAGAAATAGCCGGAGAAGTTGAGCTTACAGCCGGAAGTAAAGCAAAACTCGGTAATGTAGTAGTAAGCATTAAAGAAACTAAATTGGAAGCCGATCCAGCAAAGAAAAAAAATTACGAACTTATTTCTGCCGATGGACTTAATGATAAATTTTTGCTGCGGGCTTGGAAACACGGCGATCTTTTTAAGCCGCTTGGATTCAAAGGAACCAAAAAGATGTCCGATTTTTTAACCGACATAAAAATTCCTTCTTCCGAAAGGAAAAACCAGCTCGTTTTACTGAATAGGAACAAAATTATCTGGGTTGTTGGTTTAAGAATTAGCAACGAAGTAAAAATTACAAACAAAACTAAAAGAGTTTATAAACTATGGACGAAATGAAGAAAGATGAAATTTGGGTGGGAACGGAAAAGTTTGTTCCATACATATCTGCCGAAGAAATTCAAAAAAGAATTGCAGAAATGGGTACAGAACTGAGCGAAGAGTATAAATCTAAATTGCCGATATTTATCGGGGTCTTAAACGGCTCTTTCATGTTTATGGCAGATTTGCTTAAGAATGTTACAATCAACTGCGAGATGGATTTTTTTAAGCTCTCAAGCTACGGTGATACCAAAATTTCATCCGGTAAAGTAAAACTTGTTAAAGATCTAAATGCAGATATTAAAGACAGGCATCTTATAATAGTAGAAGATATTGTAGATAGCGGTCTTTCGATCAAGTACATAGAAGAATTAATTGCCGAGCATAATCCAGCAAGTATGAAAGTCGCAACACTTCTAAGCAAGCCTGAGAGCCTCAAATATGATGTCAAAATTGACTATATTGGCTTCGAAATACCAAGTAAATTTGTAATTGGTTACGGGTTAGATTATGCTCAGAAATATCGCAATCTCACTTCAATTTATGCTCTAAGCGAATAAGGATTAAGAATGAACGACCAAAAAAATAGATGGTTTATGGCAGAAGAAGATAATTCAACTAAACAAAAACCTAAGAAAGGTTTTACTCCACAAAAACCTGATGGAGATTTTGACTGGGGCAAGATTATAAAAACTGTTTTTAGCTGGGGTGCTGTAGTTATTGTAGCAGTTATTGTAATGCAGTTGATGAGAACAAACACTTCCGGAGCTATTGATGTTTCCTACATTCAGTATCAGCAGTTTTTGAAAGACGATAAAATTTCATCGGCAAAAATTATTAAGTCCGATATTAACGATTACCGTTTCGAAGGAACACTTAAAGAAAAAGAAAAAGTATTTGTAAACAATACTGGCGTAGATGTAAAAAGCTTTACCGTTGTTATTGATCAAACGGATTTGGCTGAGCAAAAGAAATCTTGGGATGAAAAAGGAATAAAATATACTTACGTTAAAGAATCTAATGAGTGGTTAACAGTATTTCTCGGGTTCATTCCATGGATTCTAATTATTGCAATATGGATTTTCTTTTTCCGCAGAATGCAAGGCGGGGCTGGCGGTGGTGGTTCTCGCGGCATTTTCAATTTTGGAAAGAGCAGAGCTAAACTTATCTCAGAATCTCAAATTAAAATTACATTTAAAGATGTAGCCGGAGCCGATGAAGCCAAACTCGAACTTCAAGAAATTATAGAGTTCTTGCGCGAACCGGGAAAATTTCAAAAACTTGGCGGAAAAATTCCACGTGGTGTTTTGTTGTTAGGACCTCCTGGAACCGGGAAAACTTTATTAGCACGCGCAGTAGCCGGCGAAGCAGGCGTTCCATTTTTTTCTATTTCTGGTGCAGATTTCGTTGAAATGTTTGTAGGTGTTGGTGCAAGCCGTGTTAGAGATTTATTCGAGCAAGGGAAGAAAAGCGCGCCTTGCATAATCTTTATTGATGAAATTGATGCTGTTGGAAGACACCGCGGCGCCGGATTAGGCGGCGGGCATGATGAGCGCGAACAAACTTTGAATCAATTGCTTGTTGAAATGGATGGCTTTGAGCAAAACAGTGGCGTTATAATTATTGCAGCTACAAATAGACCAGATGTTCTCGATCCAGCATTGTTAAGACCTGGACGCTTTGATAGACAAGTTGTTGTTGACCGCCCGGACGTTAAAGGACGCGAAGGAATCTTAAAAGTTCACACAAGAAAAATACCTCTTGAAGTTGATGTAGATTTAACTACGCTCGCAAAAGGAACGCCAGGTTTGGCTGGTGCAGAAATTGCAAACTTGGTTAATGAAGCCGCGCTTCTAGCAGCACGCAAGAACAAGAAAAAAGTAGGTATGGATGATTTTGAAGAAGCGAAAGATAAAGTAATGATGGGTATGGAACGTAAGAGTATGATTATTTCTGAAAAGGAAAAGAAGATTACCGCTTATCATGAAATTGGACATGTGCTTGTAGCTAAGATGATTCCAGAATCCGATCCAGTTCATAAGGTTACAATTATTCCACGCGGAAGAGCTTTAGGTGTTACAACCTATCTTCCTGTAGATGAAAAGCATACTTACTCTAAAGATTATCTTGAAGCAATGATTACTTACGCACTTGGCGGAAGAGCCGCAGAGAAATTAGTGTTCAATCAGTTTACTACAGGCGCGGGCAACGATATTGAAAAATCTACTGCAATTGCGCGCCGAATGGTTTGCGAGTGGGGCATGAGCGAACAATTAGGTCCGCTTGCCTACGGAAATAAAGAACAAGAAATTTTCTTGGGTAGAGAAATCTCGCAGCATAAAGATTACAGCGAGCAGACTGCTCAGGTAATTGACACAGAAGTCAAAAAAATTATTACAACTGGAATGGAACGAGCCGAGAAAATTCTTTCGGATAATGAAGAAATGCTTCATAAACTCTCCAAAGAACTTCTTGAAAGAGAAATTCTTGACAGCGACGAGATAGATAAAATTATGCGCGGAGAGGAACTACCTCCTTCAAAGAAAAATGGAACCGCTGATGAAACCAACAAAGAAGAAAGCGTGCCAGATCACGTAAAAACTTTGCTTGTTGAAAAGAAAAAGAGAGAAAAAGACAATCCTGCCGAGTAAAATGACTGACGACCGCGGAACAATAAACTACAGAGATGAATTTTTCAGAAAGGGAATCCACATGGTTTCCCTTTCTATTCCAACTATCTATTATTTTATTACAAGGGAATTAGCTCTATCTATTTTAATACCATTAATGGTAATCTCGCTTTCAATTGATTATGGAAGATACTACTCTAAAACGCTCGAAGAGTTTGTAAAAAAGTTTTTTGGGTTTTTGATGCGGAAACATGAGTGGGATAAGAAAAAGAAAAATTTAAGCGGTGCAACTTATGTTTTAATTTCGGCTGTGTTTATAATCATAATTTTTCCTAAGATTTTTGTTGTAACAGCGTTTGCTGTTTTGATTATTGGAGATATTGCCGCCGCTTTAATTGGTAGGCGTTTCGGAAAGACAAAGTTTTTATTAAAAAGTCTTCAGGGAACACTTGCTTTCTTCGTTTTTTCTTGCATTGTAGTATTAATTGCTCCTAAGATTGAAGGAAACTTAACTGAATATTTAATTGGTGTTTTTGCGGTTGCAGTGGGCGCAATTGCAGAAAATGTTTCCGGCACATGGGCGGATGATAACTTTACAATCCCTGTTACTGTTTGTGTTACTATGTGGCTTCTATATATTGTTTTCTTACCCAATCTTCCTTTAATACTTCCAAGAGTTCCTAATTGATTATTTTATAACGCTTATTACCTACTACAATCTTGGTGAATTCGTGGAATCAGAAAATTAACCGCGGATTTACATTTAGCACGCGCTTCTACTATTGCCAAAGAAATAGTAAAGTTATCCAGCCTAAGACAGGTTGAGTTGACTTATTACCAGTGCTTTTTTAATCCGCCAGAGGCGGACGAGGGTCAAATTTCCCGCCTCTTGAGGCGAATAAATAAAATTTGTTTTCAGAAACCTCGCTGCCCCGCCTGCCAAAGCTTGACGGATAGAATTTGTAAGTTCTTTGGTAGTGAACTACCGGTTTAATTTAGAGTTTTTGTGTTTCTGTTTGCTTGCAACACACCAACTTCTTCTTGAACGGCAGCCATCGTAGATAGATTCTTGTTTAAGAATTGTCCATTTAATTTTGTTTGACTTTGGGAGTGCAGTACAAGTTGTTATTAATATCTAAAAAATTAAGTTTCAATACGTTGTGTGTCTGCATGCAAGCTGAGCCTGCCAGACAAATGTGGCGGTCTTGAAAACAATTAAGGATGTAAGTCCTTCCTGGGTTAGAATCCATGACTCTCCGCAAAAAATTAACCTCAAAAAGTTTATTCAAATATTTCCTTATAGTAAATTTGGGATGGCTAAGTGTTCAACTTTTTTAAAGATAGATTTAATTCTAATCATTTTGTAAATTCTACTTACATATCCAAAATTATAGATAATTATGAGATTGCTAGATAACGAAATAAGAGATATCGTTAAATATCTTGAAGCTGGTAAACCATTACCGGACAAGTATCGCTTTATACTGTTTGAGGATAAAAGAGAAGTTGAACTTGTATGGAATGGAAAAACGAATGAAGCAACAAACATTGTTCTTCCGTTTCAAGTTGTAGAGCAAGTTGATGAACCAAGAATTGAAAAAGATGAGAAAGGAAATCCAAAAGCAGAAACGCAACTTGACTTCTTTACTTTTGATAATAGAGGAAGGCAAATAAAAGGATGGACAAATAAATTAATATGGGGTGATAATAAACTAATTCTAAGTAGCTTGAAAAATGGAACACTAAGAAAGGAGATTGAGGATAATGGCGGAATAAAATTAATATACATTGATCCTCCTTTTGATGTTGGTGCTGATTTTTCGATGAAAATTGAAATTGGAGATGAAGAATTTACTAAAGAACCTTCAATATTAGAAGAAATTGCTTATCGTGATACATGGGGTAAAGGCGCTGATAGTTTTATTGCTATGATTTATGAAAGATTATCTATAATGAAAAATTTGTTAGCTGAAGATGGAAGCATATATGTTCACTGTGATTGGAGAGTGAATAGTTATATCCGAAATATTCTTGATGAATTATATGGCAAAGAGAATTTTCGCAATGAATTAATATGGTTTTATCCAGATTCACCAGGTCGTCCGTATGATAAATTTTGTCCAAAACACGATACAATATTTAGATATTCAAAATCGGACGAATTTATTTTTAATGCTGATTCTGTTCGGATACCAATTCTGGAATCATCTAAAAAGAGATATGAAAAACCTAGATACTTGATAAATTCACAAGGAAAGAAATTTGAATATTTAGGAGGGCGCTCAATCGAAGAAGGAAAAATTCCAGAGACGGTTTGGCAACTTCCTGTAGTTAAAGGGACGACAGCAGAAGCAACTAGTTATGCAACACAAAAACCAGAATTGATTCTTGAAAGAATTATTCAAGCATCATCAAATAAGAATGATATAGTTGCTGATTTTTTCTGTGGTTCGGGTACTACACTTGCAGTTGCAGAAAAATTTGGTAGAAAGTGGATTGGTTCCGATTTAGGAAAGTTCGCGATACATACAACAAAAAAACGAATGATAGGGGTTCAAAGAGAACTAAAGAATGAAGGACAAGATTACAGAGCATTTGAGATTTTGAACTTAGGCAAATATGAAAGACAGCACTTTATCGGTGTAAATTCAAATCTTCGAGAAGAGGAAAAACAGAAACAGATTGTTCAAAGAGAAAAAGATTTTACGGAATTAATTTTAAGAGCGTATAAAGCAGAGGCAATTACTGGTTACAAGTCGTTTCAAGGCAAAAAGGTTGCAAGATTAGTTGCAATTGGTCCAATAAACCTTCCAGTTACAAGACTATTTATAGAAGATATTATTCATGAATGTAGGGAAAAGTTCATAACAAAAGCAGACGTATTAGCATTTGAGTTTGAAATGGGTTTAGTTCCTAATATTATGGAAGAAGCTAAAGCAAAAGGAATAGATTTAGCATTAAAATACATACCTCCAGAAGTGTTTGACAAAAGAGCAATTGAAAAGAATCAAGTTGTGTTTCACGATGTTTCTTTTATTGAAGTAAAACCACATTATAACAGTCCTACGAAGAAAGATGAATGGAAAGGTTCGGTTGCTGTTGAACTTACAGACTTTTCGGTTTATTACAACCAAGATATTAAAGAGAATGTTGAAAATAATTTAAAGAATGGTTCAAATAAGATATATGTGAGAAATGGACAAATAATAAAAGTGATCAAGGATAAAGACGGTATCATTAAGAATGAAGTTCTAACAAAGAATTGGACTGATTGGATTGATTATTGGGCAGTTGATTTTAATTATGAAAGTAAAAAAGAAATATTAAGAATTAAGAAAGAACAATTCATTCAGCAAAGATTAGATGGAACAATTGAACCAACACAACTTACCTTTGATGAGTATGATGAAGTATGGACTGGTGATTACATCTTTGAAAACGAGTGGCAATCATTCAGAACTAAAAAAGATAGAAGTTTAGAGTTAATAAGTGCTCATCATGAATATGAAAAGAAAGGCAGATATAAAATTGCTGTAAAAGTCGTTGACATATTTGGCAACGATACAATGAAAGTGATTGAGGTAAGTATATGAAAGAAATGCTTCCTTTTAATAAAGATGTTTTAAAGTGGGCTAGAATATCAATTGGTTTGTCCGAAGAAGATGTTGCGAAAAAGTTTGATAAATCAGTAGAAGAAATTATTGAGTGGGAAAATGGTACAGATAGTCCTACCTATGTTCAGCTAGAAAGACTTGCACATGAAATCTATAAAAGACCTATTGCAGTGTTTTTCTTTCCATTAGTTCCTACGGAGGAAAATCCTAAAACAGATTTCAGAACGCTTCCAGATACTTCAATAAGCGAATTACCATCAGAAATAATAAAACAGTATCGAAAAGCTAAATTATACCAAATGTATCTAGAAGAACTATTTGAAAATCAATTACCGGTTGAACGAAATTTATTAAGTGAAATTAATCCGCAAACCAGTAATTCATTAGTTTTATTTGCTTCCGTTGTGAGACAAAAACTAGGAATTACAATTGAAGAGCAACAAAAATGGAAATCAACTGAAGATGCTTTTAAAAAGTGGAGAGAGCTACTAGAAAAACATGGAATCTTCGTTTTTAAAGATGCGTTCAAAAATGATAATTATTCTGGTCTTTGCCTTCATCATGAAAAGTATCCTATAATTCATGTTAATAATAGTATGCACTTTTCTAGACAAATATTTACGCTTTTCCATGAACTAGGACATTTGTTATTAAAGAATGGTGGAGTTGATTATAAATCTGAATTATATACAAGGGTCTTTAGAGGAATATACAAGGATATCGAAGTGGGATGTAATGCTTTTGCTAATGCAGTATTAGTACCTGAGGATATTTTTGATTCTTTCAAACCAGAACTGACCGAATTAAATTTTCAGAAATTAGCTGATTACTTTTCTGTGAGCAAAGAAGTGATCTTAAGGAATTACTTAAGCAGAGGATGGATAGATTCAGATTATTATGAAGAAAGGGTATCTGAATGGAGTGAAGGAGCTAAGAATAATAAGAAAAAAGGAAATAGCGGTAATTACTATAATACACAGAAAGCTTATTTAGGTGACAAATACATAAATATAGTTTACAGTAAATATTATCAAAATAGAATAAATCTTGAAAATGTAGCAGAATATTTTCAAGTGAAAATGAAAAATCTTTCTACCTTTGAAAGTAATTTGCTAAATGTGGGGCAATAGAATGATATACGTTTTTGATGACAATTCCATTTCAAATATTCTTAATCATTACTACATTGATAGATTTCCTTCGTTTTGGGAGAAACTGGATAAAATGATTTCTGAAGGAAAAATTATTTCTGTAAGAGAAGCACACTTTGAATTACAGCTAAAATTCAATGAGGAAAAGGTTGAAAGATTATTACAAAACAATAAGAGTTTTTTTTCAATTCCGAGTACAGATGAACTTGGATTTATAACCAAGATTTATAGTATTTCACATTTTAGACACAATTTGGAAAGAAAAAAACTTTTAAAAGGGGGATTTTTCGCTGATCCATTTGTAATTGCAAAAGCTCAATATGTGAAAGGAACTGTAATTACAGAGGAAGTAAATAAACCGCATGGGGCAAAAATTCCAAATATATGTGAACATTTTGGGATTCTTTGTGAAAATATTGAAGGATTTTTATTGAAAGAAGATTGGACATTTTAATAGAGGAATATGGCATTACATCCAAAATTTCCAAAATCTGCTTATGAAGTTTTAGAACCGGAATACAGATGGTTTCCAGCAGACGAAACATTAAGAGAGAAAGGTTACGAAAAACTTCTTCCGCCTTTTGTTGCAACTTTACGTAGAAAGGTGAAAGAATGGAGAGAGCAAGATTATGAAGGTTGTTCGGAAACAACTAAAGCACTTCTAAAATGGTGGTTCAAATCAATTCATCCAATTGAAACCGAGAATGGAACATCATCATTCAAATATTATTTTGCACAAAGAGAAGCGGTAGAAACAGTTATATACATATATGAAGGTATTAAGGTTAAGGATAAGTATGATTTGCTAAGATATGATAGTTCGGGAATTGTAACAGCAAGTATGTTTGCAGAAGATTGGAAACGGTTCGTTGTTAAGATGGCAACAGGAAGTGGTAAGACAAAAATTTTGAGTTTGATTTTAGCATGGAGTTACTTTCATAAACTGTATGAAAACGATTCTGAAATGGCAAGAAACTTTTTGCTAATAACTCCAAACATAATTGTACTTGATAGGATTCTAACTGACTTTCGTGGATTGAAAATATTTTTTGATGATCCGGTTCTACCAGATAACGGATATGAAGGAAGAAATTGGAGAGATGATTTTCAACTGACAGTACATATTCAAGATGAGATTGGTATCGTAAGAAAAACAGGTAATCTTTTTGTTACAAATATCCATAGGGTATATGAGGGAAATTCTAAGGAACCATCAATTGAGGATGAAGATTTAAGAGACTACTTCTTAGGAAAGAGACCAGCAGGTGCAACAAATGATTCTAAACTTGATTTAGGAGAAATTGTTAGAGAGTTAGATGAGATTGTTGTTCTGAATGATGAAGCGCATCATATTCACGATGAAAAGATGGCGTGGTTCAAATCAATTGAGGATATAAACAACAAACTGAAAATGAAAGGAAGTTCGATTTCGATTCAGGTTGATGTTACTGCGACACCAAGACATGACAATGGTGGGATATTTGTTCAAACCATTTCAGATTATCCATTAGTTGAAGCAATCTACCAAGACGTAGTGAAGCATCCTGTCTTACCGGATGAGGCGAGTAGAACAAAACTAACCGAAAGGACAAGTTCAAAGTTTACAGAGAAATATCAGGATTACATTCACTTGGGATATTTGGAATGGAAAAAAGTTTTTGAAGAACATTTGAAGTTAGGTAAGAAAGCTGTCCTTTTCATTATGACCGATGATACAAAGAATTGTGATGAAGTTGCTGAGTATCTTGAAAAGACTTATCCAGATTTAAAAGATGCAGTACTTGTTATTCATACCAAAAATAATGGAGAAATTTCAGAGAAATCAACGGGTAAAAGTAAGGAAGAACTTGAGAAGTTAAGAAAAGCTGCTAATGAGATTGATCGAATGGATAACCAATATAAAGTTATTGTTTCTGTATTGATGTTAAAAGAGGGGTGGGATGTTAGGAACGTAACTACAATTGTAGGACTTAGAGCTTATTCATCGAAAAGTAACATTCTTCCAGAACAAACATTGGGACGTGGACTGAGGAGAATGTATAGAGATGAGAATATAACAGAGTACTTAAGTGTAGTTGGAACCGATGCTTTTATGGATTTTGTAGAGTCTATTAAAAATGAAGGTGTTGAACTTGAAAGAAGAAGTATGGGAGCTGGAACCGCACCTAAATCACCTTTAGTAATCGAAGTTGATAGAGAGAATGAGAAAAAAGATATTGAAAAATTAGACATTGAGATTCCGGTTTTAAGTCCAAGAATATATCGAGAGTATAAAAATATATCTGAACTTGATCCAAGTAAATTCAACAACAAGAAAATTGAGATAAAACAATTTACAGGGGAAGAACAAAGAGAAATTGTTTTTAAAGACATAACGACCGGAGAAATATCACATACAACCTATTTGGATTCGAGTGGGATAGGAAACCATCAAAGTGTATTGGGATATTTTACGCAAGTGATAATGAAAGAATTAAGGTTGGTTAGCGGATTCGATATACTGTATGGAAAGGTGAAAGAGTTTATAAAAGATTATCTGTTTACTGAGGTTGTAAATCTTAATGATACTAATGTAATTAGGAATCTTTCTGAAATCGAAGCATCGATGTCGGCGACCAGATTATTCCCCAGCAAAAAGGTAAAAAAGACCAGATGATTCCCCAGCTGTAGGATCACATTAATCCCCAGTCCCAGGGTCAAATG
>WPAE01000177.1 GCA_009773205.1 Ignavibacteria bacterium
TTTTTAGTAACAATGTTGTTCTCACTACTAGTATCACTCTGCTATGAATCCTATTTTCTTCAGGACTCAGAGATTGAAAGGTTTTGACGCCGTTTTCGGATTCCCCACCCAAAATTGATATTAGGCAGATAGTCGGGGTGACCCCTGAAGGGTCGCATTAATTCACACTTGGGGTCCTGTGGTAGGGATCTTCCTCTCCTACACTATCTTCTAGTACAGTCCTTAAAAAACTATTTACTATCAACGTTGGTCACGTGGAAGTGGTCTACCTCTACTACAATATCTTCTACTACAGTCCATCAAGGTACGTTCTCGTCTGTTATGTATTTATTTATTTATTTATTCGTTCAATGCATAATACACTCTTTACAAAATGATAATGAAATATATTACTGAGCAAATGAATGATGGAAACTGAATCAGTTATGTAATGAACTAGTGGTAAATTTAATCACTCTTCTTATTTTCTTTCACAAGAGTTGGAATTGTTTCTTCTACTTTCTCATTCGAACTTCTTTTCAGTTCTTGTCCGCATTTGTCAGGCCTGCTTGAACTCATTGTTTTCTTCTTATGATTCTGGTCTAATCTCTTCAACATTGATCCTTTAATGTGATGTTTGTCTTCGTGTTTCCTTTTATTCTTCTTGCTTGTGATACTTTCAAAGCCGAACTTCTCAATACGCTTGACACATTCCTTGTTCAGTTTGTGCTTCGAAATCTCATGCTTTGTTAAGTTGCTGGCTCCCTTATCTCTTCTCTGTGTCAACAAGCATAAGCATTGGTCACAGAATACTAAGTGTTTAACTGGTTCTTTGTCGACATAAATTGAATTGAAAGTAGGATGAGCCAGTGACAATGCAGAGTCCTTTCTGAATTGCACTCTGTCAGGTGCGAAGTTGATTATTGTTTGAATCTCTTTCTTTGTTTGTTGATACATTGTTAAATCATTAATAAAATTAAAACTAAACTCTTTCACTTCCTCTCACTCCTTTATATAGTATTGCTTTGCAAAAACTATATACAAGTGAAGAGATCTATGGTTTACTGATCAGTGTTCACGATAGTTCATTGCTATACCTAGAATTGAAGGATCATTTTTTTCCATTAGATGCACTCGACCTTGCAGTTCGCAAAGGTCGCGAGTGTAGATTACGTCCATTATATGCACTCGACCTTGCAGTTCGCAAAGGTCACGAGTGTAGATTACGTCCATTTGATGCACTCGACCTTGCAGTTCGCAAAGGTCATGAGTGTAGATTACGTCATGGTTTTTCCAAAACGATATTCTTTCCATTAGATGCACTCGACCTTACAGCACGCAAAGGTCACGAGTGTGGATTACGTCCATTAGATGCACTCGACCTTGCAGTTCGCAAAGGTCATGAGTCTAGAAACGATACATGGTCATGAACTGTTTGTGAGTGATGTTCACAACTGATCTAGAAGTGGGGCCTATATGCAAATGTGTATTACCTTTGTAACACACACACCAGTTTTGTGACTTGTGCAATGGTATAAAAGGGTGGGTTTTTCAGTGTAAATTTATTCTTCGTTTACATTTAATCTTCAAGTTGAATTTGATTTAACAAAAAGGAATGTCAACAGAAAAATGTCAACAGAAAACGAAACAAGTTCTGTTGTAAAACCAAAATGCAGAAGCTGTGGACAAGAGCTGCCTCATTATTGTGACAAGTGTCATCAGCCTTATATCGACATTGAAAAAGACCGAACAAGATGCAAGTCCTGCTCTCAGTTCATTCCTTTTATGGTGGCTGGCGAAAAACTCGAAGAGCAATTACAAATGAAAGGCAATCCGGACTACGAAGAGTTCGAAACACAAAAAGACGGCACACATCGCGTAATATGTACATGTTGCAAGCGAAAATTGCAGCAATGCCCAGCCTGTGAAATATATTACGATTCAGAAGAGGACCGTAAAACAAGGAAGCGAAAAAGTAGCAAAGATGTGAGCAATAGCGAAGATTCAAGTGATGAAGATGAAGACAGCAATGCTGAACACCCCAGGCAAAAATTGCGAAGTCTTCAAAAAAGGATTAGGAAAAATGAAGATGAGGTCACAGATGATGAGGAAGAGGAGTCAGATGATGAGGAAGAGGAGGAGGAGGGTGATGGATAAATTAATAATTAACTTATGCTCGTTAAACAAAAAGTTAATTCACAGCTGGAATTTTAATTTACTTTTCTTAGATCATTTTCATTGCATTATTTCTCAATTCATTACATAATGTAATTTAATAAAAAAATTACTCTCTGATATAAATCGGTGATCAACTATTGCAAATGAACAGTGAAATATCGGGCACCATAGTAACAGAGGCCCGCTTCTTTAGGATCAATGTTGGCTTTATAGTATGCATTATCCGCAATAGGAATTGAGTCCAATGCGATATTTTAGGTTCGACGTTGAATCTATAGGATGGATTGTCCGCGCCTATAGGATGCAATGCTCGAGCCTGCACGATGCACTCTAGGTTACATATGCCAAATTGCCTCGATATTATAAGACCAAAGTTGGTACTATAGGAAGCATCGGCCGCGCCTGTAGGATGCATTGCCCCAGCCTGCAGAGGATGCACTGTAGGATGAATAGATCTGTTTACCGGGATATTATAAGACCAAACTTGGTACAATAGGATGCATTGTCCGCGCCTGTAGGATGCATTGTCTGCGCTTAGAGGATCAGGTCCTGCGCCTTGTGGATGCATAGGCACAGAGTCACCCCGCGCCTGTTGGTCCAAGACCCGCGCCTATAGGATGCATATGGCTATGCTTATTTTTAAGGAAAAATTACATTTTGAAAAAAGAAAATTACTTGTAGTGAGAAAAGTACAAAAAATGTTTAATGGATCTTGGTGATTTCCCGCCCAACAACTCCTGGAGTATCGCTTACTACTCCTACAGTATCAGACATTCGCTCCGGTAGTATGCATAGGCAGAGTTGGACCCTCACTATTGTCAGGGTCTAAGATTCTATTGGATTTGTAGCCGCAATATTTTAAGTTCAACGTTGAAACTATTGTATCGCGGCTTGATAACATCTCAGATTAGTACCTGGTACCCCAAACCAAGTAAGTAATATGGCCGCGATATTTTAAGTTCAACGTTGACTCTATAGTATCGCGGCTTGTTAACATCTCACATTAGTACCTGGTACCCCAAACCAAGTAAGTAATATGGCCACGATATTTT
>WPAE01000178.1 GCA_009773205.1 Ignavibacteria bacterium
TGTCATACAAAATCGGCACGCTTTTGTACCTGCTCGAACAACCACGATTGAGACGTACCACTTACCAATAAGCTTCACTAACTCGATTGTCCATAAAGCCCCATCGCATGGATGCTCGAAAAAGACTCTGCTCATGCCGGTATATGTTGGTGCATTTTCATGATTGACGATCTCCATTGCTCCTTCGTAGTAATTGTTGTAGTGAAGATAGTGACAAACAATAAATTAATTCAACTTGAGAAAATTATAATGTATTGGTAATGATTAAGACACTCTGTTAAATATGTAAGAGTTTTCAAAATGGCGGATGACCAGAGCAGATTTCACATTGTGGAGAAATGGAATTTCCAGTGATACTATTAATAGAACTGACCTACTTTTGTAGTGGATATGAAGAAAGAGGGCGTGTGTTTTATTACATTAAGTGTGCACGTGTACATGATAATGAGATGACGTCATGGTTTTTCCAAACATCACCTCTAGTTTACATTACACCGGTGGCGATTGTGTATATGAATGTATGAAATGTTCTCAAATAATAATACACGCGGTTATTGGTAGTGGTCTAGAAACCTTGAATAGCAAACCCGAAAATTAGAGCCATATTGAAAGCAATCCTGAACTCTGCGTTTTTTTAGTCTGTACCAAGTTGTAACACTGTTTAAAATTATGTTAGATGGTTTACTATTGGTTTTGAACGATTCTCTATCTAATGGCATCATTTTTATTAAAAAATAAAATTTAAAAAAATTTGTAAAAATTTTACAAGTTCAAACTGCTCAGATTTGGTCATGTTTGAGTTGTCCTCGTGTCTTATTTGTTGATTTTGGTTGACTATCTTCTATTTCTTTGGATAGAGCGGACTCGATTGTACTAGAAACACCTCTGAGCCGACCTTCCAACACTTTTGATTTTCCTGTGGCTTGGGACAAAGTAGTACTTTTGCACAATGTAAAAAAAATTTGAACTTTTTTTCTTGCACGTTAAAATTATTTTTGATGTGCTAAAATAGGTTTTCAATGATTCTCTATCTAATGGTATCATTTTTATTAAAATATAAAATTTGAAAAAATTTTGAAAAATTTTACAAGTTCATTTTTTGGTCATTTTATGTGGTTTTAGGCCATGTTTGTGGTACCGTGTTGTCAAATTGGTACGTCCTCTGTGTCTCTCTTCTATTGCATTGGATAGAACTCAGTTTTCTGACCAGGAAATGACTGCGCGCGGGCTGGCTGGCTGGCTGGCTGCCGGCGGCTGGGCCCGGGGACTTATAAAACTACCCAAAAGGTCAAAAAACCCGTTTTTGTAAATTTGATCCAAAAGTCGTAATTTTGAGTTTTTCTCGACGGGAATGGTTCCAATATAGGTTTTCGATGATTCTCTATCGATTGGCGTCGTTTTTAGAAAAACTTATTTTTTGAAAATTTTTAGGCCTAAAAAGGCATAAAAAGATAGCCGAAATAAAAGTGGGGCAGAAACGGCATTGGGGGTCAAAATAAAAAGTATACGTGCTAGAGGGCTGAATTATGCACCGTTGGAAAGAGCTCTAGAAACTTTATAGTTGGGGCCGGGTGGACTTTTGGGCCGGGGCCGGGCCGGGCCGGAATAAAGTACCCAAAACCTGAAAATTTTTCCTGATGACACCACGTCACTCGAAAAATTTTTTTTTGCGAATATC
>WPAE01000179.1 GCA_009773205.1 Ignavibacteria bacterium
AATCTATTCAACCATGCAAAACCTAAATGGATTTTAACGATATTTTACATTCATAAGCTACGTTTAATGAAAGCTACGCATGTTTCATGGAGTTTTGAAAAGGTTTAATAACTCTAATTAAAATTAAGAAAACTAATGGGAAATGTTTAGGCGTTTGGGCGTCAAACCCATTAATATTTAAAATTTAACTTCAAAAAATCTCAATTCAAAATTGATGACTTACCATTTCCCCTTTCGTTCAAGACCATTGTCATTTCTGCAGTTATTTGGGAAAAGATAGCATGTCCATTCATGCGCATGTTGATCGACGCTCTCTTTCCACTCTCTCACTTGGACATGCTATCATTTCCCAAATAACGGCAGATGTCACACTATAGTGTACAGTTTTTGTGCCTATGGTACAATGTCACACTATAGTGTACAGTTTTTGTGCCTATGGTACGTCACACTATAGTTTACAGTTTTTGTGCCTATGGTACATCTGCCGTTATTTGGGAAAAGATAGCATTTCCATTCTTGCGCATGTTGATCGACGCTCTCTTTCCACTCTCTCACTTGGACATGCTTATAGTGTACAGTTTTTGTGCCTATGGTACATCTGCCGTTATTTGGGAAAAGATAGCATGTCCATTCTTGCGCATGTTGATCGACGCTCTCTTTCCACTCTCGCACTTGGACATGCTATCATTTCCCAAAGAACGGCAGATGTCACACTATAGTGTACAGTTTTTGTGCCTATGGTACAATGTCACACTATAGTGTACAGTTTTTCTGCCTATGGTACATCTGCCGTTATTTGGGAAAAGATAGCATTTCCATTCTTGCGCATGTTGATCGACGCTCTCTTTCCACTCTCTCACTTGGACATGCTTACATGTGCCGTTATTTGGGAAAAGATAGCATGTCCATTCTTGTGCATGTTGATCGACGCTCTCTTTCCACTCTCTCACTTGGACATGCTATCATTTCCCAAATAACGGCAGACTTAAGGAATTAGCCTTTGCCCGATTCGGACTTGAGGGAATTCGCACTTTCGCGATTCGCTCTTAAGAGAATAATCAATTAACTGATAAAAAACAAGCTCCGACATATCTCCCCGAACCGGAAAATATACTGTAGATAAATAATGTTATTTCCGAACTATCTATTTTTAGAAACACCTTTTCCAAAAAATATATAAAATTCAATTTGTCTATTGAATTTTCAGCAAAAACTTTCAAATTTTTCTCAAAAATATCCCTATCTTTCAAACAAACGAGATGGGAAAATTTAAATTTCGAGCAAAGATTTGTGATTTTGGGACTAATTTATGTAAATAGCGAATAGGCGAAGAACATACCGCTAAAATATTGTGAAAATTCAAAATTATTCTTTCGTATTCGCCGGTTCAAACCCTCTTTCCGCGCCTGCAAATTAGTCAAAAATTTTGAAAAGGCTAATTTGTCAATCGGACTTTTTAGAAAATCCCGACATTTTGAAAATTCTTGAGATCCGGAAGCACTTTATGAAATCCCACATTTACAAAGCCTGCTTGATTTCTTAGAAATAAATTAAGTCAAATATATTGGAGCCAAATTTTGAGAGTGTATGCAAAAAATAAATTAGTTTCATTTTTATTCTCTAGCAATCTAAATAGGAAATTGATTCATGGATTATATTTTTGCGTCAAATTAATCTGAATTGAAAACTTCCTTTTAACAAAGAAACTAATAATCGATGAAATAATTGAAAAGTGATGTTAATTTGTTTCACACTAATAAATCTTGTTCAATAATTAACATCGAAATACATATTCGTAGTTAACGATTGTTTTCTCAAAAAGGGCTCATTTTACATGCATAGGAAAGCCGTTGTTGCGAACACTATACGAGTATACAAATATTGCCGTTTTTCTGTGCTTTTTGCTTTTTATAAACATAAGCGCTATCAATTGGGAATGAATCTGAGGTGGACTGTGTTCTCGGATTTGTGCAGATTGCTTTGCTCTGTGAAATCCTGCAGCGTACAAATGCCTCGCAAAACAAGCACTTCGATATGACACAGATCACCTTCACATGCGACATCAAAACGGGCACGAACACATCCAGGTCGCTCACTTTACAGTTCTAGCTGCCCGTGAATGTGTACGTTCCGCGTTCAGTCGTGTCTTCGTAGGAGGAAGGAAAGTTCGCAAATCATTAATTCGCATTGCTGTTATCATGCACATGAATGCCATGCCGGCCTCCAAACGTGGGACAGTAAGTGTTATCCTTATAATCCAACCGAGTATATGCATCATTTGTGCTTTTTTACTTGGCGGGCACGCCGGCTGGATTCGTCAACGGGAACATGAATCTCGATGCATTTGATACATAATCCTCTCGAGATTGCCAGAAAGTTGAGTCCATCTGACGAACAAATTGCCTTTCGCCGACTTAATGAGTCTCAACCTTTCGCCCTTCCAGTCGCCCGCCTTGTCGAA
>WPAE01000180.1 GCA_009773205.1 Ignavibacteria bacterium
ACCGCTTTAAAGGAGGTGTTTAGCGGGAATACTCAGCATAGCCCATCTGATTTAATTGTGAAAAAGGAGTACCTCTCTCATTTTTCCCTCCCATCCTCCTCCTCCTCCTCATCCGTAGAACCCACCACTTCCACAAGTTCAATTAGTACTCGGCATGCTTCTTCTCAGTTACAGCATGGGAAAGGCAGGCGCCTAGTTTCACACTCATTCTCTTCCACCACTTTCCACCCTCCCGGGAAGAAACTTAAACTTCTTAAATGCTATACCTAATTCCTCGCATATGATTCCCAAAATCCTGTATCGTTCATGGCTATTCATTAATCTTTCACCTTCTTCACCTCACCTGATTCGCAAATTCATATGTCATTCATTATTATCTTTATTTCAGAAATGTAAGTGTTAAATAAAAGAGATATGCGTTAAAAAGAATCAAGTTGTGCATGAGAAAGGAGAGCAGTAGTGTGAGCTTGAAAAGGACAGGATCTTTGAATAGGTCTCATAGAAGGTAATTTAAAATGCTTTTGGAAAACGGCTAGTGGTGGTCCCATATTTTGGTGTCTTAGTTGCGAGCGATTTTTATCAAATATTCGCTTAACAACTATATCTCGGTATAGTGGCGAGTGTTTTGAAAGGTGCACTAGAAAATTAATGACATTTTTGAATCTACTGCGGATATTGTGTAAGTTAGTCGAGGCGAAGCGAAGTAGAAGAAATAGAATACAGTATTGCCCACAGACATTGGTAGCATAGCTTTGAAGGCCGTGGGTATTTGAAACGAGAGAAATAGAGGTAAAAGGTGGAAAATTATATGCGGTTGGAGGATACCCATATGAATCAAAAAATTCTATTTGTTTGTGCCCGGGAGCGTCTTTTTCTCGGTAAAATGCTACCCAATGTTTGCCAGGTTGAGATGAAGGGTCAATGTTTACAATACAGCAAAGAGAATGGGAGAGTAATGATGGCTGAGTGAAATTAGCATGAGGAAAATGGTCAAAAGGAAATGTGCCTAAGTACCGTATATGTGAATTGAATGGTGAAAAGTAACTGTGAAGGAAATCGTCAATATCACTGGTTGTTAATCCTCCTTCACTATCTGCCCCAACTGGTATGCCCGTGGATTCCATGTATGGGTGCCGAGTTTGAGCTTCTCTTAGCCAATCACCAAATTGCGGTCTCGGTCAATTTCGAGAAAATTTGAAAATTCGGAGTACACAATAACGGTTATAATGTTTGGAGTAGGATCGCGAAATTTAATGCTTAGATTGGCGGCTCCCGTTTTTGGTAGAGTTGGTAATCCACCTGGTGAAATACGAAAAATAAATAGGGGATAGTCGGTAGCCCACTGGGCTGGCGTTAAAGCAATAGATTTATTTCCAGTGTCAATCGATAGACCCTCAAGAACGCCCAAATACTCCCTTATATATTCGCTTGAGGCGGCTGCAAAATTTGGTTGGTACGCTATACGCGGGAGATTTTCTCCATTCACATTCAAAGCAATACTTGATAGATTAAAATGTTGAAAAACAAAAGGGTTACGGTTCCAATGCCCAGTTACCCGCTGATCTAGCACCAACCCAATAAGTGTACGCTCAGGTAATATTCCCGAATACACACCATCAAAGTCAATGGAGGTCGAGCCCGTTGGAATAGTTAATGTTTTCATTTCAGTTTTC
>WPAE01000181.1 GCA_009773205.1 Ignavibacteria bacterium
ATGTTTTTTCAAATAGTTGCTATGTTTTGCAAATAGTTGCTATGTTTTGCAAATAGTTGCTATGTTTTGCAAATAGTTGCTATGTATTGCAAATAGTTGCTATGTTTTGCAAATAGTTGCTATGTATTGCAAATAGTTGCTATGTATTGCAAATAGTTGCTATGTTTTGCAGATAGTTGCTATGTTTTGCAAATAGTTGCTATGTTTTGCAAATAGTTGCTATGTTTGGCAAATAGTTGCCATGTTTTGCAAATAGTTGCTATGTTTTGCAAATAGTTGCTATGTTTAGCAAATAGTTGCTATGTTTACACAAAAATTTCTATGTTTTGCAAATAGTTGCTATGTTTTGGAAATAGTTGCTATGTTTTGCAAATAGTTGCTATGTTTTGCAAATAGTTGCTATGTTTTGGAAATAGTTGCTATGTTTTGCAAATAGTTGCTATGTTTTGCAAATAGTTGCTATGTTTTGCAAATAGTTGCTATGTTTTGCAAAATGTTACTGGCCCGTATGCAGAAACTGTTACTAGGCTAGTTATTACTGGAAAGCTAGTAATTACTATTTTTGGTTTGCAGGAAGAGTTGTTCCTAGGGCGTCTGTGCTAGTTATAACTACCCCTCGTAAAACTATGCTTTTTGGTATGCAGGAAACGTTCTTCCTAGTAATAACTACCCTAGTTATAACTAGATTTCCCTAGATTGAGAGAGATCTATCTAGATCGCCTAATTGTAGATCGCCTAATTGAATGAATCTATTGGCGGTTTGGTATTGCTTTTCGTTTTGATTGGATGACTCCTGCTCATTCTGACGTTATGGGATGATTGCAAAATAAAATTGTCTTCATTACCCCTATTTTCCTACAAAGCACGCGACCTGGATTAAACTCGCACAAACTTGACTCCTTTGGCTCCCATTGTTTCTATTGCCAAATATGGAATTTGCACTTATAAAAGGCTAGGTACAATTAGGCTAGTTATTGCTAACCTAGTTGCAGTTCGTGCATACGCATCGTGCATACGACTAGGTTAGCAATAACTAGCCTAGTTATAACTAGCCTAGTAGTATCCTGCATACGGGCCGCTATGTTTTACAAATAGTTGCTATGTTTTGCAAAAAGTTGCTATGTTTTCCAAATAGTTGCTATGTTTTGCAAATAGTTGCAATGTTTTGCAAATAGTTGCTATGTTTTGCAAATAGTTGCTATGTTTTGCAAAAGGTTGCTATGTTTTGCAAATAGTTGCTATGTTTTGCAAATAGTTGCTATGTTTTACAAATAGTTGCTATGTTTTGCAAATAGTTGCTATGTTTTGCAAATAGTTGCTATGTTTTGCAAATATTTGCTATGTTTTGCAAATAGTTGCTATGTTTTGCAAATAGTTGCTATGTTTAGATAATAGTTATGTTATGTATAATAATATTGTTATATTATTGAAATTCGTGGTATCTTTCCCGAAGAGCTCCTAAACTTTAATGCTGTGCTTGACGGAGAGGTATGCTAGGGTATTTTGCTGTAGAAAAAAGTGAATCTTTCCCACCTAATTACTGCTCGTATCATTCTTCCTAAACTTATAGATAAATTTGAATTCTGTTGTGGCTAATTATTTCCAGAAATTTTCTATCCCATTACTCTCCAATTCTTGCGATGGGGTTCCGTGAACTGCGCCTCGTGAATGACTAGATGAAAGTTGCCTTTGAAAAAAATGGCTTTGAATTTCCTGCTGAAATCTATTCACGGGCAAATAGCGTTAAAGGCTATAACAACAATGACTGAAGGCTTTAAGGGGTTATTTGGTGTGAGCTGATGACCCGTCTTTGGTCCGAAAATCGACAAACCTCCTGGGCCCAAAAAATTCCAAGAGAAATAACACACTCAGCAAACCGACAAATTTACACCGTCTTGGATCTGCCACCAGCAGATGAGACCGATGACAGGAAAAGAGGCTCACCCGGCCTAGCTGGGGTAATCGAGCCCCAGCAAAGTGCGCGCCTAAGGCCTCTAGAGAGACCCCGTACTGCTGGCCGAACCCAGTGTAGGGGGAGGTTTAGTGTAACTGGAAAAGTCAGAAAAGACAATATTTGAATTTGGACCTTTTTCTTAGACTCTATAAGCGAGAGTATTATAGATAAAATACACTATGTTTTCTTACGTAGAAGGGACGGGCAATGCATTGTCTCCAAGATTTTCAAAAAGAGGAGAACAGAAATCGATTTAGATCTATAATTTTTAAAAGTGGTCTAGTAAGGAGTCAGTAATTTTAATTTGCAGAAGACCATTTTATACATATTAACCAAGCATAAATTGATTCTGAAAAGGACCAAAGAGAAATAGTGGCACTTAGGAAATTTACCGGAAAATCCATTTTTTGACTCGGAAAAACAGTGTATAATCACAAGTTCCGGAAAATATTCTGTATTCCCACAAGAAACCTCAGTTGTCTAATGGTGTTTTTTGCTTTAGATGCCTTTTCTAAGATCGGAAATTTTACCCTGATATCTACTAAATAATTCTCGTTTTCAAAACTTTTGCGGATTGTCTACACATTTACATAGGTTCCATCCAAAAAGGCCCTACCTCCCGTTTCTATTTTGCTGGAAAGGAGGATGAATTATAACGTTTGCAGTGAGTAAATTATAGGCCAAAACAAGCAAAT
>WPAE01000182.1 GCA_009773205.1 Ignavibacteria bacterium
TGGCTTCGGTAACAGCGTTTTGCCTCTCGTACTTGGGTCGTGCGCGAGGGTTGGTATCCGGAGTCGCAGGGGTGGCACTTCGGATATTGAACTTGTAGTTTGATGCCTTCCCACCCGCGGGTCTATGAGCAGCGAGCTTGAGGGGTGGCCGACCTCGTCTGGCGCTGATACTTCCGCGAACGGCTGTGCTGCCAGCAACTCGCCGATTTCTCTCCAGAACTTGTCCGTTTCCATCTCCTCCGCGCTCGTTAGATCCACCGCTCCCGCTGGCGTCACCATCTCCACGACTCTCGACATCTTATTAGAATTCGATTGATAAATAATATTATAATAACTAAACTTGAAAAATTAATTCTAGAAATTAAAATACAAAAATGGCGTCAGGTTCAATTTATAGTTTGGAAAGCATATACCTTGCATTACCGCCTCGTTGAATGGCTCGATCGCCTTAAACAACTCCGTCCATCCATTCAGAGACATATAGAAATGACGCTTGCCGGGGAACCATTCGCCATCCTGGTTTTGCACAAATTCGCTCAACCCGATTCGTGGCACTCCATCGCGAAGGACATACTTGATGTGCATCGATGTAGCATTCTCTTCATGAAAGATTTGATCCACCACATTTTCGTATGTTGCCTTCGGATACTTCTGATACTTCGAATTCTGCGCCATCATAAATTTGAACCTTAAAATAAGAATTTGAAATAAATGTAAGATTGAGAATATAAAAATTTATTATGTCTGGCGATATTTATAATAATTGACTAATTTGCTATTTATAGTAGCTACGTAATCATTTAGTCAGACAATGTTGTTTATTACCGCCCACACACCCACGCACATTAATTATTGTGAAATCTGTCTGGAATTTCCATTTTTGAAATTATTGCGAAATGTGTCTGGAATTTCCATGATGAAATTATTGCGACAGATTTAATCACTGTTGATCTCAGTGTTTTCATTATGCTACAATGAGTCATATGCTAATTATAGTAACATATCTCATCATTGCTCCAGACAATGTTGTTTATTACCGCCCACACACTCAGGCACAGTAATTATATCGAAATATGTCTGGCATTTCCAATTTTGAACTTATTGCGAAATGTCTGGAATTTCCATGAGCTGATATTGCGCAATATGAGGAAATAAAATAATATTGCGGAGGAATGTTAAGCGGTCTGATTATATTATACTAACTCAAGAGTGCATTGCATAAAGGATATGAAATTAATTGAGCGAATCTACTACCCCTGATGTTGCATCAACAAATTATAAATTAATTTTATTTGGTAAGCTCTATATAATCTGCGCTTGCGAGTAGTTTCCTTGCTGCCTTCAATGCAACCTCTGAAACTCTACCATTGCTAATATATAACTGTGAGGACAACATTTTACATTGGTCCTGATTAATAAGGCCTTGGTTGAATATACCTTGAATCTTTAACAATAAAAAAATTAATATATTATAATTATTTATAAATCCCAACATTTCACTATTACAATATAAGTTTTTATAATTATTTAATAGGCTCAACATTTTCAGCGGCCTATATTAGCCTTGGTCGTAGTTGCCTTGGTGGTTAAATTGGCCTTGGTGGAATCAGAATAGAAAAAAAGTTTTATTTTATATTATTTTGTCATCCC
>WPAE01000183.1 GCA_009773205.1 Ignavibacteria bacterium
CGGGTGGTTTCCGGACCCCAAATGAGCCGAGTAGTACTACTTCTAAGGGCTACTTCTAAGCCAAAGTATAGGACCCCCCCCTCGGCGAAAAATTTTTTTAAACATTTTGGGAAATTTTTTTTTTTATTTTTTTTTAAATTTTTTTTTCGCACACGTAAATTTTTACGCATACTTTTTTTTCGCTTAGGCAAACTTCCAACACTTAGAAATTTTTTCATCCTTTCTTAGACTATCTTAGACTTAGACTTTTTACATGGAAAATTACGTGTAAAATTTTTTCTTCGAATTCCGGGAATATTACACATATTCTGGTACAGTTCGACCCCCTGATCACGAATATGGTGGTCCCCCTGCGCGGCGACGTTCCTGTGCGTAGTTGTGCGGCGCCCAAGGTCCCTGTAGAAAATGTATGGGCAAAATACACGTGAAAAATTTTCATCTTCCGATCCTGGCAATATTATATATCAAAAGATTCGTCTCGGCGAGCTGCATCGAAGTCTCAAAGGCACCAGAACGTGAAAATGTAAGAAGGAAAAAGGTAAGTGGTTATAACGATATTTTCCGAGGTCACGGAACGCCATGTTTGGGCCCCTCTACCAACGAGACCAGGAGTTCAAAACCTGCTCTCTAGATAATTTCCCATAGAATCGGACCCGTACAGTAAGAAAACAGTCAAAAAGCACACTAAGAAAATTTCTCTGTTTTATTAAAAATAGTTCAAAGTCGATTTTTTATTCGTTCGGGGTGACCCATACCCTAAAAAACTTTTTCTTGGAATCATGAGAAAATTATATAGAAAAAGATTCGACTCGACAAGCTGAGTAAATGTCTCAACAGCATCAAAGCGTGAAAATCTAAGACTACTAAGTTATTGGGGGTATAACGAGCCCACCCTATACATTTTGATGGTCGAGAAGTTACCTTTGATACTTTTTCTCTTGTACATATGCATATTGTACCTGAAATGAAAGGTCTCATCGAGCTGAGTATAACTCTCTATAGTCACAAATCGTGAAAATGCACCTCTGTGAAGTTATTACATGATCAATGTACACCCATACACACAAAATTTACATAATCACTATATATCATCAAAGTATGATCATGTATGGAGTCAAATGAAAGGTCTTCTCGAGCTGATTACGATTTTCCACGCGAGAACCCGCTCACATGCGCCCAAACCGAGAGATAACCAAATCAATGTTTTGTGATCGCGGAGTAATATTAATGAAAACTATCTCTTACATCTTCACATAAATGGTCGCGTGCCATGTTACATTTGATGACTCATCTGCCGCCATACTTCATTATCTTCTCTACCTCAACAATGGTCACGTGCCATGATGACTCATCGCGGAGGAAGATTGAAAACTATCTCTTACATCTTCACATAATTGGTCGCGTGCCATGTTACATTTGATGACTCATCTGCCCCTACTTCATTATCTTCTCTACATCAACAATGGTCACGTGCCATGATGACTCATCGCGGAGGAATATTGAAAACTATCTCACAGCCGCTTTACAACATTATTATCTATGGCTCAACACTGGTCATGTGACATAATGACTCATCGCGGAGGAATCTATTTTTGGAAAACTATCCCATTACCGCTTTTTTGTGTTCCGCGGCCCCAATACAAAATTAT
>WPAE01000184.1 GCA_009773205.1 Ignavibacteria bacterium
TTTTTGTAAATGTTCCCAAATTTATTTTGCAAAAAACATAAGATTTTGTGTTTACTTTCATCATCTAATTCTGAATCATTAAAAAGTTTTTCAATTTGATTTTGAACAAAAACAAGGGATTTTAAAGCAGGGTTATAATCTTTTATCTGACGCTGTCGGAGGCGCTCCAATTCCCCTTCTTCAATCAGGGTCATCGTTTTATACTTGCCAGCCATTAAATAAAAGCTGTGCCGATACTGCTAAGCACTGATCGTAGAAGGGGTGGAAGAACAGTAGCTGAAATACTTCCGCCTCTCTGGCAAAGAATCCTCTTCTTCTTTTCTACAGTCTCCCCCTTTTTAATCAAATTCTGAATAAATTGTCTGTTCGAAGACAGAACTCGTTTGGCTTTTTTCTTCAATACCACTTCGCCCAGAGCAGCGTTAATAGCAGCGTTACAGATGGATTTCACAAGGTTGTCGGGGGATTTGGCGATGATATGCGAAACAACATGCGGGTTTTGGCAAACAGAGAGAAACTTGATAGTTTTCGTAAGAGTGGGCTTCTTGCTCTTAGGCATTGTTCCCTTTTATACTGTTGATGGTAAGTAAAATCGGATTGTATCCTCGGGGAAAATGTTTGTTACAATTCGAAAGTCTTCACTCGTATCCGGATGCAGATCAAGAACCAAATAGGAGTGAGGGTGATTTGTTGCGTGTAGAAATGAGTTTGCAAGAAACTTTGTATTTTCTGGAAAAATTTGCTGTGCCAAATATCGAATTTGGGATTTATCCCTTGGGTTTTTATAGAGCACCAAATAGTGCGCGTTCAAACTGATGTTACGCATCTCCTTTCCATGGTAAAACAAATTTTGCACCAAAAAGACCACAGTTAAATTTTTATGGTGTGACTCCTGGGTAAAAAGTTTGGAAATTTGTTTAGAATCCCCAGCGCTGGACATGAGATCATCAATAATCACAAGGTTCTTATCAGCACTCGTTAGAGTGTTCAGTAAACCAGTATCAAGTCCTTCAACAAATTCAATCGCTGGAATAATAGTTTTAAGTTCGTCGTATGCTGGTTGCCACTCCTTGTAAAGAAGTAGAATGCGATTTGGAAATGGTTGAATAAGAGTGTGCTTAAGGCATTTGATTACAAAATATGTCTTGCCCGAGCGTGTTGGCCCGGCTACAACTATTGAAGTTGGATGATGAAAATGAAAGAATGAATCCATTTCTTTTGATTGAATTTTAAATTTAATTGTGAACTAGGCTTTTTATAGAAAGGACGATTCTAATGCGAAATCCTCTAACCCTCGTTAAGGCTTTCTTGAGAAATGTATCCTAACGTTGGTGCGAGTTGGCTGCACGCAACAAGTTTTGATATTTGAGTACAACAGAACAGAGAAAGTGCATTATGAGTATGTAGGAATTACTCACCCGGTGCGGATTCTCTCCCGGCAACTACAATTGAAATTTAATGAAAATTGAGATGTGCATTATGGCTATGAACGATTAGCTTACATTGCTCAGAGTGGGTTTCCCGAAACCACAATTGAAATTTGAAGAGAAATGAGAAGTGTATTATGGTTAAGAACGAATAACTTACATTGGTGCTAATGCGTGCCCGAAACTACAATTGAAATTTGAAGAGAAATGAGAAGTGGCATTAAGGCTCTGAAGGAAAATCTCACACTCATGCGAATTGGTATTCCGG
This sequence comes from Ignavibacteria bacterium, assembly GCA_009773205.1. GTDB lineage: Bacteria > Bacteroidota > Ignavibacteria > Ignavibacteriales > Melioribacteraceae > Stygiobacter. The sequence goes on from WPAE01000184.1 coordinate 1,696, forward strand.
CAACTAAAGAAATTATTTGGCGAGGAAATTCGTAAACTAAATTCAAAAATTCAAAATTCAAACTAAATTCTTTCAGACTCTTAGAAATGAACATGAGCGAAGGTTTATCGCAAGAGCGTGAAAGCGATTCTGATTCAGAAGTCAGTGAAAGTGAAAAGGAATTGAATCAATACTCATCGTCTCCAAAGATGAAGTCGATGAGTTGATCCTGGGTGAGCGCGTTCGGTCCATCGGGATCCTGATAGATTACATTCAGAGGACGGTT
>WPAE01000185.1 GCA_009773205.1 Ignavibacteria bacterium
GTTCACAGCAAAGTTAATAAATGAAGTATTTATCCTGGTCGTATGATGGTGGCAAGCAGAAACTTCTTTCACACATGCAGTTATTGATATTAATCAGAATTCCACAAGAGTTTCGCAGAGGACACTAAAACCGAGCTCGATATTTATTGATTTTTGATAGTTCCTGTAGTTTCCCTTGAAGATTTTCAAAATTGGCTAGTGCAGTCTTTTTAAATGTAGTATTTTTGCTACTTTAAAAAGGTGTTCAGCATGCACAGAAACCCATGTACTTCTTCCGCATTGTCATTATTTTCCTATACCGGTATGTACATGTACATGAATATTGGAAAATAATGACAAGCCGGAAGGATTACAAAGTAATCCATTACAAAGTACAAATATGAGTACATGTACGAGGGCCATGAAAGAGGAGTGGACTCAACATAACAAACGTTAGTGTTTTCCCTAGCTTTTTTGATCTCAATTTGTGCCAACTGCAAAAGTAAAACTGACATCTCTGTTTAGCGGAACAGCTTTTGTGCCCGGAGCCGTGAACTGAACTGGTATTTATACTTTTCGAAGGCTGTTCTAATCCACATTAATGGTCTCTTCGCAGAATTTATCAAAAGCAACCAAATTATTATCGATTAATGGCTGTAATTTATGAGTTCATGGAAATTTCATAGAATTTTGGATAAAGACATGACATCATAATTTTTCAGAGAACGGTCCAGTTTTGCTCGAGCAACGGCCTATTCATCGTCAGAGACCGATGGCGACCAACATTTCATGGGCCTGACGGGATTAAACCCTATCATTTTGGAAACCCACGCCTCATTTTGAGAAGAGTCTGTTCCGGTCGAGCAAAGAGTTAACTCGACCTGATCAATCTTGGGGAGCTAGATATAATACTTGTATACTTTATTTAAAATCAACTTATATGATGCTACAAATAAATTTTTATATAATTTTGAGAAAATTTCCAGAAATTTTAATAATATTTGGTCAAATTTTCAATTGATTTCAATTTTCCAAATTAATTCCTCGTGGTCTTTAATGTATATATGGATCCAAGTTGAGTAGTCGACAGTTGCTCGCGTTTCTCTCCCTCCTTCCTAAGTCAAAGTCATTAACCTAAAAATAGCCACTTGCGTGTATTCCTCTCAAATTCAGCTTCTTCATCATTCATGTCAATAATTCGGAACAGAGAAAGTATGTTACCAACATGAGCAAAATGTTTTAAATTGTAATTGCATAATAATAATTTCTGCATAATAGAATACAGGTAGAACATTCTCGTGTGCTTTTGGAATATCGAAGAGTAACCCTGTAATGGGAAGAGCATTTCCCTTACAGGACTTCGATACTCGCGAAGGTGAAGCCTCTTCAATTAGTTGGCTTGTGCCCTTTTCAGGGACACCTTTCGCCCGAACATTTCCACTTGTCGCAGCAAGGGAATTTCTTTTTTTCTTTCTTGTTTTTTAATGTCCTCTTAATATAGTCAATAGGAACTTTTATACAAATGGTTGGAACTGGCACTTAGGTCAAATGTTCTACTGAGTTCACAGCAAAGTTAATAAATGAAGTATTTATCCTGGTCGTATGATGGTGGCAAGCAGAAACTTCTTTCACACATGCAGTTATTGATATTAATCAGAA
>WPAE01000186.1 GCA_009773205.1 Ignavibacteria bacterium
TTCATTCAGATCCATGCCAGAATTGTAGAAACTGCGAGCAGTATTGTGAAGTTCTGTAATCTCATCTGGTCCGAGATCCGGGTCCACGAAGTTGTGGTAGCTGTGCGCTACAACAGCTGCTACAATTGATTTGGCGAGTGGCAAATCGAATCTCTCTGTGTTCACTGTCTGCTTCTGAATCTGAATAGATGCACGAGTGAGTCTGGCGCTAGCAAGAGCAGCACGTGGATCCTGTCCAGCAGGAAAATCTTTAGTCCTGAAATTGCCACGTGTGAAATGAGTCTCAGCCTGCGCGGCAGAAAGAACGAGATCAGAAGAACAAGTGTCAGGAGTAGTATCATTGATTATTGCTTTTAGCGCACAATGACCAAAAGCCAGAGTATCGATACCTGAAATGCAAAAATTCACATTCGATATGAGTTAGATAAAAATATTTCTAAATTATATAGAAAAAAACTAAATAGAAAAAAAACAATGCAATGTATTAAATTTAAAAAATTACCGTTTTCTAGAATAAATCTCTTATCATCGAAAGAGCAGAGGCCTCGCTTGTCTTGTTCCATTGAATATAGTTTGTGTAGGGTTGATCCGATTCGACGATTTTTCTGATAATTTTCGGTTGGCAAATTGAGTTGATGAAGATAATCATCATGATTCAATTTACGAGATGCAGCAGAATTTATGCCTTTCGCACGATGTTTCTCTTGAATGCCGTGTTCGCTCAGCACTTTGTAGGAGTACATCTTTGGGCGAAGGCCGATGAACTCGATGATTATTAATCCATTCGCTTCATCTTTGAATTTGCCGATAACTTTGTTGTTTGTAGGATCGTAGCAGAAATGATCTTTTGGGTAACCGCTGAAATCAAAAAGCTCTTTATGCTCTTTCATGTCGCGATAGATATCAGCAGTTTCGATCTCTAGCATTAGCGAATCTGTATCTGTGAACAGAAGCTGTGCCTTATCGCCGTATTTCGGTTTGATGAAGTTGTACATGAAGTCGAGCATTAAGAGCTTGCTGTTTTCCAGAGTTTTGTGCCCAACTTGCGTAGGCTTGTCGATTTTGGTGAATGCTTTTGCTAGCTGTATGGCAGAAAGACTCTCACCAAATATGCGAAATCCCATGCATTCGATCTTTTCTGAAAGCTTTTTACGATCAACATCGTTTGTCACCAGTCGAATATCGCTGCGCTTTTTCAGGTTTTCACATGTTTTGCCGTAAACGGCATTATTCATCAATTTGAAAAAATCTTTTTCAAATTCATTAGCCGAATGCATTCTGAGATCTTGGTTTTTCTTGATGTAGGGCGCAAGCCATCTGCTTTGTTTGTATCGAATGACACGATGAATGTGAATTAGTTTTAAACCGTGTTCCATATAGAATTTGAGATTGAGATAGTCACAGATGTAGTGGCGTTTCGGCATCAGATTCGGTACGAGCTTTGCTACCTTCGAATATCGTGACATTTTGTAGGCCCGATTTATCTGAATCTGTTTTCCGCTAAGAACTGAGTAGTTTATGTGGAGTCGTTCTGCCGCGAGCGGATAGTCATTGTGCGATTCATGTAGCTGATCTGGGTAATCGAGATCGCACTCAATAACGTATCCAAACTGCTGATCCACATTTTGTTGTAGC
>WPAE01000187.1 GCA_009773205.1 Ignavibacteria bacterium
AACTGAAATGTTTGAAACCGGTATAAAAGTTATCGATCTTCTTGAACCGTATGCTAAAGGCGGAAAGACCGGATTATTCGGCGGCGCCGGTGTAGGCAAAACTGTTATCATCATGGAACTTATTAATAATATCGCTCAGCAACATGGTGGTTTTTCCGTATTTGCCGGTGTTGGAGAAAGAACCCGCGAAGGAAATGATCTTTGGTTAGAAATGAAGGAATCAGGAGTTATTAATAAAACCGCTTTGGTATTTGGGCAGATGAACGAGCCGCCTGGAGCGAGACTTCGTGTTGGTTTAACTGGGCTTACCATTGCTGAATATTTCCGCGATGAAGAAGGAAAGGATGTTCTTCTCTTTATTGATAACATTTTCCGTTTTACGCAAGCCGGTTCTGAAGTGAGCGCTTTGCTTGGTAGAATGCCTTCTGCGGTTGGGTATCAGCCAAACTTAGCAACTGAAATGGGCGCTTTACAAGAAAGAATTACCTCAACAGATAAAGGTTCAATAACTTCTGTACAAGCAATTTACGTTCCCGCAGATGATTTAACCGATCCGGCTCCTGCTACTGCATTTTCTCACCTTGATGCCACTACAGTTTTGAGTCGTCAGATTTCAGAACTTGGAATTTATCCAGCAGTTGATCCGCTCGACTCAACTTCACGAATTCTCCAACCGGGAATCATCGGTGAAGAACATTATAACGTTGCAACACAAGCAAAAGAAATTCTTCAAGGTTACAAAGACTTACAAGATATTATTAACATTCTTGGTATGGATGAACTTTCTGACGAAGATAAAATTACCGTAAAGAGAGCAAGAAGAATTCAAAGATTTTTCAGTCAGCCTTTCTCGGTGGCGGAAGCATTTACGGGAATGAAAGGGAAGTATGTTAAACTTGCAGATACCATTAAAGGTTTCTCCGCTATTATCAATGGTGAATGCGACGATATTCCGGAACAAGCGTTTATGTTTGTTGGAAACATTGATGAAGTCTATGCAAAAGCAAAAGCGATGAAATAACATGAAAGTATTTGCTTTGGAAATTGTTACTCCTTCAAAACTCGCATTTAATGCTGAGGTTGTTTCCATTACTGTTCCCGGTACGGTTGGAGAATTTCAGGTTCTATTTAACCACGCTCCAATTGTAAGTAACCTCGAAGTCGGAAAAATAAAAATTCAAACCCAAAATGGTGAGACACTTCATTTTGCTATAAGCGGGGGAGTGATAGAAGTTCTTAAAAACAAAGTAGTAGTTCTCGCCCAATCACTTGAGCGTTCAGATGAAATTGATACTGATAGAGCGCGCCAGGCTGTTGAAAGAGCTAAACAAAGATTGGAACAAAAAAATCAGATTGATGTTGCAAGAGCGGAAGCAGCCTTAACAAGGGGATTAAATAGATTGAAAGTTTCGTCTTTAAGATAATATTTTATTCTTGGTGTTACTTTGTTTGTGCCGTGAAGTTAAAGAAATGCTCTTTAACATGCTGTAATAAAGATGATACAATCTCTCGAAAGTGCAACGAGAGTCGAAGTATCGGTAACGCCGTACAGGCGGAGTTACCAAACCGCTCTGCGCTGCAAAAGCTGTAAAGCCGCTGTGGTCAACGGACAGAGAAAAGGTTCACAGATGAAGTAACGAAATCGCATAAGTTGTCGGGCAAAATCGCATTGTGCAAAGGATGCAGAGACAAGCATAGCGGAAACCTGCTTACTGGCTATGTGCCCACCGTTATACAGGCGACATGACTTGAAGATGGGCTTTATTACGGAACACGGGATACCCATCTTGGGAAGCTAAAGGAAATACCAATGGCTAAGATGGGAGTCGGACTAAGCCATAGTAGTGAAGAAAATCCTTGAAAGAGGAAAGGAGCGAAGGGCTTAGGTTATTCAGTAATATTCAAAATAAACAACCACGTAAAGGCGTGGCAAGATTTCTTATGGAATTACAAATAGGAAAAACAATACCAATAGAGTATGAGAATACTCGCATTGATAAAACAAGAAAACCCAAAACTATTTTATCATTGGCAGATAGGCTATTGTTAAAACTATTATTGAATAACA
>WPAE01000188.1 GCA_009773205.1 Ignavibacteria bacterium
TCCTGACTTGTGCCATTTAGTATGACAAGGATTCATTGAGCTTGTTTATTATTTCTAGTGAATGCTTGCTAATTTCAGATCGAACAGTAAAGTCTCTATCGTTCGTTGTATCATGAATCTTAGCATCAGTAACGATCCAGATTGCGTCGATAATCCGTTTTAATGAAAATTCTGTTGTGCTCTCCAAATATTTTCCCATTGCTAAAGCCATAAAACAAATAAGAATATGTGATCTTATGGCTTCTTCCTTATGATGGAATATCGGACGGCTTGCAAGATCAGTCTTTGCCATTCGGAAAGATTGTTCTACATGCCATAAGTCGTGATAGCGTTTAATGATATTTTGATTGGACAGTGTAGTTTTAGGAATGTTCGTGCAATATCCCTTCATGCCTAGTAACATCTTTGTTTTTTCGATAAGAGTTTCATTTAGAATGTATTGATTGTCTTTATTTTTATGTTTAATAAACTTGGCATGTTTGACTTTTTGGCTTCGTTCTATGAGTTGTTTGGCCTTAGCTATTTGTTTTTCCATTTCATGTTTGTCTTTGCGATAACGATTGGCCGAGAACTCGATGATGAGGTCCCCGGTTGTTGTCTTGATACGTATTGTCTTGCCATCTTTATCCTGAAGTTTATTGTATGCTTGTTCAATTATTTTGGACGAAGTATTGCCTAGTCTTGCACCAACAATGTAAGATAACTTTCGTTTTTCCAATTCTTCGATGTTTGTTTGACTAAGCATGGCTGCATCTGCAACAATAATTGGAGTCCTTACTGCATTTTTCTTTGTAAAATCATCAAGCACAGTCAACATTGTTTTCCCTTCAAAGGTATTGCCGGCAAAAACTTCGTACCCTAATGGAAAACCTTGACATGTTACTATAAGTCCCACAACAATTTGGGGCTGTTGCGATTTATTGTCTTTTGAATATCCCTCGACACGTAATTCGTCTCCCTTAAAGGATTCAAAATAAAGTGTAGTGACATCATATAAAACTAAAGCCAAATCGTCTTGAAGCATTTCTTTTGCGCATTTGACGGCAATTGTTTCTATGGCGTCTTTTCTGCTTTTTAACTGCAATATTCTACGGTAGACTGTACGTTTTGAATAAGATATGTTAAAGTAGCGTTCAAGTAATGTAATGGCTCTTAATTTTGAAGTCGGTTCAATCAATCTCATGATGGCGAAATCAAAAAGAAATCGATCTCTATTTATATCAAAACCACATTGACGGGCAACTCTTTCTAGCAGTTGGTACGTAAATGTGTGTGTAACTCCGAAAAATTGAAGGTCTGATAAAGAAACCGTATCAATTGGTTTTTCTGGAAATATCTCGTCTTGCAAAGAATTTTTTACTATCCATTCTTTTGCCTTTTTGATAAGCGAGTCGACTTCCTGATTAGTATTTCCACTTCCGATGTGTTTTTCAATTACAACCCGTCTATTTTTGTAGTAGATAATTTGTACAGCTGTCAGACCGGATGATGTTTTAATTTTTCTAATTGATAGCACAATTATCGAGTAATTTGTTTCCCTTAGTATGACATATTACTAAATAAACCCAATAATTGCCTCATAATCGAATGTTTTTACTTTGTTTTTAAAAGTGGCACAAGTCAGGA
>WPAE01000189.1 GCA_009773205.1 Ignavibacteria bacterium
TGAACGAATATCTCGAAGTGTTGGGAATTTTTACCATATTGAGTGCAAGGCATACTTCTGCTCTCGATGGTCTAGAATGACTATAGAAAAATGACCACAGTCTTGGGTTCCGACCGCGTGCATTTGAATGGGATTATGAAATCTTTGAAGGGCCGTTCTAAATCAAAAGCCAAATTCACAAGGTTGTCTTGCATAACTCTCAAGAAATACTATCCGATTTGGTAGAGAGTGAAAAACGGCTACCCAATGGGATCAGCCTTGCCCATTTGGCTGACTCTTTGAAACATAACACCAGGGAACCAGATATTGAATTGAATTCAATGGAGGATATTTATCATAGGCAAATACACCAAGAAAGCCTGCGCGAGAATTAGCTACAAGTTGCTTTCGGATATGATTGATTTCTTCAATATTCATAGTCAGTTAATGGGAATTATGTTCTTATTCTTATCGATTTGAATCTGGGCACTATGTTGGCAAAGCAAGATTACGCTAATTGTTGCAGGAGTTTGTATTGAAAACTTGATTTCTAAGCGAGCTGAGCCGAGGCCCGCGGGAGAGCGAACGGTCCAAATTGGACAAGGAGTTATTTTAAATGCTTAGAGATTATAGCAGTTTACCAGCACTTCGCGGGTTAGCTGCCAGCAATTCGGACCAATATCAAAACCAAGACCTTCTAGGCCTCCAGAATATCTTCGTATCTAGTCACGATTGGCAAAACTGGGTTGATAAGCCAGCCTGGGTATTTGCTGCTCATTAGTCTGAATGCAAAGGAATTTGGGTGAAACCTGGTATCCACCACTCATGTCCGTATCAGACACCATCGCTAAAATTACCAGTTCAGGCAGCTTTCCCATGATATCGATTATCAAAGTCGATTTCATAGGTATCCTTAACGATTATTAGAGTTTTCTAATCAGAGTTTTGAAAGGGATTGAGTACTTTTTCATTTGCCGCACCCTTTCCTGGGCTAGACTCAAGGCAGTAGAAATGTGCTTGGTAGGAATAAACAAAGGGGGCTCCATTATTTTAACATTATAATTCACTTGAGGGTTCTCTTGCTCTCGGGCAATGGTTTTCAAAATATAAGCACTACCCTTAGAAATGCGTTTGAGTTTCAAATCAAGGTTAGCAGAAATTTATTAGCTTTACCTTATGGAAATGCTCTAAATGAGGGCGCCCAATGAGTATCACTACACGGCTTCTTGCAAGCCAGGCAGTTCGAGCAGTTAGTCCTGTATTTTCTCCAGCTGGTTTTATTACTTGGCAGTGCATGGCAGTATCATTTTTCCAGCGCTCGGCCAAAAGTCGAGTATCAGCAATGAGCTTATTATAGTTGATTATATTTTCGATAACGGCTCGATATGAATATTTTGTATTTGGATCGGTGACAAGCTCCCCTCCCAATTCCATTTCGATTGGCATGAATAAATCATTGAGGATATTAATAAGAGCACTCACGATACGGCCAGAACAAATATCGTTTCCATTTTCCAAAGTAATTTTTAACTTGATTTCGAGTTTGCTATTGTTTAAATCCAAATACAACTCATCAGCTCCCCGGACAAAGAATTCAATTGGCCCACCCTGTACGAGTGTTTGTCCAGTTCCAAATACTCGGTC
>WPAE01000068.1:0-5099 GCA_009773205.1 Ignavibacteria bacterium
GCTTCGGAGTTGATAGTTGCGTGTTTGGGAGTGTATACACACATGTGTGTATTGGTGAAGGTATTAAAGGAAATAGAAGGGGGGGGTTGCAGGGGGGGGGAGCTCGTTGCGTTTCTGCCATCATCAGTCGTCTGATTTTCGTGTGACCCTAATTCTTTTTTCAGGATTTTTTCTCTTTGTATTTTTTTTATTGGTTGGTTTATGGGGGGCGGTGTCATATTTTTTCTTTAAAGATCGATATTTTTATTCTCCTTTTGAGTGTGGTTTTGACTCTCAGGGGGTTGGACGTTCTTTTTTTTCTGTGCGATTTTCTTATTTTGTTTTGTTGTTTTTGTGTTTTGATGTGGAGCTGGTTTGGTTTTTCGGCTTTCCTCTTTTCTCGGAATTTTCTTTTTTTCTTTTTCCTTTTTTGTTTGGTTTTGTTGTGTTTGGTTTTGTTGTTGAGGAAAGATTAATGCTTTGGGAGTTTTACAAGCTTATATGGGGGACTTTTGGTCTTTTTATTGAGGGGCTCAAGCTTGTTGTGTGAGGAGGGGCTGGTGTTGCTTTTTCCGTTTTGGTTTTCTTTGAAGTTATTGGTTTGGGATGTTAGAGGGACTTTCTGGTAAGTGTTGTTTTATTGACTTTATGGGGGGTTGGACGTTCTTAGGTTTGCGCGGCCTTGTAGTTTATTAGAATATTGAATTGTAGATTCAGGGGTGATTTTTCTTTGGCTTAATACAAGGAGTCTTGCCGGTGTGACCCTAATTCTTTTTTCAGGATTTTTTCTAGAGGTTGGGTTTTGACAATAACTTTTGGTCTTCCTGAGGGGTGTTCGTTGTTTATAATGTGTTTGGTTTCTCTTCACGATGTACTTATAGAGTTAGTGGTTTTAGTATTGGTTATGGTTTTGATAGTTTTTCTTGGGGTGTGTCTTTTTTCGGGGGTAAGAAGGGGCCTGGTTGAGGGAAGAGCGCTGGAGATTTTTTGGACTTTATTGCCTGTAGGTCTTATTCTTGTTTTCTGTTTTCCTGCTTTTCAGGTTTTGTATGTGGAGGAGGACAGGTTTTCTCAGGCTTGTGAGGACTTGTATAAGGGGTTTGTGAAGGGGGTTCAATGGGATTGGGATGTAAGTTTTTTTTTAAACAGGGGAAGTTATGGAGGGTTTAGTGTTGATCACTACACGTTGCTCTTTTCTTCTCTTTCTTTGGAGAGAATACGAATATATGACGTCTCTAATGGGGTGGTGATGTGTTCTAAGGATTTTAGTGTGTTTAAGTTTGGGTCTGAGGATGTTGTTCACTCTTTTGCTGTTCCTTCATTAGGAGTAAAGGTTGACTGTATTCCTGGTAAGGGCGTTGATGTGGGTTTTTTTTTTGTTGTGAGGGGGATTTTCCACGGTCATTGTGCTGAGATTTGTGGGGTTGGGCATTCTTTGATACCTGTTGAGGTTGTTAGGTTTTAGTGAAGGTAGTTTATTTAGAATTATCGCTTTGGGGGTGGAAGGTATTTTTCTTCACAGTGAGGATAGTTTAGTTAAAAAATGTTAGAATGTGGTTCTAGTGAGAAGTTGCTTCACTTTTTTCTTTTTCCTTTTTTCTGCTTTGTTTCTGGAAGGTTGGGGTGAGTTCTTGTGGGGGGAGTGTTTTTCCTTTTTGGGGTAAGTGTGTTTAAGATTATGTTTTTTTCTTTTTTAATACTTGTTGTTGTGTTTGTTTTCTTTTTTTCTTCTTCTTACACAAGAGCTGAGGCAAGGTATCGCGTGTTTTTTTTTTCTCTTGTGGTGTTTGTGATTTCTATAGTCGTTTTTATTTTTGGTGAAAGGTGAATTTTAGTTTTTCTTGGGTGAGAGGGGTTAGGAGTTTCTTCTTTGGTCTTGATTTCTTTTTTTTGAAGAGGTTATTCTGTGAGGGCTTCTTTGAAGACGGGTGTTATAAATCGGTTTGGTGATGTGTCTTTGTTTTTTGGAGGAATTTTTTTCTTCCTTTACGGTTTTTCTTGGGTGGGGGTTAGTGTTATTCTTGTAGGGGGGCTAGTAAAATCTGCTCAGTTTCCTTTTTTTTCTTGGCTGCCGGCAGCGATGGCCGCCCCAACTCCTGTGTCGGCTTTGGTTCATTCTTCTACGTTGGTCACTGCTGGGGTGTGGTTGGTTTTTTGTAGAGGGATTGGGAGGCTGCTTTTGGTCGTTTTTGGGTTTGTATCTTCTTTGGTTGGTGGAGTGATGGCTGTTTGGGAGGTAGATTTGAAAAAGGTTGTTGCTTTTTCTACTTTATCACAATTAGGGTTTATGTTTTTTGGTTTAGGGCTTTTGAGGCCTGAGGTGGGTGTGTTTTTTCTACTAATTCATGCTGTTTTTAAGGCGTTGTTATTTATTAGTGTTGGTTTTTTTATTTTTGGGAGGGGGCATTCTCAGACTTCGAGGGGGGTTGGTGTTGTTGCTTCGTCTTTTACTTTTTTAATGATTTTTGTTGCTTTGTTCTCTATAATTGGCGGCCAGTTTTTTTCAGGATTTTTTCTGAAGCATATTTTCGGTGGGGTTGTTGTTTCAAGAGGGGAGTTTCTTTTCTTCTGTTTTTGTTTTTTAAGAATGCTGACTTGTTTGTATAGTTTTCGTCTTTTGCGGGCTGTTATGATTCTTCGTTCTTGAACGGTGAGATTTAAAAGATCGGTTGTTATTGTTTTTTTGCCGATTTTTAGTATTCTGGCTGGGAGTTTTTTTTCTTTTGAAGGGTTTGGGGGCTCTTTATTCTTCCCTTTTTTAAGGGTTTTTTGGGCTTTGGCAGGCTTTTTTGTTTATTTTCTTTGGGCTGAAAGTGTGTTTTTTTTGGTACTTGCGCTTTCTTCTTATATTTTCGGTGGGGGCCCTTTATTGTTTAAAGAGTTTTGCTTATTTGATGAAGTTTTTCTTTGGAGTTTGTTTATTCTTGTTGGAGCTGGGTTAGTAAGTTTTTTTTTAAGGTGGGGCTGGGCTTTCTTCCCTTTTTTATTCTTTTTTTGATAATTGAGGATAACTTGAGGTGTGACCTTCGGAAGTTTTTGTTGTGGATTATTTTTTATTGTAAGAGTTTTTTAGATTGTGGATTTTGAAGGGAGAATTTTTTTAGGTTTTTTGATGTGAAGAATGGTGCCAGCTGCTGCGGTTATTCTGTCTTTGGTTTTTGTTTTAATTGAGTTGTTTGTTTGATAGTGAGTGAAATCTTAATCTTCTTTTCCTTTTTTTAATGATGATTAGTAGGATTAGAGACCCTAGTATTCTTTAATTAAAGTGGTGTTTTTGTTAAACATTTTGGGGGGAGCCGTTTTCAAGCCGAGAAGCATGTACCTTAGTTGATAAACCTCGTTGTTTTTTCCTTTTTCTTTCTGTTCTTTGTGTATTGTCGTGTAAGTCCTTTTCTTTGGGAGGTGTTTTTACACAGATCAAAATGCTGGTTATAAAAAAGAGTGATATTTGCTGCTGAGGGTTTTTTTAAAAAGTTGTCTGGTTTGGATTGGTAAGTAACAGGGGGTTATTATGTGAATGAGAATTCTGGTTTAGTACACATCGCCTGTCGTTCCTTTTTCAGGAAAAGTCAAAACAAAGTTAAAACAGTGGAAGCTGTTTTTTTTATGTGGTCTTAGTCATTGAGTTTTTTTGTAATGTTCGCTTTCCGAGCGAGAGGAACTTTTTGTAATGACTATGTTATTTCTCTTTTTCTTTCTTTTAATGGTTTGGGTTTGGTTTCTTTGAGTAAGGTTTGCTGGTTTATTTTCTTTAAGGGTTTCCCTTATTTTTATGGTGGTGTTTATTTCCTTTTTCGGGGGGCTGATTGGGGGTTTTAGATTATTTTGTTGTTTTTCCTTTTTGGGATGGTTAGAGTTTGTGGTTTATCCCATTTTCCCGTTTCTTGGACCATGGGTTTTGGGGATTTCTGTTTATATAAATAAGGTTAAACCTTTTTTTTCTATCAATGTTATGTTTTTGGTTTGTTGTTTAGGGGTGTATTGACTTTATGGGGGGTTGGGTTTTCTTACTGTTTGTTTGTTTGGTTTTTTGTTTTTTTTCTCTCCCTTTTGGTTGAGTTTTATGGTTAGGGTTGGTGTTGAGGTGTTTTTTTTTATTTGAATTTGAGGGGTGGTGTTGTTTTTTCCTTATTTTTCGGTCTTTTCGTGGGTTGCGGGAGGCGTTTTAGCTTTTTCCGTGAAGATTTTTTTTTATTATTATTTTAAGTTTTTTTGGCGCTGCTTGCGGCGGGGAGGTGAAGGGGTTGAGTTAAGGGTTTGTGATAGAGCTAGTGAGGAGGATTTTCAACTTGGGTTGGAGGGGCTGGTGTCTTCGTATGATGCTAATCCGTTTTTGGTGAAGGATGATTTGGATGTGGGGGCCTGATGGACAACAATGGAGTATGTTTGTTTTGTTTTTGGTTTTGAGGTTCGTGGAGTTTTTCGTAGGGTGTTTTTTGGGAATATTTCTGGGATAAACCACAGAAGTTTGATTAGGTGAGTAGGTGAGTATGGAGACGGGGGCCAGATGGGCTACGACGAGATGCTTCATCACGATGAAATTCATACAATGGGTGTTTGTAACTTATTAGGCGGAGGGTTTAGTGCTTTGAAGAGTGAGTACTATAGAGAGTACGAAAAATCTTTTGGATTTCTTGACAGGAAGTGGGTTTTTTTGGTTTGGCTAGGACTGGAAGACTATGACCCTATAAGGGATGAATGGGACACTGTGTTTTTAAAAGTTGATTTGGATGGTGAATTTTAAGTGAATTGAGTTGAGACTAATAAGGAGTTTTTCTCCCTTGTGTATTCATTTTTTAGGAGTGGTGATGTGTTTTTGTTTTTTTTTAGTTCTTTTTTGTTTTCGTTTCTTTTCTTCTGTAGTAAGGTTTGAGGTTGTTTTCTTTTTTTTGGGGGGCGTCTTGGGTTTTTTCTTTGTTTTTCCTATTTTTCCTTTTGTTTTAATAATTAGGGCGAGGGTTCTATGTGCTTCTTTTTGTTTTATTCCTTTCCTTTTTCGGGGGGCTTCTTTTTGTTTTTCCTTTTTATGTGTTCGTTAGACACATTCTCTTCTTTCTTTTGCTCTTTCCTAGAGGTAAAATTGGACGTTTTTTTTTCTTTTCTAGAGAAGAAAGAAAAGT
>WPAE01000068.1:5142-8575 GCA_009773205.1 Ignavibacteria bacterium
AGAAGGGGGGGGTTGCAGGGGGGGGAGCTCGTTGCGTTTCTGCCATCATCAGTCGTCTGATTTTCGTGTGACCCTAATTCTTTTTTCAGGATTTTTTCTAGAGGTTGGGTTTATTGTAATGAGTGTGTTTTCGCAGTTTGAGGTCAGTAGATATTCTGTTTTCTGAATGTTTCTTGTTTTTTGTTTCTTGTTTTTTGTTTTAAGGTGGGGAGTTTTTTTTGGGGGTTGGGTAAGCGTCTTTTCTTTTTTTATTTTTAAGCTTGGGGGGGTGTCGCTTTTTTGGGTGTCTTTGGTTTTTTTATTTCTTTTGATTCTATGCGTGAATTTTTCTGGTTTGGTGCCGTTTGGTTTTAGAATTTCCTCTCAGTTGTGGTTTTGTCTATGGGCAAGACTTAGATATTTTTTTCTTTGTGTAATATTTTTTCTAAGAAAGGGGGCTGTTTTGTTTCTATCTCATTTTGTTCCTCTAGGCTCTCCTGTTGTTTTAAGGCCTTTTTTGTTTTGAGTTGAGTGCGTGTCTGTTTTTATTCGTCCTTTGACTTTAGTTCTTCGTTTATGTGCTAATATGTTGGCTGGGCATGTTATAATAACCGTGTTTTCTGGTCTTTTTTTATATGTTTTCTTTTCTTCTGTTTTCTCTTCCTTTCTACTTTTTTTCTTTTGTCTGGTTTTTTTTTTATTTGAGGTTGGGGTTTGCGTTGTTCAGTCTGTTGTTTTTGTTTTGTTGTTACATAGGTATTTTGTGGAGGCTTTGTGCTAGTGTGGCAGAATGAATGTGACGGGCTTAAGACCCGTTTATTAGGTAAACTACTCTAGTTTTTTTTTATTTTTGGTGTCTTCTTTTTTCAGGATGTTGAGAGTTGCTTTTTTTACTTTGTTTGAGCGAAAGGTTCTAGGGCTTGGTCAGGAGCGATTAGGCCCTGTGAAAGTGTCCTTTTTTGGGTTGTTACAACCATTTATAGATGTGTTCAAATTGCTGGCCAAGGGATTTGTTGTTCCTTTAAAGGTTGTATGGATGTTTTTGGGGGTTCCTTTTATTGGAGTTTTTTTTATGCTGAGGCTTTGGACAGGGGAAAGTGAGTATTTTGTTGTTAGGAGAGTGATGTTTTTTTTTTGTTTTGTTTTGTCTGTTTCTTCTTTAGGGGGGTGAAGGGTGATTTTTTCTGGGTGATTGGGGTTCTCTGTCTATAGGGTTTTGGGGGGGGTTCGTGCTTTAATTCAGTTTGTTTCTTATGAGATTTCTTCTTCTTTCTTCTGGTTTTTTATGTTTTCTTTTATGGGGGGCTATTGCACACACTATCGATCGGGGTACTTGTTGGTTGAGTTTCTGTTTTTTGGAGGATTGTTTATTTTAGGGGTGGTGGCAGAAACGCAACGAGCTCCGTTTGATTTTGCTGAGGGGGAAAGTGAGCTTGTTAGAGGATTTAATGTTGAGTATTCTTCTGTCTTGTTTGCTGTGATTTTTTTAACTGAGTACGGGGTTTTGTTGTTTTTTTCGTGAGTGGTTGGTGAGGTTTTTTTTGGGGGTTGGGTATTGGGTGTTAGAATTCTTGTAGGGGGGCTAGTAATTATTGTTCGAGGTTCTTTACCTCGGTTTCGTTTTGACTTTTTACAAATGGTTGCGTGAAAGTGAGTTCTTCCTTTCTCTTTGTGTTCACTTGGCTTAGTCTTTTTTTTTTAGAGAGAATTTGGAATTTTGAAAGTTCTTAAAGGAGGTTTCCTCTCTCTTGTTTGGGTTTTGGCCTTGTAGTTTATTAGAATATTGAATTGCAGATTCAGGGGTGATTTTTCTTTGGCTTAATACAAGGAGTCTTGCCGGTGTGACCCTAATTCTTTTTTCAGGATTTTTTCTAGAGGTTGGGTTTTGGTTCGTTGATTGTTTAGTGTTTCTCACAAGGATATCGGTACTATATATTTTTTCTTCGGGTTTTGGGCTGGTTTGGTTGGAGTGAGAATGTCGAGGATGATTCGTTTGCAGCTTTCTTCTGGAGGAAGCGGGGTTTTGGAGGAGCACTTATATAATGTAATAATTACCGGGCACGGCCTTATTATGGTTTTTTTTATGGCGATGCCTATTATTATTGGGGGGTTTGGAAATTGATTGATTCCTTTGTTGTGTGGGAGAGTAGATATGGTGTTTCCTCGGTTAAATAATTTTTCTTTTTGGTTGGTTCCTTTTTCCTTTTTCTTTCTGGTTTTAAGAACTCTTTTTGAGGGGGTTGGGACTGGGTGAACTGTTTATCCTCCTTTGGTGCTTCGTGATTTTAGGAGATCTTTTTCTGTTGAGTTGGGAATTTTTTCTCTTCATGTAACTGGGGCCGCTTCTATTGCTGGAGCTGTAAACTACATTAGTACGGCTTTTGTTGGACGTTCTTTGGTAGTTTCTCTTGAGAATACTTCTTTATATGTGTGGGCTATGGTTGTGACTGCTTTAATGTTGGTTATATCTCTTCCTGTTTTAGCGGGGGGGCTAACTATGCTTTTAACTGATCGTAATTTTAATACTGGTTTTTTTGTTTCTTCTGTTGGGGGGGACCCAGTGTTGTTTCAGCACCTGTTTTGATTTTTTGGGCACCCAGAGGTTTATATTTTAATTCTTCCTGGTTTTGGGCTGGTTTCTTTGATTTTAAGTCAGTATTCTTTTAAGTCTAAGGTGTTTGGTCTTGTTGGTATGGTTTTTGCTATCTTTGCTATTGGTTTTTTGGGCTTTGTGGTGTGAGCTCACCATATGTACACTGTTGGTTTGGATTTAGACTCTCGGGCCTATTTTTCGGCTGCTACAATGCTTATTGCTGTCCCTACTGGGGTAAAGATTTTTTCATGATTGGCTACAGTTTATGGGGCTAATATAAAAATGGAGCCTTCTTTTCTTTGGGTTGTGGGGTTTTTAGTCCTTTTTACTTTTGGTGGTTTGACTGGTTTGATTCTTTCTAGGGCTTCTATGGATGTAAGTATGCACGATTCTTATTATGTTGTTGCTCACTTTCATTATACTCTATCTATGGGTGTAATTTTTTCTATCTTTGCTGGGTTTGTTAATTTTTTTCACTTTTTCTCTGGGGCTACTCTTCATGTTCGGTTTTTGTTTTCTCATTTTATGATTTCCTTTTTGGGAGTAAATTTGACTTTTTTTCCCATACACTTCTTGGGGTTGATGGGGATGCCTCGTCGTTATTTTGAGTATAGAGATATTTATGAGTTTTTTAATGAGTTGTGTTCACTTGGTTCTGTGCTTTCTTTAGGAGGACTGGGTTTTTTTTGTTTCGTTGTTTGAGAGGGGTTAGTAAGGCTTCGCCCTTGTGTATTTTGATTTTTTAAAGGGGTTACTTTATGTGTTTTTACTTCTTTTCCTATTAAAGGACACACTTTTTCTGAGTTTCCTTTTTTATGTGTTCGTTAGACACATTCTCTTCTTTCTTTTGCTCTTTCCTAG
>WPAE01000068.1:8634-15810 GCA_009773205.1 Ignavibacteria bacterium
AGAAGGGGGGGGTTGCAGGGGGGGGAGCTCGTTGCGTTTCTGCCATCATCAGTCGTCTGATTTTCGTGTGACCCTAATTCTTTTTTCAGGATTTTTTCTCTTTGTGCTTCGAACGAAGTTTCTTTTTTTAGTGGGGGCTTTTTTGGCGTTTTTTATTGAGAGGGAGACTGTTGGTTTTGTTATGGATGACTTTTCTAAAGGGTTTGTGTTCATGAGAGTGGTTGTATTGGCTGTTATGGTAATAGTTTTTGGTAGGGACTTAGTGAGGATGATGACGGTGGGTATTTTTTTTTCTTTTATGGGAAGCAGTTTTGTTTGGTTTTTGATTGTTTTTGAATTTCTTTTATTACCTATTTCTTTAATCATTTGATTGGGGAAGAGGGGGGAGCGGTTTCTTAGGTTAGTCTCTTTGTTGGGTTTTACTCTTCTGTTTTCTCTTCCTTTTTTCCTTGTTTTCTTGAAGTTTTTTATTAATGGAAGGTGTGTTAGTTGGTTGTGTGTTTCTGGTCTTTTTTTTTCTTTTTTCCTTGTTTTTCTTGGGGGGGGAGTGTTTATAGTCAAGTTTCCTGTTTTTTTGTTTCATATGTGGCTGCCTCGAGCTCATGTTGAGGCTCCTACTGTGGGGTCAGTGATTTTGGCTGCTTGTTTGTTAAAGCTCGGAAGCTATGGCTTTGCCCGTTTCTTTGCCTTTTTTTTCTCAGGTTTTGGTTTTTTTTTTGTTCTAGGTTGTGTGGGGATGCTTTTTGCTTCTTTGTGTTGTCTTTTTTCTTGCGATTTGAAGGCTCTTGTTGCTTATTCTAGTGTTTTTCACATAAGAGCTGTTTTTAGAGGGTTTATGCTTCATTCTGAAGTGTCTTTTTTGAGTTCTGTTTCTTTAAGGTGTGCTCATGGTTTTGTGTCTGCTCTTTTTTTTTTTGTTGTAGGGTGCTGTTATGATGTAAAAGGGGCCCGTTCTTTTTTGATTTTTGGTGCTGGGGGGTTATCAGGATTCACTTTTTGGCTGCTTGTTGTGTTTTTAAACTCTGGGCTGCCTATTTCTTTGCCTTTTTTTTCCGAGGTGTTTTTGTTTTCTCAACAGGTTTCATTTTTCTTCCCTTCTTTTTTTCTTAGTTTTGTTTCTCAGTTTTTCGGTGGGCTGTTTGGCATGTTGTTGCTTTTTTTTTCAGGGGTGAAGCTTTTCGCTTGAGGGGTTGGTTCCTTTAGTAGGGCGGTTTATCTTGTGTTTGGTGTTTTGGTCTTTTGGTCGTTTTTGTTTTTGAGAGTGTTTTAGGATGCTTATCCGAATTTATCGGGCTTTTTTGATAAGAAGGTTAAACATTTTGTAGGTATCTATTTTTGAGGTGTTACTTTGGTTGCTATTATGTTTCTTCTTTTCCTTTTTCGGAGGCTCTTTTTTGGTTTTGTTTGGGTTTATATTTATAATTGTTTATGTAGTTTGGTTGAGGTTTTCATCTTCAAGGGTCTTTGTTCTTGTTAGGATGTATCTATTTGGTGGTGGAATTTTATGTGTGTGTGCCTTTTTTTGTTCTTTTTTCTGAAGGGGGGGGGGCTTTTTTGGCGTGGTGTTCATAAGAATATTTTTTTTTCTTGGGTTGGGGGCCGTTGAGGTAAGTAAGTTTGTTGGGTTGGGCGTTTTGGAAGCTGGTTCTGGATGATTTTTTTTTCTTTTTGAGTTGTTGGGGGGGGGGCTGTGCTTGTTGGTTGCGATACTTATTATTTTTTTGTTTGTCCAAAGAGGGTCTGGAAGCGTGCGTGGGTTTGAGGTTTAGGTTTGTAAGCTTTTGTTTGAAGTTTCTGTTTTTTGATCAGAGGAAAAATGTCTTTACAGGCTTGGTCAAAGGGAGGGGTTAACCTTTTTCTGCTTTGAAGGCAGATGTTTTAACTAAACTATCCCTTTAATGAAGTCAGGATTTTAGGCTTACAAAGCCTATGTTTTTTTTAAACTACCTTCACTGATGGAGTTTAGTATTGTGTACATTCGATTACGGCTCGAAAGGTTGTTGCTCTAACCTTTGAAGTTTTTTTTGAATGGTCATTTAGCGCATGGACGGGGTTAAAGGTGTGAGAATATTTAAGGTTTTGTGGGTGAATTACATTCTTTGGGATTTGTTTTGTCCTCTTAGGATGACTTTCTTTTGAAGTTTTGGGTTCGGGTTGGGGGTGGTGTTTGGCTTTCAATTTGTTACTGGTTTTTTTCTTACTTTTCATTTTTCTTCTTCCTTTCCTTTCGAGAGAGTGGTTTTTCTTATGCGGGAAAGGTTTTTAGGTTCTGTTATTCGTGTTTGTCATTCTAATGGTGTTTCTCTCTTTTTCTTTTTTATGTTTTTGCACGTGTTTCGGGGGGTTTTTTTTGGAAGGTTCTCTCTTTTTCCTGTTTGGAGTTTAGGGGTTTTAGTGTTTCTTGTTTCAGTCTTAGTAGGGTTTTTGGGGTACTCTTTGCCTTGAGCTCAAATAAGGTTTTGGGCTGCTTCAGTGATTACTTCACTGAGAACTGCTGTTCCTTTTTTTGGGGGGAGCTTAGCTGAGTTAATTTGAGGGGGGTTTTCCGTGAGGGGGGTGTCTTTAGTACGTTTTTTCTCTTTGCACTTTATTCTTCCCTTTTTTCTTGTTGTGCTTGTTGGTGCTCATGTGTTTGTTCTTCATTTAGTTCATTCTAATTCTCCTCTTCATTTAAAGGGGGAGGGGGTAAAATTCTCTTCCTTTTTTTTGTTAAAGGATTTTTTGAGGGTTTCTTTTTGGTTTATTGTTTTAAGGTTTGTTTTGTTTTTTTTCTCGTATGTGTTTTTGGAAAAGGAGATGTTTGAGGTGGCTAACCCTTTAATGTCACCAGAGCATATTGTTCCCGAGTGATATTTTCTTCCGTTTTATGCTGTGCTTCGTGCTGTTCCTAATAAAACTGGGGGCGTTGTTCTTATGTTGATGGTTTTTTTGCTTTTCTGGGTTTTAGGTTTTAAGAAAAGGTTCAGAAGTGTTGGTGTTTCTTCTTCTATCTTCTCAGTTTTTTGGGCTGCTTGTTTTTTTGCTTTGTTTTGAGTGGGGGGGCTTCCTGTTGTTTTTCCTTTTGATGTTATAGGCAAGGTTGTTTGTTTTGTTTTTTTTCTTCTGTTTGTTTTTGTATGAGGAGGTAGTTTATTTAGAATGTTAGGTTGTCGGCCTTTAGGAAAGTTTTTCTCCTCTTGTTTTTTTGACGTGTTTTTCGGGTTTCTAATAAAAGGAGGGTTTTGAGAAGCGTGCTTGTTCTCTTTTCTCGATTTTCTTATTTTTTACTTTGTTGTTTTGTTGAATTTTTTAGTGGGGTGATGTTAGTCTTTGCCGGCCTGTTTAGGTTTTTTATGGTTTTGACTCTTTTTAGGCTGTTTGTGTATCTAAGATGAGAGGTGTTGATAGGGGCTTGGAGCTTTGTTTTTTCTTTTCCTCTTTTGTTGGGGTTTTTTTGGGGGGGTTTTGTTGTGATGATGGGCTTTTTTGTTTTTAGTTTTTTTATAAGAGGGGGAGATGCGAGGAGGGTTGTTAGGCATGCGGGAGCGGGGGCCGAGGTGAAGTGGGAGTGATATATAGTTTAGTGTAAGGCATTGGAAGTTTTGGTCTTCTAGGAACGGTTTCGTGGCTGTCCGCTGAAAGCTTTTGTTTGAAGCGCCGTGCTGAAAATACGGAGAAGTCTTCTTGGTGGATTTTACTTGTTTTGGTTGAGCGTTTTAGAGTTTTTCCTTTTTTTGTAAGGTTTTTTGTTTTTGGTTTGGCAGGGGGGGGTGTCTGCTTTTTTTCGGGCCTTGGAGTGGGGATGTTGAGCATTTTTTTGTTTTTGGTTTGTGCCACAGGCCTTGGTTGGGGGGTGTCATTGGTTTTTTTTTCTTTTGAAGGGAAGGGGGGGTTTGTAAATTCTCATTTCCGTTTTGGTTTTTTGTTGTTTCTTCTTTCCGAGACCTTCTTTTTTTTTTCCTTTTTTTGGAGATTTTTTCATTGTGAGCTGGTTCCAAGGGTGGAGTTTGGGGGTGTATTTCCTCCTTTTGGGATTTTTAGAGTAGTTTCTTTCGGCGTTCCTTTTTTAAATACTGTGGTGTTGTTGTCTTCTGGTGTTGCTGTGACGTTGGCCCACAAAGAAGTTTTGGAAAAAGGGAGCCCTTTCTTTTCTTTGTTTTTTACTTTTCTTTTGGGCTGTCTTTTTTTGTTTTTTCAGTTTAAGGAGTACAGGGGGTGTGGTTTTTCTTTTTCTGACAGAGTCTTTGGAAGAGTTTTCTATATTTTGACTGGTTTTCATGGGTTTCATGTTTTCTTGGGGTCTTTTTTTTTACTACTATGTAGTGTTTTTTCTGGTTTTATTACTTCTTTTTCTCATGTTTTTTTTCAGTGTTCTGTTTGATACTGACATTTTGTTGATGTCGTTTGGTTATTTTTGTTTTGTTTGGTTTATTTATGTGGCCTTTTTAGTTAGTGTGGCAGAGTAAATGTGATGGTTTTAGGAGCCATTAATCGAATGTTTTCGTTCTAACTTTTTCGGCTTTCCTTTGTTTCGTTCTTGAGCAAGTTTTTTTTTTACATTGGTTGTGCTTATGTATTTGTTTTTTGATTATGTATTTTTTGGTTCTTGTTTTGTGGGCTCTTTTCTTTCCCAAGGAGTTGGAAAGTTTTTTTTTCTTTGGTTTTTTTTTGTTTCGTTGGTGGGTTTGTTTTGCTTGGTTGGGTTTGTGATTGGGAATGAAATTCTTTTCTCTTTTTTTTGACGGGTTTTTTTTGTTGTTTTGTGACTTCATAATCTAATGTTGGTTTGGAGGTTTTTGGACTGTGAGTTGTTTTGTATTTCTATTAACATAAATATTTTTGGTGTGGCTAGAATGAGGGCTGCTTTGTGATTATTTTTATTTCATTGAGTGTTTGCTGTTATAATGGTGGTTTGATGTAGGTGATCTTCTTTTTGATTTTGGAGGTAGGAGAATGACCTTGAGTATGTTAGTATGTTTCATTTACGATGATAAGGGTTTTGGGTCATTGGTTTTTTTCAGTGTTGTGTTTATGAGAATTAAATTATCCCTTTTGTATCAGGGTTTGAGGATTTGGAAATTAGTTATTAGGAGGACAGGGGGGATTTACCAGTTTGAGGAAACTTGCGTGGAGCAGGGTTTGGTTTTTTCTGGTAGATGTTATATTTTTTCGCTTCCTTAGATTTCTTCTTTTCTTTGGGTTGTGGGCAAAGCCATAGCTTTAGCTTTTCGGCTTTCTTTGGTTTTTTTCTTTCTTTTAGTGTTGGTTTGTGTAAAGGTGTTTGGACTATTGGTGAATATATTTTGATTGGAGGGAGTGAAGAGTGAGGTTTTTAATCTTTTAATGAGTACAGTGAGGAATTTGCTGAGAGGAATTCGGCTTTTAGTGGGGGAATTGTTTATCAAAAACGTTTCTTTCTAGTTAATGGAAAGTAAGTCTGCTTATTGTTTTGTGAAAAAAGCGGCATTAGCGTGATTGTCCTTAGGTAGCATATAATAATCTTCTTAATTAGGGGCTAGGATGAATGGGAGAACCTTTTTTTTCTTTCTTTTGGTGGTGTTTGTAAATTTCTATTAGGGTAAAAATGCCTTGTTTATAAAACAGGACGAGGAGACTTTGGGAGCTTATTATTTGTTTGGGGAAATTAAAAATTTAATTGTTTTTTTTGTAAACTTTTTTGAGTTGTGAGAAGTTACCCCAAAGATAACAGAGGGCTCAAAAGGTAAGTTCGTTATTGTTCTTTTGGTTGTCGACCTCGATGTTGGGTTGAAAGTGATTATGGTTGGAGATGTTTTTTTTTAAATACTGTTCGTATTGTTGTTTTTCACATGACTTGAGTTCAGATCGTGGAGACACAGGTCGGTTTCTATCCTTTTTTTTGGGGGGTTTAGTATGAAAAGAATTCTTTTTCTTTGCAAATGTAAACTATTCTAGGTTACTGGGCCCATACCCCAGGAGAGCTAAAGGCCTTTTGTATGTGTTCGTTGCTGTTTTTAAATTTTTTAGCGGGGAGCTCGTTGCGTTTCTGCCACCACCAGTTGTTTAAGTTTTTAAAAAATATGGTTGGTTTATTTTATGGGGGGCCGAAGCCCGGGGGGTTTATTCTTTGACAAGCTTATGTAAGAGATTTCTAATCTCTTTTTGAGGGAGTTCAAGCTTGTTTTTTCTATTAAGAATATTTTTTTGCTTGGGGGGATTTTGGTCTCTTTCTTTTAGATTTTTAGGGGTTTGAGTGTGGTTGGAGCTTTGTTTTTTAATGGTTGTTTTAATGATTATAATATGTTCAGAGAGAGATTGTGGGTTTGTTCTTATTGTTGTTGAGCTTTTTCTCTCTTTTTCCTTTTTGGTCTGGGCCTATTCGGGGAGGTGGGTGTGTTTTTTTTGTTTCGTGGCCGGGAAAATGGGCGTTTTTCCGTTTTGGTTTTGAGTTGTTCGTGTTTTTAAAAGTTTTCCTTTGAAATTGAGCCTGGTGATTGTTTCTTTTTATAAGGTTGTTGTTTTTGTTATTTTGGTTTATAATTTTTTTGAGTTTCCTTCAGCTCTTGTGGTTGCTGTAAATTTTTTTGTTGTTGTGTTTTTGTTTTTTTTCGGGGTAGAGTTTGCTCCCCTTGTAGGCTATTTTACTATTTTTTCTTCGGGGTGATTGCTTTTTTTTTCAGGTTCTGAGATGTTTATCATCTATGTTGTTGTGTATGTTTTTTCTTTGTGGGTTCTTTGTTTTTTTGATAAGGGAAGGACATTTTTCAGATTGTTGGGGCTAGTGTGATTATGTTTTTACGTAGGTTTTCCTTATTTTTTTAGGTTTTTTGTAAAGGTAATGTGCCTTTTTGAGGTTTTTTCAGGATTCTTTTTGGCTTTGGTTGTGTTTATAGGGAGGTTGTTGTTTTTCTTCGTTTATGCTTTTTTGGTTCCTAATGTATTTTTTTTGGGAGGTGTTCTTTTGGTAGTGTTTATTTCTTTCCTTATTTTTTTGGTTTAAATTAAGGTTGGTGTTGTGCACACAAGATCTTCGTTCTTGAGGGGGTTACCTTGGCTTAAAGATTTGATCTTTGTTAATGATTGTTGGCGGTTGCCTTAAGCCTGAGGGGGGCGTCTTGGGTTTTTACTTCTTTTCCTATTAAAGGACACACTTTTTCTGAGTTTCCTTTTTTATGTGTTCGTTAGACACATTCTCTTCTTTCTTTTGCTCTTTCCTAG
>WPAE01000190.1 GCA_009773205.1 Ignavibacteria bacterium
TCCCAGTCCTCGGGAGGCATCTCACTTAAGTATTCTCCGTCGATCGGCATACCACAATCGAATCGAGTTTTCTTTGGTAAGGGTCTACTATATTAAAAAATTTAATATTTTAAAAATTTACAAGAATATTAATTATCAAAAAATTTTAACGCTTAATAATTTCACACCTGGTTGTTCCCTTCTTAAATCGAATTTGTAGTTCTCTTAAGAATATATTTTTGGCTGTATAAATGTCTGTGAAAACTCCGTATTGAGCAAATATTCTGAGTCCAATAATAAAATCGTTGTATTTTGCTCTTGCTTCTCTGATTTTATCATCCCAACTAGGAGACCGATCTTCCGTAAAAGAAGGAATCTTATTTCGAAATGAATTTATAAAGGCATCCATTGAAAAAATTTTAGGCGTCGCTGGAGAAGTCATAATTTCTTTTAATAAATATATAAAATTTCAAAATAAAAAGTAGAAAAATTTCAGTTTCTTAAATACCCATCGACTCGATTGTGTTTTAAATTTAGAAGGACGATAGACACGTGACAAAATAAAAATAAAAGAAAATAGTTAGGAAATAGGAAATTCAGATTACTGAGATGTGCAAAGAATGATGAGATAATTATAGCAAGCAATTCACTATTAACTAAACAATAACGGTTGCATCATCATCAGTTTCATCAACGAACTCGAGTGTTGACTTAGCTGTTGCCTTCATTTGCATTTCCGCATCGGTGATCGAGTCAAGACCTGTTGGCACAGTGGACCATTTGTTCTTCGTTGCCGGCATCCACTCATCATAGTGGTGACGCATATGGTGCTTTCGGCTCAGTGTGGCGAACGTATCTTGAATACTGCATACACCTCCATGAAAAGGATTTAGCTGGTACATTTCGTCGCATGCTAATGGTGAACTTGTCATCGGTGTAGAGCAGCATGTCGTAGAGGAATTTCCACTGCATGGCAGGCCCATCAGGTTTCTCATAGTGGCACTTATTGGTCTAATAATATTTAAATGATAATCTCAAGTTCTATTTTAATTTAGTATTTTTAGCTTATATTATTTTAAAATGTAAAGATTAAATAAATACCCCAGCATAGGATGCGTTACTCCTTCCCCACGCCCAAGAACTTCGTTGTTAATAACTTTTGCAATTTGCATCAACTGGTTCCACGAGCATTTTTCAACAAAAATATTTATTGATTCGAGAAATTTACTGTAATCTTCAAATTTGAACTGAATAATGAGGAATGAGAACATGTTGGAGATAATGGAATAGATGCGCATGGTGCAATATCAATAGCAACTGGAATACATGTTGGACAAAGAATGCTGGTAGGTACTTCGAGTTGAGAGGATGTATCCATTGGTTAAATTTCAATAATTAATTTACAAAGCGAACTGAATTAAATTTTAAAAAATGAATTAAGAAGAGGAGGAATTTATCTCTACTTATATACTCGTGGATTTGAAATGATTTATTTTTAGAAGGACGATAGACACGTGATATACAATTGAAGATTTAAAAAAACGCTCCAAATTATTCATTACTTCGAGTGGTAAGAGATACATATTTTAAAATAGACCAATCGCTTGCATAAGGTCGAGTGAGAGGAGAAGGGGATCCGGCAAATTGATACCATTAGGATAATTTGAGCTGATCGCGATTTTTGTATGATTCACAAACATGTGGCGGTAGATACGTGTCTTGATGATTAACTGAGTTTCATTATTAGCATGTATGAAAGGTGCAATAGTGTTTTCGAAAATATCAGTTGCACAGTCTAATGGATTTATGA
This sequence comes from Ignavibacteria bacterium, assembly GCA_009773205.1. GTDB lineage: Bacteria > Bacteroidota > Ignavibacteria > Ignavibacteriales > Melioribacteraceae > Stygiobacter. The sequence continues at coordinate 1,790 of WPAE01000190.1, forward strand.
GTGGAGGTGGTGGAATGGAATCGAGAGACTGTGGAGGTATGCTTTGATTCCCTATTGAAACTACAGGATATGCAACTGATTGAACAAAGTCAATGTTATTAGATGATTGGAGAATGGAAACAGGATTTGTTTTATCAATGCACGCATTAATTGAAGTAATCACTGTATTCGGGCTCACAGTGCTAACATCATTACTCGTCAGTGTCGAGTTTAGCGAGGTCGATGTCGCTGATTCCGCTTGTGCCTTCTTCGTACGCTGCTTCTTGGTTTGAGCAATTGTGTCCGAGAACTTCACACGCTTGCATGCAGGCATCTGGATACTTTCGTTTGTGCGACTTTTTCTTAGGCGCTTCGGCTGCACACTTTGCGGCATCTGTATGCAAATCGAGTTAAATTTATAAAATTTAGCTTTTATTTAAATTATCTTATTAAATTAAGAGGTAAATTCTACAATATTAAATCGAGTTGCATACCATTATTTCCTTGTTTGCTGCCAGCCTTGGCGTGATGAGATTTTGGTCGGGCATCAGTGGTATTTGCTGAAACGGATCGAATGCCTGTATGCAATTAGATATGTCATATGTAAAGCTAATTAATAAAGCATCGGTATTTTTAAATGCAAATATGCTATAACAATATAGGAAGTTTAAGTCATTTGTCATATCTACTGCATACATCCGGTTGTGCATTCTCGAGCGACCCCATAATTTGAGCGAGGAGGTCGTCCTCGGGGACGTTTTGCAGCAATTGATTCGATGCTGGAGGATCCAGTAACTGCGGCATCGGTTGACTGGCTACATGATGTGATGTTGCTGCAGCACCGGTTCTCGGTATCGACATCGTCAAGACCTATTTAATTAATTAATACATAATGTATAATAATTAAATAAAAGATAATATATATATAAATAATAATCGATTGTTTAAAATTTAATTTCATACAAGCAACACTGGATG
>WPAE01000191.1 GCA_009773205.1 Ignavibacteria bacterium
AATGGCATAATAAAAATTTGAAAAATCAGTGACCTTATAGGGGACACAATACATTGAAATTTTTAAAATCGATTTTTGAGCACTTTCTCGACGTTTTGGCGCAAACCGATCAGTACACGACCCCCAGTAAATCCATGATGCACTACCTAATGGGCGAAAGAAAAATCGTAAAATCTTTTAGGAAAGTGCTTGAACACCCCATTTGAAACTTCTATGATTAAAACATATAGGTACACAATACTTTAAAATTTTAAAAACGATTTTAAGCCCTTGAAACAACGGATTGAGGCTTAGCCAAGTATGGCGGACACCCAGTGAATCAAGGATACTCTACCTAATGGCATAAGAAAAATTTGAAAAATCGGTGACCTTATATGGGACACAATACATTGAAATTTTTCAAATCGATTTTTTACCACTTTCTCGACGTTTTGTGGCTGAGCGATGTATAGTTGACCCCAACTATATCGATGATGCTCTACCTAATACATGAAAGAAAAATCGAAAAACTTTAAGGATAGTTGTTGAACACCCATATGAAACTTCTCTTCCACTTTGTTATTGTATACATATATCTAATGAAACATATCCCTATGCTATATGATGTAATGGGTGTAGAAAGTTAGCTTATGGCTCGCAGTGTATATCAGTCCCACTGGATGCCTACTCTAGGGCTATTATTAGTTAGGTAGGAAACTGAATCTCTCTGCACGTATATAAAGCCTGCTCACAGAGGGGAATTCTATACTTGTATTTTATAGTTATATTTATCGAGTTACTCCTTATAAATATACTGTCAGGGAATGTCTCTCACAGCAAGACAGAACCAAATTCGCGAAATAGCAGATCAAACCACAGGGCATCGTAATACACTAGAATGGAAAAGGCAATGCTATGGAAAACTAAGCGCCTCAAAGTTTGGTGCCGCATTGAGGCTCATCTCGGTATATGATAGAGAACGAATCCAAGCAGTAAGAGAGTCAATGTACGCACCTGATGACTTCCATCACCTCCCTTCATGCCGTTGGCATATTGATAATGAAAAGGCTGCAATTGCCGAATATTCGAGGCGCACAAGGAGAGTTGTTAAGCCAACTGGCATTTGGTTGTATCAAAGTGATATGATGTATGCTACACCGAATGGTTTGTTATACGAACATGATACCAATCATCAACGAACTGGCATTATCTATGTTAAATGCCCTTATCGTATGCGAGACGTACATTTACAACTGGCAAAGGATTGGCACAAATACCTCGATTACTTAGATGAGGAAGACTGCTTGAGTCACTCTAGTGATGAGTATCACGAGATTCAAGGGAATATGTGCGCCACCGATTCAGACTGGTGCGATTTTGTTATATGGACTCCGAATGAAACGTCCATTCAGCGGATACCTTATGATGCAGAATGGGGAGAGCATACTCTTCACATACTTGGAAATATTGTGGAGGACAAGCTTATTCGCGACGAAGACGCTGATAATACAGCAATGCCGATGATGTACCCAAGCACGGATGAAAAGATACACGATCTAAAGCACATCACGCACCCACGTGATAGCCTCGAGGAACAAATACGTGGCTTT
>WPAE01000192.1 GCA_009773205.1 Ignavibacteria bacterium
AAAACATAATCACGTGCTAAACGAATGTCATTTGATTACGCAATAGTGTTTGGTTTTCCAAAGTGTAACCACAAGCTAATCGTCTGGTTTTTCCAAATGATAATCACGTGCTTAATGAACTAATGCACAATAGTGCATGGTTTTCCAAAAAAGTAAACCACATGCTTCTTATTGTACATATGCATTAATCATTACAATCATTAAGTACCTGAAAATAAGCAAATTATTTTGCTGTGCCTGGTGGCGTAGCGGTAAGAGCGCCGTCTCTTAACAATAAAAAAAATTCACTATTGCTTTCATCTTTTCAAATTCAAACGATTCATACAGAGAAAGCTCAGCTGTCTGAATCTCATACATGAGTGAGTCTGGATCTCATACATGAGTGATTCTGTGAACAACAGTTGAGCTTTCTGCAAGTATAATAGCATGTGAACCATTTGCTATATAAGTTACATGCGATGTTCGCTTCAGATTTCAGTCCAGAGAGTGAACAACACATGTAACTTATCTGGAAATGATGCAGAAATAGTGAAAGAGACGGTGCTCTATGCACAGAGCATTTTTGAATTTGCGGAGCTCGGGTTCGATCCCAGAACCAAATGATTTATTAGATCAAGTTCTTACCGCTACACTATCCGGAGGCTCCAGAAAATAAATGATTAAAATCTTACATATAAACTTTTCAACTATCCAAAATTTTGACGACATTTAAAAGTTTATACTTTATCCATTAAAAAAAATTTTTTTAATGGATAAAGTACAATAAATCCTTTTAAGGTTAATTCCTTATCAAATATTTTGCTGCGCCCGGTGGTGTAGCGGTAAGAGCGCCGTCTCTTAACAATAAAAATTGTCACTATTTCTTCATCAATTCGATTTCAAACGATTCACATGCTGGACCCCTGCGAGCTGTTAAAGCTCATGCAGTGGGGTTATCGTTGACCAGCTTGATGCATGTGAACTGTTTGCTATATAAATTCCATGTGTTGTTCGCTTCAGATTTCAGTCCATAGAGTGAACAACACATGTAACTTGTCTAGAATTGATGCAGAAACAGTGTGAAAGACGGTGCTCTGTGACAGGAGCATTTTTTGAATTTGCGGAGCTCGGGTTCGATCCCAGAACCATTTGATTTTTTAGATCAGGCTCTTACCGCTACACTACCCGGAGGCTCCAGAAAATAAATGATTTAATTGAGTATTTTAAACGAATACAATAGCCATACTAAATTTTGACGACATTTAAAAGTTTCAGTTTAAAACAAAAAAAAATTTAGCTTCTGCTGGGGTTTCACAGTACTTTAACGAGTCATTGCCGGCAATTGAACCACACGTATCTCTCAGCACTGTTGACATTACTGTCATAGCGTGAAAGGAGTACACGGTCGAACAATTGGGTAAAGCTAATGGAACTATGCCGAAGACATTACCCCAGCTTCCTAGACATCTAGCCGAAGCTAGACCAGGTTACTGTTTATCATCCGCGAATAACTCGATCACTACAGTGAAAGAGAACGCCAGTGCAGACTCACGCCCGAACACTGGAGGATTCTCATGCCTGTATTGCCTAAGCAACACACTTACACGGGGTTGAACCCGGAACCCTTATTATCAGTTCATGTGTGTACTACCAGTACACTAGCAAAGAAGCTGTATTAAACTAATGCAATTAAGTACTATATAAGTTGCACTAGATTTTGCAAAAATTTTAGGATGGGATGGGCAGTGTGTGATTTTGAACACAATTCATGCATGCTTTCCCAGGGACGGCTTAAGAAGGACTTTTAAATCATATGTCTAATATACATAGTATATATCTATACATGCTTAAAGCATATGCCAGTTTTTATACTGTTGGAACCGGTGTCCTGTTTCATGCTTAATAGTCTGCAGCACTACCGCTACACTACCAGGACACCGGCAAAATATACAATGTTGAATTTGGTATATAAGTGGTAGCCGGGTTGTACGTCACGTTTTGTAA
>WPAE01000193.1 GCA_009773205.1 Ignavibacteria bacterium
ACCTCTACTCCAAGCATTTGAACAACTTCTTGTAAAACATTCTCTTCTTTTTGGCTCAATTTTGACTTTTGTTTTTCTGTTTTTGTTGTTGGAATATTTTTAGGGCTCTGGCGATAATTAGCTTTCATGGCAATGGCTTTTAATTTTTTATCAATGATTTTTGAAAGCATAAAAGGATCTAATTGGTTTCTCAAAGTTTTAAGCTGTTTAGTATTTAAAAGATATTCTTTTCCTGACTCAATAACTCTATCGAGAGGAGTTTTAGGATTGTCATATTTGCGTTTACTTTTAGAGCCGATTCTTTCTTTTTCCAAAAGTTTCATAGAGGGGAGAAAAAGATTCATAAATAATCGGAGCTCGTTTTTGTATAAGTCATTCATTGTGTCCACAACTTCTTGTGAGTCATAACGATTCCATCCCATAAGCTTTCTGACATGCGTCCAGTTTTTTTGTTCGATGTGAGCATTATCATCTTTTTTGTAAGGGCGACCTCTGGTGAACTGGATTTTCTTTTTTTCGCAGCACCTATAAAGATGGTAGTTAATAAATTCGCTGCCATTATCTGCGTCCAGACCAAGAATGGGAAAAGGAAAATCTTTTTCCATTTCATCTAATGCATTAGCAACTCCTTTTTCTCCCTTACCTAAAACTGATCTAGTTTCAACCCAGCCAGTTAAAATATCGGTTTGATTTACTGAATAAGCAAACAAGCCATCAGCATTGTTTCCGGAATGAGAAACCGTGTCTATCTCAGTAAAACCAGGGATTTTAACGTCCCAATGATCTGTTTTAATCGGAATATGATGCTTTAACAAGCTGCCCGGTTTGGTTCCTCCATAAAGACATTTTTTTGCTTTGAATTTATATGGTTTGAGACGTCGGTCAATTTGGCGCGCACTGATTTTTAGTAGCTGCTTTTTAAGTTCTTTGGTTAAGGAAAAATATTTTTCTATCCAAGGCATCCATAAGGGTACAATAAATTTAAGCCGAACCCCGCAAACATAACCGGAAGATTCCCAAACTTTTTCTAAAATATTGATTGCTTGTTGGCTGTATATTTTGGGTCTGCGTCTTTTTATCCCTGCCAATTTCAAACTGTACTGTTTGTCTGCTGGAGGCGGCCCATTCAATTTACTGATCGCGTACTTGCGGTTGTATTTACACACTTTGCAAAACTCATCCAGTATTTTTTCTTTGAGTTCTCGTGAAGCTTTTTGATACCGGTCATAAATCAATTTGAAATATTCCATTTTAAATCTTATCTCCATTTTCTTAGCCCCCTTGATTATTTATCGGAAGCTAAAAAATTATTTCATTAATTCTATCTCTAAGTTTTTGCGCCCATTCTTGATCACGATAATTATCGTAAAAAACAGACAAACAGCAAGAAAGGTTTTCCTCTGCAAATCTATGGCTTAAATATTGCCATTGATATTTACTCAATGAAATCTCCTTCAATCTTCCATACTTGTCGCGTATTGCTTTTATTATTGAAGTTTGTCTCATTTTTTATCAATTCCCGGGTTAGGTTTTTAAATGTCTTAACGAATAGCTCCCTGGTTAGATTTTACATGTCTCAATACG
>WPAE01000194.1 GCA_009773205.1 Ignavibacteria bacterium
AATATTTTCTCAAGCTGTCAGGTGCCCCTCCATAGGGTTCCAATTGCGCATCGAACCGCCCCTATGGGCCAGAAGAATCTTAATCGTAAGTTGAGAATAAAGGATTTTCAGCAGAATTTGAAGTATGGAATTTTTTGAGCATTTCATCCCTTTTTCTCTGATAACTCTCTGATACTAGAATATTTTGAAAGCTTTCCTGGAGCGCCTGAATCGACATCGCATTTTCTATAGAATGCGCTGGAACCCTTGCTCTATTTTGTCGAAATTTCAGTATAACCGGTTTTAGAAATAATTCAAAGAAACATTTCATGAAAATTTCTGAAGTTTTTTTGTGCTACATCTCTCATCTTGGAATATTTCCTCAATTTGTCAGGTGCATCTCCATAGGTTTCAAATACCGCATCGAACAGCCCTTATGGGCCAGAAGAATTCTAATCGTAAGGTGAGAATATAGGATTTTCAGCAGAATTTGAAGAATTGAATTTTTTGAGCATTTCAACACTATTTCTCAGATAACTCTCTGATCCTAGAATATTTTGAAAGCTTTCCTGGAGCGCCTGGTTCCGCATCGAATTCCGCATAGAAGGTGCATGGAAGCCTTGCTCTCTCTTTCTAGAAAGTTCAGTTTAACCGGGTTTCAGTAATAATTAAAAGAAACATTTTATGAAAATTTCTGAAGTTTTTTGAGATACCGCTCTCATCGTGGAATATTTTCTCAAGCTCTCAGGTGCACCTCCATAGAATTCGAATTCCGCATCGAAGCTCCCGTATGGGCCAGACGAATCTTTATCGTAAGGTGAGAATATAAGATTTTCAGCAGAATTTGAAGTATGGAATTTTTTGAGCATTTCTTCACTATTTCTCTGATAACTCTCTGATCCGAGAATATTTTCAAAGCTTTCCTGGAGCCCCAGAATCCGAATCGAATTCCACATAAAGGGCGCATGGAAGCCTTGCTCTATCTTTCTAGAAAGTTCAGTTTAACCGGTTTTCATTAATAATTCAAAGAAACCTTTTATGATAATTTCAGTTTTTTTGAGATACCTATCTCTCAAGCTGTCAGCTGCACCTCAATAGCGTTCTAATTGCGCATTAAACCGCCCATATATGCCAGAAGTATGCTAATCGTAACTTGATAATATAGGATTTTCAGCAGAATTTGAAGTCTGGAGTTTTTTTGTCCATTTCATCCGTATTTCTATCATAACTCTCCGATACTAGAATATTTTGAAAGCTTTCCTGGAGCGCCTGAATCCGCCTGGAATTCCACATAGAAGGCGCATGGAAGCCTTGCTCAATCTTTATAGAAAGTTCAGTTTAACCGGGTTTCAGTAATAATTCAAAGAAACATTTTATGAAAATTTCTGAAGTTTTTTGAGATACCGCTCTCATCTTGGAATATTTTCTCAAGCTGTCAGGTGCACCTCCATAAGGTTGCAATTGCGCATCGAAGCGCCCGTATGGGCCTGAAGAATTTTACTTGTAAGGTGAGAATATAGGATTTTCACCAGAATTTGAAGAATTGAATTTTTTGAGCATTTCATCACTATTTCTCAGATAACTCTCTGATCCTGGAATATT
>WPAE01000195.1 GCA_009773205.1 Ignavibacteria bacterium
GAATGCATGGGTTTTCGCATCTTCGGTGAAAGTCTGGCTGCAATTCAGCTCGCAAAAGCATTCACTAAAATCGACAAGCCTACTCAGGTGGGCCACAAAACCCTGGAAGGCAGCAAGCTGTTGATGCTCGACTTCATGTACGATTTCGTCAAAACGAAATACGGCGAAAAGGCACAGCTTCTTTTCACTGACACTGACTCGCTGATGCTGGAAATCGAAACGGCAGATATCTATCGAGACATGAAGCAGCATAAAGAGCTTTTTGATTTCAGCGGTTATCCTAAAGATCATTTCTGCTACGATCCTACAAACAACAAAGTAATTGGCAAATTCAAAGATGAAACGAATGGTCAAATAATCATCGAGTTTGTTGGTCTACGAGCGAAGATGTACTCGTTCACCGTGTTGAGTGACCATGGTATAGTCGACAAGCACCGGGCCAAAGGCATCAACTCAGCTACCTCGAGAAAATACACTCATGCTGATTATCTGCATCAACTCAATGAGCCAACCGAAAATTATCAGTTAAATCGTCGAATTGGCTCTACGCTTCACAAACTCTACTCGATGGAGATTAACAAGCGAGGTCTATGCTCATTCGATGACAAGAGATTCATTCTAGAAAACGGTAATTAAAATTAATACAGCTTTCAATATTTATTATATTTCATGAATGATTTTCAATTTGATTAGTTTTTTCATTTAACTTTTTTTTAAACAAATAGGAATCGACACACTGGCTTTCGGCCACTACGCTCTAAAAGCAAAAATTAATGATTTTTCACCGGAAACATCTACGTCAGATCCAGTTCTATCAGCGGCTCAGGCGGCTTGTCAATTCACACGAGGGAATTTTAGGATCAATGACTTTCCAGCTGGTCAGGATCCTCGAGCTGCAATTGCGACAGCTAGAATTGATCGTGCGTCTATTCAAATTCAAAAACAGTCTGAGAATTCAGAGAGAATCGATATGCCACTCGCGAAATCAATCGTAACTGCAGTTCAAGCGCACACATACCACAACTTCGTGGATCCAGATCTTGGCCCAGACGAGATAGCTGAACTACACAATACTGCACGCAGCTTTCGTAACTCTGGAATGGATCTCGATGAGCTCAGGTCGAACATCGCTACACTCATCGGCACATTGCGCGATATCGTTCGGGTCGATCGCAACAATCCGAATTTCGATGAAGAGCTGTTCGACTTGATGGAGCAAATGAATGATGATAATTATTAATTTGGATTGTCTTTTCTTTTCATTCTAATTTTAACATTTGATTATTTCATTTTATTTTGCATCATTCACCCCAGCATTTGTATATAAATATGTGCACTTGATATGGTTTTATTAAATCATCTCTTACTCTATTGTATCTTATTCACACGCATTGTAAAATAAACTTTTATAAACTTTAAAAAAAATGGTTGTCCTAAAGTTGCAACATCCATGCACTTGTTTGGTAAGTGGTCCAACGGGATGTGGGAAAACTCAATTTGTTTCAAATTTATTAAAAAATAACATGTTTGAACCAATGCCTGAGAGAATAATTTGGTGTTACGGAGAGGATCAGCCA
>WPAE01000069.1:0-14619 GCA_009773205.1 Ignavibacteria bacterium
GGACATTGAGCTACCGCGGAATTCATCACATTTTTTTACTCTACTGCGGTTAACAGTCTCCCGACAAGTCGGGACATTGAGCTACCGCGGAATACAATCAAAATATGGGCGTAAAAATAGATTTTAACAGTACTTGTGTCAAGTGCAGAGCCAAAATTATTTCCTCTATTTTTCATTTGCAAAAAGCCATTTCTAATTTATGAGAAAGAAAATTACGACCGGATATCTCAGTTATTCAAAAAGGGCTTGTAATGAATCTATTAAAGCAACTTGAGAACTAATAAATTGTATTTTTACGGCACGTTACTTGCCCGAAAACAGTTTTTAAGAAAGGAAGGCGATGGACACGAATGATTTGAAACAGAAAGTGCAGAATGCATTTTCAAACTGGAACGAAGAAATTTACCAAAAAAGCATATCAAAATATCCTGAGCAACGAAAAGAGTTCACAACTCAATCATTTGCACCGGTAAAACCGATATACTTACCTACGGATTTCGAGAATACTTCTTACGCCGAAAAATTAGGATTTCCCGGCTTGTACCCGTTTACACGCGGCGTTCAGCCATCTATGTACAGAGGAAGATTTTGGACAATGCGACAATATGCCGGATTTGGAACTGCAAAAGAATCTAACGAGCGCTACCGCTATTTGTTGGGGCAAGGGCAAAGTGGGCTTTCTGTTGCTTTCGACTTGCCAACTCAAATTGGTTACGATAGCGATGACCAGATGGCACTTGGAGAAGTAGGTAAGGTTGGTGTTGCAATAGATACATTAGCCGATATGGAGATTCTGTTCGATCAGATTCCGCTTGACAAGGTTTCGACATCGATGACTATTAATGCCCCGGCTTCAGTTCTGCTTGCAATGTATATAGCAGTTGCTGAGAAACAAGGTGTTAGCAGAGATAAAATTTCCGGTACAATTCAGAACGATATTTTAAAAGAGTACATTGCGCGCGGAACATATATTTATCCGCCAAAGCCATCTATGCGTTTAATTACTAACATTTTTGAATTCTGTTCAAAAGAAGTACCAAAGTGGAATACAATTTCTATTTCTGGTTATCACATACGCGAAGCCGGCTCTACTGCCGCACAGGAAGTTGGATTTACGCTTGCCGACGGAATTGCGTATGTAGAAGCTGCTATTAAAGCCGGATTGGATGTTGATGATTTTGCCGGTCAGTTATCATTCTTTTTCAATGCACACAATGATTTGCTTGAAGAAGTTGCAAAGTACCGGGCAGCACGCCGCCTCTGGGCAAAAATTATGAAAGAAAGATTTGGAGCAAAGAAAGACAAATCTCAAATGCTTCGTTTCCATACACAAACTGCCGGCTCAGCATTAACTGCTCAGCAGGTTGATAACAACATCATACGTGTTACAATTCAAACTCTTGCTGCTGTTCTTGGTGGAACGCAAAGCCTGCATACAAACAGTCGGGATGAAGCTCTTGCTCTTCCAACAGAGGACTCTGTACGAATTGCTCTTCGCACACAACAAATAGCTGCTTACGAAAGCGGTGTTTGCAATACAATAGACCCACTTGCAGGTTCTTATTATATTGAATCACTTACTGACCAGATTGAAAAAGAAGCAGAAGAATACATTAAGAAAATAGATGCTATGGGTGGCGTTGCAAATGCTATCGAAGCAGGTTACGTGCAATTGGAAATTCAAAAATCAGCTTACCGCTTCCAGCAAGAAATTGAACGTAACGAAAGAATTGTAGTTGGTGTTAACAAATTCCAAGTGAAGGAGAATGAACCAAGCGGACTTTTAAAGATTGACGAAACAGTTCAGAAAGAACAAATTGAGTTCTTAAATAAGGTACGTGCGAAAAGAAATGAATCTGAAGTAAAAGAAAAATTAGCTGCGTTAAAAACTGCGGCTGAAGGCGATTCTAATTTAATGTCGGTAATTCTTGATGCTGTTAAAGTTTATGCAAGTATTGGAGAAATCTGCAATACAATGCGCGGAGTTTTTGGCGAGTACAAAGAACACGTTGTTATTTAGTGAAGAACGAACCCGCTTCGACTTGCTGAACACAAGTGAAGCGAGGTACGAAGAGCTTGCCCGCCTTAGGCGGGTAAAAACGTAGAACTAAAAGGAGAACACAATGGAAATATCACATATTGAACATATTGGGATTGCAGTTAAGAATTTGGGAGAGGCAACAAAGTATTATGAGAATGTACTTGGATTAAAATGTTATGCGGTTGAAGAAGTGAAAGATCAAAAAGTTAAAACTGCTTTTTTTATGGTGGGACAAACTAAAATAGAATTATTAGAATCAACCGAAGCAGATGGACCAATTGGCAAATTCATCGAAAAAAAAGGTGAGGGGATTCATCATATTGCATTTGCGGCAAAAGATATAGCTAATGCGCTTGTTGAAATTGAATCTAATGGCGTTCAGTTAATTGATAAACAGCCGCGCAAAGGCGCAGAAGGATTGAACATTGCATTCCTTCATCCAAAATCAACAGGAGGCGTTTTAACAGAACTATGTGAAAAAGTGTAGAACGTAGAGTATAGAGTGTAGAATGAAAGTATTAGAACCATTAGTAAATTATAATAGTATCCTTTACCAGAAAGCATTTAGCTTTTCGGTTAGAATAGTAAAACTTTACAAATATCTGCAGCTGAAAGACAAGTCATTCGAACCTTTGTATAAACAATTATTACGTTTCGGAACTTCAATAGGCGCTAATATTTCTGAAGCACAAAGCGCTCCTTCAAAAAAAGATTTTATAAACAAACTGTCAATTTCTCTAAAGGAATCAAGAGAATCGGAATATTGGGTCAGACTGCTCAAAGAAACTGAAATACTTAATCAACAAGAACATGATTCACTAATAAAAGATTGTGACGAAATAGAACGAATATTAACAAGTAGTATTAGAACTGCAAGAGGTGATTAAACTCTACACTCTGCGTTCTACTCTCTACACTCAACCGGAGGTTAAATGGCAATTCAAGAGAAGATTAAGGAGTTAATGGATTTGCGTGAGAAGGCGCGCTTAGGCGGCGGCGAAAAAAGAATCGAAGCCCAGCATAAGAAGGGGAAGTTAACAGCACGAGAAAGAATTGAAGCTTTGTTAGATGAAGGCAGCTTTGAAGAATTCGATATGTTTGTTTCTCACCGTACTCACGATTTTGGTTTAGACAAACAATCATTCTTATCCGATGGCGTTGTTACCGGCTACGGAACAATAGACGGAAGATTGGTTTACGTTTTTTCGCAGGACTTTACAGTATTCGGCGGTTCGTTAAGTGAAATGTTTGCGCAGAAAATTTGCAAAGTAATGGATAAGGCTATGAAAGTAGGCGCGCCAGTAATTGGTATAAATGACAGCGGCGGCGCGCGCATTCAAGAAGGCGTTAAATCACTTGCCGGATATGCTGACATCTTTCAACGCAACATTATGGCAAGCGGTGTTATTCCTCAAATTTCTGCAATCTTTGGTCCTTGTGCAGGCGGAGCTGTTTACTCGCCTGCGCTTACAGATTTTACAATAATGAGTAAAAATACAAGCTATATGTTTGTTACAGGTCCTAAAGTTGTAAAAACTGTAACCGGAGAAACAGTTACAGATGAAGAACTTGGCGGAGCTATGGTGCACGGCTCAAAATCCGGCGTTACACATTTTGTTGCGGAAGATGAACAAGAAGGAGTTCTTCTTATAAGAAAACTCTTAAGCTACTTACCGCAAAACAATTTGGAAGATCCACCGCTCGCTTTGTGCGATGATCCTATTGACCGTTTGGATGACTCGTTGAATGATATAATTCCAGAAAGTGCAAACAAACCTTACGACATAAAAGATGTAATTTATGCTATTACTGATTACAGTGAGTTTATGGAAGTGCAGCGGCATTATGCACCAAACATAATTACCGGCTTTGCACGCTTCAATGGAATGTCTGTTGGTATTGTAGCTAACCAGCCAAATTATCTTGCTGGCGTTTTAGATATTAATTCTTCACGTAAAGCAGCTCGCTTTGTTCGTTTCTGCGATGCGTTCAACATTCCGATTGTAACATTGGTTGATGTGCCGGGCTTTTTACCTGGAACTGCACAAGAATATGGCGGAATTATTTTACACGGCGCTAAATTGTTATTTGCTTACGGCGAGGCAACTGTACCCAAAGTAACAGTAATCTTGCGTAAAGCTTACGGCGGCGCTTACGATGTAATGGGCTCTAAACATTTGCGAGGAGATATTAATTATGCTTGGCCAACTGCCGAAATTGCAGTTATGGGCCCTCGCGGCGCAGTTGAAGTTCTTAATCAAAAAGAAATTGCTGCTATTGAAAATCCGGATGAAAGAAACAGGTTCGTTGCACAAAAAGAAGAAGAATACAGAAAGAAATTTGCCAATCCTTATGTTGCGGCAAAGTATGGTTACATTGATGATGTAATTGAACCACGCAACACACGTTTTAGAATTATACGCGCACTACAATCTTTGGCAACAAAGAAAGATGTGAATCCTCCAAAGAAACACTCTAACATTCCTTTGTGAGGCAAAAATGAATTTAGCATTAATTGCGCAGGCAACAGCTGCTGCTGCTGATTCTCTTTCCAAAGCTAAAATTTCAGAAAACTCTGAACGTTTTACAGAGGTGGACCCTTGGGGAATTGGAATGACATTTATAGGAATGGCGGTTGTTTTTTTATCTCTAATTCTTCTTTACTTATTGTTTATGAATATCTCAAAAATAATTGTGAAGAAATCCTCTGCACAAAAAGAAGAAATAACTTTGCCGGCAGAAAATAAAAAACAAACTTCCATTAAGCAGCAAGAAGAAGTTTATGCAGCTATTGCTCTTGCATTACATCTTTACAAAAGCGATCTGCACGATCACGAAAACGCAATTCTTACAATTAACAGAGTTGCGCGTACATACTCTCCGTGGAGTTCAAAAATCTACGGACTAAGACAATCTCCAAGATAAAGGATAAGAGTAAATGAAAAAGTTCAAATTAACAATTAACGGTAACCCATACGAAGTTGATATAGTTAGTGTAGATTATAATACAGCCGAAGTAGAAGTTAACGGTACTAAATATCAAGTAGAAGTTGATAGGCAATTACAAACAACAAAGACTCCAAAACTTGTTCGCTCAGTGGTTTCACCTTCAACAGATATTGTTCCATCTCTTGCAAAAACAAGCAGTCCAGCCGCTCCTAAAGGTGTTGGAACAATTAAATCTCCTCTTCCAGGAGTTATATTAAACATACATGTTAAAGAAGGTGATATAGTTAAAGTTGGAGATAAGTTAATTACTCTTGAAGCTATGAAGATGGAGAACAATGTAAACTCTGATAAAGAAGGCAGGATTGTTTCAATAAAAGTAAGACAAGGTGATTCTGTACTCGAAGGCGATCTGCTTGTTGAAATAGGGAGTTAGCAATGGAACAATTTCTTGAGTTCACAACTCATGGTTTTGATCAATTTATGCGTTACACGGCTTTTGCTAATTTTACAATTGGGCACGTTGTAATGATGCTTGTTGCATTTGCCTTTATCTATTTGGCAATTGCAAAAGATTACGAACCTCTTCTTCTTGTTCCTATTGGTTTTGGCATTCTTATCGGTAATATTCCATTTTTAGAAGGAGCTAATCTTCAAATTGGTATTTATGAAGAAGGTAGCGTGTTAAACTATTTATACTTTGGTGTTACTTATGGAATTTATCCGCCTTTAATTTTTCTTGGCATTGGAGCAATGACTGATTTTACAAACCTTCTCTCTAACCCCAAATTAATTTTGATTGGCGCAGCAG
This sequence comes from Ignavibacteria bacterium, assembly GCA_009773205.1. Taxonomy (GTDB): domain Bacteria; phylum Bacteroidota; class Ignavibacteria; order Ignavibacteriales; family Melioribacteraceae; genus Stygiobacter. Next base: position 5,799 of record WPAE01000069.1, read on the forward strand.
CACAGCTTGGTATTTTTGGTGCATACACAATTGCACTTTTATTAGGGTTTTTACCAGAGCATGCAGCCGCGGTTGCAATTATTGGCGGAGCCGATGGTCCAACGGCAATTTTTCTATCATCTAAGTTGGCGCCTGAATTAGTTGGCGCAATTGCAGTTTCTGCTTATTCTTATATGGCGCTTGTTCCTGTAATTCAACCGCCAATTATGAGATTACTTACAACAGACAAAGAGCGCAGAATAAAAATGAAGCCTCCTCGTAAAGTTTCAAAGCTAGAAAAAATCTTATTCCCGATAGTTGGATTGCTTTTAACATGCTTCCTTACACCTTCTGCCCTTCCGCTTTTAGGAATGTTGTTCTTTGGTAATATTTTAAAAGAAAGCGGTGTAACAAAAAGATTAGCCGATACAGCAAAGAACCAAATGATTGATATAGTTACAATATTGATTGGTCTAACAGTTGGGGCTTCTACTCAAGCTACAACATTTCTTACTGCTCAATCCGTAGGAATTTTTGCACTTGGTGCGGTTTCGTTTATGATTGCAACTTTTGGTGGAGTTTTATTTGTCAAGATTATGAATTTGTTTTTAAACGAAGAGAATAAGATAAATCCATTAATTGGAAATGCAGGCGTATCTGCCGTTCCTGATAGCGCACGAGTATCGCAAATGGTTGGTTTAGAATATGATTCCAAGAATCATCTTCTAATGCACGCAATGGCGCCAAACGTTGCAGGCGTAATTGGTTCTGCAGTTGCAGCTGGTATTTTGCTTTCTTTCTTTATGGGATAAGTTTTTAGGCGGAGACTATAAAAAGTCTCTGCTGTTTTTCTTATGTTTTACTCCTCCCAATATTTTTTATTCTGTTTTGGCTGAAGGAAAATTTGAGTCCAACTATTAGGAACGCTGTAGAATTTTTAGAAACTCTACAGCACAATTACTCAATCTTTATTTTTTTCAACCTCTTTCGGAAATAATTTATCCAATCCAATTACAATCCAAAAGAAAAGAAACATGAATAAAAATATCCCGCTCATTCCTTTTATAGCAACATCAATTGCCTGCCAGAACACATTCATTACTTCTTGAGTAAACATTTCTTTCTCCTTTTAAGAAACTAAAGCTAAAATTAAACCGCCGGCAATAACAGAGCCAATTTGCCCGCTTACATTTGCACTTACAGCGTGCATCAGCAGAACCAATCATTGGATTGATTTTCTTTTTTAAGAACAGATTTAAAAACTTTGCAAACAAAACTCCGCCTGCAGTATCAAAAATGAAGGCAACTAAGCCTAAACCAATAATAATCATAGTGGAAAGCTGTAAAAATTTATCGGCTGTCATTGTTGCAGCAATAGTAATACCGAGAAGAAGTGTAACAATTGAAACCAATTCGTTTTGCGCTGCAAGCGATAATTTGTTTAGCACGCCGCACTCGCGTATTAGGTTGCCAAACATCAAGAAGCCAATTAACGCAACACTAGATGGTGCAAACAAACCAGCTATTACCGTAACAATTATTGGGAAAAGTATTAGTGTAGTTTTGGAAATAATTTTTGCTTGCGTGTCCATTCTTATCAATCTTTCTTTTTTAGTTGTTAGCGCTTTAATTACAGGCGGCTGGATAATTGGAACCAACGCCATGTAAGAGTAAGCGGCAACAGAAATTGGACCCAGTAAATCTTTAGCAAACCTTGTAGCAACGTAAATTGAAGTCGGACCATCTGCAGCGCCGATAATTCCTATTGAAGCTGCCTGTTTAAGTGAAAATCCAAACAAAGAAGCTAGTGCCATAGTAAAGAAAATTCCAAACTGAGCTGCAGCCCCAAACAATAATAGACGCGGGTTCTTAAACAAAGGAGAAAAATCTATCATCGCTCCAATGCCTATAAAAATTAGTAATGGAAATATTTCTGTCATTATTCCAAAATTAAAAAAAGTAGTAAGCGCGCCTACAGCTTCTTCTCCGCCATTAATTTGGCTTACTGCCGAAGATAATGGAATATTAACGAGTATTGCACCGAAACCTATTGGAAGCAGCAGGGTTGGTTCATACTCTTTTTTAATAGCCAGGTAAATCAAAACCCCACCGAAAACTATCATAACTATTTGCTGCCATGTAATAGATAATAGCCCTACAAACAAACCATCCATCTTGTCTCCTATTATTAACCTTGAAACCGAGCAAGTATGATGCCGTATTCAAACTCAATTTGCAATTGATTAACGAAATATTTGAATATAAAAGAGGTTTGTATGTTTCGGAAATGAGAAATCTTTTTCAAAAGTAGTAACTATACTAAGATTCTGAGGGATTCAGTTTATCGTATTTCACACCTATGGAAGAACAAGTAAAAAGCAGGTAACTTTTTAGGTCCTCTATCCTCTCCTTTTGAACTGTTTTTTATATATTTCCAATGAATTACTGTGCGCCTCTAAAAATATCAATATCCTTTGCGGACTTTGCTTTTTCTTTGTCCCGCTTTGCAGGATTAAATTTTTTAAAATACTAATTTTTAGAAGCGCCCTATTGAAAAAGGAGTTGCCACAAAGTTTATTTAGCGCTCCTTGCCGCATTAAGTAAGAAATGAGAAACAGATTAGAGCAAATATGAATTTTAAAATATTAGATAGAGCCACGTTGAGAGTGTTTCTAAAGTTTCTCTCCATTTTACAAACAATTGTTTTGCTCTTCGGCTGTACTTCAGTTAAAGACTTTTCGTTCAAAAATTTTGAAGAAAAGATTATTACAGTAAGTCATTGGGGCGGAACGCCAGCAATTGATTCATTAGCAAAAAAACATACAATTACTCACATTACATTGCATCATCAAGGCGAGCATTTTCCTGAAGGGAAAGACCCGGCTCAACATCTCAGAAATCTTCAATCATGGTCCCGCAGAGAAAAAAAATGGATTGATATTCCTTACCATTATATTATTGATCTGAAAGGAAAAGTATATGAAGGCAGAAAAATAGAATATGCCGGAGATACAAATACAGAGTATGATCCTGCTGGACATGCTTTAATTAATGTAGTAGGTAATTTTGAAGAAGTGGAACCAAACGAATATCAACTTGAAGCTGTAGTTAACACAATGGCTTGGCTTGCAGCCAAATACAGCGTTCCTGTAGATTTGATAAAAGGACACAAAGATTACTCCAAGATGACTGTGTGCCCCGGGAAAAATCTTTATATGTATTTAGAAAACGGTTTCTTTTTTAAAAATGTAAAAGCTAAACTTAATTCTGAAAAAAAAAGTAAACTATAAAAAATTGAAAAATGAAAAGAAAATTAATTTTACTTTTGTTTGGTTTATTGCTAATAAGCTTACGCGTTTTTGCACAAGAAGAAGAATCAAATTCATCTCCATCTTTTTATTTACAAACGGCAGCAGCAAACATGTATGCTTGGCGTGGAATTGTTTACGACCAAGGGTTAGTTGTACAGCCTACTTTGGGAGTTAATTACAAAAACTGGACATTTCAATTATGGGGAAACATTACTGCAATAGAAGAAGGTGGATTTCCTACAAATCATGAGTTAGATTTTATTTTGCAGTATAAATATGAATTAGGCGATTTTACAATATCTCCTTACTTGCAGATGTACACATATCCATTTCACGAGGAAGACTCAGCCATAGAATTGTTTTTGTCTTGCGATTACTCATTAGCCGATTTTACATTAAACACAACTCTTTCAAGGGATATCAACTTAGGTGTTCCATTAGTTTTTGGAACGCACAGCATTTCTTACGCAAAAGCTGTTGGCTATGGTTTTAATTTTGATGCAAGCAGTGGTTTAGGCTGGGGCACTAAAAATTTTAACAATTACCATATCGGAATTGAAAAAGGCGCTGTGAATTTTATTTTTGCTAATACTTCACTAAGTTATGCTTTAACTGATAAATTGAGTATAACACCATATTTAGAAAGTTTTTTCATAATTGATAATGAAATTAAAGAAGCAACAAACAGCTCATTGGTAAACTTTGGAATTAACGTGTCAATTAGTTTTAATGTCTTCAAATGAATTGGACATAGTTTCTTTTGATGTTATTTTAGAGAAGCAAAATCATAATTTATCCCGAAAGTAAATCAGTAATGATTTCCAAAGCAAAAATATTACTCTTCATTTTACTCTTGGTTCAATTTACAATTAGTGCACAAAAACAACCAATCGGTCTTTGGCGTTTTGATAACTCAACAACTTTGACTAAGGCTGATTTTGGAAATGATTTAAAATTATTTGGTTCGGCTTCTTATATAAACGGTCCCGGAAATGGCGCAGTTAGAGTTGGTAAAGGCAGTTATCTAATTTTAAAGCATGGAATAACGCCAAAGAATCAAGCTTATTATGTAAATGAATACACTTTACAAATTGATTTTAGAGTTCCTACACTTTCGGTTTGGCATAGCTTATTTCAAACCAGTCCAACTAACTCCAACGATGCAGAATGCTTTATTTCTTTGAACGGAAATATAGGAGTTGAAGCCACCGGTTATTCTTCGTATTCTATTAAGCCAAACGAGTGGTACAGATTGGTTGTTTCTGTTAAAAATGGCGTCAACTATGATTATTACTTAGACGGGTTTCAATTGCACAATGGAATTGTACAGGTTTTGCATGGAAGATTTGCACTGGATAAAGAGCTTTTGCTTTTTGCAGATAACAATGGTGAAGACGGCGAGATTGATTGTGCAGAAGTTGCAATTTGGGATTATTCGCTTAATGCCGATGAAGTTAAATCGCTTGGTGGTTACGGGCACAAAATAAACGAACCGAGCGCTAATCAATTAATTCTTGTTCCTTATTTGCAGACTGCCACTTCAAACTCAGTTTACGTTAGCTGGCACGATCCGCTCGATTATTTTACTAAAGTTGAATATGGTACAACAAATTCTCTAGGTGAGCAAACAACTGGAAGCAGTGAAGCAATTTATAGAGATTACCGCTGGCATACCGTAAAACTAGAAAACCTTTCCCCTGATACTGAATACTTTTACAAAGCTGTAAGTCCAAGCGGGGCTTCTAAAATATTTTCATTTAGAACACAGCCCTCTTCTGAGCACAAAGGCAAGCTTAGATTTCTGCTTTTAAGCGATACTCATGCAAACGATACAACAATGGCGGGTAAACTTTTGCAGCAAGCGAAAAAGCAAATTCAAAAATTGTATGGCGATGATTTTCAGAATCATATAAATATGGTTCTGCATTCGGGCGATTTGGTTATGAACGGAAACGACATAACTCAATGGACTAAACAATATTTTGCACTGATGTCTTCTTTTTCTTCAAGCTTAGCTATTATGACTGTTCCCGGAAATCATGAAGGTGAAAACAGAAATTACTACTCATACATGAAGTATGATGATTTTTCTCCTATTGAAGATGATATGAAAGAACGTGTTTGGACTTTTAACCTTGCAAATACAGCAATTGTAGGGCTTAACTCTAATTTGCATAACATTAATGCAGTTCGGCAGATTGAATGGCTTAATCAAAAATTGCTTGAGTTGGAAAACAATCCACAAATTGATTTTATCTTTTTACTTGTTCATCATCTTCCAATTAGTGAATTGTGGGGCGAAGGAATGAGCGATGTTGGTTCCAAATATGTTAATTATCAAATTCTGCCAATACTAAAAAAATATTCAAAAGTTGTACAGCTTTCATACGGTCACACTCACGGATTTGAACGCGGCACAATAGAAACTGAAGCGGCAAATCCAACAAACGATTTTAGAATAGTATGCGGAGGCGGGGGCGGCGGAGACCTCGATAGATGGGGTTCATTCAGAAATTTAGATTACAAAAACATACATCTCGCTTTTGACCATTACTCGTTTCAAATAATAGAAATTGACGCTGCCAATAAAACATTCGAATCGCAAATGTATAGTTTAGGAAATGAAAGCTCTCCTAGAGACTGCGAATTGCTCGATAGCTGGTATATAAAATTAAACCAGCATGCGCCGGAAAAACCAATTGCATTTAAACCTGCCGTAAACTTTAACAAAATTACTTTTAATACTTCGCCAATCAGCGAAGACTCAATAATGAGCGTCAGAATTCAAGTTTCTGAGAATTCTACCTTCCTCAATAATTCTATAGATGAAACGTTTCATTGGAAAAATGTCTTTGGTGTTGATAGTAAGATGAACCCTGTTGATCACAATAAAAATGTAGATCTAAGAAAGCTCTCGTTTAGGCGTAACTTGTTTGGCAAAGAAGGAAATTATTATTACCGAGTTAAGTACAGAGATCATAATCTCAAATGGTCGGAGTGGTCTAACACAGTACAGTTTCAAGTTACAGCAGAAAACTATAATGATGAACTGATTGATAGTGTAATTCTCGAGCAAAACTTTCCAAATCCTTACAACTCTACAACTAAAATTATTTACCGAATTATGGAGAGAAATTTTGTTACGCTTAAAGTGTATGATATACTTGGCAGCGAGATAAGCACTTTAGTTAATAAAGAAATGGATGCCGGAGAATATGAAGCTGAGTTTGATGGAAAAAATCTTAGCAGCGGTGTTTATTTTTATAAACTTCAAGCCGGTAATTATTCTAAAACTAAAAAGCTTACGCTTGTAAGATAGATTTATAAAAACAATGGCGACAATGTGAAGTTAAACTTAGAAAAAGAATGGAAATATTTGAATGACGCGGTTTTTAAAAACCAACCAAGTGAGACACCTTTTCCAAAACACATTGTAGCTGCAAGAGAACTTTTACTCAAAGCCCAAGTTTTACTTTCCATTTATGCAGAAAACAAATCGGCTGATGAAAAGACGGACATTGAAGTTAGATACAAAAGCACGATAGAGTATTACCTGTTCTCCTTAAAGCAACAAACTGACGGACATACAAAAAATAAAAACCGTTTATAACAATGGCTTTCTGATATGCGGCTGAAGAGGGAGAAAAAAGTTCGCGTTCCGTTATTGCATTTTGTTATACGCAGCTTTAAATGCAAAATTGCTCTAGGACACCTCTAAAAATTAGTATTTCAAAAATTTTAACGCGGAGTTCGCAAAAAAAAAGCGAAGTCCGCAAAGGATATTGATATTTTTAGAGGTGCCATCTAATTAAAAAGTTATTTATGAGCCGAATCTAACCCGCCATCTTGCCTGCCCGCCGTTTTATGGAGGGTTGGGCGGGTAAATCGAAAACAACATTTTTTAATAATGATCATGGCTTTTTTTGATAATTTGGTTTTGGATATCGTTTAGCTTTAATAGTTTAGTTTTGGTCTGCTTTGATTTTGGAAGCATATATGTTAATTGATGTATATCTTTTATTTCTTCAACTGCTTTTTCGATGCTTAATCTCAAATGGTTTTCTTCTATCAATCTTTCAAATTCCTTGTATACAGCATAAGCGGTAAAACAAATACAGATATGTGTTTCTATACGGTTTATTATCCTATGAAATATTGGTCTGATTCTTAAATCAGTTTTTGATATTCTAAATGCTTTTTCAATCAACCACAGATTTTGGTACTCTGCTATTACGTCAGATTTGCTCAGCGTTGTATTTGTTATATATCCTTTTAATCCATCCCAGTACTTGTCTGCCTCAAATTTCTCGTAATTAATTGCAACCGATGCTTTGCCTTTTAGCTCTAAATATTTATTGTAACCTTTATTGTTAATGTTGTCTTTTGTTAACCTTCCATTCTTTACTTTTTTCTCTAACCTGGCTAAACCTTTTTGTCTGTTTTGAAAATCTTTTTTCTTCCGTTTTGTTGAGAATGATACTATTAATCTACCATTGATGTGTCTTATTTCCTTCGGTTGATTCTCTCGGATTTCTAATGTTAATATTTTCTTCTTTATCTGTTCGTTTTCATTTTTAATTCGTCCGCCAAGAATAAATTCATACCCAGCTTCTGTTAAATGATCTATATTCTTTTGAGAAAGTAATGCCGCATCGGCAATTACTATGGGTTTGTCTATCTTTAATTTTTGGCTGAATTTCTCCAACACAGGTAATAATGTCTTTGTTTCAGCTTTATTGCCTTCAAATATTTCATAACAAAGCGGATAACCGTTTTCTGCTACAAGCAAGCCCATCATTATTTGTGGATGTTGATTTTTTCCATCCTTTGAGTATCCAGCTATGCGGAGTTCGTCCTCTTCGGATGACTCAAAATATAATGTGGTCATATCATAGAATACTGCACCTATTCGTCCCTTCAATATTTTTCGAGTATGCTCATATGTTTGATATTCTATTGCTTCTTTATATCGAGAATGAAATTTATCCAAAAACCTATATACCGAATAAACACTCACTTCTTTATTCAAATGTCGCTTGAAGTATTTTACTGTTTTATTTTTACTGCCAGGATATACTATCCGGCAGATAACAAGACTCTTAAAAAAATCATCATCAATTATTTTATTGTAACCTATTTCTTCATAAATCTTTCCTAATACTATTTGCGGACCAGCAATTTGTATTTGATGATTCTCAATATTCTCTACAAATGCATCTATTACTAAATCTTCGGCTTCAATAAATAAACTCTGTCTCCCTTCTATTTTTTCTATTTCATCTCTTGCTATAATTTTTAGTAGTTCTTCCTCTCGTTGTGTGTAAGCGCATCCTATGGTTTTTATTACTTTGTTTCGCCCCCTAATTTTTCTAATGATTTGGATACTGATAGAGCCGCTTCTGTTTTTGTTTTTTCTAATAAACATACTCTAAAATATAGCGTGCAGCACCCAAAATTCAATCCCTGAGGCTGGTAACTCTTTGTTTATCAATCACTTAGTTTTTATCACTTTTGTAGCGCACAAAACAGGA
>WPAE01000069.1:14628-27579 GCA_009773205.1 Ignavibacteria bacterium
TGAGCCGAATCTAACCCGCCATCTTGCCTGCCCGCCGTTTTATGGAGGGTTGGGCGGGTAAATCGAAAACAACATTTTTTAATAATGATCATGGCTTTTTAGAGTAGGCTCATTTAGAAAAGTAAAATTTACGTCTCTAAGCTTACCAATATTATTTTTCAGAGAACAAAGAAGTATAACGCTTGTTGGACTTCTTATTCTTAATAGCCATCATCAAAGCCTGCCGCGAGCCAATTAAAATCATCATTTGCGAGGCGCGTGTAACTGCTGTGTAAAGTAAATTACGCTGCAGCATAACGTAATGAGAAGTTGTAATTGGCATTATTACGCAAGGATACTCAGAACCTTGTGATTTATGTACAGTTACTGCGTATGCAAGAGACACATCTTCCAGTTCCGAATATTCAAAACGTACTAATCTCTCTCCAAACTCTGCTTCAAGATTCTGATCGTTTTTATTAATTTTTGTTATTACACCAATATCGCCGTTATAAATGTCTTTATCATAATTATTTCTAAGCTGAATAACTTTGTCTCCAATCTTAAAAAGTTTATCACCCTTAGTGATAAAAGTATTACTATTATTCAACATACTTTGCTGAAGCGAATTAATATTATCTACACCTGTTTCACCTTTATACATTGGACTTAACACTTGTATGTCTTTCAACGGATCAAATTTATACTTTGCAGGTAATCGTTTAGAGCATAGCTCCACAATTAAAGATGGTATTTTAGATGAATCGGGTTCTTGTATGAAGAAAAAATCGGAAGTTTCATTTCCTGTAACTATAGGAAAATCACCTTTATTTATTCTATGCGCATTAATAACAATTTGGCTTTGTTCTGCCTGTCTAAAAATCTTTGTTAGCATTGCAGTTGGAATTAAACCGGAACGGATTAAATCATTCAAGATATTTCCGCAGCCAACCGATGGAAGTTGATCAACATCTCCAACTAAAACTAATGTTGTTTCGCTGTGTATTGCATCTACTAAATGATACATCATCATAGTATCAATCATTGATACTTCATCAATAACCACTAAATCTGCTTTAAGCGGTTCATCCGCATTTACTAAAAACAAATTTGCTTCCGGATTATATTCAAGCAGTCTGTGGATTGTTTTAGCTTCCATTCCGATTACTTCACTCATTCTCTTTGCGGCTCTTCCGGTTGGTGCTGCTAACATTATCTTTTTACCAAGTTGTTTATAAGAATCAATAATGCCTTTGAGAGCAGTTGTTTTTCCTGTTCCCGGTCCGCCGGTTAAGATTAATATCTTATGTAAAAGTGAATTGCGGATTGCCTCTAACTGTTCCTCAGAATAGTAATCCGATTTCAATACAATAGTGTTTAACTGCGCTTGAGAAAGTTTGCAGCTTGTTCTTAGTAAATCTTTTATCTTGTATTCTATGCTGCGTTCAGCTTTGTAGAAATATTGAAGATAAATATTCTCCCCGGATATTTTTATAGTTCCATCCTTATCAAGCTCTCTGAAGAATAGCAGCGAATCTGATAAATCAACTTCAAGTAGTTCATTGCATTTTTGTATAAGCTCTGTTAAAGGCAGATAGACGTGTCCATCGTTTGCAGCGTTGTTAAGAACATATACAATTCCAGATTTTAACCTATAATGATTATCATCGGCAAAACCAACACTCTTGCCAATTTTATCAGCTGTCTTAAAACCAATTCCCCAAACATTAGTTAATAGATAAGGATTTTCTTTAACAATTTGGATTGAATTTCTGCCATACATATTAAAAATCTTCATCGCGTATGCAGGTGAAATATCAAAAGACTGAAGATAAATCATTATGTCTTTAGCAGCCTTTTGTTCTTCCCACGATTTCTTTATTACCTCGAGCTTTTTCTTCCCTATACCATCTACTTGAAGTAATCTTTCCGGTTCATTATCAAGAACATCAATTGCTTCACTCTGGAATAGCCCTACAATTTTTTCCGCGGTTGAAGGGCCAATTCCTTTTACCAATCCGGAACCAAGATATTTTACTATGCCGTCTATTGTTGTTGGTAGAACTAAAGCGTAAGAATCAACTTTAAACTGTTCACCAAACTTAGGGTGTGTAACAAATTCGCCTGTTAATTTTAATTTCTCCCCAAGTTTAACAGCCGAAAGAATTCCAACAGCTTTTACTCCGTTTGATAATACAGCAACGCAGTACCCGTTGGATTCGTTCTTGTAAATGAATGATTCTACTACTTCTTCTATTTGCATTCTGTTAGGTTTTATTGAGCAAAGATAATGAAGTTTTTAGCGCCAGCTTGCCTAATTGGCAGTACTAAAAAAACAGTTTTTCAGATACCAATAAATTAATCTTTAAGCTCATGTCCTTCTGCTTTGGCAATATATGCAGCGCATGTAATATCGCCAGTAACATTTAGTACTGTACGGCACATATCCAATATTCTATCAACACCTAAGATAATTGCAATGCCTTCGGCGGGAATGTTTACCATTATCATTACCATAACTAAAAGCGGAATTGAGCCTGATGGAACGCCTGCCGAACCAATTGCGGTGAGAACGCTCATAAGAACTACAATTAATTGCATGCCAAGAGAAAGTTCAATTCCAAAAACTTGAGCTAAAAATAAAACAGTAACACCTTCAAAAAGCGCTGTTCCATTCATGTTCATTGTAGCGCCTAAAGGCAGAACAAAGCCTGTTATCTGTGTTGGAATTCCAAGATTACTTTGAGAAACAGAAATTGTTGTAGGAAGTGTTGCGCTGCTGGAACTTGTAGAAAATGCAGTAAGCATTACGGTTTCTATTTTTTTAAAGAATTTATACGGATTATATTTAGCAAAAAATTTTATTAGTAAAGAAAAAGAACCGATCAGATGGATTAACAACCCGACTAAAACAGTAAGAACATACATGCTTAGTGCAACTAATAAATCGAAACCAAATCTAGATGTTACGCCAAAGATTAAAGCAAAAACTCCAAACGGAGCGAGTTTCATAGCAATATTAATTATTACAACAGTTACATCGTTAATGCCTTCAAGTATTTTAATTAACGGCTCGGCTTTATTCCTGTTAATTACAGTAAGCGCAATGCCAATCATAAGAGAGAAAAATATTAATGCTAACATATCGGGGTTGGGTTTAGCCACAGATGCAATTGGATTTCTTGGAACAATATCTACAAGTGTTTGAATTCCGAACTCTGTTTTTTCTGATACCGATTTTATTTCTGATGCCTCTCCTTTGTAAGACTCTAACAATTTTGTTTTAGTTTCTTCCGGTAAATAATCTCCAGGGCGAATCGAATTAACTAAAACTAATCCAATTGTTACTGCTAATGTAGTAACAACCAAAAAGTAAGTAATTGTCTTAAAGCCAATTCTTCCGAGTTTTTTAAGGTCGCCAATTTGAGCAACACCTAAAGCAAGACTTGCAAAGACAAGAGGCACAACCATCATTATCAGAAAATTTAGAAAAATCTTTCCAAGCGGATCTGTTATGTACTTCTGAAAAAAAGCGAGCTGTGCGGATGCGGCAAAAAACATATTGCACATAACTCCAGCAGCGGCGCCAAGAATTAGACCGATAAAGATCTTTGTATGTCTGCTCATTAGGTTATTCCTTCTTCATAAATTGACAATTGCTTTTTACAATTATAATTATTTAATAGAAAACAGGAAAGAATAATTGAGAATAGAGAGCTTGTTGCCAAGCGAGGTGAGTTAGTTTGGCGGATTAAGAATTTAATAGCTTGCTTCGTGTTTTAACTTCCTTAAATCAGCCGCAATTCCTATTTTTCCTACGCATCATTTATCACTTACTAAAAAATTATATAGGCGTTAAAAGCATGAAACGTTTAACGATAATATCACTAAGTATTTTTCTATTTACTGCAATCATTAATGGAGCCGGTTTGAATTTACGCCACACTTATTTATTTAAGTCTTACACAGACACAACAGAATTTTGGAAGCACTACAAAGAACTTGATAAGTTCTATTCAGACAAAAAATTAGGCTCGTTTGTTGAAGATGGTAAAACAATCTTCCGGTTGTTCACTCCTTCTGCTACGCTAACCAAGCTTTGCATCTTCGAAAAAATAGACGACAAAAAACCAAAAGAATATTATATGGTTCGTGATGAAAATGGTGTTTGGGAACTGAAACTTGAAGGTGAACTCTACGGCAAGTTTTACGGATACAAGGTTTATCATAAAGGAGATGATTTTACTAACCCAAATATTCCGGTTTGCGTTGACCCCTACTCAAAAGCAGTTGCAACACTTACTACCTACATGAATCCGCGAAGATCAATTGTAGTTAAAGAAGAGCGCTATAATTGGGAAGGTGATAATTGGATTCAAAGAGATTGGCGAGATTTAATTATTTACGAAATGCACATTCGGGATTTAACCGCGCATAAATCAAGCGGGGCTAAGAAACCGGGCACTTATCAAGGATTAATTGAAAAAGGAATTAAAGGCGGAATTGAATACATTAAAAATCTTGGTGTAAATACAGTAGAACTTCTTCCAGCTCAAGATTTTGGTTACTGCGAAATTCCATACCGCGATTCTCTTGCACGCAAATTTAACACTTGGAATCCTTACGAAAGAAATCATTGGGGTTATATGACTGCCGCTTTTTTTGCGCCGGCTTCATACTACAGTGAAGATTGGAAAAAATTTACGTGGAATAAATGGATTGGTTCAACTGGTAAGCAGATTAAAGATTTTAAAGACATGGTGAAAGCTTTTCATAAAGAAGGGATTGGCGTTGTAATGGATGTTGTTTACAATCACCTTTCCGAGTACGAAATAGGCAACTTAAAACAGATTGATAAAGAATATTATTTCCGTCTTGATGAAAAAGGGAATTACATTGCAGAAAGTTACTGCGGCAACGATCTGAAAACCGAGCGCCCAATGATGCGCAGATTGATTATTGAAAGCCTCATCTACTGGATGAAAGAATATCATATAGATGGTTTCCGTTTTGATTTAGGAAAATTAATTGATTGGAAAACAGTAGAAGAAATTTCTATTGAGTTACGTAAAGTAAATCCAAATGTAATTATTGTTTGCGAACCTTGGGGCGGCGGTTACGATCCAAATGGATTTTCAAAGCGCAATTGGGGCGCATGGAATGATCAAATTAGAAACGGTGTTAAAGGAGAAAATCCATACAATGGCTTGGGCTGGATTTTTGGACATTGGTACGGAAATAATTCTCCGCAAAGAATTAAAAGCTACGTTAATGGAACACTGATGCGCGATTCTCTTGGGCTTTTTGTTAAAAAGGAACACTCTGTAAATTATTTAGAATCTCACGATGGCTACACACTTGGAGATTTTATTAGAATCGCTACAAAAGAAATTGATCCGCATAAAGTGATTAAAGATGTAGATAAGCACACAAAGCTTACACCAACTCAATTGAAGATTAATAAGCTCGCTGCTTTGTTCCTCTTCACATCACAGGGAATTGTAATGATTAACAGCGGGCAGGAATATGCACGCTCGAAAGTAATTCCGCACAATGTTGCAGCAAAGGATACCAACAAAGGAAGAATAGACCACAACAGTTATGATAAAGACAACGAAACCAATTACCTTAACTTTAGGCATGCAGAGATTAATAAAGATTTGCTTAATTACTACAAAGGATTAATTGAGCTAAGAAAAAAATTCCGCTCGTTTCGCCATGCCGATTATGAAGATATTTCTTTCTACGAACATTCAAACAGTAAATTCGGCTTAGGTTACGTTATCAATTTTGAAGAAGAAACGTTTGTAGTTCTTCTAAATGCAGATCAGAACAAATCATTAGAGTTTCCGCTGCCAGAAGGTGTTTGGGATGTAATTGTTGATAAAGACACTGCCGGAACTACAACTCGCTATGTAACAGGCGGCAAAGTTGTTCTTGAACCAGTTACAGGTGCAGTGCTTAAGCGGAAATAAGGTGAGATATGAAAAAAGTAATTTTCACACTCTTTGTTTTTACTTACATATCTCTTTTGGCACAAGAAGATACTTTGATAGTCCCACTCAAATTAATTGATTCAACTATTGTGCAGGATGTTCGTTATGCAACAACAAATAATTTTACGAAACAAATTCTTTATCCATCAGCAAAAGTATTTTTAAGAAAGATTGCTGCTGAGCATTTGACTCAAGCAAATGAATATTTTAAAAAGAATCACAATCTCAGAATCAAAATTTTTGATGGATACCGCCCGCTGTTTGTGCAGAAAATTATGTGGGCGATTTTGCCCGATGAACGCTATGTTGCAAATCCGGCAAAAGGATCGAGGCATAACCGTGGCGCTGCGGTTGATGTTACACTAATTGATACCGTTGGAAATGAACTTGATATGGGAACGCCTTACGATGATTTTACAGAGCGCGCTTCTTTTGCAAGCAAAGATGTTTCCGAAAAAGTTTACGCTAACAGAAAACTACTCCGCGAAGGTATGATTATGTTTGGTTTTGTTCCTTTAGAATCAGAATGGTGGCATTTCGATTTTAAGGATTGGAAACGGTTCGGAATACTTGATACAGGGATTAATTAACCCCAAAAAATTCATTAGAAACTGAATTTTTTGCCGAAGGCCGTCCCGAAAATCGGGACGGGGTTAACCCCGACAAGCATGGTAAGATTTTAATTGTCTTTAGCAGGCGGGCTTGTCGGCCTGTATGGCAAATTTTCCTAATGGAAAATTTGGGTTAAAATTGTTTTCGTAAAGAGCGCTCAACGTTACATCGAGCGCCGCCCCGTGATGCGATAGTGAAGTTAATTAAATATTGCCTTTCGCAAAGATCTTTCAATTGCGTTTTTGAATGCGCTTAAATTAACCGGCTTAGAGAAAATATATTCAACACCAAATTCTTTGTATTCGGCTTCAATAGTTTTGTTTACATCTCCGCTAAGAACAATAATCGGTGGTTTGTATTTAAGCGGAGTGATGCTAAGCTGTTTAACAAAATCATATCCATTCATTACAGGCATATTGTGGTCAGTAATTACAAGCGCAGGAAGCGACTGCTTAATAATATCAAGCGCTGCTTTTCCATTTTCAGCTTCGAGAATATTATAATTTGGCACGAGGCTTTTAATAAGCTTTGTATAAAGAAGCCTGTCTGTTTTCATATCATCAACTATAAGCAGATAAGAAGAAGCAACTGGAATTGAAAAAATAAATTGAGTTCCTTTTCCAACTTCGCTGTTAACCCAAATATCGCCTCCATGTTTGCGGATAATATCGTGAACAAGAGATAAACCTAATCCGCTTCCTTTTTCTCCGGCAGTTCCGCTTGTTGTAAACTTAGTATCAATTTTAAAAATTTTAAAAATGTCGCTTTCTTTAATTCCTATACCATCATCTTTAACGCTAAACTCAACTTGTTTCTTCTCAACATTTGCTTTAGCAGAAATAACTATGCTTCCTTCCGGTTTAGTAAACTTAACGGCATTAGAAACTAAGTTGTTGAACACCTGCAAAAGCAATTCTTCATCTGCGTGAATATATAATTCTTTAGCAAGTTCATTAACTATCTTAATCTTCTTTTGAATAGCCGCGCCGGAGAGTATTTGGATAGATTTATCAATTACATACTTGGCATTAACTCTATCAGGCTCAAACCTTATTCTTCCGGTCTGTAAGCGCGTCCAATCAAGAAGCGAATTTACTAAGCCCAGCATACTCTTAGATGATTCTTGAATGAAGCGGATGTACTGCATTCTCTTTTCTTCGTCAATGTTTTTTTCGTTCAGCAGTAAATCTGTAAAACCAATTATTGAGCTGAATGGTGTTCGTAAATCGTGAGATACAATCGAAATAAATCTATCTTTTGTTTCGTTCAATTCTTTCAGATCGCTAGCATAGCGTTTTAGTTCCTCATCAACTCGCTTTGCAAGACTAATATCGCTAATAATACCAAATACTTTCTGGATTTTTCCTTTCTGGTCACGCACAACAGTTATTTTGTTTTCAATCCATGTTATGCTGCCAAGCTTATCAATAATTCTATATTCAAGTGTTTCCAAATTTCTAATTGGATCGCCATAAAGGTTATCCATTTTATCGCCAACGTAATCAACATCATCAGGATGAATAATTTTTCCCCAAAGTTCTGCATCATTTAAAAAATCTTGCGGTTCGTAGCTGGTAATTTTTTTGATAGAAGGCGTATAAAAAATTGCTTTCAACTCACCTTTAACATTTTCTGCCGCCCAAATACATTCGTTTATGCTGTCGGTAATGCTTCTATATCTTTCTTCAGAGGCAAGCAAAGCTTCCTTTGCATGCGCTTCTTCGGTTTCATCGCGTAGAACCCAGACCATAAATCGCTCGCCTTCAACTTCGTAAAACGAAACAGAATTCTCGGCGGCGAATGTTGTCCCATCTTTTCTTTTAGCTGTAAAACTAAATTTGTTAAGCTTGGCAGATTTTTCGCTTGAAATTTCTAAAAATGCGGAAACTAATTCTTTATCTTTTTCGCTAACTAAATTAAGTGGAATCTCATCAATCATTTCACTTGTTGTTGAGTAGGAAAACATTTTTACAAAAGAATCATTAACAAGCACAAAACGATTTTTATTTATCAGCGCAATTCCATCTACAGAGGCTTCAAAGACAGAGCGTATAAGGAGCAAATCTTTTTCGGCTTCTTTTTTTGAGGTAATATCCGAGAGATTGAGTGTAAAACTTTGAAGCTCGCTTTTAGTATTTCTTGTGGTAGAAATGTTAGCTAAAACAAAAACTCTATGACCAAGTTTATTTATTAATGGCAGATCAACGCTGGAAATACTTTGGCCGGCAACATCGTCAAAATCAAATCCGCTGCTAAGCAGAAAATCCGGGTCAATTAAATCTCGAAAGTTAGTTTTGCGAAGCTCTGTGTTGGAAAGACTAAATACTTCGAGAAAATGCTTGTTACCGTAGGTAATGTTTCCACGTCTATCGAGAGTGCAGATAAAATCGGGCGAGTTTGCAACAATGTTTCTAAATTTTTCTTCAGAATCGCGAAGCTCTTTTTCTGTTCTGATGCTTTCTGTGATATTTGTGCAGAGAAAAATATAGGATTCTTCAGCTTCATCTTTGAGCTCTGTAAACTTAACTTTGAAATGCTCTGCAGTTGTTTCATCGAAGCCAATAGTTAAAATACCGTTCCAGAAGTTATTAATCCCAACATCGGTTTTAAGTTTTTCAAACCCGGCTTCATCAAGCGAAGGAAATATTTTCCCAATCATTTTGCCAAATACTTCGCTTTTAGTTAGTCCAAAAAGTTTAGCCGATGACTCATTCCAGAAAATGATTCTACCGTTTTTATTTACTCCAATTAAACCATCAACAACAGAAGCTGTTATTTGTTGGTATTTTGAAAGCTCCTCAATTTCAGTTTTTGTAATTCCTAAACCATCGGTTTGTTTGCTCAAGTCTTCTAAAATTAGTACAACAGTATCTACCGTTAATCCATCTTCGCTAAATGGAATTAAATTAATCTTTGAATGAAATTCTAAACCGTCTCTAATAAAGGGAATACGTGTTGTTAATGTTTCATTAGAAGAAACAACTATTTCGAGATTCTTTTTGAAAAGAATTGGAGAAAGTTTCTTGTTCTGTTTTATCGAATCTGCCTCTAACAAAAAATTGTAAACAGAATTATTATCTTCAGCACTTTCTTTAATTAAGCCTTCTGTATCGGTTATAGCGTAATAATCTCCTAAATATTTTAAGAAGTTCTTAAACTCGGTAGATTTTGAAAACCCTGTTTGCGTTTTGCTTGTATCAATCTTAATGTCTTCAATTATTAATATGCCGCCGGCGTTTTCATCTTCAAGAGTAATAGGCGAGCCTTTTAACAGCAGGGAAATTTGAACTCCACGAAATGATTTACTAACCGAAATTTGTTTTTCAATGTTTTCGCCTTTTTGTATAAGTTCTAGTTCGGGACGAATATCAATTTTATCAAAAAGTCTGTTATCATAAACACTTTGTCCAATAGTGTTTTCCGGTTTTTCTCCAAGCACTCCGGGGAACGCAAAAAAGTTTGAGTTCACGAATTTAATTTTCCAATTTCGTTGGAAGATTAAAATTCCGATAGGCGCGAATTCCAAAATCTCTTTAAATGAAATTTCGGTGCGGGTCTGCTCAAACGTTTTGTTCTGTGTTGGTGGCATCTTCTTAGTTAATATTCAAAATCAATTTATTAAATCCGTACTATAAATTAAAGCTCATACTTACTTTAGGGTATCTCTAAAAACCAAAAATGTTTGTCATTCTGAGGAGCGGAGCGACGAAGAATCTTCGTTTTCTTTCAAATAGACAAAGCTGCGATTCTTCACTATGACAATTTTTAGAGATGCCCTTTATTTACATCAACAAATAAAAATCTGTTATAAAACTTTATATATTTCCTGAAGTATCTTTTGCGTTGCGCCGATATTAGCTTTAACATATCCTGCACAAATTTCACCTTTTGACTTGCGTAGTTTTTCATCACTAAACAATGTACGAATCACGCGGTAAGCATCTTTTTTGTTTTTGATTGTTATGCCGCCTCCTTCTTTTACAATAACTAAAGCTTCTTGACTGTTAATGTGCTTCGGGCCAAATACAACAGGAATTCCGTAAACTGCCGGTTCTAAAACATTGTGAATTCCTTGTTTAAAACTTCCGCCTACGTAAGCAACCTGCGCGTAATAATATAAAGTAAGCAAAACGCCAATCGAATCTATGATGATAACCCTTTCATTCTTGTAATTGTTCAAAAGGGAGAAACGAATTGAATCGTATTTGCCGTGCATCTGGTTTTCAAGTGCTTCTACACGCAAAACAGTTGGCTCGTGAGGTACAATTACAGCAATTACTTTTTCATCATTTTTCATCAACTTAAACAAAGCTGGTATCAGTACTTCCTCATCACTTTCCCAAGAACTGCCAAGTACAAAAACTTTTTTCCCATTGAAGAAGTCTTCACGGAATAATTTTTTCTTCTGCGCATCAAGGCTTTTTTGAAATACTCGGTCAAATCTTGTATCCCCAACAGCTATCAGTTTGTTCTTATCCAAATCAAACTCGGCAAAGTTTGCAGAGTCACTTTCGGAAACAGTTAGAATCTTTGTAAAGCAAGAGAAGAGAGATTTGTGAAAGCTTTTAGCTGCAAACCATTTGCGCGGAGTTTTTTTGCGCATGGTTGCATCAACAATCATACACGGAATTGATTTTAGTTCAAGCTGCCAAATCATGTTTGGCCAAATATCGTATCGCATAAAAACAGCTAAGTTCGGGCGGACTAAATTCAAAAACCGCTTTGTTGCAAATGTTGTGTCAAACGGAAAATAAGCAATAACATCTGCAAAAGAATATTTTAGAGAGTTAGTGTAACCCGAAGGAGAAAAAAATGTTACAATCACATTTACATCTTTTTCAGCTTTTATTTTTTCTATTATTGGCTTAGCCTGTTCAAACTCGCCCATAGAAGCAGAGTGAAACCAAATCATTTTCTTTTTGCGGTCAACGCCCGCCAAATCTATTATTAAATTCTCAAAGAGTTTTTTTCTTCCTTTTAAGCCTGTTCTAATTTTGGGATAGAACAATTGTGCAAAAAACAGAAGCACTTTTGCAATAGGAATAAATGTAAGATTATAAAACCAGTACCAGATTGTTCTCATAGCTGCGGAAGTAATTTTTGAAGATGATTTAGCACAATGTGCGGAGTAATGTCTTTCATACACTTAAAATGCTTTTCGGGACAAGTTGATTTTCCAATATGACTACACGGACGGCAAAATAGCGAATTATTTTCTAAGATTAAATTTTGTATGCCGTAGGGCAAAAAGCCAAATTCTTTTACAGTTGAACCAAAAATTGAAACTAACGGCACGTGAGCAGCCGCGGCTGTATGCATTAAACCAGAATCGTTAGTTACAACAAATTTGCACATCTTCATACCGGCAGCAGTTTGATGAAGAATATCCTCGTTTTGCAGATTAATTGAGTCGGGAATTTGCTTGGCTATATCAGCACACAGTTCTTTATCGGATTTTCCTCCAAAGAGTACAATTTGATAACCTAGCTTATACAACTCACAACCTAATTCTACAAAATACTCGGGAAGCCAGCGCTTTGTAAAATGCTTTGCTCCAGGCGTAAAACCAATGTACTTTCCATCTTTTTCTAATTTAGTTTTTGTTTCTGGTGAGACAAATAAATCCAAGCCATTTTCATCAAGTTCTACTGAAGCAGCTTCTGCATATCTCTGCACGATAGAGATATTTTCTTTAAGCAGATTAATTTTTAGATGAACAAGAAGAAGTTTTGCAAAAGTAGGTTTTACATACATCAATATGTTTGAAGAAATGCCTCTTGTTAGTTTTCTGCTTCGCCAGTTGTTTTGAAGATCAATAATGAGCTGATAATTCTCTTTTATCAATTCAAGTTTAAGAGCGGCTTCATTTGCTTTATCGAATATGATAACCTTTGCTATATTGGGATTGTTAGTGTAAACATCTGCAAACTCTCTTCTAACTGCAAAATGGATTTGCGCATCCCCGAATTTATTCTTCAAGACACGTACTATTGGTGTGGTTAACAATACATCTCCAAGCGAGCTGAAACGTATTACAAGTATTTTCTTTATCAGGCTGATGGATTATCCAATTTCTATTCTCATTTCAAATTTACCAAATTTTGCTTTTGTTATATCACGTTTGTGTAAAAAATCCAGATCCGTTTTTGACGGACCGGGATTTGTGTTTCGTGAACTTGCTCATTCATGCTGCTATTTTGTAAGCAGAATCTTAATTGATTTGACAAAATTATTTGCTTGTATCGAGCAGATATAGACACCGCTAGATAATTGAGAATTGACCCGCTTCGACTCGCGCCCAGCGAGGCGAGGAATGGAGAATTGAGAATTATAAGTTCCGGCTGGTTTGAATTCATCTACAAGT
>WPAE01000070.1 GCA_009773205.1 Ignavibacteria bacterium
CCCTTTGGGCCGACAAGCCCGCCTGCTACGGGCAGGCATTAAGTCATTTAGAGTAAATAGCTTATGTCGAAATTCTCAATTTTCAACACTTACTAAAATCTTACATGCTTGTCGGGGTTAACCACGTCCCGATTTTCGGGACGGCCTTCGGCAATCCCGCTTATATTTAGCGGGACATTTCTAATGAATTTTTTGGGATTAACTATAGGACACCTCTAAAGAAGAATTTCGTAATGCTTCTATGAAAATATTTCGGTGATAGCCAAGTGTAATTTTCTTTTCGACAAATATACCAGCAGACGCTTGCCCTTCTTGTAAAAAACAAAGATAAGATGACTCTTATCTTCAATGATAAACCTTGCCGATAGTTTAGTTTCTTTTCCCTCAAAAAAAAGAGACGCTGCTAAGAGCGTCTCTTTTCAACATTATCTCTTTTCAAACGATTCATGTTTAGGAGCGGCAAACGGGTTTTTCTTCAACTCATTCATCACTTCTTGAATTGCTCTTTCTAATTGTGGATCAATTCCTTTTGCAAGCTGAGCCGGATCGTCAATAACTTCAATATCGGGGTCAACGCCGTAACCTTCCTTGAACCACTTTCCTTCTTTATCAAACATTCTAAAAGTTGGAACAGATACGTTTCCGCCATCAATTAAAGCAGGTGCGCCGCTTATGCCTATTAATCCGCCCCAAGTTCTCTCTCCAATTAATTTACCTAAGCCGGCTTTGCGAAAGTAATCCGGAAAAGCATCTCCGCCAGATCCGCTCCATCCGTTAATCAGCATAACTTTTGGACCAAAGTTAGCATGCGGAGGCCACTGCCAATCGGCGCCATCGCGTGTTTTCCAGAATGCTAATGGTTTTCTATCTAACAATTCGATAAAGCGATCTGGTATTTGTCCGCCATTATTAAAGCGTTCATCAATTATTAATCCTTCCTTAGTAAGCTGAGCAGCAAACTGTCGTACTAATTCTGTTTGCCCATCTGTACCTGTGCTTGGAACATAAATGTAGCCGATTTTGCCGCTGCTTGCTTCATCAACTCTTTTACGGTTGCTTTCAATCCAAGCCAAATTTCTTAAACGAGTTTCGTCCGTTAGCGTTTGAACATAAATTTTTCTTGCACCTTCTAGCGAAGGTTTATTGTTAACGGTAAGCTCAACGGTTTTATCTGCTAATCCTTGAAAAGCAATCCAAGGCGCATCGCTAACATCAAGATTTACACCGTTAACTTTCAAAACAAAATCTCCTTCTTTAACTTTAACGCCGGGCAATGCAAGCGGAGATTGGACTTCAGTATCCCAAGCTGCGCCTCTAATTATCTTGGCAATTTTATAAGCGCCGTTCGATTCCGCCCAATCAACACCTAAGTAGCCAACATTTTTTATTGGAGCTTCATCGGTATCGCCGCCGCCTCTGTAAGTGTGAGAAGCGTTAAGTTCCGAAATTAACTCGCCAATTAGATAATTTAGATCCCAGCGTGTTACGCAGTAATCAACCAGCTTGCCGTAACGCTCGCCAAGTTCTTTCCAATCAACGCCATGCATGTTTTTATCATAAAAGTAATCGCGGAAGGTACGCCAAGAATCTTTATAGATTTGTTTCCATTCAGCTTTAGGGTCAATTGTTGCCTCAAGCTGTGCTGTTGGCATTGGCTTATCAATCTTTTGATTTTCTGCTGCATCTATTACAGCATACTGATTACTTTTCCAGACGAGCATTTTTTTCATATCGGATGTAAGCCTAAAGCCGTTAGCGTCATCAATAATTGTCTTTTCTTCGCGTTTATCAAAATCATAGAAAAGTATTGGGCTTTTCTTATCTGCCGAGCCGGAGTTTGGCTGTCTTTGGTAAATCAATTTTCCACTTACGGCAGCAACTCTACCATAATTACCAGCTTGTACAGGTAGAATTACAACTCTTTTTTCAAATCCTTCTAAATCAATTTTTGTTTCTTTAGGCTTATCTTTTTCAGCAGATTTATCCTTCTTTGCTTCTTCCTTCTTTTCTTCTTTCTTTGCTTCTTCCTTCTTTACCGATGAAGTATCTACCTTTGGAGAAAGAGGAAAGAGTGTTTCTTTACTTAGTGTTGCTGCTGCAATGTTTGTTGTGTTTGGGTAAATCCATGTGTTACCAATATCGCTATAAACCGGATTGAGAGTTCGGTTGGTTAAGTAATAGAGATATTTTCCGTCTGGATCAAAAGTTGGGTCGGAATCCGCGTAATAACCGCTTGTTAGCTGATGAGTTTTTTCTTCCTTTGTATCATACAAATAGATTGCGCTGCTTTGTCCTTTTGTGTCTTTAGTATAAGCAAACCATCGGCTATCGGGCGACCAGCTTACTCTAAATCCCATCAATCCGCCATGCATGTGATATAATTCTTGATCAACCTTATAAGTTTTATCTTTCTCAAAATCATAGACATTTATTATCATTGATTGATCTATAAACGCAACCATTTTAGAATTTGGCGACCATTGCAAACTGTATCTATATCCTTCGCCATAAGAGGTTAACTTTTTTTCTTCGCTTGGTTTTTCCAAGTCTTTAATTGTTAATTCATATTCACCAGATTTATCGCTCCAGTAAGCAACTCTTTTTCCATCGGGCGACCATGATGGATTTCTTTCGGCAACACCGCTTGTTTGGGTTAAATTAATTATTGGTCCATTCTGTGCCGGAACGTTGAACAGTTCGCCTCGTGCTTCAAAGATTGCTCTTTTTCCATCGGGCGATACTGTTGCGCCGAAGATTAGCCCGGAAACATTTTCTGTTTTTGGCATTAATGTAACTGCATCTGTAACTACATTAACTTTTACTTCAAGAACTTTTTCGGAAGCAAGATTTAGCAAATATAGTTTCCCTCCCGCTCCGAAAACAATATCTTCTGGACCTATTGCTGGAAAGTGAATATCAAAATCCTTAAAGTTTGTTAGCTGCTTTGTTTGTTTAGTAGATAAATCATAATTCCAAATGTTGTAACGTTTTTCAGAGCCGCGATCGCTAATCCAATAAATTTTGTTTTGTGCAGACCACATCGGAATTTCGTTGCCTACGCTTTTATCAAAAATTTGCTCTGCAGATTTTTTTTCTAAATCAAAAACCCACATATCGGAGTTCAATCCGCCGCGATATCTTTTCCATGTTCTGAATGCTGTTGTGCGTGGAGTGAAAACAATTTTTTTACCATCCGGCGAGAGACTTCCGAACTCTGCATAAGCTAAAGGAAGCTGATTTGGCAAGCCCCCATTTGCAGAGACTTCGAAGAACTGATTGAATCTCTGTTTGCCGCTGTGCTTCGAAGATGCGTATAACAAACTCTTTCCGTTGGGATACCAATCAATTAATCGGTCAGACATTCCATGGTTTGTAACGCGCTGCGGTATTCCTCCAGTGGTTGGAATTACATAAATATCCGTGTTGCCGTCATAGTTTGCATTGTATGCAATTTTAGTTCCGTCAGGAGAAAATCTCGGAAAAACTTCCTGCCCCGCCGGAGAGCTTAACTTTACTGCGGTTCCACCGGTTTTAGCAACTAACCACAAATCGCCGCCATAGTTAAACACAATTTGTGTTTTTGAAACATCCGGATGCTGAATCATTCTGGCATCAATCTGCGCAAATGCTTGAGCCGAAAAGATTGTGATAACTAATAAAAGAAGTGAACTGCGGAATCTTATCATGAGGGAACTCCTCTCTGTTTTGTTATAATTGACAAAGTTTAGACGCATGAAATAAAGTTTTTCTTTGCGGAAACAGCAGCGTACAACTAAGCGCACTGCTTTGGTTTGCTAAACACAGTTTCACTTACTAAACTAAAAATCGGATGATGAAAAACCAACTGGTTATCTATGCAAACAAAAAATTATTTAAACAAATATTAACAAAAATCTTTTCTTTATCGTATAATTACGATGAGCGATAAAGGAATTATGGTGGCTAAATCAAAAACAGAGAAATTCACACAAGAAGAGAGCAGATTGGC
Source organism: Ignavibacteria bacterium (assembly GCA_009773205.1). Lineage (GTDB taxonomy): Bacteria > Bacteroidota > Ignavibacteria > Ignavibacteriales > Melioribacteraceae > Stygiobacter. The sequence goes on from WPAE01000070.1 coordinate 3,989, forward strand.
GGATATAGCAAAAGCGCTTTCACATCCAGCCAGGATAAAAATATTAAAAATATTGGCAGAGATGAATGTTTGTATGTGCGGCGAGATTGTAGAACTGCTTCCGCTCGCTCAAGCAACTGTATCTCAACACTTAAAAGAATTAAAGAGGGTCAGGTTAATTCAAGGAGAAATTGAAGGGCCCAAAACGTGTTACTGCATAAACACAGATTCAATAATAGAAGCATATAAACAATTACAAAATTACTTTGAAGCAATTAATAAGGAGTGTAAAAGAACATGCAAAACGAACAAGAAGTAAAAGAAATTGTGAAAGAAAAATATAGAGAGATTGCGCGCAAAACTTCTCCAGGATGTTGCCGCGCTTCATCAACTAAAAACAGCTGGCTACACAATAATGAAAGATGAATACACAGAATTGGATGGATATTTAGCTGATGCAGATTTGGGATTAGGCTGCGGTCTTCCTACGGAATTTGCAAACATTCAACCGGGAAATGTTGTTGTTGATTTGGGCAGCGGCGCCGGGAATGATGTGTTTATCGCGCGCTCAATAGTTGATGATGAAGGCAGAGTAGTTGGAATTGATATGACCGATGAGATGATAGCCAAAGCAATCAAGAACAATGATAAACTTGGTTACAAAAATGTTGAATTCTATCTTGGCGAGATTGAAGCAATGCCGCTTGAAGATGAAACGCCGATGTTGTAGTAAGTAATTGCGTGCCGAATCTTGTTCCGAACAAGCAAAAAGTATTTGCAGAAATTTTTAGAATTATGAAAAACGGCGGACACTTTTGTGTTTCTGATGTTGTGATTAAAGGTGAACTGCCGGTTAGCTTGAAAAAATTCGCTGAGATGTATGCCGGATGTGTTGCCGGTGCGGTTCAGCAAGATGAATATCTTGATGTTATAAAATCCAACGGGTTCACAAATGTTGAAATCAAAAAAACAAAAGTGATCAGTCTGCCCGATGAAGTTTTAGAACAATATTTATCTAAAGAAGAAATTTCTGCTTTCCGCGAAATGAAAACCGACATTTTTAGCATAACGGTTGTAGCCGAAAAAAAGAGAAAGGATACTGAGATGACGGCTGCTGCAAAAACTAAAAAGATACTTATTCTTTGCACAGGTAACTCTTGCAGAAGCCAGATGGCAGAGGGTTTTCTAAAATCATTTGATTGGGAATTAGAAGTTAATTCGGCCGGTACAAAGCCGGCAACGCAAGTGCATCCTAAAGCTGTGCAAGTGATGAGTGAAATTGGAATTGATCTATCAGAAAATTATCCAAAGATGGTTGATGAATTCTTAAATCAAGGTTTTGATTACGTTATAACAGTCTGTGGAAATGCCAAAGAAAACTGTCCGGTATTCATTGGAAAAGTTGGCAAACAGCTTCATATTGGTTTCGAAGATCCGGCAGAAGCAGTTGGAACGGAAGAAGAGATTCTTGAAGAGTTTAGAAGAATTAGAGATCAAATAAAAAATGAGTTCTTCAATTTCTACAAAGGAATTATATGAGCACACTTTCAAAACAGCTCTCGTTTTTGGATCGATACCTAACTCTTTGGATTTTTCTTGCAATGTTCGTTGGTGTTTTCTCGGGATACGCTTTTCCGGCAATTGTAAATTTTTGGAATTCATTTCAGTCTGGGACAACGAACATTCCGATAGCTATAGGATTGATTCTGATGATGTATCCTCCGCTCGCAAAAGTAAAATACGAAGAGCTTGGAGATGTATTTAAGAATGTAAAAATACTTTCCCTTTCACTTGTCCAAAACTGGATTATTGGACCAATCCTAATGTTCTTTCTTGCTGTGATATTTTTACAAGACTATCCTGAGTATATGGCCGGCTTAATATTGATTGGACTTGCTCGCTGCATTGCTATGGTAATTGTGTGGAATGAACTAGCAAGCGGAGATACTGAATATGCCGCTGGATTGGTTGCGTTCAACTCTATCTTCCAAGTTTTGTTTTTTTCGCTTTATGCTTATTTGTTTCTAACTGTCTTTCCATCTTGGCTCGGCTTAAAAACTTTTGCAGTTGATATTACAATCGCGCAGATAGCAGAAAGTGTTTTCATATATCTCGGCATTCCATTTATTGCGGGAATGATTACAAGGTTAGCAGCGCTTAAAATCAAGGGTAAAATCTGGTACGAACAAAAGCTCATACCAAAAATTTCACCAGTAACTTTGATTGCCTTACTATTTACAATTTTTGTAATGTTCTCGCTTAAAGGCGAATACATTGTTAAAATTCCTCTTGATGTACTCAGAATAACAATTCCATTAGTAATTTATTTTGTGATCATGTTTCTTGTCTCTTTTTATCTTGGCAAAAAAGCAGGCGCAGATTATCCCAAAACAACAACTCTTTCCTTCACGGCAGCAAGCAACAATTTCGAACTTGCTATCGCAGTTGCAATTGCTGTTTTTGGAATCAATTCCGGAGTTGCCTTTGCAACTGTAATCGGTCCTTTAATAGAAGTGCCTGTTTTGATTGGCTTAGTTAATGTTGCGCTTAAATTTCAAAAAAAATACTTCTAACAGCAAAAAATGTAATTTAAGGGCGCCTCTAAAAATTGTGTTTTAAAAATTTAATCATGCTATTGACAAATAAGCGTGGCAAAGCTTGTTGATATTTTAAGAGATGCCCATAAGATATTCTTCTACGAAAATAAACCTTGACACAAACTCCTTAATTCATTAATTTATATCAGAAAATATTATCTGATTAAAAATTCTTTCCTTTTCTTCTCCTCTTCGTAAATAAATACCAAGAGGATTTAAAGTGAATGATAATCGGATATGGAGTTCGACTTTAATGGAGTAACGAATGAACCTTTATGACAAGCTAACAATAAGTAATCCCAGAATTGTCATTAGAGAAAATCATTTGAAACAACAAATGGCCAACTAAAAAGATTTGTATTGGACCAAAGTCCATCAAACCAACTTCGCCGT
>WPAE01000196.1 GCA_009773205.1 Ignavibacteria bacterium
CTAGGAGCCTGTCGGACTTCCTTTTTTTCAAAAATAGGTCATTTTCCATTTTGCCCCACATTTACGATTATTAATTTCGTTTCATTTATTGTGTGGCTCTATTTTCAGTTTAATATTCAATTTCAGGCCGGATTCAGTGGCTAAAAAAGCAATTAATGGCATTTTTATGCCATTTGCATCTTAAAAAACCGTTTAAGGTTATAGGCAGAACAGACCAATGACCATTCTGCGTCTGTTTCGGCTTCCCCTCTTAACGAAAATCGTCTGAACCCTAATATTTCTTTGATAACTCCGAAAACTGGTTCGACAGTTTGTTTTCTTTTTTTGTATATCTCTTTCCCTTCTTCGCTTTTCAATTTCTGAGTCATTTTTTCAACTGGGGTGACAAATGGCCCATCCTGCATTGGGTCAGGATTTAAAATATTGGATAAGAAACTGTTATGCTTTTCTCTTGAGGTTGAGATGATTGGTTCAATGTTCATTTGTTTGCATTCGTCAATGTTTTTTTCACTGAAGTAGCCTGTATCCGCAACAGCGGTGGATATTTCACCTGATAATCCTTCAGGTACAGATTCAATGGCCGGGATAAATTCCTGCTTGTCATTAGCATGTGAGTTACTGTAGGCCCCAACTATAATCATATCATCGTTTACCGCAGCTTGTGAGTTGTAGCATTGGTCAAAGCCTCTGGAGGTTTTCATTATTCGGGATTCGGGATCGGTAAAATTGTATTGGTCTTTATCGTTTGGCTCATCTGATGGGGCTTTGGGCTCTTTGCCTCTGGAATTCTTCCCAGTCTTCTCTTTCTTCTGGTTGCGTTGTTCCATTTTGGCATCGTATTCCTCTTTCTCTTTTTGGTAACGCTCTGATGCCCTTTGTTCTACAACTCTTTTGGCTTCCTGTATTTTGGATAAACGGTTTTTGCGTAACTTCAATTCTTCAGGAATGTCCAGTTCTGATCCCTTTTCGATTTCGTCTTTGGAGGCGGCCAGGTCTAATAATTTCTCAATTTCTTCTTCCAGTTGTTTTTCTAATTTTTGTATGTACTCGTAGCTCATTGCCTTATGGCGCGAAGCATTGGCCTGTACTTTAGTGCCATCAATATAAATATTGCCAAGTTTAATAAGCCCAAGCTCTTTGCCTATTAACAAGATCTCTTTGAACCATCCTTTTATCTGGCCAAGGAAACGTTTGCGGAACTCTGATATGGTATCATGATCTGGATGGTGGTTTCCGGCAACAAAGCGGAAAGCGACAGAATCAAAGGTGGAACTCTCGATTTTACGGGAACTGAATACTCCGGTAGAATAGCCATAAAACAACAAGGATAACAGCATACGTGGATCGTATGCTGTAGATCCAACTCCTTTGTATTGGTTGTAAATCCCTCTCATATCAAGCTTATCAACTACATCAACTACAAATCTTGCCAGATGATTCTCCGGTAACCAATCCCCAAGATCAAATGGCATTAGCATTCGTTGTTCTCTGTCTGCTCCTATAAATTTTTTCATGTACGCAAGATAATAATTATCCTGTAAATTACAAAGTCCGACAGGCTCCTAG
>WPAE01000197.1 GCA_009773205.1 Ignavibacteria bacterium
AGACGGTGTTTATAAATCCATCTGCAACGCCTTTAAGAATATAGCAGAAAACCCAGACATTCCATTATCAAAAGTTCAGAAAAACAAATATCGCAAGCACAAGAAATTAATTTCTCGTTTAATTTCAACAAAGATAAGTTTACCACAAAAGAAGAGGATAATTCAAAAAGGGGGAGGTCCCTTTCTCGCAGCATTAATTCCAGCAGCCATTTCAACCGCCCTGACCCTATTTGGAAGTTCTTTTCTGAATAAGCAATAATGGATACCACTTTGAAAAAGTTAAAATTGGTGAATGAACAAGAGCTGACACGTTTAATTGAAAAACAGATTCGTCAATATGACCCCGGTTTAAAGGTGCTTGCCAATATCCAACATGAAATGGATACTGTAATGGAACGAGAGGATCTACTACCCGAGGAAAAACTAGCCCTATACAAAAGTGCTCAACTTCGATTTGCTAAAATTAAGCCAATACTTTTCTCAAACAATTCCTCTATAGATCACCTACCCACCCCTCCAAATGGGCTAGACCATGCAGATCCAATTGGGCCCCTAGTTGCACACGCTGATCCTATGGCCGCCCCGCCTCATGTCGACCAAGGAGTCCCTATCGCTGCTCATGTCGATGAGATGCAAAACGTAGCAGGCACTACCCCTTCTCTACAGCCTCTCGATGATGAGTATGAAGACGCCAAGGAGACTGATGAGAAGGTAAAACAAGAAGCAACATTGGAAATTGCTGTTGACCCAAAATATAGTGATAAATTAGCTAGACTCACTTCGTTACTCTCTCAAAATTCGTCACTTATCTCACATGACCCTGCTAATGGGGAAATGAAAATAAAGGGACAAAATATTAAGAATTCCAAATATGGGGATCTTGTCCGCTCACTATTTCATTCTTCAAAGAATCATAATTTGAAAGGCCAAGATAAGTTTTTCACCGCTTTAAAGGAGGTGTTTAGCGGGAATACCCAGCATACCCCATCTGATTTAATTGTGAAAAAGGAGTACCTCTCTCATTTTCCCCTGCCATCCTCCTCCTCCTCATCCGTAGAACCCACCACTTCCACAAGTTCAACTAGTACTCGACATGCTTCTTCTCAGTTACAGCATGGGAAAGGCAGGCGCATAGTTTCACACCCATTCTCTTCCACCACTTTCCGCCCTCCCGGGAAGAAACTTAAGCTTCTTAAATGCTATACCTAGTTACTCACACATGATTCCCAAAATTTTATATCGCTCATGGCCATTCATTTCTCTTTCGCCTTCTTCACCTCAAACGATTCACAAATTCATATCTCAATCATAACTATCATTTATTTCAGAAATGTGAGTGTTAAATAAAAAAAAGATATGCGTTAAAAAGAATCAAGTTGTGCATTAGAAAGGAGCGCAGTAGTGTGAGCTTGAAAAGGACATGATCTTTGAACAGGTCTCATAGTACTCAATCTAAAATTCTTTTGGAAAACGGCTAGTGGTACCATATTTTGGTGTGCTAGTTGAGAGCGATTTTTATCATATATTCGCTTAACAGCTATATCACGGTATAGTGGTGAGTGAT
>WPAE01000071.1 GCA_009773205.1 Ignavibacteria bacterium
AATATTTAAAATTTAATTCAATTTCACAATTTCTTTTGATTTCTTTAATATAATGGACAGCAATATACTGCCAGCATTTACTAATGATCCTTCAAGCATTCTTATACCAACATGCAACCCAGTCACTATTGATATGGCACCTTGTGTATGTATTCCTTTATCTCCAAAATGTACTCTCTTCTCATCATTTTTTGTTATGGATTCAGAAGATTATCCAAAGTTTCTCGAATCAATAAATATCTTTGTTGAAAAATGCTCGTGGAATAAATTGATGCAAATTGCAAAAATTATTAACAATGAATTACTTGGGCGTGGTGAAGGAGTAGTGCACACGATGTTGGGGTATTTTTAGTATCTTTTCAATTTTATAAAAAAAAGAAAGATAGACCTTGTCTAGTTGATGCGTTTAAAAAATTGTTTCGCGATTCAAAACAAGAAAGACTACAAACCGATAATGGAAAAAAAAGAATTTCTAAATAAGCCAGTACAAGATTTGTTTAAACAATATGGTGTTGATCACTTTCTAACTCAAAATGAAATAAAAGCTGCAATGGTAGAGAGAATTAATAGAACACTAAAGTCTCGCATGTATCATCTCTATCGTCTCAGAGGTGATCATTGATACATCGAAGATTTGCAAAAACTCATAGATTCATACAACCATTCAAAACATAAAACAATTGGCATGAGCCCTGTTGAAGTTAAAAAAAGCAGCTTAAAATGCCTTCACATCGATCTATAGAAATCGATACTATTGCGATTAACTATCGGTCAAATCCAATGAATGAACCGATCTCGTACCGTTTTGGGAATCATGTTTGTGCTGAAAATGCTTTCACATCGATCTAAAGAAAATCGATACTATTGCGATCTACTAACGGTCCAATCCAATGAATGAACCGCTCTTGTACCGTTTTAGAATCATTTTGTGCAGAAAATGTCTTCGCATTCATCTATAGAAATCGATACTATTGCGATCAAATATCGGTCCAATCCAATGAATAAAACGCTCTTGTACCATTTTGGGAATCATGTTTGTGCTGAAAATGCCTTCACATCGAACTAAAGAAAATCGTTACTTTTGCGATCTACTATCGGTCCAATCCGATGAAAGAACCGCTCTTGTACCGTTTTCGAATCAAGTTTGTGCTGAAGATGTCTACACGTTCATCTATTGAATTGCGATCAACTATCAGTCCAGTCCAATGAATGAAGCACTCTTGTAACTTTTTCCAATCAAGTTTGCGCAGACAATATCTACACATTCATCTATAGAAATCTATAGATTTGCGATAAACTATCGATCCAATCCAATGAATGAACCGCTCTTGTATCGTTTTCGAATCAATTTTGTGCAGAAAATGTCTTCGCATTCAGCTATTGAAATCGGTACTATTGCGATTAACTATCGGTCCAAACCAATGAATGAACCGATATCGTACCGTTTTGGGAATCATGTTTGTGCTGAAAATGCCTTCACATCGATCTAAAGAAAATCGATACTATAGCTATCTTCTATCGGTCCAATCCAATGAATGAACCGCTCTTGTATCGTTTTCGAATCAAGTTTGTGCAGAAAATGTCTTCGCATTCAGCTATTGAAATCGATACTATTGCGATTAACTATCGGTCCAATCCAATGAATAAACCGATATCGTACCGTTTTGGGAATCATGTTTGTGCTGAAAATGCCTTCACATCGATCTACTAACGGTCCAATCCAATGAATGAACCGCTCTTCTACCGTTTTCGAATCAAGTTTGTGCTGAAAATGCCTTCACATCGATCTAAAGAAAATCGATACTATTGCGATCTACTATCGGTCCAATCCAATGAATGAACCACTCTTGTACCGTTTTCCAATCAAGTTTGTGCTGAAAATGTCTACACGTTCATCTATAGAAATAGGAAGAATTGCGTTCAACATCGGTCCAGTCCATTGAGTGAAGCACTCTTCTACCGTTTTCGAATCGTGTTTGTGCTTAAATTGTCTACACTTATATAGAAATCGATACAATTGCGATCAACTATCGTTCCAATCCAATAAGTGAACCGCTCGTACCGTTTTCGCAGCATGTTTTTTTGAAAATGTCTTCACATTCATCTATAAAAATCAATACAATTCTGATCAACTATCGAGTCATTCCAATGAGTGAACCGCTCTTGTACCGTTTTCGCGTTATGTTTTTGTTGAAAATGTCTTAACATTCATCGAAACAATTACGGTCCACAATCGGTCCAATCCGAATGAATGAACTGATCTTGTCTCGTTTTCGATTCAAGTTGCTTATTAATTCCTAGATAAATGTTATGAAATCGATACCTTTAATGGATCATGGCTATACATTTCCATGGTTGTTCTATTTCTAGCGATTTGTAATAGTTTTCCTCCAGTAAATGTTTGACATTTCAACATATAAAATCATGAACAATTTCAGTTGATTTAGAAGTTTAACTACCATAATCATTTGTCTTCTTTTTACATTGATTTTTGCTGAAGATGTACTATATAAGAATGGATAGAAAGTCCAGTAAGTAATCCTATTAAAAATGTCGCAATTTTTAAAACGAACCATAAACTCATTAATTCTTTCTAATGATCCGAGCATTAAGTTGTGCCAACGATCATACCAGTCTAAGTATAGCATTCATTTCAGAAATGTGTTTCACAAAGATGAGCTTTTGAAATATCTTTACTGTCTCACCTGTAAGAAGTTGATTTCACATCAGGGTAGAAGTACCCATTCACTCAAAAGGCATTGTCTTACACACAAGCCGGATCAAATTTCAAAACTTATCACTGTAAAAACTTTGAATCTTCATAGACCAAACTCACGAGATCTAAGCACCAACGTGAAACACAGGTTCATAATTGAGAAAATTTACAACTTTCGAAAGAGGAATGATCAATGGCATGCGCTAGTGAAATGGAGAGGACATGGTGTGAATAAATCGAGTTTGATTCCAGTCCATGATCTATACAAATATTGGGACTCAAATCAAATACAAAATGATCCAAGAAACTCGGTCAAGGAATCCGATCGAAGCGGTTTAACTCCTAAGCAAACACATCTATCCTTCTTACAAAAGCAAACATTAAAATCAATTCATACACAATTTTCAAAGGGTATATAAGCATCTAATAATTTTGTACTCTATTACCTTTCTTTATAACATGGACAATAAAAAATGTCGTCAAAATTGTTTTGTCCCGAATGTTCTAATCAATTATTGGATAAATGTAATGCCTGTGGACAATTTCTTAGAACATCAAATGATGAAGAAGTCTGCGAGACATGCAAACAACCGTTATCGGATGAGGAGGAGTCAGAAGATGAATACGAAATTCAAAAGGATGGAACCAAAAGAGCCATGTGTCGATACTGTAACAGAAAATTGTCGCAATGTCCGAAATGTGAAAAAGAATATGATTCCGATCAAGATGATGAATCAAAGAGTGAAAACGAGTCCGAAAACGAGTCCGAAAACTCCAGCGAGGAGAGTGAAACGACAACCGATGAATCAATGGATCGGAATGCAGTTCAGTCATCAGATGGATACACCGGAGAAGGCACCGACGATGAGGAGTAATTTGGACAGAGCGAATGTCAATACCAATATTGTTAAGGAGTCCAATCCAGATAATCTATCTGCTGAATTAAAATCATAAACCGATTTAATTCACATCCTTCGAACTTGACCAATATATTTATGTGAACTACTTACTCCTGTGCAATTTGATACATGTTTTTTAATTTGAACTACTTATTCGGGTGCAATTTGATCCATGTATATTCCTCTAAGGTCTCATAAACCCATGTTTCAGATTTTACTTTTAAATGATCTTTTAAGTTTATGATGTTTGTAATTAGTAAAATATTGAAATGTACAGTGTATTGCGAATTTGTCTAGGAGCCAAACTCCATAATAATTGGTAACTCAAAATTGATCAGTAAACAATTTCTAAGAGAATGAATGGTAAACTCAATCAGACCTGATCGAAGTCACACATGTTAGAATGTAACCGAATAATACTAATTACTTTTATAGAAAGGTCAATCATCGAAAATGAAGCGCAACATTATCCCATTCACTTAGATTTCAAATTTGATAATGTATCTTAATCGTAACCAAATACAACCTAGAAATTTATCTAGTGAATTAAAACCTTCATCAATTAACTTCAATCAAACCAATATTACTATAATTTATTGCACCAATTGACAGTTGAATGAGCGCAATTCATATCTACATCTTATTTCCTGATTAGGTAACTGTCATTTCATATTAATACCATTATATATAACAGTCCTTATGATTAAATTTTACTTCTTGAACAATATTCAGAATTCAATCTCGAATTCAAAATTAAATAAAGATTGGTAATTTGTTTTTGAATAAAAATTCTTTACTAAATCAAGATTGGTAATTTGTTTTTGAATAAAGATTCTTTACTAAATATTATATGTTATCACTGATTTGATAATCTCATCTGAAATTTAATTTTATCAAGATAAAATTATTACTTAATTACTGATTCAAACAATATTTATCAAGGAATAAATTTATTGATTCGAGAATCTTTCGTTAGACTACAGAATTTGGAATGAAAAATGTTTAATTATGAGAAAAGAAAGATGAAAAAGAGACATGTACAGAGGATCAATTTCAATAATGTTCGGATTGCATATTAGTATAAGAATGCTTGTAGCTATAGAATGAAATTCCTGCTGAGAAAAGCTGTGAATTAGTTATTTAAGATTTAATAAAACAAATTTGAAATAAAATTCGTTTTTAAAAAGTTGTCCATTTGTGATTAAAGATTTAAACAAAATTGAAGTGAAATTAGAATGTTGTTATTGTTGCTAAGATTCTCTTAATAATTATTTAATGTTTAAATTTGAATGAGGTATTTACGAAGGATGAAAAACACATTAAATGCAAAGTAGGGACGAATTATTCATTTATCTTTAATGATAACAATTGTGAGTAGAATGAAATGTGTTCGAAAAGTAAAACAATTAAAAGGTAATGTTTATTAAGCAAATGTTCTGCAGTGATAAATCAATTGCGACGAAGATGATATTGAATATGCACCTACGAGCTGGTGCGTCTAGGTGTTGACGGTGTAGATGTCACAGTTTGTGAATCAATACTCGTATCTTGCGAGAAAATAAGAGTAGATACAATTGATGAATTTGCAGGTACTACTGCACCACTTTCTTCATGGTTGAATGGACTCGCCAGATCAGACTCAAGAGGAAGCATTATGAGTTCGTTGTTCGCCATGCGTAGAATTGTGTTTTCAGCAAAGGGATTCGCAATTAGGCTGGAGTTCCCACCTTCAGGAGCGTCAGCTGCTTCGATCGGTTCCGACAATTGGCCAATCTCGATTCGTGCGACAGGAGCGAATACGTAATGCAATCGTTTCAGCGCTCTGTAACTCTTTAGCTTCGACCAATCCGAATTAAAATTCATAGCAAATAGCGCCACTTCACCAGGTGTGCCAGGCATAGCATCTTGCGGAACATCGACGTTTGTGTTGAGGAGCTTATCTCGTAGTGCTACAAATAATATAATTGAAATATTTTAAAAATATATATAAAATACATTTTATATTTTAATATATATAAAATAGTATACAATCGAGGGCCTTATGCATTCGATCGACACAATCATGCGAATCCAATTCCTTGATCGGCACAGGTAGTCGACATTTCTTGCAGTAAACCTGACGCTCGCTGCACATTTTGTAATGAACAGCCATAACTTCTGCTGTGCAAACTTTATTGCACATTTCGTGCGGGCATTCGATCTTTCGTTTGTTGCATTCATAGACCTCATGTTGCTCCGTATTCCTTGCAGAACCGACGAAACCACAGCCGTTCGTGCAGTCGATGTTGATAGAATTGAAGACGATCGATGACCACGCGTCACACTTAGTCAGTTTAGCCAAACTGCCTGAATTGTAGATTGCTTGACATTTCGGGCACGCTACCAGTGATCCATAATCTTGAGTGTGATTTTCATTGCCTTTTATTCGAATCGCATCACGCCCACACTTCAAACAGATAAGATGTCCACACTGCAGAAAAATTGGATCACGCGGAATTCCAAGACAGTATGGACAAATAAAATGTGTCATGATTTCGTCTTTTAGGTTCTCGTGCGTTTTATGAAAGCCCACCTCCAGTGGTTCATTCTGCCTATCGATACATTTTACACCCAAAAAGTTCTTGAAAGTAACATCAACCTATATATTTAAATATATTTTTATAACAATTTCATGTGTAAATAATAATTTATATTAAAATTTATTACGCTGTTTTCCAAATTATGAAAAGTCATAGCCAAGCCTCGAAGCAGTGGTTAACATCAAGAACTGTTGAAAAAATATCCTACCGTGAGTGGTTAACAATATCGGAACAATGCCATTAAGACATTATCCCAGCTTTCTAGATACAAAAATAATTAGTATTACATGTAAAAATTTAAAGTGTTAAAAGTTTTTAAATTATACAAAATTAAAGAACTTTTCAAAAGATTTGAACTTTTAAAAGTTTTGAAAAGTTTTGAACTTGTGAATAGTTTTGAACATTTGAAAAGTTTTGAACTTTTTATATTCATTATAATATCTATCATGTTTTGGATTTATTAATTTAAAATTTTTGAACGGATAATCATTTTAATAAATTGTAACGTAAAGTATATTGAGTCATAGCCAACAATCGAACCACACGTTAACTCCAAGAACTGGTGACATCAGTGTCATATCGTGAAAGGGATACTCGATCGAACGAATGGTCAAAGCTATCGGAACCATGCCATTAAGACATTGACCCAGGATTCTAGACACTTGACCGAAGTCAAGCCAGGCACCTGTTTATCGTCCGCGAATACCCAATCACTCCAGGCTCAGAGTGTTTGTATAGCCGAAGCTACACACTTTCAGGCGCGACCCTATGCTAATACATTACAAATTATTAAAATGAAAATTTAAAAATTACTATGGTTACCATTTTTAATCAAAAAGGAAAATAAATTTGAAAAGGAAAATGGGGCGAATTTATTTTCAAAATTTTTATTAATTAAAATTTTATAATACGTTACAAAGTATAAAAATGAAAATTTATATATAACTATGGTTACCATTTTTAATTAATTAAAAAAGGAAAATAAATTTGAAAAAGAAAATTGGGTGAATTTATTTTCAAAATTTTCTTGTATTTATACCCCAATGTTAAACAACCCACGCATGAAGAATGACACGTGAAACTTGATGAATGCTACGTAATTGACAATTCACGTGACACGTGCCATGGATATTCAAAATTCAAAAATTATATAGTGTGCCATGACACGCGACACATGTGACGTCATCGATATTCAAACTTCTATTTTTTCTACATCATGACAGGTGATATGGGGGGGGGTACCCCCCCAAAAAATTTACAAGTTTTTCAAGAGAGCAAAAATAATTTAAATTTTTTAAAAATTAAAATTTTA
>WPAE01000198.1 GCA_009773205.1 Ignavibacteria bacterium
AAGCATGGTAAGATTTTAATTGTCTTTATAAATTAAAAATCTTACATAAGTTATTTACTATAAATGACTTAATGCCTGCCCGTAGCAGGCGGGCTTGTCTGCCCGTATGGCAAATTTTCCTAATGGAAAATTTGGGATAAATATTTCATCCCTACGGGATTATAAACCTAATTCCCGTTAGGGAATAAATATTTATAATAAGGAGGCATCACTGTTGAATTAAAATCTCTTTAGGGATGATATTTATGAGCCTACTATAAAAAGGTATTTCGGATGAAAAAAATGCTTTGATTATTGCTCAAATTCAAAGTGCAAAAACTCAGTTTGAGGATTTTTAGAGTAGGCTCATTTATATTAATGTGTAAGTCCAAAAACTTGGTTTCTAATTCAATTTCACAACATATTGTGTTCTAAAGAATTCATTTACAAAGTGTCCTTAATTACTCACCTTACGCAGAAATGTAAATTATTGTCATTCTGAATCTGCTAATGTGGATGAAGAATCTAAAAACTACTTTTTTGTTCGGCTCTGAGGTTCTTCCTCCACTAAAGCGAATTCAGAATGACACCTTGCGTAAGCTGGGCTAATTAATTTCTTTAGGCAATTTGATTACAAAAGAAGCGCCCTTTCCTTCTTCACTTTTAACCGATATTTCCCCAGAATGTTTTTCAATAATTTCTTTACAGAGTATTAATCCTAAACCTGTTCCGGCTTCATCTTCAGTTCCTCTTGTAGAATTATTTACCTCAACTTGGAAGAGCTGCTGCTTTCTATCATCAGATAAACCAATTCCTGTATCGCTAACTTCAATAGTAACAAAGGAGAATTCTTCCTTTAAGGAAATAGAAATACTTCCATCTGCAGGAGTATATTTTATTGCATTTGATAGCAAGTTACGAATTACTGTAGATATAAGATTCTCATCACATGTTAAATAAACTTGGTTAGGCGAATCTACAATAAAATTAAGTTTCTTCTTTTCGATATTTCCTGATAAAATTTGGTAATTTCTTTCAACTATCTCTTTTAAGTCGCAATATTGCGGATCGAAATCAACCACGTTCTTTTGAAACTTTCCCCAAAGAAGCAGTTCTTCTAAAAAATCATACTGTCTCTTCAGGGCAACATTTAGTCTAACTACAAAATCTCTTCGCTCTTTCGGTGTGAGTTCTTCATCCAGATTCTCAAGAATATTTGCAATTCCCAATAATCCTTGAAAAGGGCTTCGCAGATCGTGTGCAACTATAGAGAAAAATTTAACCTTTGTTGCAACCAAACTGCTAAGGTTTTGATTAGCCTTAGCTAATTCTTCAGAGCTTAATTTTAGTTTACTTAAATAAGCCTTAGAATCACTAACAAGTAAATCAATTATAAATGCAGCGATAATAAGAATAATGGATAAGTTGATTAGCTTGGATAAGTTAACCGTTTGAGACAAGTCATTGTTCACAAACCCATTTATTTCTAGATAGCCTACAGATGCTATTACAGATAATTGAATTAATAGTGTTAACAATAGTGAAGCGCGGTCGAATTTTAAGCTGGCAACAAACAAAATAATTGGGAATGCTAAAACTATTTCATCATTTACTCCATGAGAGAAGAGCATCAAACCCAAAGAAATTACTAAAGAAGAAATTACAAGAATTAGAATTGGAGATTTTAGCTTACCAGTCTTGTTCAAATAAAATATCAGCAACAAAAAGCAGATTGAAATTAAAATGAAATGAGTAACGTTGAAATGCGCTAAATTAAAATTAACCCAGAATTGTCATTAGAGAAAATCATTTGAAACAACAAATGGCCAACTAAAAAGATTTGTATTGGACCAAAGTCCATCAAACCAACTTCGCCGT
>WPAE01000072.1 GCA_009773205.1 Ignavibacteria bacterium
TTACCCAGCATTGTAAAAACATAAAATTAGTGACCCACACAAAACCTGGAAGCCACCACCAAAGCATTGATAAAACTTGCTTGCCGACCTTAACAAACCAAACCCAAAAATTTATCTGCCCAGAGAACAAACTAACATTTGCTGCCAAAGTAAAAACAACTTCTTAACACAAAATGAAAAACCAAACCAAAACAGCTTACTAACTAAGCTGCCGCCGCTTACACAAAACTTGTTTAGTAAACTAACAGAGTTGCAACTTACTTGCGGCGGTAACTTAAAAGGAAAATTATTTTGAACGAAAACTTAAATACAGAAAATATCATCAACGCAGACGGCGATAGCCGTCAAGTAGAGTTGTTGGTTATACCGCCGACTAATACCTTTGAAAATATTGATTGTATGGAAATGCTAAGAAAATGCCCGCCCAAACATTTTGACCTTGCAATAGTTGACCCGCCCTATGGGATTTGGGATAAGTTATCGCCCACTGGAGGCGGAACAACAAAAAATAAACCAAAGTTCATGAACTCAAAAGTTGACTGGGATACAAGTCCTCCGCCGCAAGAATACTTTGATGAACTTTTTAGAGTGAGCAAAAACCAAATTATTTGGGGAGGGAATAACTTTAATTTACCAACCACACGTTGTTTTATTGTATGGGATAAATTAAAAGGGGAGGAGGTAACTTTCTCAAAAGTAGATTATGCATGGACATCATTTAACCGACTTTCTGAAATAATAAGGGCAAATGCAAATGCGGGCTTCATGATGACTGGTATTAATAAAAGAATACACCCAACACAAAAACCTATTGAATTATATAGGAAAATTTTAATGAAATATGCGGACGAGGGCGATTTAATACTTGACACCCACGTTGGTTCTGGAAGCAGCTTGATAGCTTGTATTGAGGGCGGATTCAACTATTACGGATGTGAGATTGACAATGAATATTATGAAGCCGCAAAGAAGCGAATAGGGCGGGCATTTAGAAAATACGAATTAGCATTTGCAGACGAGGCGGTATAACGGCCTTGCAACTAAAGCGCTGCCCAAAACAACTATGCAACACTGAAAAGCCAACGCTAATATTTATTTATAAATTTATTTTCTTCACTACATTCAAAAAGCAATTTACTTTTGCAACACAACTTTACAATTACACAAATGCTGCAACGTTTAAAGCAGTCGCTTTGAGTTGCGGGTTATATGCGTAAATCAAACATCATATTTTTTTGATAATCTTTTAGGTTGCCCTTTCCGATGATACTTGCCTATCTGATTTCTCACTTCGTTGAAATTAAATGTAGAACCAATTTTATATTTATCTTTGCCAACCTTTTCTACGTGACGATCTTCAGCGAGAAATGTAAATACGTGATCAATTCGATTTGGGACTAGATATGATTTTAAAAACCACTCGAATAAATCATTATAATATTTCAGTTCGTCAGGAATATTATTCTCATCGCAGTCTTTGAGAAACATTGATAATACAGTTTGATATGACATACCTAAAATAAATTTTGCTATTACAAATATTTGATTCCTAAGTGCTGGTATTTCTGGGAATAAACCTTTTTCAAAATATCCCGCATTTACTAATCCTTCATATTGGCTATGAATAATTTCGCTTGTTAATTCATACAAGTGAGATACTGTTGAAATACCATTATTTGTTAACTCGTTTCTAATATGACCATCAAGAAATTTCTCATCCTTAGGATTTTTTAACCATTCATCAAACAACTCAGGATTAAATGCAAAAAGAATTAATTGATTGAGTCTGGAAATCATTGTCCTACATATAGCAAAAGCATCTGGATAACAATGTTTAGATGTCAGTAAATTAATAGAGAATGCTGATTGTGATGTTGACTTTAGTTGGAATAGAAATGCAACATCAAATTTTAATCTCCATTCATTTCGTTCAGGAATCCTTTTAACTAAACTGAAAAAACCAAAGAATGAATTTAGAATTACAAAAAATTCGTCTCTTGTATCAAAATCTTTATTATTCCAGTATTCAGTTGATGGAACGCCATTAAGATTTTCATAATATGCAGCTCCAGCAACTATATTTGCAATAGAATGATCTGGAATTTCATTGCACTTTAGAATCTCAAATAATCTTGGATTGATTTTTAAATTTTCCATTTTATACACACAATAGTAACACTAAGCATATAACGGCGTTGCCGATAAGCGGCGCCCCAGAACAAGAACGACCAACAATACCAACAACTTTTTATTTATTAAATAATTTATTTAACAGAACTACTTTACAAAGCAACATTACACGAAAGAACAAAACCAACAATTACACAAATGCCAAATGCGAAAACGGCGTCCGCCTTGATTGGCTGGTTATAAGGCGTTCTACTTTAAGAGTCCAACTTCTTTAAAATCACGATCCGAAAGTTTTCCAGAAAATATTGATATTGGTAGAGACGCCATTGTGTAGAAATAACATTTTTTCTGACTAATTTTACCATGAATTAATTCAGCATAATAATAATTCATTAGTTTGTTTCTTACCATTTTATAATATCCAAATTTCTGCCTTGGGTAAAACAGATGTGCGGTAATCCTAGAAAATTTTACTTGGATTAGAATTTCAGATTTTAATCGTTTTGTAAAATTATCTAAAGATGCATTATTATGAATTGCATTAGTTATTTCTTCTTCTGCCAAACGACTAGATTGAAGACCATAATACAATCCTTCTCCATAAAAATTTTCAACTGTCCCCGCTGAATCACCTATTAATAGAGTGCGATTAGTATTATATGATGAATAGTCTATAGAATATGGTAATGCATGACCGTTAATTTTACCAATTTCTGCTTCTTTAGCCCATGAAAATTGATTTACAAAACATTCCAACGCCCTTTCTTGGAGTCTGTCAATATTTCTTGAACGATAATAATATGCACCAACATTTAAATAACCATCTTTTGGAAAAATCCAAGCATATCCTTTGGGAATGGCTCCAAAATCAAATAAGGTATTGTTATTAAAGTTATGGGGATATTCTTTAGGTTTAACATCAATTTCTAATGCCATGGTTATATCGCGGTTTCCAGAGTATCCTATTCTTTCAAAAAGTTTTCCATTTATGCCTTCAGCAAGGACGAGAAAATTAGATTTAACCTCGCTATCATCTTCTAGTTTTATAAGAACTTCACGACTGTTTTCTTCAAGCGATACAACAGTATGTGGAATAATTACATCTACCCCGGCATCCTTAGCCGCTTTTAATAATTCGTTATCAAATTCTTCCCTTTCAATTGAATAACTAGTAATATTTTGTCCAACATGTGTTAAGTGCTCATTTTTAAAACTAAGATATGAACCACTGAGAGCTTTACCTTTTAATTTTGTAATGTCAATTATATCGTCCAAAAGTTTGACGGCTTTGTATGAAACACCACCACCGCATAACTTTTTTCTTGGGAATGATTTCTTTTCAATCAAGGCAACATGAAACCCCTCTTTAGCTAATAAATAAGCGCAAAAGCTTCCGGCAGGACCAGCACCAACAACAGTAATATCATACATGAGTGAAATTCCTTAAAATATGTTTAGCAATTCTTTAATATTTCTATAGTGCTCAAGAAAAATAATAATTATCGTTGGAATAGATGTGGCAAGAAACCTTAACAATACTGCCCAATCAAATAGGTAAGATTTTGATAGTGATATTTTTTCATACAATTCTTCAATGATATTAATTTCTTTATAATATTCGCCAATATTTTCAATGTTTTTTTCAACTTTACCTAAGCTCTCGTGCAACCTATCTAATACAATTAGCTTGAATTTTGTTTTTGCGTCATTTGTTAGTTTTGAAATTGCACTTATTGGATGAAGAAAATTATATATTGCTAGAATTAGAAATATTGTCAACCAAAATAATTGGATTATGCTAATAATATGACTTTGAACATTCCAGTTTGGGAATAACAAACCTACATATACAATTATTGCTTCACCGAAAAAGCACATTGACCAGATACTTGCAAGACGAGGTATTTCGTATATTCCAATTGAATAGCTGGGATTAAGGTAATTTATTTTCACATTTTGCATGTTGCCTACTGATCTAATCAATATAGCTAAACCAATACTATACCATACTCCAAAACCAATTATATAACCAACGAAAAAAGAATTTATTATAATATATATTTTAGGGGCAAGTGGAAGATTCATATCAAGATAAGTCCCAGTTATTGTTGTTAATATTCCAACAAGAATACAAATTCTATTTTGCCAATGGCTAATAAATATTTTATCATAAAGTAAAACAAGTTGATGTTTATTATATGCGGTATTGGCAAGATAAGAAAGTAATGGAAATATTGATGTCGTTTTAGAATGGATATAATTCATAAATAGGAAACTACCGAATGCCCATCCAGAAAAATTTAATCGGATCCAATAATCACTGAATTTTTCATGTTCCCATCCAAAAGTAAATGATAAAATGAAATAGACTAAATACGGCAACAACGCAACGAGTAAGTAAAGAAAAAACCGATTTAGTTTAATATTATCTTCAAGGTTATCGAAAAATGAAACGTAAATTGGTTTCTCATCATAAGTGTCATACTCTAGTGGGAGATCAAGTCTCCAGAGTAAATCCTCTCTAACATTATTTATTTCACTCGATGGTTTCATGTTCACCTTCTGTTATTTTATAAGCCTTATAACGGCGTTGCCAATAAGCGGCGCCCCAGAACAAAGATGCCGGATAAAAGCAACTACTTTTTTATTTATAAAAAATATTTCTTTGAACAAACTACCTTAAAGAGCAACTTTACTTTATAAACCAACACAATAATCAAAACAATGCCTCACTGAAAAACGGCGTCCGTCTTGATTGGCCGGTTATATGCCATTTAACAAACTTGTTTTTTTATTGAACTAAAATAAAATCATTCATTTTAAGAAAATCTTTTGGATAAATGGGTTTCCCAAAATTTGAATCAATCATTTTGAGTAAACCAGAATTTTTGTAAATAATTAAAATTAATTCTGTGCAATATATTTTTTTGTGGTCATAGTTATTAAAGTCATAGTCAAATGGAACAGAAGTTGTTTTATATTTCTCAAACTCACTCTTTATTTTATAATGGATATCAGAAGTAATATGTTTATACCTTAATAATTTATAATCACAAACATCACTTAAATCAATAAATGTTTGTAAATCATCATATCGTATACCATTGTTTTCTGTCCCATCTGGTGTCGAGTGTAAGATGAATATTTTCCCATTCACTTTAGATATCACTCCAACGTGTGAATAATCTTCTAAAGACAGATTTAAGAGACTGATCAACTTACTTTGAATAGATTGACCCTTAGTCAGGATTAAATCATAATCTTCAAATTTATCATAATCGATTTCACCAACAATTATTCTATTCTTTTTGTATATAAAAAAGATAAGAACCAAAACAATTATTGATACAATGAGTGTCTTAATTTTATTTTTTGACTTCATTTTTATCAATGAAATAACCTATTAATCCACCGATTATAGCGAAAATCAAAACACTTAAAATTACATTTCCCAATAAGTTACCATCTTTAACAATATCACCAAAATGTTTAAAATAACCTCCAATACCACCAACTTTGCTTTGAACCATTTCTGACTGGAAATAATAACTTAATGGTATACCTATAACTGCTCCAATAATTGCAAAGATTACTTTTTTCATATTTACTCCTTTGATTATGTTTTAACATATAACGGTGTTAGGTATGTTTTTATGAGAATATGATTTTAAAAACAATATTTACTGCATTTAATACAAGAAATAAAATAATTGCAATAAATATTGATGACTTACTTTCAGAAAACTGATATATTTTTGTGAAACCACTGAATAGAATTAGTATAGTGTATGTTAGCCCAAAACTTAGATAAGCAAAAAAGCCCCAACCATATGAGACCCCTACAAGACTACTGACAAAAATAAGAACGCTAAAGGGCAACAAGGATAGACCGGTGATAAGAATGTCGCTGTTAATTGTTCCTTTTCCATTAAACATTCCACGCGATACTGACAAAGAAACAAAAACAATAGCCAACATAAAAAGAATCGATAAAATACCACCAAGGAAAGTAGAGTTTGCCAAAATAAAACCAATAACAAATAATATAATTGTAATAACCATGAACAATATTCCAACGCTGAGAGATTTAGCTTCGCCCAATTTTAAGTAAACGCTTGCAAGTCCACCCACAGGATCAGACATAAAAGATTTAGATACCTCAATTGCATCTTTTGAAGTTTCTGAAACTTGTTGAGCAGATATTTTTACATTGGCGGCTTCGTGTTCAGACTTAGGTGGCGTTTGCTGATGAGATGAATCGCTTTGGTTTTTGACTTCATTTTTATCAATGAAATAACCTATTAATCCACCGATTATAGCGAAAATCAAAACACTTAAAATTACATTTCCTAATAAGTTACCATCTTTAACAATATCACCAAAATGTTTAAAATAACCTCCAATACCACCGACTTTGCTTCTCACCATCTCTGATTGAAAATAATAACTAAGTGGAATTCCTAAAATTGCTCCAATAATTGCAAAAGTTACCTTTTTCATATTTACTCCATTGATTATGTTTTGGCATATAACGACGTTGCAACTAAACCGCCGCCAAGAGCAGACGGCTAAGTAATGTCAACGCCTTTTGTTTATTAAATAACTACGTTACTGTCAATCACAGATTAACGAATTACTGTGCTTTGCAAAGCTAAACCAGAACAACTACTACGACCGCATCTTCACAGCGGTCGGTTTTG
>WPAE01000199.1 GCA_009773205.1 Ignavibacteria bacterium
GTCAAGTCTAGTGTGCAATGGATATACGACATGTGGCGGTATTGTTTGCACTACTAGTACAGACACATGAGTGACTGCAGAACCATCCGTCAAGAGAAGCGTGAATCGGCAATGAATATAAGGCATGGTGCCGTATTGTTGACACTATGGGTACTTGCCCGTGTGTGACTGCAGAACCCTCCGCCAAGACTAGTGTGAATGTAAAAGAATAAATGGCATTTGCCGTATTTTCAGCACTACGGCTGCAGGCCCGTGAGTGACTTCGCAATTTCCGCCAAGACTAGTGTGAATCTGCCATCGAGATACGCAATGTGATCGCATTTTTGGCACAACTTCTACTGACCCCTGAGTGAGCGCAGAACATCCCGTTAAGACTGGTGTGAATGGGCAATCGATATACCTTATATGGCAGTATTGTTGGCACTAAGGGTACTGGCCCGTGAGTGAGTGCAGAACCTTCCGTTAAAACTAGTGCGAATGCGCAATCGATATACCTCATATGGCAGTATTGTTGGCACTAACGGTACTGGCCCGTGAGTGAGTGCAGAACCTTCCGTTAAAACTAGTGTGAATGCGCAATCGATATACCTTATGTCGCAGTATTGTTGGCACTACGGATACTGCCACGTGAGTAAAATTGATAGAAAAGTTGGGAATAGAACTCAAAAGAGGAATCGCCACAAGTACCCAACCGGAGGCACTGAAAAAACAGGAATGGCGACGGTCTGGAAAAAGAACAAGGAAATAGTAGGAGAGGATTCGCCGCGCCAGGCATGAAAAAAAATGAATAACCTAGAAGAGGAATCGCGGCGTCACTTTTAACAAAAGTAAAACGTTGAAGACGAACGAGCGCATAAGAGAATATCAACGGGAGAAATAGATATGAAAATGAACTATACACAAAGTACACGCGGAGCATCAATAAATTTTCAAAAATGAATGTCCCAATAATTGATCGGAAGATAATTTTTGGAACCAGAAATTTAAAAATTCGAGCCTGTGAACACGTTCCGTTGAATAGTTATTGAAGAAACAATTTGGGAAAAATGCATTACTGCAATGAAAATTTTTTTTGATATTTTTGTAATTTTTCTCTGGAGGGAAGTGAGTTCAGGCCGGGAATTTTTGCAGCCTAGTAGATGATGGAAAGACGCATATCGAAGTTTTTTGACCAAAAAAGTGTAAAGTTTGAGGTGTCCAGTATACTCCGTTACGGAGTTATAAGAGACTGAAAAATGAAAATTTTACAGGCGGTAATAGAAAAATTTACAGTATTTTAAACTTATTAACATTACTGATGATGCTTTTTCGAAAAAATTTTCAGATATTCTGATAGGACTTGAGAGGCCCTAGCGTTGACTTCCAGGCCGAAAAATTAAAAAAAATTAAAAAATTTTTGTAAATTAAAAATGAAATTTCTACAGGCCATAATTGCAAAATTGTCCATACTTTCAAAAAATTTCTATTACCGAGGTTCGAGTTGTAGAAAATTTTCGACATATCCTGATAGTACTTACAAAGACCTTGGCTAGAACTAC
>WPAE01000200.1 GCA_009773205.1 Ignavibacteria bacterium
ACCAATACTTAGATGGAATTTTTAAATTGTCCCTGCACTATTCTTTTTCTGTTTTTTGAACTAGTTTCAAATCGGGTGTCACAAAGCAGTAGTATCATGCGAGCACAGAAGCATAGCTTTCTTTCTATTAACGGCCCCGTGCTAATACCAATATTTGCCGCGCATTTCACCTCTCGCTTATCGATTACTTTTAACTGTCAGAAATCGGCAACGAATCCGGTCATCAGTCCTCAAGCATCAAATTGTGTTATGGTTCCTGCGTCTTCACTGTGTGCTTGCATCGACTATTGTAATAAGAAAAATGCATTTCAATGTTTTTGTTTAAATTGATTGACTTCTATCTGACATTGTCGAGATCTGGACCTGCCTTACCTGCCTTACCTGTCTTATTCCCAGTATTTCGACATGATTTAATTTTTTTTGCATAATCCTTGACTTGGCGGTTTAGCAATTTTTCTGTTGAGAAACAAGACCAATACTTAGATGGAATTTTTAAATTGTCCCTGCCCTATTCTTTTTCTGTTTTTTGAACTAGTTTCAAATCGGGTGTCACAAAGCAGGAGTATCATGCGAGCACAGAAGCATAGCTTTCTTTCTCTTAACGGTCCCGTGCTAATAACAATTTTTGCAGCGCATTTCATATCTCGCTTATCGATTACTTTTAACTTTCAGAAATCGGCAACGAATCCGGGGATCGGTCCTCGCAGATCAATTTGTGTTATTGTTGATTCGTCTTCAGTGTGCCCCTGCCTGCTTTTTTGTAATGAGAAACATGCAGTGCAATGTTTTTGTTTAAAGTCTTTGTCCTCTCTCGCATTGTCGAGATCTGGACCCTTCTTACCTGTAGTCTTCGCAGTATTCCGACATGATTTAATTATTTTATCTTTGATTTCCACGTGATTTTAATTATTTTTGCATTATCCTTTTCTTTGCGGTTTTTAACATTTTCAGTTGACAAAAAAGACAAATAATGTTTTACTTAGAATGGTTTGCTAAAATTTCGCAATAATATTCTTTTTTTCTTTCTAGAAATAGTATTAAATCGTTTGTCAAAAAGCAGCAGTAAGAGCCGAGCACACATGCATAATCTTTCTATTCACGGTCACGTGCTAATACCAATATTTACAACGCATTTCATATCTCGCTTATCGGTCGCCTTTGAACTATCAGAAATCGGCAACGAATCCGGTCATCAGTCCTCAAGCATCAATTTGCGGTGTTTCCTCCGTCTTCACTGTGTGCTTGCATCGACTATTCTAATAAAAAAAATTTCAATGTTTTTCTATAAATTGATTGACTTCTATCTGACATTGTCGAGATCTGGACCTGCCTTACCTGCCTTACCTGTTTATTCCCAGTATTTCGACATGATTTAATTTTTTTTGCATAATCCTTGACTTGGCGGTTTATCAATATTTCTGTTGAGAAACAAGACCAATACTTAGATGGAATTTTTAAATTGTCCCTGCACTATTCTTTTTCTGTTTTTTGAACTAGTTTCAAATCGGGTGTCACAAAGCAGTAGTATCATG
>WPAE01000201.1 GCA_009773205.1 Ignavibacteria bacterium
TGTAGGTGCCTAAATAGCGTTGACCGTTTTTGAGCGAGATTTAACGTTGAATTTTGCTTTTATATTCCATAGCTACATTGGAGCTAGAGGATTGTTTCCCATGAAATTTCACCTATGTTTGATACTTTACAGAAGAGGAATAAACTTCATCTGTTTGATTTCCATCCACCCGAAGGGTTTTGATCCCTCCGGGTTTCTGGCTTTTATTTTCCGTCGCTGACTTATCACCGTCGGATTGTTTCCCAGTGCTAAAATAGTTATTTTCAAATTCTTCTGGCGTTAATCGCTTTAAACTTTTATGAGGTTTGTCAGAGTTGTAAAGTTTAACGGTACGGTCAACTTCTTTTGTGAGTTGCTTTAAGTCTTTTATATATCTGTGAATCAGATAATTATTTTTAATAGTTCCATTTATTCTTTCAGCATAAGGGTTCTCCCAGGGGTATTTACACATGCTGTTTTTAATGCCTGTATCCTTTGTAAGTTTTAGAAAATCATCGGCATAATATTGACCGCCACCATCAGAATGTAGGATTAGGTTTTCAAAACGTTGCTTCCCTCGTGCAGTTATAGCCATTTTGAGTGCAGGGAGCGTAGTTACTGTAGTTCTCAGACTAATTGATACACTGTATCCCAGTATCTTACGCGTAAAACCATCCAGGATGAATGTAAGATAGCTGAAAGAATCTCCTACCTCAAAATAGGTAATATCGCTCACCCAAAGCTGGTCTGGCGCTGTAAGTTCTATCGAGAGGGTAAGATTGTCAAAACGCTTTACCCCGCTGCTATTGGTTGTCCTTCTATAGGATCGTATGGGTTTAACAGTAAAGCCTTCTTCTCTGCAAAAGTCTTCAAAAGCATCCCTGCCCATGGTTTGGGGTCGTATCTTGAAATAGAGATCTCTAATGCCCATGGTTGGATGATTTTTACGTATCTGTGGAATGAGATATCGTAGATTTTCTTCTTCCTCAATCTTTATAATCAGTCGGTTATGATACTGATGAAAGCTTTGCTTGCTCTTTCTAAGCGCTTTGAAAAGGGAATTCATACTGAAGGGGTATTGTTCTCTTTGGAGCCAGAAGTAGCGTAAGGTGGGGTAGAAAAGTTTTTTTTTATCTCTATCCCATAGTGTTCCTGAGCCAGGTCTATCATCTTTTTGTAGAACTCTATCTCAATCTGTTTTTGACCAACCATGCGTTCAAGTTCTGCCATACGTTCGCGTAACTCTTTGATTTGCTTTGTGTCACTCATGGTTTCAATAATTAAACGTTCGTGTTTGTGTTGCTCTAAACCATACTTGTTTATCCATCTGTAAACTGATGCAGCTGATACACTGTATTGTCTGCAAATATCTGAAACTCTCAGCTGTTTTGATTCAATCTCCTGAACCTTGTTGCGCTTAAAAGTTTCACTGAAGCTCCTGCGTTGACGCTCTTGTGTTGTGAGTTTAAATTGTTCCCGATTTGCCATTTTTTTACCTTTTTTTTTGGCTCAAAACGGTCAACGTATTTCAGGCACTGACA
>WPAE01000202.1 GCA_009773205.1 Ignavibacteria bacterium
TCCATACTACTGGCCTTAGGGAGGCCATTCCTCAATCAGCCCGGGTAATTTCGCCATCTATAGTTTTCAATCTTTTGCATATTTTTGCAATAATTTCATTATAATAATTGATATTACTCTTTATGGTTATTTCATTTTCAATTATTTTTCCTTCTATTATCAATAATTGAAAATAATTTTTAAATTATTTCAAAATAATTTATAATTTAAAAATACTTGAAAATAATTTATTAACGATGTTTACTCAAATTATGACTAATTATTATTATTGGATACAATGATTGTAGCTATAAAACTTATTTGAATAATGTTGGCATATAAAGAATTAATTTGCTATGATGTTTAATTTGAAATAATAATTTCAAATCTCTTATAATATTTCAATATCGTTGCAATTAATATTACCATTTTTGAAATTTTATAATTGATTATTTTTCCATAAGTAATGACAATTACGAAGGAAAAATAATTTTAATTTCTTAATTTCAAAATTCTTCTTCTTCTGCACCCGGTTCGCCAATCTAGAGTTCTTCAAGTCGGACAACTATATCGATAGTAGAAGTTGTCCGAAGTTGCCGAAATGAAGAAATCGAGAATGGCGAACAATTGGAAGGTGCCTGTATCTTCTCCTTTACGCGCCCCGGCCGGTCACCGCCGGTATTCATGCTGCCAACCAGCTTCCGAGAGGCGAGCTCCTCCTCCGAGCCCATTTCAGGCCCCATCTACGGCCTCATTTGCATACCCCGGCTCCCTGCCTGCTATATCTCCCCGGGCATCCCTCCGAGCAAGCCTCCCCGGGCGGATCCCGGCAGGGAATGCCCAATCCCTGATTGTCCGGCATTTGGTTCGGGCACAACAATCTCAGTTACAATACAAATATCGTAGAGTTACCCTAATTACGCGTAACTCTACACGTAAACACGTGTGTTGTTACTATGGGATAGTTGTTTACAATATTGTTGCCATGATTACCTTACGTGATTAAACATGTATATTTACGCGTAATTGGGGGAACTCTGTGATATTTGTATCTCAATCTCTTTTCAAGAAGAGCTACATTTACGCTTAAAGAGAAACTCATTCTATCAATGTTTTCCTTTTCACAACTAATAGGTATCTTTGCTATTGCGTGGCTCTCGCGGAAAGCATCACATGATGTCAATATTCCATCCAAAGCCGAAAAAGTATTTAGAAAATTGACAATCGCACTTTTCATTGCATTTTCTCTTTATGATAGCAGTCTTTAAGGCTATTTGTTTGCTTCTTTTTATGATTGCAAGTATGGCTGCAAGTATTTCTTTTTAATTATGTTAGATTTCTTTCTTTAGAAGAAAAATCTTCCCATGTCGTATATCATAAAACGAATCTTCCCAACTCGTAGAGCAATAATTAGTTGTGAAAAATTTTTAAATATTTAATTGCAGATTCAGTCTACTAATGAATTGTTTCAATATAGGGAGCAGAAAAGGACGAAGAAATAGGAGCATATGGAGTGTTTGGACGAGCTCTGCCCGATCTG
>WPAE01000203.1 GCA_009773205.1 Ignavibacteria bacterium
ACCGTGACCAGATCTTATATACCTAAACAATCTTCACTAGAACTTAGAGTTCTGGAAATTACTTGTGAATTAAGCTAGGTAATTGCAGGGACAATCTCCCAAGGAGTTGAGCTGTATAATATTCAAGGTAATTCCAGGTTTTTAACAATTTCTTGTTTATTCTTTCATGAATTTTATGAAGCAATGAAGAAACAATTGAAGCTGAAGGAACATATGGAAGTGTTGAGAATTTTTCCATTTTGAATGCAATGATTAGTTGTGAGCCCGATGATAGAGAATGAATATACAGAAATTCCCACTGACCTCGGTTCCAAAGGCCTGGATTTGGTACGGATTATGAAATATTTGAAGGGATATTTAAAAATGAAAAATCAAATTAGCACGTTTCCTTCCATAACTATCAACAAATTCTAATCGGTTTGTCTAGAGTGAAAAAGGCTACCGAGTGGGACCCGCCTTTCCCAGAAGGATCAATGTTTGAAATATAACAGCATGGAACAACAAATCGAATTGAATGCAGGGGAGGAGGTTTATCTGAGGCAAAGACACCATGAAAGGGTGCTCGAGAATTAGCGAGAAGCTGATTTAGGATATGAGTGATTTCGACAGTATTCATTGTCAGTTTATTGGAATTAGGTTCTTATACTTATCGATTTGAATCTATGTACTATGTTGGGAAAGGAATAGCACGCTAATGTTTACAGGAGTTTCTACTGAAAACTTGATTTCTAATCGAGCTGAGCCAAGACGTGCAGGAGAGCCAACGGTCCCAATTGGACCAGGTGTTATTTTTAATGTGTATATATTATAGCCGTTTGCCCATTCTTCAGGTGTTAGATCCCAGCAATTAGGACCAATATCAAAACCTAGACCTTCGAAGACTCCAAAATAACTTCTTATATAGTCACGATTGGTAAAATTGGGCTTGTTAGCCAGCCTGGGTATTTGCTCCCCACTAGACTGAATGCCAAGCTAGTTTGCCGCAAAATTTTGAAAGTGAAATGGGTTAGCCTGGTACCCACCACTCATGTCCTTATCAGACACCATAGCCAAAATAACCACATCAGGCAGTGTTCCCTTATATCAATCTCAATTTGCGAGGTACCCGTAGGGATCGTAAGAGTTTTGGTAATCACTTTATTGAAAGGAATTTAGTAGTTTTTCGGTTGCAGCACCCTTTCCTGGTCTAGAATAAAGGAAGGGGAAATATGCTTGGTCCGAATAAATAAAAGTGCCTCCATTATTTTCGTCTTATAATTGTGTTGCGGGTGATCGTTGTCTGGGCCAATTGTTTTCAAAAGATAAGCAGTTGTATTAGGAATGATTTTGAGTTTCAAATAAATGTTTGAATGAATTAGTTTTTCCTGCTGAAATGGTCTAAATGAGGGCGTCCAATGAGGGTCACTACATGGCTTCTTGCAAACCATGCAGTTCTTGCAGTTAGTCCTGTATTTGCTCCAGCTGGGTTTGTTACTTCACAGTGGGTCGCCATATCCTTTTTCCAACCCTCGGCCAAAAG
>WPAE01000204.1 GCA_009773205.1 Ignavibacteria bacterium
CGATGTTTACGTCCTTTATATACTCTCTTGCGATGCTTTTTAATGAGCTTGTTAAATTTTGACAATTTTGAGATACGACGACGTCGCCGCCTACGTCCCGATCCAGCTTGTGAACGTTGTTTATATGTTTCAACTGCACCTGAGATTGCACCACTTATACCAGGCTGAATAGATTCTTTCATTACCTCTTTAAAATTTTTACCTTCAGATAGACCTTTTGAAGCCGCATCTGCAAAACCATTAACCGCTCCTCTTAGAAATGGAAAGATGAATGGTAAAACCTTTCCACCGATGCTTTTTATGAAATCACCAAAACCTTCTCCATCTTGATCCTGACCAAGAAAAACTGGCAATTGTCCACCGACTTGTGATTTGAAATAGTCCAAATATGCTTTTGACAACTCACTTTCGAGATTCATTTTTAGATGTCTAAAGTTTAGGAATTAAGATCTTTCATGAAATGATCGTCCTTATATAGACCTTTAATCTAAACCGCGTTTAAAATGCAAAACTACTATAACTTCTCCATCTTGAAACTTAATTTCCTCACCACTAGTATTGTTTAGCTGAATTTCCACCGTTAGCAGATCATTATCATAAACATCCTTGTATTCCGGTCGAAGTGGTTCATAGCAAACAGTTGTATTGTGCTGACCAGTGACGGGTACAGTCGCCAATAAGGGTACTGTAGTATTACCTATTGCATTATATCTCACAAGATCTGAATAGACAAGAATTGTATCAGTTGTGTTCGGAACCTTTCCGCCAGAACCCCAAAGTTTATCGAAGAAAAACTGATTTTTACTATCAAGTTTTATTGATGTATCATACATGTTCATTGCTTTTACATACTCATATCCATTCGTTATGAGGATTCCTACTGGTCCGTGTAGACTTACAATTTTCCCATTAGGAGCATAGTCAAAATACATTGGGAAAATTTCATGAGATGCTGGTGTTCGCAAATGTCGGAAATCTTTATAAATTGTTTCTGCAATTGAACCTGGAGTTGGATAGTATCCTGGATAAAGTGTTAATCCAGTTGGCATCAAGCCTTTCCCTTCTAACATTTTTGAGTCAGCCAAATTCGTTTCCAATTCTGTGCATTTGAAACCTTTATCGTGAATGTGAAAGATTGTAACGGTCGCGTTTTGATTAATGTTATTCAAACTTCTTCTATAACTAATTTGTGTTAAAGCAATTTTCCAATTGTCACCAACAAGTTTTAGACTAGGATTCAATTTTACATAGAAATGTCCACAGGAATTTTGAATCGAACTGTTACCGTTCTCGGTTTTACTTGGCAGCGTTATGGAAAACGGCTCAGTTTTTTCCATACTTTTCTAAATCTTGTTGAGGAATCCAACTATTGTATCTTGAAGGATAGCCTTTCCACTTTACAAAAGTCGACGTGATGCTCTTTTGGAAAATCATATGTTACTGATTGAAGTTCTTCTGGATAGAATGTACCTTTAACTTCCTCACCTTCCAAATCTTCAATCTTATATACCTTACGCGGATTGTTTACAACCTCTTTGACCTTAAATACTTCATCAGTCCAGTTTGGCAAGTAACCTTTATCAAAAACAAGTAACCTTTATCAAAAACTGTTTTGGCTGCACTAATTCTTACAGTTTCCTGTTTTGGAAATTTTGTCTTTTCGCTTTCGCCATGTAAGTATTTGCCGTATACACGACGCCAAATCTCAGGCACATTTGCTTTTTTAACATCAACTGGTCGCATGCCAATTGTTCTATGTTTTGAATGATTGTATGAATCTATAAGTTTTTGCAAATCTCCGATGTATCGATGATCACCTCTCAGACGAAAGAGTCGATACATGCGAGACTTTAGTGTTCTATTAAATCTCTCTACCATTGCCGCTTTGGTTTCATTTTGAGTTACAAAGTGATGTACACCATTTTCTTTAAACAGATCTTGAACTGGCTTATTTAAAAATTCTTTGCCCTTATCTGTTTGTAGTCTTTGTGGTTTTGATTCTCGAAACAATTTTTTAAATGCCTCAACTAGACATGGACTATCTTTCTTTTTTAGTGGAATTGCAAATGCTCGTTTTGAAAAACAATCTATTACGGTTAAGATGTAGTTGTACCCAGAATTGGTTCTAGAATATGGTCGCATTTCTACCAAGTCTGCCTGCCATTGTTTATTGATATCACCAACTATAATGGGATTGCGTTTATAATGCCTTCTAATAGGTTTGTGTAGAGTGTACACTTCTTCCTTTTTTAAAAAATCATAGACTGCTTTTCTGCTAACCTTTAAACCTTGTGCCTTACAACTGTTAAAAAGTGCATTGATACCACCGAAGCTACCTGGATCGGCTGCATCAAAGTAAACAGCTTTAATCGCCTGTTGAATTTCTTGTGACATGTATATAATTTTTATTGCTCTGCTTTTTATCATCTGTAATCATTCCCATTTGCGGTAGATCAGCCAACTTATATAGAGTATTCATCATTTCTTTATTTTGAGAAGATGCAAGAGGAGATTGTGCACATGAATCAGAGGCAGGCTTAATCAAATTTGAAACGAAAATGAATACAATCATTCCAGTGGCAATCATTTTAATGAATGGATTGAGTTTCTTTGCATATGATTGTGCAGTTTGTATTGATGAACGTGGACGTTGAAGAGGAATAGGATGAGAAAGAGATTGCTCATTACGTACAGTAGTAAATGAATCAGAATCAGCCATAATTGTGAAAAGAAAATTAAGTTACAAGTTCATGATGAAATGCTGTATACGAGAACGAGTATATATAGGGAAGAATGCACGTGCAAATGAAAAGATTTTTACGATTAGAAAATTGTTTGTCATGAGCTATAAAATAGCAAAGTTAAGTGGATAGTGAAGATGGACCAGCTTCGAAGTCTTCTACTTCCTTTACAAAATCAGCCATAATCTTTTCTAAGTCTGCATCTTCTTTGTTTATGAGTGAAGTGATGTCTATCGTCTTTCTCTCTTCTGCAAGACACCTTTTCACGTCTTC
>WPAE01000205.1 GCA_009773205.1 Ignavibacteria bacterium
GGGGGTATAATATAGTAGTATGGTGTATATGAGATCGAATATTATTATGGGGGGGGTATGACGGTATCGATATTATTATAGGGGGGGGGATGACGATATCGATATTATTATAGGGGGGGGTCTATGACGATATCGACATTATTATGGGGGGGGTCTATGATATCAATATTATAATAGGGGGTATAATATAGTAGTATGGTGTATATGTGATCGAATATTGGGGTATCGACATTATAATAGGGGGGGTATATGACGAGATCGACATTATTATAGGGGAGGGGGGGGGGCTATGATTTCTATATAATAGGGGGGGTATAATATAGTTGTTGTATGGTGTATATGAGATCGAATATAATAATAGGGGGGGTCTATAAAGAGAGAAGTATCCGTTATTTCAAAATGAAACATTAGCTATATCAGATCGTGAATCAGATGAACTAGTCTGAACAAGTTCCTAGTTTGAAAGAATGCATGAGAATTAAATCTTGAAAGGAAACATTTGCATTAATCACATTAACCTTTTTCCTCGATGTGTGTAAATGTGCGAATGTTCTCATAATGGGAAAATTAGAACGAATCCAAAAAGTTGCTTCAATCACACCAACTTGATTCATGATGTTTCCGTGTGCAGACTATTTAGAATGCATTTAACCTCTAATGAAAACAGTGAATCTGATTATAATTTTTGATTTAATTAACAAGAGATGAGCACTTCTAGTCAGTTGAGTCAGGCAACGAGCAGTGGCTCTTCAAATTTTCAATTAGAAAGCCAATCGGCGTTCCGAGGATCTGTTTCTCAGCTAGATTTCACAGTTGACTCTGAGGTTACAGATTTGAGGCAGGTCTTACTGGATTTTCAACCCATCTTTAATTCTCAATTACAGGAGCAATTTCACCAATTTCGAGCGATGAAAGTTAGTTTAATTCTCACTGTCGAATATCAAAACACAAGGTTTCGAAATAACGAGCCATTTCACATGTATCTTAGATCGAAGCTTTATTTGCTTTATCAGAAGTCTGAGATTTCAGATGCAATGAAATCTATGAACGAAGAAGTAATGCTTCGAAACGATAATTTCATGCAAAACGGAAGCAATCTCCAAATTTCGAAAATTTATTATGTTTCACTGGCAATAACACGATTTGCTCCTTTGGCTGGAAGTGGGTTCAGAGATCTTCCTGAATTTTTAGATAAAAAAGGAGCAATTATCAACGTGAAAAACACGGACAACCGCTGCTTCGGATATGCAATTTTATCTGCACTCTATCCAAACCAAAACAATCCACAAAGGGCGCAACGATATATATTCCATTTCGGAGATGCGGGCTTGGACACGATTTCCTATCCGGTTGAGCCCAGTGAAGTTCCAGTTCTTGAGGAGCAGTTAAATCTAAAAATCAATGTTTTTTCGTTTTATGATGATCTCGGAAAGGCGCGATATCCTCTTTATGTGTCTAAGCGAGAACATTATAGAAAGGAAATCGATCTACTCTATTGGGATG
>WPAE01000206.1 GCA_009773205.1 Ignavibacteria bacterium
GAAAGTAAACATAAGGTTTTATGTAATCTTCAAGAAAAATTTGCCTATTTGTATAAAAAGTTTCAGAACTCTGCTGCTAATATTCCAGTTCTTGAACCTAACGTTCCCCCACCAGAAGAAGCTGCGATTGCCCAAGAAGGGGATGATGAGGCTGATGGAAATGATCCTGGTAATATTTTTCAACTCGTAAAGCTTCCACATTTTTATCAACATAAACTCGAACTTTTTAAAAATTTTGTGGATGAGCATAAAGAACAAATTTCTGTTAATGCTAAAAATGAGCTTGTGCTTGATGGGCTTGCAATTCCAAATAGCTCAATGCCTGATCTAATTCGTTCATTCTATCTTCGCAATTCAAATATGAACTTAATTGGACTAGCAAATTTGCCTGGAAAACTTAGAGAGCTGAGAGTTAATCATCATATCTTTTCTCACAAGGATGCACTAAGTTCACTGAAAACTTTGAAACATAAAGATCAAAAGGGTTCTGGGAAATCCAAAATGTTTCTCGGAAATCCGCCTGGTAAAAAACCTCGCATGCTTCATGTGTTTCGATTTTAATTGCATTCATTTATTTTTGTCATGTTCGAGTTTACGAATGAAATTATCCACATATGAATCAGAATCAGAATATTTAAATGATTTAAATTTTGCAATGATATTCCTCATTGGCACTCTATGCGCCCGATGAATTAAAAAGAAAATGCAATAATGTGCGCACACATCTGAGAGGACTGATTGCACCTGAACTTGATTATACCGTGTTTTAGTAATTTTTTCAACATGAAAGCCTAAGTCGAATGGGTTTTCACCAAAGCTATCAAAGAAATCGAGTGAGTTTGGATCAGAGTGAAAGAAAGCTACCCAATGAGAGCCTTCTTGCCCCGTCGGATCTGTATTTGCCACATAGCAACAGGGTGAGAACGTTTCAATAGCTGTAGGTAGAGGAAGCTGATCAGAAGCAAATACTCCAAGAAAGGAAACAGGAGACTTAAGCAGTGCATGGGATAAAAGTTTATCGATTTGTTGCGTATCCATTAGTTGATGCAAATTACGTTTTTGTACTTATCGATTTGAAGTTCGGCTCCTTGTTGTGATAAGAGCAACACACTAATGTTTGCCACAGTTGCTTGTGCAAACTTGATAGAAAGTCTAATAGAACCGACGCGAGTTGGTGTATGCACGCTGCCAATAGGACCAGGCGTAATTTTAAATGCATAGAGATTATAACCATTTGCCCATTCAGTAGGAGTTAAATCCCAGCAAGTTGGCCCAATATCAAAACCCAATGCCTCCAGCACGCCATAATAACTACTTATATAGTCGAGGGTTTGAAAATTTTGCTGATAAGCAAGACGGGGAATTTGTTCACCATTGGCTTGCATACATAAGTAATTAACCCCAAAATTTTCAAAGTTAAAAGGTGATCTTTGGTAACCGCCAGTCATATTGGCATCGGAAATCAATCCGAGAATGATAAGATCAGGAAGCTTACCTTGGTCGATTGCAACATTTTCTCATGGGCGAGAATGAGATTCGGTGAGATTTCCTTAGTACGAATAAACAATCGAGCTGAGGCTATATGAATCTTATAATTAACTTGCGGGTGTTGAACATCAACAGGTGCAGGGGTTTTTAGCAGAAACGGATGAGTGTTCGGGATCAGGCGAAGTTTCATATCAATATTAGCAGGAATTAATTTTTCCTGGTGAAAGAGATCTAGATGTGGGCGACCAATTAATGTAAAAACCCGGCTCCCTGCAAACCATCCCGCCCTTGTACCAAGCGCTTGATTATGCCCAGCGGGGTCCGTTACATCAAGATGAGGAGAAGTATCTTTCTTCCAACCCTCAGTTAGCATACGGGTAGATGTTACTTGCTGCGTATAGTTGATTAGATTTTCCACAATAGCACGAAATGCATATTTGGTATTAGGATCAGTTACCAAAACACCTGCCATTTCCATTTCGACAGATTGAAAGAGCGTATTAAGCAGATCGTTTACTGGCCCAACAGGAGCATTATTCGGAAGATCGTTGCCATTTTCCAAAGTAATTTTAACTTTAAGTTCAATCTTGCTATTGTTCAAATCCAAATACAATCCATCTGCACCTCGTACAAAAAATTCTATCGGGCCCCCTTGCACAATTGTTTGGCCAGGTCCAAACACACGATCATATTCAGCATTAACACTTAATTGCATAACTTGTGGTTGAAAATAATCAAGTTCACTAAGAAGCCCTTCCATTTCAATTAGATTTTAAAAATTAAATTTCGGAAAACTATCTGCAATTTTTCTTTTTTTCTTTTTATGTTTTTTACCTTTATATACCCTCTTTTTATGCTTCGCTTTATGCTTCCTTTTTCTTTTCCTTTTCCCCGACCCGTGTTGAGAAATTTCTTCAGCTGCTTGATTTAGTGCAGCCTTTGCTGCAGGTGCTAAGGCGCTTTTTGCCGCTCCAGTCCAACTTCCTGTTTGGTTATCCATATTGAATAAATCGCGCGCCTCGAAACACCGGGAAATTCCCTCCCTTTTGATTGTAATGATCGAAATAAATGTTAGCCCGAGAATCATCCATTTTTGAGTATGCATTTGAATGAAAGAAATTTCTTAACTGAATGAAGGAATGCTTTATATACTGCACTTTACCAAAGTCCGCGGTGCTTTCTAAAATGCAATTGAACTATAACTCTACCACTTGGATCGAATGGAATTAAATCGCCCGTATCAGAGCAAACTCGAATTTCTATCGTGGAAATTGATTTTTGATTTAAAGGAATATAGTAGGGTGGATTAAATCCACAAAAAACTTGTTCGCCTGGATAACCCTGAACTACAAGTGTGGAGAGCAACGGTGCTTGGGTATCGCCTACAATTTGAAATTTAACAATATCACAATAAATATACATTGTGTTTAAATACTCCATTTGTGGCTTTATATCATCAGATTTTCCGGGTTCACTAATAAACAATTTATTCTGCCAATTTATTGAGGAAAGGCCGATTGCATTATGAAACCGAGGGCTTAATGTTAAGAATTGATATTTCTTTATGTAGCGGGAGCCAAATGAAATATGATTTAAGATTGAATCTTGAATACATTCAATATTAGGCTTTATTCTTGCCTCTCTTGAATGTACTATATATTTTTTATTAAAGCAATACGCTACATATTTTCCCACATCACCTTTCAG
>WPAE01000207.1 GCA_009773205.1 Ignavibacteria bacterium
TACTCCGCATGTTCTGCCACATCAACCTCCACTGCCCTTACCAGCACCTGATGGCCATGTGGGTGATGGCGCACCCGCCGACGCGGTTGAAGCAGGCACAGAAGGCTATTTTTCTCCCCGTGAAAGCATCCACGAAGAGGAAGGCAATGCTTCCACTGAAACTCTCTCACCTGCACAGTCCCTTAAGGATCTGACTACCTCTTCTAATGCTTAATTTTTGCCTCTCCAGCCCCAGCCTGATTTTACCTTGCCAACCCAAGAAGAAGCAAACATTTCCTCGTAATATACTAACAAATTTGCTTCACTCGCTAAGTTTCCAAATGAGAATAAGAAGTATATCTCCAGTAATGCTAAACATGAACTTGTTTTAAACGGAAAACCGATTCCCGATAGCCATTTTCAATATCTCTTGCGCTCACTCTATAAGAGAAATCACTCAATGAATTTCACTGGGTTAAGTGAGGTTGAATCAATGTTGCGTCAATTAAATGCTAGTCAATCACTAGTTTCACGCAAAAACGCTGTTACTGCACTTTCCCCTCAGAAATCTAAAGCCGGCTCTTCGCATGCGATTAGCGGAAATGGCCTTTCATATAAGCATAAATCACTCTCTTTCTCTAGATGTCCCCCCGGTAAAAAGCCTTGATTCCTTCATCTCTTTCGCATGTAATCATTCATTTTATGTTTATTCTTTCGTGTGCATTACGAATAAATGAAGAAAGAATTGTAGCTGAGCGAACATATGGAAGAATTGGAATTGACAAT
Source organism: Ignavibacteria bacterium (assembly GCA_009773205.1). Classification (GTDB taxonomy): domain Bacteria; phylum Bacteroidota; class Ignavibacteria; order Ignavibacteriales; family Melioribacteraceae; genus Stygiobacter. The sequence continues at coordinate 766 of WPAE01000207.1, forward strand.
CTTTTTCATATTGAATTCAATGCATAGTTGTGAGCTCGATAATAGAGAATGTATATACAAAAATGCCCACAGAACTTGGTTCCAACGGCCTGTATTTAATAGGGATTATGAAATATTTGAAGGGATCTTGGAAATGAAAAGCCGAATTCACATGGTTATCTTCCATAACTATCAAAGAATTCTAAACGATTTGATCTTGAGTGAAAAATGGGTACCCAGTGGGACCCGCCTTTCTCTTTTGGATCAATGTTTGAAACATAACAGCATGGAATAAGAGAATGAATTGTCTTCAATGGAAGAACTTTATCAGAGACAAAGACACCAAGAAAGCGTGCGCGTGAATGAGCGAGAAGGTGCTTTAGGATATGAGTGATTTCGTCAGAATTCATAGTCAGTTTATTGGAATTATGTTCTTATACTTATCGATTTGAATCTCGGGACTATGTTGCGAAAGCAAGAGAACGCTAATGTTTACAGGAGTTTGTGCTGAAAACTAGATTTTGAAGCGAGCTTCGGCGAGATGTGCAGGAGAGCGAACGGTCCAAATTGAACCAGGATTTATTTTAAATGCATAGATATTATTGCCGTTTGCCCACTCTTCGGGTGTTAGATCCAAGCAATTCGGGCCAATATCAAAACCGAGAGCTTCGACCACTCGAAAATAACTTCTTATATCGTCACGATTGGTAAAATTGGGCTAGTAAAAGTCAGCCTGGGTATTTGCTCCGCATT
>WPAE01000208.1 GCA_009773205.1 Ignavibacteria bacterium
ATTGTGAGTTGCGCAATTTTCTTGTCAAAACCGCGTCATAATTTCTCAATTAAGTTCCGTAAAACCTCGAAAGAGCGCACGGGAAAATTTACGAAAAGTGTTAAGAAAATTGCAACAATTCTATTCTTTAGCATATTTTTCACGAAATTTTTAAAAACCATGGTCGGGAAAATTTTAAGGAAATTTTGAAATTTTTTGAACAAAATTAAAAGAAAAAACGATTTTTCTACTATTTCTGGAAATGTTGTTGCTAAAAAGAGACCATTGGAAAATAACATCAGAGGTAAAATTGTTGCTAAAATTGTTGTATGTATATACAACAATTTTCCCAATTCCGGTGGGGAGTACGTTCCGCTGTCCCGCCTGCAGGCGCCTATCGTATTTGAATATTTTCGTAAGTCGCTCTTTGCTTAGGAGTTGGCCTTCTTCGTTGCCGTCGCGATAATTTCCTTTTTTTCCACGAATGTTGCTTGTATTTCGGCTCTTTTTCTTATGTTAAATCAACATTATTCGCAATGAATTTGATTGATAATTTAAAATATAAAATCATACCTTCCTAGTTTTTTAATTCTACTCCACTTAAATACTGAATAATTTGATAATGAATTAGGCAATTCTATCAGATTGAGCCCACCACTTAAAGAACTATGTAATCGCAATTTTAATGACACGATAGGCTAATCAACTACCACCTGACTATCTCTAATTGACAAAATTTCCTTTGACCGCTTAACTAAACTATCCTAAAATCTTTAATAAACGCACATGCCCCTAATAAACGGACGGGCTCGAATAAACGCAATGGTCTACAAATGATATTTGAAATAAACGCACAGTGCTCTCTTTCGAGGTTTTACGCTTCTTTATATAAATGTATAGAATGCTTCCTTCGCTTGGAGATAATAGAACCTTCTTCTATTTTCTTGAAATTTTGCGCTACTTTAACAATAGGGCTTGGTGACGTAGTGATTTACAAATAGAAAAAAGAACAATGGGATATCAATTTCAGCAATAAAATTTATTGGCAACTTTCTTGTCCAATTTGTTTACAAAAATTGCACAAGTTGTTTACTTCTTGCCAACTTTCTTGGACAATTTATTGTGCAAGAAATTTCCGTGTTGCCAATAAAATTGCCCAATTATATTGTAAGTGAGACATGGCCTTTAGAGTTGTAATTGCATTTCAAAGATAAAAGTATAATAATATATCATGGCAAGCAAACTCAAGATGATTCGGATAAAAGAGGCTGTTATGATAAGAAAGAAATTGTTTACCGGGAGCAGTATTAATAGTGTCCGTTACAGAGCAGGCTATCACCCAGCTTGTAATATGTCAATATCTTTTCTATCTATACAGTTCCATCAGAGAGCCACTAAATCGCAAGCGATTTCGCAGGTTCCCTCTGTACCTTTTTTGCTTATTCGTACTTGGCGTCGAAAGTGACCTGGCTGCCCCCACCATTGCACGCTATTTCCGAGGTTACTTAATGTCAAAAATTCCAAGTGTAAGGTTATGGACGTTCTTACATCGCAACACATTATTTGTTGTGCCGACGAGATAGTTTCCGAAAATCATACAGTGGTCTGTAATTATCCGCGATCGTATGCTCAAAATAGAAACATTGAAGGGTTTAGGGACTCGATGGCACTCGTTAAAGCGGTCGCTTGGGATGGATATCCAGGACAGACTAGACCTCAGAACGCACGCTCATGTACGGCTTCATATCTTTCACCAACTCAACGGTGCCCGTTCAATTTCTCTAAGACAAAATTTGAATTGTATTTAACTAGGAAGAATTCACGGATTCCACATATTGTGGGAAAGTGAAGTAATCAAGTTTCCAAATGAGACAGACGGTGGTTCCAAACTTTTTAATGTGGACCCTGAACAGATGCCCTTTGGACCGGGTTACTTTCCTTACCTAGCGACCCTTTTACACGGGGAATGGATCCACTTCCGAATCGAGTTGAGCTGTGACCTATATGGATCTCAAAGAGGCGAAGTTGCAGTTACGCCTGATGCTGACTTTGCAACCCGGCGGGGACATGGGACCATCGACGAGTGCCACCATTGGGAACATCACGCTCCATTCAGTCCACAAATTTGAGACCGTGAATTTGGAATTGATGTAGGAGAGAGAGGAACAACCATAGATTCGGATAAAAGAGGCTGTTATGATAAGAAAGAAATTGTTTACCTGGAGCAGTATTAATAGTGTCCGTTACAGAGCAGGCTATCACACAGCTTGTAATATGTCAATATCTTTTCTATCTATACAGTTACATCAGAGAGCCACTAAATCGCAAGCGATTTCGCAGGATCCCTCTGTACCTTTTTTGCTTATTCGTACTTGGCGTCGAAAGTGACCTGGCTGCCCCCACCATTGCACGCTATTTCCGAGGTTACTTAATGTCAAAAA
>WPAE01000073.1 GCA_009773205.1 Ignavibacteria bacterium
CCATGCTTGTCGGGGTTAACCCCGAAAGTAAAATGTTTAGAAATAACATTTTGCTTTCGGCCTTCGGCAAAAAATTCAGTTTCTAATGAATTTTTTGGGTTAATTTTCTTTTTTATTTGCCTTTAGCGTGAACAAACTTTGGTCTTTGTTGTCGGAGTACTTAGCAAGAATATCATCACCTATAGAATTTAACGTATTCTCATTTCTTTTCCGCTCATCAGAGTTATTTCCAGTTTCATTATTCTGATCATGAAAGTTTTTCAATACCTCTAAACGTTTATGTTTTGAGTATTCTTTGCTTGATTCATTTTGCTTTTCAATTACGCGCTGATGGCGACCGGGAGGTAAACTTTCTTCACTAATTTTGGGCTTCTTCTTAACATTTTTAATTTGTGCTGGAGGAGTTAATGGAACGATCTCTTTTGTTATTCTAGTAATTCTGCGTATGCTTTTACCTATAAAGCTGGGTTCCATATGCTCTATTTGATTCTTTTCATACACTTGCTCAGGGCTCTTTTTTTGTCTAACCTTAAAAGCTATGTATGAAACCAACAAAGTAACTATTGCAAGAATAGCTGCTATTGTAAGAATCTGTTGTATGATTGGGACGAGTTCCATAGCACAAAATAACTAAATGATTCTAACAGGACAAATAAAAAGAAGAGCGGGGCAGCTCTTCTTTTATGCGCTGAGCGTAATAAACTCTGAACCGGATTTATCAGAATAATAGCTTAGAATGTTTAGATCCGGAAGTCTATGAGAAGCAATTCTTTGCTGTTGAGGATTCTGCTGAATATGTTGGGTATTATAGTTTATTGGTGCATTCACAATAGATAATCTTTCATCTCTTGTTAATCTATTAGCTTTTTGTCCAGAATTTTTAAAGGAATGCATCTGATCAATATTATTTGCATTCTGTTTTGCTTGTTGAGCGCTGGATGAAGGAACATGCTTATAGGTATATTGAATTTGTGTTGATCTCTGCTGCACCACAGGCGCTGCTCTGTAACCAGCATTTAGTTTAGAAGGAATGTTGATATGAGCAGGTTTCATTTGAACATGATTAGGTCTTGCTTGACTTTTTATCTCAAAAGATTTTCCATTTCTGCCTTTTGCTTTGAAAGATATGTACGATACAATTACTACAAAGAGCAGTAATGCTGAAAATATGAGTAAACTGGTATATATTATTGGTACTAAAGTCATCGTCTTATTCCTTTCTTTTACGTAAGAAATAAGACAAAAGGTGTACCAAAGAAAAATTAGTTTTTTTGGCTCAAAATCGAAGGTTCTGATTTTCTAAAAAAATCTCTCTGTTTTATTATGAAACACAATTCTCTAATTGATATTCTGTAAGTATTTTCATAGTAAAGACTTGATTAAGTTTGTTTTGTTCTTACTTTTTGATAACTTTCGACCCGTTTTGCTGTAACTTCGTTAAAAATTTGAGGTTAGGGATGACAAAGGCTGACATAATTGACAAAATTGCCAACGGCACAGGTCTTACAAAAATTGATACCGAAGCAGTGGTTGATGGTTTTTTCAAAACAATTATTGATTCACTCGCTTCGGGCAATGGAATTGAGATACGAGGTTTTGGGAGTTTTCGTGTGAAAAAGAAAAACCCGAGAAATGCCCGCAATCCTCGTACTGGAGAAAAAGTTTTTGTTGGAGAGCATTTTGTTCCTGCTTTCAAATTTTCTAAAGATTTTAAAGCGGCAGTAGATTTTGGTATGAAAACACAAAAGAAAGAAGAATAGTAAATGGCAAATATTTTTCGATGCAGTATCTGTGGTGAAAAGTTTGAAAACGAAGTTGAATTTTGCCCGGGATGCGGTGCAGATAAAACTAACTTTGTAAATATAAATTCGGCAGAAAATACTGTTCAAGAAGAGAATAATGAAAAAGAAGCTCCGAAAGTTTCTGCTGAAAAGAAAATTAAACAGCAAAAGAAAACAGAAACCGTAGATAAAGCAAAAACTGTTTCTGTAACAAAACTAGTTTATTTAGTTGTTGGGCTGCTGTTTTTTGCTTCAATTATTTTAGTTTCTTCCGGTATTTTTGATAAGCCTGCTTATGTTCAATCGGCAGATAATATGAGCGCAGATCCAAATAATCCACATGCAGGTCACAATCTAAATCAACTTGAAGAAATTAATACGTTGCAAAAAACTGTTGATGCAAATCCGAACGATATGACCTCGCTTGTAAACCTTGCCCATTTATTAAATGATTCCGGATTCAAAGAAAAAGCGATTGAACGTTACGAACAATATTTAAAGATGAACCCGCGTGCCGCAGATGTTTGGGTTGATATGGGTGTTTGTTTTTATGAATTAGGAAAAAATGAAGAAGCTATTTCCAAAATGGAAAAGGCTCTTACAATAGAACCGAAGCATCAAATTGCTCACTTAAATCTTGGAATAGTAAACTTATCTTCTGGTAATAAAGAAAAAGCTCAAGGCTGGTGGAAAAAGGCGTTAGAAATTAACCCGACTTCTGAAATTGGCAAGAGAGCGCAAGAATTAATTAATCAACATTAAACGGAGGTTCCGTAATGCCTTGCGGAAGAAAAAGAAAACGTCATAAAATGGCTACTCACAAGCGCAAAAAACGCTTGAGAAAAAATCGTCATAAAAAGAAATTGAGATAGTTCTCACTTCTCTTAAACTTTTGGAAGCCACCATAGCTCAGCTGGTAGAGCAGCTCATTCGTAATGAGCGGGTCGTAGGTTCGAGTCCTATTGGTGGCTCAGAAAGTATTGAAAACCCCACTTTTTGAGCACTCCTTATTTACCATTGTCCACAGCAACTACAAATAATTGATTTTCATTGCAGTCAAAATTGTAGTCAGTTTTCGACATCAAGTCTAATATTTTCAAGAACTCCAAAGGAGTTCAAAAATGTTCATTACAAAAAGAGACAATGGAATTTATGAGCCTACTCTAAAGAGGCAGGTGGGTTAGATTCGGCTCATTGATAAATTGTAAAACTTCATAATACTAATAAGAATAACCCGCTTAATGAAACTTGATTATGCTGAACAAGAAATATTCAACGAAATCCAGCAAGAGTTTGCTAATGAGGTTGACAAAAAAGATTTATGAGCCTACTATAAAAAGGTATTTCGGATGAAAAAATGCTTTGATTATTGCTCAAATTTAAAGTGCAAAAACTCAATTTGAGGCTTTTTAGAGTAGGCTCATTTATTGCAGTTTACAGAATGCCCCGCAAATTTTCTAACCTACTTGGGTTTAAAAATTTGCCGACGAAGGATGTTAGTGATACTTTGCTATAAATATTCCAGAATCCAAGCGATACGATTGACATTCACTTCACCAGATATTTCTTGAGCTTGAAAATGAAATCTGCATACAAGAAAGAGTATTTATAGTTTTTACAATAGCTATTTTATACCTATAAGGAAGAAGAGAAAAAATAAAGATGAGGCAAAACAAATAATTTTGAAAAACAGGCAAATAACTATTGACAATATTAACGCATAGCGTTAATTTGAATCTATGATAAAATCATTTGCAGATAAAACCACAGCTCAAATATTCGAAAGAAACATGGTAAGGGGTTTTCCTTTGGAGCTTATTAGAACTGCATACAGAAAATTTTTGTTGATTGATGCTGCGGGTAACATTAATGACTTAAGAATTCCACCAGGAAACAAACTTGAGAAACTTTCCGGTAAATTAGCAGATAAGCATAGTATTAAAATTAACGATCAATGGCGAATTGTTTTTAAGTGGTTTGAAAACGATGCCTATGAAGTTCAAATTTTAGATTATCATAAAGGATAAAATATGAGTAGCAAAACAAAAATAGAGCCGATACACCCGGGAGAAATTCTTGCGGAAGAGTTTCTTAAGCCCATGAATATTTCCCAATTATCACTTTCACAAGAATTAAAGATTTCGTTACAGACGATAAATCAGATAATTCTTGGCAAGCGGGCAATTACAGCCGGAACATCTTTGCTGTTGGGTAAATATTTTGGTCTGTCTGAAAGTTATTGGCTAAATCTACAAATTAGGTATGATATTGAAATGGCTAAGGATACTTACAAAGAAAGACTAAAAGCCATCAAGGGAAATGTGGTAATTAAGAGCCGCATGAAGAAAAGTGCATTCTCTCCAAATTGAAATTTGTTATGAAATAGCTTAAGGGCATCTCTAAAAACTATCTTTTTAAAAATGGAAACTGCCTGCGGCAGGCATGCGCCGATAAAACGCCCGCCCGACTGCCATACTTTAGCAAATAACTAAGCAGGCAGGAAATCGTAACCAGAAATTGCCAAAATGACCTTTCCTGCCTGCCATGTTTGGTCTAAAGAGGCAGGCGGGTTAGATTCGGCTCATTTATTATTGCACATTTTAGAGCAGACTCATAAAATGTTTTTTTGAAAATTTGTGTTTGGTAAATTATTTCAACACTTAGCGTTTAGGTCTGCATATAAAAATGCCTTGCTCAGTTTTAGATACTGAACTATTTTTACACTTTAAGAAAGTATTACTATAAGAAAAGAGAATAATTACTATATGATTGTACCAAAGAAACTGATTGAAAAGTGGAGGGTGTTATCTGTTATTCTAATTGCTTCATCAATAATTCTTGCTGGTGGTGCATATTATTACAATTATTCAATTAAACTATTGCGTAAGCAAAAGGAAAATGAACTGTATGTAATAGCAAAGTACAAGATTGCTCAGATGCAGCAGTGGAAGGTTGAGAGAACTGCGGACATAAAAAGTATTGCCGAATCTCCATTTTTTGAAAAAGGAGTTGAAGAATGGTTATTGAATAGAGCATCCGAGTATGTTAAAGAAGGTATAAAAGAAAGTTTAGACGCTGCCAAAAATATTTTGGATTACGAAGATGTTTTTCTTACTTCCAAAACTGGAGTAATGTTAATTGGTAAAGATGGTTTTGGAAAAAAAGGTGAACCTGAATTAATAGCCACAATTAATTATGCGGCAGAGAAAAATTATACTGTTCATTCTGATTTCTATTACTGCTCCGAGCACAAAAAAATTCATTACGATATTGTAGCACCGATACACAACGCAAAAAATGAGGTAATTGCTTGCATAGTTTTTCGCATTGACCCTTACGATTATATGTATCCCTTAATTCAATCATGGCCAACGGAAAGCAAAACAGCGGAAACATTACTATTTAAAAAGGAAGGGGATTACGTTTTATATCTTAACGAGCTGCGCCATAAAACTAATACTGCGTTGAAATTTAGACTTCCGCTTGCGGCTGATAAATTACCAGCAGCACAGGCTATTAAAGGAACTACCGGCTTTTTTACTGGAATAGATTACCGCGGAGTAGAAGTAATTTCCTACTTAAGTCCTATTTCCGGAACAGAATGGTATATTGTCGCCAAAGTTGATTCAGATGAAATATTAGCTGCTGTTAAGGAAAGAAGCTTTCTAATTATTGTAATTGTTTTGCTATTGCTCCTTTCTGTTAGCTCTGGAATAATTTGGCTTTATTATTACCGTCAAAGAAACATTTATAGAAATCTGAATCTTGTTCAAGAAGAGTTTAAGACAACACTTTACAGTATTGGAGACGCAGTTATCTCAACAGATAAAGAAGGACGCGTTAAAAATATGAATAAAGTTGCAGAGACTTTAACCGGCTGGTCCGAAAAAGATGCCTATGGGAAAAAACTAACCGAAGTTTTTGTAATTATTAATGAGGTTACAAGAGAAATTGTTGAAAGCCCGGTAGAGAAAGTATTGTTGAATGGAGAAGTTGTTGATCTGGCTAATCATACGGTATTAATTTCTAAAGATGGGCAAGAATATCAAATTGCCGATAGCGCCGCACCAATAAAAAACCATGCAGGAGAAATTACCGGAATTGTAATGGTGTTTTCCGATGTAACAGAAAAGTATCTGAAAGATCAAAAAGTAAGAGAAAGTGAAAGAGTACTTTCTACATTAGTAAGCAACCTGCCTGGAATGGCTTACCGCTGCGCAAATGACTATGATTGGACGATGCGTTTTATTAGCGATTCCTGCTACAAAATAACTGGATATTACGCATCTGATTTTATAGATAATAAAAAAGTAAAATTTAACGATATAATTCTGGAAGAATACAGAGAATTGCTTTGGGAAGAATGGCAAAAAGTTTTGTCTGCAAAAGAAACTTTTACATACGAGTACAAAATACGCAAGGCAAACGGTGAGATTAGATGGGTATGGGAAAGAGGACTCGGCGTTTATGATGACAGTGGCAAGCTGCTTTTTCTTGAAGGTTACATAGAGGATATAAACGAACGAAAAGTTGCAGAAGAAGAACTTAGAAAAAGCAGAGAAGAGCTTGTTAAGTTTTTTGAAGATGACGTAGCTGCGAATTTAATTTCTACACCGGGTGTATATTCATATTTAGTTGAAATAAAAAAGAGACTCCAGTAAATTTTAGTAATTTATAATTGCAAAAAACAAACAACTAAAAAAGGAGTCTCACAA
>WPAE01000209.1 GCA_009773205.1 Ignavibacteria bacterium
AGAAAAAGGACACGAGTGGAAAATTTCTTTATTTTGTCAAGTGGAAAGGCTGGCCTTCGAAATTCAACTCATGGATTCCCTACAAACTTTTAAAGAAACTTAAAAAGCTCCAGAAATGAGCACTGAACAGTTTACTGTTACTCTGCCGAGCAATTCCTGCAAACAAACCTTTCCAGACAATCATCCAAATTTATTTAAAGTTCAATTACCAAAAGCTTTGGAATTTGAAGGCGAATGGGAAGTTGCACTCATGAATATTCACTATCCTTTTAATTGGCCAAATTATCAAGAAGATTTTGTTGCAGTTTTTGCCAAACTCAAAGAGCTGGAAACAGGCCTTGTGAAAAACTTTCATAATTCCTGTCAAAATAACAAGCTCAAATTTCTTAATGAGTCTAAAACTATAGCCATCTATCACTATTTGGAAGAGTACTTAGAAGATATCAACGATGATGAATGCACTGATTATAAGCTTATCAAGATTCCCACAGGCTATTATCCGAATCCAGGCGCTATTGCTAAATATGTTACAAATTGGTTCAATAAAGCGCCTCCAAATCTCCGACGCGGAAGAAAATCATGGAGGCTTGATTGTAATTACGATCCTTATCTTGGGAAAGTTGACTTTGTTGAGCACAACATTTTATGGTACAGGTTCGTGACTGGAAGCCTTAGATTTCATGAAGCTATGGGAAATCAAGCAAGTTTTATTAATAATAAGCTTTACATTAGTTTTGCAAACAATATCATCGGTCCACGAGTTCTCCTTGATAAATTTGAGTCAATGCATATTTATTGTGATGCAATAAAATACCAAATTTGTGGGGACACACAAATTCCCTTGCTTGCTGTTGTACCCCTACAAGGCAGGCCAATGGAACCATGCTACTGGAGCTGCAGTCCACCATACTATCTACCACTCAATCAAAAATCTTTCAATACTATTGAAATTAAAGTTTGTACTCCAACTGGTGAGGGATTCCCTTTTAGCAAAGACGGAACTGTTGTTGTCCAACTTCATTTTAGAAGGCAGAGAGGCCCCTGGTAGCACGTCTATATAAACCGTTAATTCAAAATTTTATTTCAAAACTTAAAGAGAATAAAATGGATAAAGCTTTGCAGGCCCTTCGCTTAATGCAATATGGGCAGGGTTTTGGTGGAGCGTGGCGAGGAATGTATCGACAAGTAACACCAGTACAAACTACGCAGATTGAAGCGGCTCCAGTAGCAGTTCCTGAAGATGATCAAATTGGTGAAGGTAGAAAGCGGCGCAAAAGAAAGAGAGTATATAAAGGCCCAGCTCACCCACGTAAAAAGAAAGCAAAGAGGCGAAAAGGAACAAAGAAAGGATCTCGTAAATCAAAAATTAAAAGATTCCAAGTTCCTATTCCACCTTATAATTTTTAATCAAAAATGGAAGGCCTCCTCAGCGAACTCGATTATTTCCAACCCCAGGTTATGCAACTCAGCGTAAACTCAGAATACGATCGT
>WPAE01000074.1 GCA_009773205.1 Ignavibacteria bacterium
GAACCTTGCATGTTAAGGAACCGATCATGACATGTTCAGGAACAGATCGCAGCATGTTGGATCCGGGGCTGACATGTTACGGAACAGACAGTGACATGTTGGACGAGGTTCTTACATGTTGAGGAACGGAACATGACATGCTCAGGAGTCGAGGATGAGATGCAGAGTCTGATCTGATTCATGACATGCCTAGGAGGATAAGCAGACGGTGATATGAGTGAGTATGGATTTGAGTGTGCTCTACCAAATGTGAGGCCGCTTCCGCCACTGACTAAACAAGGACTGAATTTTTGAATCACATGAAATTTTCAAATCAAAATTTTCTGTTCCACGTTTTCGATGCCGAGTAAGTGTGCGAATTGTGTGAAGTGACTGATTGTGATGAAGAGTCAAACCTATTGTTCCTTGCCTATCTCGACAAGTCCCATCCGTTTATCGTTGTACCCTTCACCTCGCTGCCGAGATATATTAGGCCTGCATTGGAGGAGGACAAAGACATCATGAACATCGTCCACCTCTTCCTCCTAACATGAAGAAGATCTCGTCAACCCCAACGATCCAAGTCAATCCATCGACGAACTCTCACCAGCGCTCTTAGATCCACCGAGTCATTCCGATGTACCCTTGAGTGGCCTTGGGTGAAAGAGAGGTACTCTCGGGTTTACCATTGGGTGAAAGAGAGGTGTAAAAGATGGCTTAATTAAGTTATGTACGTTGTTATTGAGTGCATCATGAGGCATGTTTAGCCATATTGAAACACGCTTAGACATATTGAAATTCGGAATCTCTATATCAAGTTCTATCGAAAACCACTCTCTTCTTAGCGGTCCCCCAGACTATCACAAAATGGCACCGTCATCATTGATACAGTGTTAACCTCCCTAGCTTAAGCCCATACCTTCAGCTATACAATTTCTAATTTTACATGTGGGTGCCTGACGAAGCACGCTAAGGCATGTGGAAATTCGGAATCTCCATATCGGCTTCCATCGAAAAACACACTCTTCTCAATGGTCCCCGGGAGTATCCACAAACGTCAGGGAGCATCCTTAACCCAACGTACACACTCGGCTCCCTCCCTGGATCAGGAGGTGATTCTGGTCCCGGAAACGAGTTTTTGGTTCTAGCGTGACTCAGGTAGAATCGACTGCGCTGATTCCAAATCCCGTGTCAGAACTGAAAGATCTCAAAAGACAAAAATTTTTCTTAGTACTGGCCCCAAACTCGTAGTCTATCTACTACTGATTCCTTAGGTATTGGTGTGTTTGGCATTCTTTTTCGATGATAAATTCTAAAGTCTGTTCCAATTTGGTTGGAATATGTTAAAATTCATTATATTTTCTTTCTTTCAACTATTTTATCGTGGAGGGTGAGCTCGGCTTCACGTCTCGAACCTTTTTTCGGCTTCATTGTCGAATTTTTTGGGGATCGGTAAGCTTCACCACCTGAAATAAAATCTTGGGTGGGCCAATGTGAACGGAAGATGGTTCATATTAGGGATGGCAAAGTACCGAAAATTTTTGGCCCAGCCAGGTCCGTACGTTTGTTATGTTTGGCCCGGCCGGCAAGGTATAACATTTTTATCAAAAACTGATTAAGGTAGAAAAATGATTTTTTAAATTTTCGCTAGCTTTCGAGGCTTCGTTTACCGTCACCCCCCTCGGCGGCATATATTTTTTTTAAATTTTTCCGGCCCGCTTGGCCTGCGGCCCTGAATTTCAGGCCCAGCAAGTTGGCATTTCAAGGTCATACCATTAAATGAGTGCGAGTTCGTGAGCAAGGTTTAAGCATATGATATTTCAAAGACTTAAGATGATAATTTCAAGTAAAAAACGGACAGATTGCTCTCAAAAAGTTATACGTTTGTTTATTTTATATACTATAAAGTTGGATCAAAACATTACAGGCAGATTAATCATTATGTCTATAAAAAATCGCTAATGCATTCATTCTCATTTGAAGAAAAAAAAATTTAATAATTTCAATTATCACATTTAATATAGCAAATTATTGTTTTCATTAAATCGAACTTGAAATTACTTTGATCTAAAAATGCGTATGAAATCATGTGTAAATTTTTCATAAATAGGGGATAAACTAATATGAAGTTTGGACAATTTCCGTAAAAATTTCACTTTCCATTATCGGAATTTATCAAGAGTATTCCTATATTTTATTGGGTTTTGAATAGAAGAGATATTAACAAGACCCTTGATTCGCCTTTGTAAACGTAAGGAAATGCAGGAGATTTTTCACCAAATATAATTATATTTGGTGAAAAATCTCTTGCATTTCCTTAATTCTGACCATATTTTTGCAAAAAAATCGAACAATTAAAGTGCCGACCTAGGATACGTTTTATTCAAAAGGGCAGGGCCAGACTGACATCAAATTTTAAAAGGCAAGGGCGGTTGAGATCCCTGCTCCGAAATGCTTATTTTGCAAAGTGAAATGATCCATGTCTGAAAGTAACTTCTACATTCCAAGTGAGCGCATGCCAGATGCTGGCGTTTGTTAGAGGGCGTGGGTTGAGGGCCTCCAAACGTTTTTTTTGGTGGGCCCGGAGAAATGGACCCGGAGTTATTCCGGACGAAAAGCATATATTCAGCCAATTATCCACAAAAATGGACCAGTAAAGCTAATTGGGTCACAATTTAATAATCTAACTCTTGAGGTTCTTGCGTAACCACTCAATAAGATGTCCAAGTCTAACAAATATGATCCATTAATGGTCTCAGAATGAAACCTCCTCGGGAGTACCTAAATGAAGAATACATTTCTTTGGCGCTAGACAGTGGCGTAGCGCAGTTGGCAATGATTAATGTACACCCCCCTAAACACCCCCCTGAAATTCGCTAACACCCCCCTGCGTCCGATGTAAAATCTTAAAGCATGGTTAGGATCATGCTTTCTTCACTTCTAAGGAAGTTTCATAAAATCAATACGTGTAATAACTTTTAATGTAAATGTAGCGATCATTGCATAACTGAAGTGAAGGAAACGGGAATACACTACATTTTCTCTACAAGACCACCCTACATGTATGTAAAAAGTATACATGTACGCACATTCAGAAATCACAAAGAAAAGTAAACAAATTCAAACTTCGACAGGAAGAGCAGGAAATTAACAATAAAAATATTCAATTGCATAATCAATCATTTGATATTCATTCGACATGCAGCTGTTATTCGCCTAATATTTGTAGTACATGTACAAAGCAAAATGGCAATGCGATTTCGTGTAACTATATCTTAATTTTAACTTTCTGTTTGAATTTATAATAGAACTGCGTATGATTTACGTTTCAGTCTAACCCTGCGCAATATTTTTACACATCCAATGGAAAAATCCTCTTGCGACCTAACCATAGAGCATCAAAAATGAAATTTATTTAGCATTGTTCGATGAAAAAAAGAAAAATTCCTATAAAAATTTCAAAACCCTATCATTTTTTCTTGATTTATTGAGAAAAATTTTCTCGTCGGGGGCTCCGCCCCCGAACCCCCAATTTTAGTCGTAAAATTATTCTTCGTCAAAACCATCTGAATACATTTTCTTTTTTAATAAATCGATTTTATTTCATATTTGACTTTAAAATACGATATTTTTGTTATGTTTCGAATCTGTATTGGAATAAAAATATTTCAGATAAGAACACCCCCCTTGGCTCGATTGGACACCCCCCTGAGGTGAAGAGGTCTAGAAACATCCCTGGCAGTTGGGGGCTTGGGAGGGCTGCAGCCCCCACCCACATTTGTAAAATTCATACAGAAAATGTGCACCAGCCTCCCCGCACAATTTTGGGAAAGTATTAGAACCTGGCCAAGGCATATGAAATAGAGGAAAAATTTGAGAAAATCCTCATCCAAAAACCTTGATGCCAATCTGGTGGAAATGAGAAATTTAACACGAAAAATGCAAGAAATGGATTATCCTATACCGAAATTCACAACAATTTTGGTTAAAATTCATTACTATTTGAAAATTTCCCCGCGATCCAAAGGTAAGACAAACAGAGCACCAATGAGGTAGGAAAGAAAAAATAATTTTCACTCAGAAAAATCATGCGATCTCTGGAGCTATTGTCGAGCTACAAAAAATTGGGCTCAATTTTTCACCAATTCCGGCCTTTATGCATTGAATGACAGGTCTAAGCAAAACGTTTTACCCGAAAATCATTTACCAGTTGAAAAGCAGAGCAAAGTCTGTTAAGTCATCTTAAATGATTCACCATCATTATCAGAGAATTTGGAACATCAATCTCATTCGAGGGAGTTATCTGGCCTATCCGAATAAATTCCCCTCACTAATTTTGGATTGACCAGAAATCAAACGGAAAAAACCTATTCAAATCTCTGAAGTGTATTCAAAAAAAATGCAGAAAATCTGATAAATTGTAGTAGACAAATTGAAGTTTCAATTGATAGTTACAAATTTGAAAAGTTTCATCTGAAAAATGCAAGCCTTGAATCAAAACCCGGAACCGAGCAAAGTCTACTCTAACTTATTGTCGTTGTCAACTGATTTCCCCTAAAAGGAGGCCAGCGTTACAAACCTGTTAGATGATAAGACCTCAAAGCTAAAGAAAATCGATAACGTTAAGAGAATGAGAAAAATTGAAAAATTCTGAAATCGACGATTCCTTCTTAATATGATTTATTTATTTAAGGAGGGTCCAGAAAGATCAAAATTTAAACATTAAATTTTAACAAAAATTATATCACACACAAAGATAGCAAAAAGACTGTACAGGTATGGGTCAGGAGTGGAGTGGAAGGAGTGTTGCACCATTCCTACAGCCTGGTTGCAGAGATGTAAAAGTATGAGCAAAGGGGTTCACCCCTTTGCGCATATACTAGTATAAACTTGTTTTTATCAGTTAAATAGCAGGATCATTGCGGATTGATTCAAAAGCAAAATTCCCAAATGCATGTTTAACAGGGCTTTCATATCAGCTAGGGCTTATACGAATTGCACGTTTCCACTTCTTTATTAAGGATGCAATTGTTGTAGAATTCTCGTGTTGATTAATTATTCCGCGATCCCAAACCTCACATTTTTTGAATAACGCAATTTTGCCTTATGAGAGTTCCCTTATGTGTGTAATTGAGGACAATATTCCATTCCATGCCCAGCCCGACACGAGCTGAAACTTTTCCAAACTTATCATCATGTACAGTACATAAAAAAATAAGGATACATGCAGATTGAATGATTTTGATGGAATGCAGAATAGCAATTAAAATGAAAATTAGAACAATGAGAGTTTACAAGGACACAACAACAAGGACACGTCCAATCCCTATGAAGAATGTCCGTGGGTATGGGATAATAATTTCATAGGTGGAAATCGCAATTTCATCCATGATTAATGATTTCATCCATGAAATCGTTATTTCATTGGTGGAATTTGGCATTAAATATGCCAAATTCCACCAATGAAATGATGATTTCATGGATGAAATCATCATTTCATGGGTGGGATTGTGATTCTTCTCGACTTCCATCCATGAATTTATTTTTCCATCCATGGACATTTTTCATAGGGATGGCTGAGAACGTGAAGTTTCGATAATTTGAATTATATTTTCATCGGAAATCGGTATCGCGCCGCAAGTCAGGTACGATCTTTCAGCTTCTTTCTTGTTCATAAAGTGAGGTCCTGAAACAGTAGGAGGCCCCTGACCAAATCCGCACCGTAAGAGAAATCCCAGAACAAGATAAAGCATGGTGTGCATGTAAGGACAAAGTCTACGGGCGCAAATGAATACGCTTCGCAATGGAATTCCAGTAGATATTCTTCTTATGGAATAATTGATATCTAATAGTGAGTGATTAACAGAGTGGCCTTTGTCATGTGATAGAAATTGGACTCGATTGCATTATTCAATTGCAATTATCCAACAACGAGATTTTTTCACACACTTTGTACCGAATTAGTTTAACTCGCCCTGCTGGCATGAAAATAATACACGGTGAAAATTTTCATTGCCCTATTGAAATCTGCAAGTGAATAATGAAAAGGTTCGCTATTTTTGTAGATGAAATTAATGAATTAATTCAAAGACACATTTAACACAACATGTATACATGTACGAATTTTCCGTGAAAACTGAGTGAGACTTAATCTCAGTTATGATAGGATATGTGCTTCTATTTCTCATAAGTGTATGCCCTGGAGCATCAAGGCGAACAATGCAGGTTAAAATAATCCCGACCGGCCAGTGGGCGGACACGTTTAGCGAAGAGGTAAATGGAAACAGTGCGAGTGAGAGTCGATGTCGATTAATCGAGGCGAGAAAATCGCATGCATGCACTGCCGTTTTATTTAGAAAGCTAGCAAGTCCATTCGTGAGGTGGCTAAGTGCAACCCTCTGTGCAACGCGATGAATGGACTTGCTAACTTTTAAATAAAACGGCAGATAGCACGTTGGGG
>WPAE01000075.1 GCA_009773205.1 Ignavibacteria bacterium
ACGGCGAAGTTGGTTTGATGGACTTTGGTCCAATACAAATCTTTTTAGTTGGCCATTTGTTGTTTCAAATGATTTTCTCTAATGACAATTCTGGGATTAATAATGTACCAGAAGGGACACATGTTTTAGCAGATAGAAGAATGATTCATTCTGTAATTCAGAACTTGATTTCAAATGCAATCAAATTTACATACGAAAGAGGAAAAGTAGAGATCACATCGCAGAGTTTGGAAAATACTGTAGTCTTTAAGGTAGTAGATCAAGGAATTGGAATACCAGATGAGTTTAAGGAAAAATTGTTCAACGTAGATCAGCAGACAACATCGCGCGGAACAAACGATGAAAAGGGAACTGGACTTGGGCTAATTATTTGTAAAGAGCTTGTAGAAATGAATGGCGGACAACTTTCTTTTATAAGCACAGAAAACAAAGGAACCACGTTTATTTTTACCTTACCGAGAGCGAAAGCACAAATTTGATTTGAGCAGATTCAAAATTTCTACTAAGTTTAATCCACCAAATTTTACATATAAGAGGAAAAACATGGAAAAACGTATTTATAACTTAAGCGCTGGACCGGCAATTTTACCCGAAGAAGTTCTGTTAGAGGCTCAGAAAGATTTGTATTCTTACAAAGGAAGTGGAATGAGCGTAATGGAAATGAGCCACCGCGGAAAAATTTTTGATGGAATAATTAAAGAGGCAGATGCTGATCTCAGAAAACTTCTAAACATTAGTGAAGATTATTCAATCTTATTTTTACAAGGCGGAGCTACACTTCAATTTTCGATGGTGCCGCTTAACTTAATGCCGCCGAAAAACAAAGCGGATTATATAGTAACGGGTGCTTGGGCAGAAAAAGCTGTAAAAGAAGCTAAACGCGTTGGCGATGTAAATATTGCTGCTACAACAAAAGCAGATAATTATTCAAGAATACCAAAGCAATCCGAAATGAAGTTAGATACAGACGCATCTTACGTTCACTTTACATCTAACAATACAATTTTTGGAACGCAATTTAGAGTTGAACCAGAAACTGGAACT
Source organism: Ignavibacteria bacterium (assembly GCA_009773205.1). GTDB lineage: Bacteria > Bacteroidota > Ignavibacteria > Ignavibacteriales > Melioribacteraceae > Stygiobacter. Next base: position 1,045 of record WPAE01000075.1, read on the forward strand.
GTTCCGCTTGTTTGCGATGCTTCTTCCGATTTTCTTCACAAAAAAATTGATATTAACAAATACGCTTTAATTTATGCTGGAGCGCAAAAGAATATAGGTCCCTCTGGAGTTACGGTTGTTATAATTAGAAAAGATATGTTAGAGCGCAGCAGCGATTCTTTACACACTTACATGAATTACAAAATTCATGCTGAGAACGAAACAATGTATAACACACCAACTACTTTTGGTATTTACATTGCAGGGTTAGTTTTCAAATGGCTGCTTAGCCTTGGCGGATTAGATGAAATGTATAAGCGCAATCTGGATAAGGCAAAAGTTCTTTACGATGCAATTGATGGAAGCGATGGTTTTTATAAAGGAACAACCGCAGTTGAAGACCGTTCTTTGATGAATGTTACTTACAGATTGCCAAACGAACATCTTGAAGATAAGTTTATTAAGGAAGCAAAAGCAAAAGGATTTGACGGATTGAAAGGACACCGCTCGGTTGGAGGAGTTCGCGCTTCGATTTACAATGCTTTTCCCAAAGCAGGTGTAGAAGCTCTAACCGAACTTATGACCGAATTCAAAAAGAACAACTAAATTAGTTATCGAAAGGTCTACGCAGCTTCAAAAGTAATTATTCAAGAACTTAATCCCGAGTTTTCCAACAGGAAAATTCGGGGTTAAGTTACTATTTCATTATAGTTAGTTTCTTTGTTTCACTGAAACTACCACTTGTTAAGCGGTAAAAGTAAACACCGGAAGCGAACGAAGAACTAAGAGCAAAGAGTGTAGAGTGATTTCCAGCCGATTTATATTCATCAACTAATGTTACAATCTCTGTACCTAAAATATCGTAAACTTTTAGGGTTACGTGGTTTGCAGCTTGCAGCTTGTAGCTTATGACTGTAGTTGGGTTAAACGGGTTTGGATAATTCTGTTCTAAGTAATATTCAGAATGTAAACGAGATTCATCTTTTACATTAGTAGCGAGATTAATTCTATACTCCGGAGAAATTGAAACAACGGTTGAGCCGTTTTTAGCTAATCCTTTAAATATAACCTCCCCAAACGATGATGATGTAATTGAAAGTGAATCTCCAAGCACGGAAAATTCTGCGCCAGAATTTTTACTTACAAAACTTACAGAAGTTATATTCTTTACTGTTCCATAAAACAAACTCATTGGTAGTTTTATCGTTTTACCTGCTTGATATAACAGCCAACGTTTCCCAGGCTGTTTCCAATCTATATCAGAATAAGCAGCGGGAAGGTTTTTATTCATCCAATCATATCTTTGATAAACCCAGTTTTTAAAATATGCCAGCTCATCGTTATAATTGGAAAATCTGTATTTGTTTGGCCATACATAAACGTTGGTATTAAATAAATCAGGCCACTTAGCAAAGTTTCTGTTTCTTGCTTCAGTTAAATACAAAGCCTGCTCATCTAAATACTTCATTAGTAATTGTGGATCAAAAACAGTTTCTTTAATAGTATGCCAGCGTTTCGCAATTTTGTTAAAGATTACCGGGTCGCTGAAAATTTTCTTAATCCAAAACGGCGGGCTAATGGTTCCTTCCCAAGGGTTGGTTTGGGCAACCCAGCCGCTTGGAAGCCAGCTATTGTTGTAATCGGCAAGCCCAAATGATAAATCATAATCCCACATTGGACCAAACGCTAATTTTCCATTTTTGCTATCTCTGTCTTTATGCAAAAAAGCGCTAAGTCTGTACGCGTCGGTTGCTTTGGTAAATTCGCTTGCTAAAAAATAATCTACAAAAGAATCTACATCTATAAAACTATAATATCCTTCGAATGGATCGTTGAAAGTTGTTTTTGTAAGCGAGGTTTCAAATTTACCAACATACTCTTTTATGTAAGCCAATTGTGCCGGCTGAAGATCGGTTTTGTTTGGAACTCTGATTAAATAATAAATTGGCGATGGCAGTCTTGGTACAGATGGATAAACTGATGGATAGTTAGAAACAAAATACTTATCGCCGGGATCAATTCTATCTATATGAATAATATAACCGCCAGTAAGTGCATCACCCGAAATATCTGTTGTTTCCATCTTAGTAATATTAACACGGTTTCTATCCCGCTTTATTCTTTCTTGAAGAATATAAATTCCCATATACTGATTATTTATAATTAGCTCGAAGAACTTAGTTCTTGTTGCATACATGCCAAGGGTATTTCCCAATTTATAAGCGAGAACATTTCTAAGAAGGGTTTTATCTGTATAGTTTGCATTAAACACCCAATCGTTTTCGGATGGCAATCCTATCAAAGAGGCGTTAAAACTGTTGCCAGAATCGTCTCTTAGTTCAACGCTGTACTGCTTTTTAGGAAACATTTGAGAGCTGTGCCCGCGTATTTCGATTCCAATTTTGCCGTTGTAATTATTAAATGGGTCTGTAATATTATTTCGCTTGCCTTCGCCGTTATAAATTACACCCATTGTTGCGGTTATCTTGGGCTCATCTGGAATGTTTTGTCCACTCGTGTTAATAATAACGATTGGCAAGTTTGATGATGTTAAAGTTACTTGTGCGTTAGTATTAACTGCAAAGATTACGATTACAATAAAAGCAATTGTCTTTTTCATTTTCGTTTAATTATTTACCCAAGCCACTTAACATTTATGTATAAACGTCTCTAAAAACATCAATCCTCAGGCGCGGAGTGCATTTTCTTTGCGAACTCTGCACTAAAATTTACAAAACTATTTTTTAGAAGCACCTACATTAGAAGACTCTACTAAAAAAGTTTTATGGCAGCTTTTTGTAAATTCTTACATAATCAACTTCCATTTTCTGCGGAAATACAGCCGCGTCAATACCTTGAGCGCCGCCCCAAGTTCCGCCAACTGCAATATTAAGAATTAAATGGAAATCTTTGAAGAATGGCCAAAACTCCCAGCCTCTTTTTTCATTAACTACGGTAAAGTAATGTTTATCATTTACAAAAGCTTTGATAGAATCTTGTGTCCACTCTAAAATATAATTATGGAAGGCGCCAACAGCATCTGGAATGTTTATTGTTCCGGTTTTATGAGTTCCCTTTGAGTGGTTATATTTATTACAATGTATTGAAGCATGAATTACGTTTGGATTATAACCAACGTGTTCCATAATATCAATTTCGCCGTTATCGGGCCAGCTGCCGTTACCAAGATTCCATGTTGTTGGCAGCATCCATATTGCTGGCCATGTTCCTTTGCCGTAAGGTACTTTTGCGCGAATTTCAAAACGTCCGTAAGTCCAATCGCCGCGGTTCTTTGTAACTAATCTTGCAGATGTAAACGAACTGCTTTCAAATTTTTCTAATTTTGCTTCAATAATAAGTTTGCCGTTTTCAACCCGTGCGTTTTCTTTTCTAGAGTTTGTATAATATTGAAGCTCTTGGTTTCCCCAGCCGTGTCCGCCTACATCGTATCCCCATTTTTTAGGATCTGGCAAACCAGTGTAATTGAATTCATCCGCCCAAACTAATTCATAACCGGCAAGCTGTGGAGTTTCAGATTTTTTTTCCGGCTCGGTAGTTTGCGAAGAACAATTAGTTGTGAACAAAACTCCAAATACAAGTAAAGTTACAAACATCTTTTTCATAAATATTCCTTCTAAAAAAAGTCTTCTTCAGTATGCTGCGGCAAAGTCCACGCACAAATCATACCAATAGAGATAGTTAGAAAGAATTTGTTTTAGTATTGAAATGAGTAGTTAAAAATCCAGAGGCTAATTTAGTTTTATCAGTTTAATAAACACGGTTATTAGAATAATAATTTATGAGCCTACTCTAAAAAGCCATGATCATTAATGAATCTCCTAGCCGCAACCTGCCCGCCGCTTTGCTTTGGCAGGCGGGGTAGCGAGGTTTCTGAAAACAAATTTTATTTATTCGCCTCAAGAGGCGGGGAATTTGACCCTCGTCCGCCTCTGGCGGATTAAAAAACATTGTTTTCGATTTAGCGCCCAACCCTCCATAAAACGGCGGGCAGGCGGGTTAGATTCGGCTCATTTATGTGAGAATAGCAAATAGTCTGTTGTTAAACTCCCAGCTTTTCCAAGCATAAAAGTTCAAATTCACTAAATCTTTCTGGGTCATCATAATAATGCGTACTTGGATGTATCTGATTTTAACTTATAAATGAACATCGATCTTTAAAAAATGTGAATCTAATAAAATTAACAACAATAATATTGTGTAAATGTGGGTAAGTCGAAGACTTATCCATATATGCACAATTAACCGATTTACTGGCTATATTCATTATTTTTTCGTTCGTATTTAACAGAAATTCAAATGAACTGAAAAAAGTACGCTTTTTTATGATGAGCCTTAAATATAATATCCATTTACATATTTCAGAGCTTTGTCAAATAGCTCATTCATTGCGGAATTGTCAATCATGTTTAATTTGGTGGCAAACAATATTTTTTGTTCACTATTAACAAACATACATACACCCAGAGAATATTCTGGCACTATTCTCTTTACAATGTTTCTATTAATTATAGTAACAACTTTTTTCAAGTAGCCATTATTCACTAAAAAAGCATGTAAATTATTGTCCGCTTCCTCAATAAATATTACTAAATCTATGGTTACATTTTTTAATTGTATCATTCTAATTACTTCTGCAATTGAGTTCATTAGACACTTTCCGCAACTGTTTGCTGAATGTACAAAAATAATTTTATTCGTACTATTTACAATAATGGAGTCTTATACATTCAATTTATAGCCCAAGAGTGAATCAATAGCATATTCTTCTTTTATCAAACTCTTGTCTTGCTGTAGTTCAGTATTTTGTAAACGTAAATTAACGTTCAGAATAGTTAGACTTACAACTATGATAGCCACTACAATACTATAGAGATTTTTCGATATAGTTCTAAGCAGATTCCGCATATTTTCGCTAAAAATAATTCTATAATGCAATTTTATATATTTTGGGAAAATGGTTCCGTTGTACACCATAAAGTAATCGTGACTTTTCGTCTATACTTAGGTAAACTAATTTGTGATCAACTATAATTTTTTCCAAAAGAGTACCCTCCATATTGAATACATGTATTTCATTACCTTCAAGTTGATTCCCATCAAAAGGTAAACCAACATAAATAGCATAAAACCTATCGTTTGTACATACGAAGTCACTATAACCCATTACAGCTTTTCCTCTGTCTATTACCATGGCAGGCTCATTATTACCAACAAAACCAATTTTATATTTAGGAACAATTCCCTCTTCTCCCTCAATTCTTTTAAGGGCACCTCTAAAAACCAAAAATGCTTGTCATTCTGAGGAGCGGAGCGACAAAGAATCTCTGTTTTTCTTTCTAAAAGCTAAACGAAGATTCTTCATCGGCTAGTAATGTTCCTTCCGTAGAATAGATATCTATTATGCCGATAACTGTGATGTAATAATGATCTTGGAGCCATCTGGCGTAACCTTCAAGCGCCCAACCATAGCTTGTTGATGGACTGTCATTGGGGAATTTGACAGTCTCCCGGGCAACGGTTCTCCTAAGTATTCTCTTATCTTGCCCAATGTATCAAACAACGCAAATTTACCTTGTGAGTATTCATATCCTAAAGAAGCAATTATAGAATCATTAATGAAGACTGGACAATACGTTGCGCCTCTCTTAAGATTATAAGTACTTATCAACTTCACTTTTGTTGGGAATGAAATATCAAAAATTCTGCAATTGACTTAACACTTAAAAACTCACCAGGGCCAGGCCCTGATCTACCAAATGCAGAAATCAATTTACCAGTTTTTGTATCATAAATAGCAACTTGATTATTACTTCCTATTGGCTTTTTATCTAAAATTAAAATTTTATTCTGGTGATAAAGGATACCGTAAGGCATGCCAAGTGAATCGGATAAAGCTAATTCACTACTAGCAATTTTCTTGATTATTACACTTTGTCTTTTGTTATAAAAAAATGTTAAAAATAAAAGAGTTATAATCACCAAGCCTACTGCAAGCCAAAGAAAATATTTTGGGTATTGTTTTATTCTTAATAACAGCATTATAAATCTCCAAAACTATTGTTTAGTAAAGGGAACTGTGCTACTCCGCAATTCTACAAATAGCAGCAGGCTGCCTCCAAAGAAATTAATTACCGCTAAAAAAAGCGGACTAAACTAAACAAATTATTCTGTTCAAAGTTTAACATCCTAAATGGGGGCAACCTGCTAATTGTTATGGTCTATTAGCCCAATCATCTAATTAAATACCGCCTCCGAGCACGCAAGTAAAATCTGGAGCTAAGCCACATCCACCTGGTGGTACAGCTTTTACTTTTTCAGTAAAAACAAAAAGTTTAATACAATAGCAATTACTACCAGAGTTAATAGCCCAACATTTCGGATTTTTTTCATTATACACCTCATTTTATTGGTTTATTAGTTTGTTTTTGACCGGCCGAGACAAACTTTTTATGTACAAATACTTACACATTCATTCAAGATTATACATCAGCACGTCTGGCACTGGTTCATTTTGTAATGCATAAAGTCTTTTATTTTGGTGATCAATACAAATACCACCTAGTTTCTCTTTTACAGTGTAAGTTTTAACAAAATCACCTTTCATATCAAATACATGAATAATGCTGCCGCCAGTAGCGCCATGTAATTCCTCACCAGAAAACAATGCAAAAATTCTATTGTTAGTTAATGTAGCATCTATATAACATAATATTGTTTTTGTATTAGCATATGTAAGTTTCGGCTTGCCGTCAATAATTTTAATGTTGTACTGAGGATTTAACTTTTTAGGCCCTTCAATTCTCCTCACCAAACTACCAATGTTATTATAAATATCAATATAATCTGAATTTAACGAAGTCAGTACGATATGCTTTCCATCTGGGGACACCTTTAACTTTCCTATAGAAGCTTCTTGATGTATAGGAACTGGTACCTCAGTCCTTTTTCCAGGCAGCAGTTCTCCAACATACTCTTTTAAGTTTCCATTAAAGTCATACTCAGCATATCTTCCTTTCTTAAGTGACCCCCCATTGCTAAAAATTGTAGAATCATTTACTACCACTGGGGAAAGTGGAGTCCCTTCCTTGAGTGTAATCATAGTATCAATTTTAACATTATTTAAGTTGTTGATTTGCAACATTGTAATTCTAGACTCAACAAGATCGTACAACACGAGTATATTTTCATCGTTAACCTTTTGCGATATGGACCAAAGCCCAGTATATTCACCTGGACCAGAACCATTTTTACCGAACGATGTAATATATTTGTTAATATATGGATCATAAACTTTTACTTGATTATCATTACTAATAGGACTTGCATCAATTATAAAGAGCGCTTTGTTTATATAAGCTATATTTGTAGGTAATCCGAGTGAATCACTTAATTCCAAATTAGTAGCTTTCAATTCAGTGCCAGTAAAATACTTAGCTCTTGATCTGTCAGTTAATAAATAAATCAAAGATGAGATGATAAGCAACAAGCTTATGATGGCAATGAAAATTTTTTGACTATTTTTTTTATACTGCTGCATCTGCACTCCAATTTTCTGGATATATTGAATTACAATTTCAATTTAAGAGGGGTCCCCCAAATATTTCCAACTTTATGAACTTACCCTCTAATCCTTGCTAATTTTAATACAATGGTCTTGCATTTAGAAATAGTTCACCTTGTAGAAAACAGTAGTACTGCATTTGAACCAAGCAACCCCATGGTTCTCTTGCAGCCTCTATATTCTTAGGCAACAAAAGAAAGTTTACAACAAGTACTGCAAAAAGAAAAAATGGCAACAAAACAACTCTTACTTTTTTTATTATACACCTCATTTTATTGGTTTATTAGTTTGTTTTTGCCCGGCGCCAGGGCTTTTATTTGCAATCTTTTTGGTAACTATTATGGATATAGTAAGCAACACAGCATTCCTAACAATCATCATCCAACCAAACTCACTTCTTAAAACACTTCCAAAGCATCCGCAATCTTCATTTATGCCAATAGCTGTTCCGTAAACTGCAAACAGAAAGAAAACTAAGAAAAGTAATACGGTTATTCTCA
>WPAE01000210.1 GCA_009773205.1 Ignavibacteria bacterium
CGGGGAAGAAAATCTTGGCGACTTGATTGTTCTTACGATCCCTATATTGGAAAAGTTGACTTTATTGAACACAATCTTTTATGGTACCGCTTCGTGACTGGAAACCTTCGGTTTCATGAAGCTATGGGAAATCAAGCTACTTTTTACAACAATAGGCTTTATGTCAGTTTTGCAAATAATATCATCGGTCCCAGAGTGCTCTTGGATAAATTTGAATCAATGCATATTTATTGTGACGCCATAAAATATCAAATTTGTGGCGATACACAAATCCCCCTGCTTGGTATTGTGCCGCTTCTAGGGAAACCAATGGAACCATGCTACTGGAGCTGCAGTCCACCGTACTACCTCCCTCTCAATCAAAAGTCATTCAATACTATCGAAATGAAAGTTTGTACTCCAACTGGCGAACCATTCCCGTTTAGTAAAGATGGAACTGTTGTAGTACAACTTCATTTTCGTCGACAACGGGGACCCTGGTAGGTCCTCTATAAAAGCCCCGTTTTTCTTTTAAATGAAAAAATAAATTTTTCTTCATTAAAAAATGGATAAAACTTTGCAGGCACTTCGAATAATGCAATATGGTCAAGGATTTGGAGGAGTTTTGCGAGGCATGTATCGACAGGTTATTCCTGTTCAAGCGCAAGTGGCTGAGGCTCCGGTGGTAGCACCAATTGTCGAAGCAGATCAGATTGGTGAAGGTAAAAGAAAACGTAAACGAAAGCGAGTATATAAAGCCCCTCCTCAACCACATAAAAAGAAATCCCGCAAAAGAAAAGGCTCGAAAAAATCGTCTCGCAAATCATTTCTTAAAAAATTTCAACTTCCAGTTCAGACCTACAATTTTTAATTGAAAATGGAAGGTCTCCTCAGTGAATTGGATTATTTCCAGCCGCAAGTCATGCAACTCAGCGTAAATTCCGAATACGATCGTGTATATGGCCCAGGGCAAACAATTGTTCAAGGGGGACCAATTGAATTTTTTGTGCGTGGGGCAGATGGAATATATTTGGACCTAAATAATAGTAAGCTTGAAGTCAAAGTAAAAATAACTTTGGAAAATGGAAATGATATACCAAATAATGCTGGAGTGGGTCCGGTTAATGATATTTTAAATACAATGTTTCAATCAATGGATTTGGAATTAGCTGGAGTTTTGGTCACCGATCCCAATACTAAATACCCCTATCGAGCTTTGGTGGAAAATCTTATCAATTATAACAAACAAGTGGCGAGCACTCGCTTGCTTACCGAGGGTTGGGTTAAAGATACTGCAGCTCATATTGCAATTACCGATCCAGCCGGGCACAATGAGGGTCTAACTACGCGTGCCCATTGGTTTGCCGCTAGTCGTGTCGTCACCTTCATTGGGCGCCCTCACCTTGATCTTTTTCATCAGGAAAAACTTATCCCTTCAAACATTGATATTAAACTACGATTAATCCCCAATACACATGCATTCATTCTTAAAACACCTGCA
>WPAE01000211.1 GCA_009773205.1 Ignavibacteria bacterium
TCAATGTCGTTTAGTTAGTAATAATCATAATCGTTTGTAATTCATTGAGTAAAGTTGTTTTGGCCTTTTCTTTCTCGGGTTGCTTCGTCCCGGACGGATGATTTCTCTGGTTCCCGCCACAACTTTGTCGAATGCATTTAACGCCTTGTCAAATTGCTTTCGTAAAAATACTGCAATCAAAATATCCTGTGTCATCGATATTGCATTTGTGCGATTGATTTTTTGGTCAAACTTTCGGTTCTGATCGGCCTTGTATTCTTCTACCACTTTATCTTCAATCGGATGGGCATAAGCAGCACACAGTGTCATCAGAAACACTTTGGCATGAAAATCCTGTTTCACCGCCCGGGCCGTTTTGCCTGAGAAATTCTCTAATTCGATCCTGCTTTTCAGTAACTTATAGGCTTCTTCTTCGTTCCATCGGTAATGGTATAGCTTATCGAATTCTTCGTATGTATACTTTTCCGAATCGGCCAGCGATGTGCATAAAATTTCTTTCTCTCCGTTGGGAAGATCAATTTTTATCAATCGGCAAGTAATGGTGGCATCCTGCATGTCTGGAAAACCTGCCAGCTTTTTTCGATCTTTCTTCGGTAAGGCAAAAGTGACTGTCCGCTCTTTTTCATCGCTCTCAGTAAAATCCTTCACCTTTAGCCACCAATTATCTTTTAACCGTACGCAAAATTCAATCCCCTTCGCTTTTAATAGAAATAATAGCCAGAAGCAGGGATAGCCCCGGTCGAGTAGCAGTAGGTCGCCAGGCTTTATCTTGTCGAGGTGTTGCATAAGCAAATCCCGTTCGCTGGATGCATAAGGTGCCAACTGGGCATCAAGGGTGATTTGGTTTAACACATCATAAAGCATAGATGCCATAGCCAGCGATCGTGGGCTATCTGCTTTTGGCCCAAACTGTTGCTGTCCGAATTCCTCGATAACACTGGGGTGATTGGGCAAAACCAGCCGTGTTCCATCAGTTGCAAGAACGCGCATGCCGTGCCATACGTAATACTCTGCCCCTTCATAAAAAGTATCTGCAGCTACATCGTTTAACCGCTGAAAGGCCCATGGGTTTAACTTGGCCCTGGCTTGTGTAAATGCTCCTTTAGTAACTTCCCTGATATTAAAGTCGCTTCTGGAAATTGTCTTAAAGAATTTATCCAGCTCTCGTTGTATGGAACTCTTGAAGTTGATGATCAATACTATTAAATTACTGAGCGTCAGTTTTCTGTCTCTTGAAAATACCTTTTGAGAGCCGTCTTTTGAACGGCTACTAAACTCCTCATTTTCAAGTTCATACGATATGTTTTTAGATAAATTCTCTCGATAATCTGATTCTTGGTTTATACTTGGGTTACCCCCTATATACCTCTACAAGATAATAAATGATTCTTGAATTACAAACTTTTCAAAGAACTATTTTGTGTAAAACATCAATAAAATCAAGCCTTTCAGAAGATTCCTTAACTAAACGACATTGA
>WPAE01000212.1 GCA_009773205.1 Ignavibacteria bacterium
CACCAGTTCCCTCTCACAAGAGCGAAGATTAAAAGATCGTGGGCTAAATAAATCAAATCCGATTGCTTCTAGTGAGCCGTGTTGGGGCATATATGCGTACTCCGTTAACAGTGATACATGTAGTTGGTTACCAAGAAAATCTAGTTCCGTAGTTGAAGTTGAATAACCTAATTCCCAATCGAGATATTGCAGACATTGCTGATATACATTCTTCATTTCATCGATATCCTTGTCTGCGTCTAAGATTATAATCTTAGATTTATTTTTTGCAATGGAAATTGGTATTGTCCCTGTGAGGTCTGCCGAGGTATGATTTGGATTTAACCAAGCTTCGTGCTTTTCATGAAGTGCTTGTAAATATTCCAAATCCACTATATCAATCTCCTCAGTACGACTTCTATTGCGCATACGATCGAAACATTTAGCCGGATTGGCTCGTAGGTAGACAACGATGGAAGGATATAACTCCTTTGTTAACTTTGTAAATAGTTCAAAGGAATCTTTCAGGAGATTCGCTTGATAGGGTTTCAAAATTAAGCGATCTTCTAGTAGTGAAGTGAAACAGTATTGACTTGAAAAAATTGATCGATCGCAAATTCGAACAGACTTGATCATTGGTACTAATGCTCTCTCCACCATACTTTTTTGAGCCAATGCCTAGATGAAATAAAATATGATTAAGGCTTGGTGGTGACAAATCGACAATAAGTAAACAGTTTCAAAATAAGTAAAAAAAAAGAAAAGCAAGTAAGATAAATAAGTTAATACTTGAAATGTAAAACCATATTTCTTCTGATTGTCATAATATTTTTTAAGCATATTTACTCCATTATAATTCCTCCATTCTTCAACCATTTCTCGTTGAACCTCGAAATCGGGCCTATGCTTCGAAATATATTCAATAAATGTCGACTTCCCACACCCAATATTTCCTTCAACGTTTACCTATAAGGATAAATAAAATTTTATTTTGAATTCATTTGACTAGTGAGAATAGTAAAGCAATAAGCTGGAAAAGTAAGAAATAAATTAAGCGTAATGGATACTCGTAATTGTCTAGTGGACATTGCTAAATTGTGAGAGAAATGGTAAAATAAAAAAGAATTGCTCACTTTAAGATTACTAAATATCTAATACAATCTCTTACTTTTATGGTACCCTTACTAGGAGTCAACCTGATTCTCAATCAATCTATCTTGTGAACTGTGATGGCCTTGGCTGATCATTACATGTTTATATGAGATTGTTTTAATCAAAACTGATGTCCAAAACTAGGAAACCAGTTCATTGCAACACATGATGAAGATCAGTTTAATGATATAATATCTATCGTGATAAAAGATTACATCTGATTTGTCCTAGACTAGGAAAGCAGCTCAATAAAAAAAACGTATGAAGGAAACTGATAAAAAGTACAAAGGCCACCTTGAATGTTTTGGTATGCTGTAGTACCTTACCGCAGCAGGGGGGGGG
>WPAE01000213.1 GCA_009773205.1 Ignavibacteria bacterium
CAATGCTGTCAACTTAAGGTAGGGAAGGAAGATTTGAAAAAGTGATTCAAAATGGAATTTAAAATTCAGCAAAGTTGTTATAAAGAGAAAATTTGAGTTTATTATGAAAAAACAGAAAAAATATTATTGATAATAAGAGAAATCATATTCAGTGAAGGTTTCAAAAACAAATATCGTCGGGAAGAAAAGAACTTCACAAGAGAAAGAAAGATGAATTTTAAGGAAACAATATTATTCCAACTAAAAAGCAGTGGAAAAAGTTTAGGAATAGAACTGAGTAATTATATAAAAGAGATAAAGGAAACACTAACCGAATACAGCAAACAAGCGTATTCGAAAGCGAGGATGAAAATAAAGTATGAGGGATACATAGAACTAAATGATGCTTTGCTGAAAGAATATTATAACAATGAATACAAGAGATACAAGTCATACCGATTATTAGGCGAAGACGGATCGGACATACACTTGCAACACGGTGAAGAAATAAGGAAAGAATTTGGAAGTATAAACAAGAACAAAAATATGGTGAATGCATCGAAATCAACAGTGGTTTACGACTTGTTAAATCACTTAGTGATAGATTCAAAATTGAACAGACACAGCGTATCAGAAAGGGAATGTGCAATAGAACAATTGAAGAAGCTAAAAGAAGAAGGCAAACAAAAGAAAGACATTTTGGTTGCAGATAGAGGATTTCCGTCATTGGAGATGTTTATCGAGTTGGAGAAGATGGGCTATGATTTTGTAATAAGATATAGTGGAAATAACTTCTTAAGAGAGACAATAAGTTTGGTTAATAGTAGTGAGAATGACAAAACGATAGAAATATCATTAAGAAATGGAAGTAGAAGAGAAGAAAACAAAGCAATAAAAGCACATCTAAGGCAAGGTTATTCTGAAACAATAAAATTGAGAATATTAAAAATAGAATTGCCGAAAGGAACAACGGAATATTTGATTACATCGTTGATAGATAAAGAGGAGTTCGGGATAGAAGATTTTAAGCTTATATATAATTACAGATGGAATGAAGAGACATATTTTGATTTTCAAAAAAATGTCATGCACATAGAAGATTTCACTGGAAAGACGGTAGAATCAATAAAGCAGGATTATTACAGCAAAATATTGGTGGGTAATCTCCATTCATTGATAGTGGCAGATGCTCAAAAAGAAGTAGATGAGGAGATAAAAAACAAACCGAAACTGAAGTACAAAAAATATAAGGTAAACAAAAACATAACATTCGGTTTGATGAAAGAAAGCATTTACAATTTGTTGAATGAAGACAATAATAATTGGCAGAAAGAATACGAAGCATTGGTTCAAGAAGCAAAGAAATTTACAAATGCAGTCAGAGAGAATCGCAGTTATCCAAGAAAGAAAAAGGGAAACTTAAAATATCCACTTAATAAAAAGAGAGCTTTCTAAATGTACAGAATATGGCCCTTTCTTAAGTTGACAGCATTG
>WPAE01000214.1 GCA_009773205.1 Ignavibacteria bacterium
CTTCAATTACGGCTAAACAGCACGAATTCGCGCCAATTTGCTTCAATTACGGCTAAACCGCACGAATTAGCACCAAATAGCTTCAATTATGCCTAAACATTATGTATTCGCGCCAAATAGCTTCAATTACGGCTAAACAGCACAGATTCGCGCCAATTCGCTTCACTTACGGCTAAACAGCACGTATTAGCGCCAAATAGGTTCATTTACCGCTAACCAGCAAGTATTAGCGCCAAAAGGCTTCAATTAGGGCTAAACAGCACGTATTAGGGCCAAATAGTTTCAATTACGGCTAAACAGCACGTATTAGCGCCAAATTGCTTCAATTATGGCTAAACAGCCGGTATTAGCGCCAAAAGGCTTCAATTAGGGCTAAACAGCACGTATTTGGGCCAAATAGGTTCAATTACGGCTAAACAGTAGGTATTAGCGCCAAAAAGCTTCAATTAGGAATACACAGCACGAATTCGCGGCAATTAGCTTCAATTACGGCTAAACAGCACGTATTAGGGCTAAATAGCTTCAATTCGGGCTAAACAGCACGAATTCGCGCCAAATTGCTTCAATTACGGCTAAACAGCACGTATTCGCGGCAATTAGCTTCAATTACGGCTAAACAGCACGAATTCGCGCCAATTTGCTTCAATTACGGCTAAACAGCACGAATTCGCGCCAAATAGCTTCAATTACCTCTAAACAGCACATATTCGCGCCAATTAGCTTCAATTACGGCTAAACAGCACGTATTAGCGCCAAATAGGTTCATTTACCGCTAACCAGCAGGTATTAGCGCCAAAAGGCTTCAATTAGGGCTAAACAGCACGGATTAGGGCCAAATAGGTTCAATTACGGCTAAACAGCACGTATAAGCGCCAAATTGCATCAATTAGGGCAAAACAGCAGGCATTAGCGCCAAAAAGCTTCAATTAGGAATACTCAGCACGAATTCGCGGCAATTAGCTTCAATTACGGCTAAACAGCACATATTAGGGCCAAATAGCTTCAATTCGGGCTAAACAGCACGAATTCGCGCCAATTTGCTTCAATTACGGCTAAACAGCACGAATTCGCGCCACTTTGCTTCAATTACGGCTAAACAGCACGAATTCGCGCCAAATAGCTTCAATTAGGGCTAAACAACACGTATTAGCGCCAAAAGGCTTCAATTAGGGCTAAACAGCACGTATTAGCGCCAAAATGCTTCAATTTGTGCTAAACAGCACGTATTTGCGCCAAAAGGCTTCAATTAGGGCTAAACAGCACTTATTAGCGCCAAATTGCTTCAATTAGGGCTAACCAGCACGTATTCGCGCCAAAAGGCTTCAATTAGGGCTAAACAGCAAGTTTTAGCGCCAAAAAGCTTCAATTAGGACTAAACTGAACGAATTCGGGCCAATTAGCTTCAATTTCGGCTAAACAGCACGAATTCGAGCCAATTTGCTTCAAATAGGGGTAAACAACACGAATTCGCGC
>WPAE01000004.1 GCA_009773205.1 Ignavibacteria bacterium
CATCAATTAGCTGGACTGTTATTTTTACACGGCAATAAATTAACAATAGAAGGTCACTGTTTTCATGAATAAAGGCAAATGCCTTTATTGGTTACTCAAAGCGACCGCATCTCCGATGCAGTCGTTTGATAATGTAATTGGGTTTAGCTTTTCAGAGTTGGTTTGTTGTTAAGGTTGATTTGTAAAACGAAGTTAATTTTAAAACAAAAAAGGTAGTTGCCAAAAGCGTCATTGTAATTATGGGCGGCGCTTTAGTTGCAACGCCGTTATATTTGCTACAAAATGAGTTGAAAATTACGGGCATGGTTCCTATATTGGGTTCGTAAATAAGAGCTAATAAAGGAGCTAGGAGAGTTTATTATGCAACAAGCTAAAATAAGTTTAGACAAAGACCACATAATATTTTTAAATAAGTATCAAGAATTTGGTTTTAAAGATAAAAGTTCTTTAGTGCGTTCGGCTATTGAGGAATTTATTAAATCAGTAGAGAAACAAAAATTGGTAAAATCAGCTAAACTTTATGCTGAGGTTTATAAGGAGGATTCAGAATTAAGGGATTTAACAAATTCAGCAATTGAGGGGTCATCGACATAGATTTAAATCCTGTAAAAGGTTCTGAAACCGGAAAAATTAGACCATGTATTGTTGTCACAAATGATGTTTACAACCAAAGAATTCCAGTCATTCAAGTTGTTCCAATAACATCTTGGAATGAAAAAAAATCTCAAATACACACAAACGTTTTCTTAGAACCATCAAAGGAAAATGGACTTACAAAGAAATCCATCGCAGATTGCCTCCAGACAAGACCAATTGATTACCAATATAGATTAGTAAAAATTCGTGGTCAACTATCGGATAACAAGCTTACTGAAATAGATAGAGCATTAAAATTAGTTTTTGATTTACTGTAAGCAAATGCAAATATAACCAGCCGCTCAACGCGGACAGCCCCTCGGCAAGCTCTGGGTAAACTATTTTCAGTGCGGCATTTGTGTAATTAAAAAGTTTGGTTGCAATAATTTGTTGTTCTTTGAATGTAGTTAACAAAATGAATTAGTAAATAAATTATTGGCAGTTGTTTTCTAAGTGGCATTCCTGTTCTGGAGCGCCGCTTATTGGCAACGCCGTTATGTTGCATAAAAATATCTAGGAGTAATTGTTATGAAAAAGCAAAATATGTCAAAGGTGGTTGATAGCATTTCTAGGAATTTAAGTCTAATAGGCCTTCTTGGATTAATTGGTTTGGCTGGTCTCTTTAATTCAGAATATTTTCGTTGGAGTTATCTAAGCTATTTTAGCTTCATTTCATATTTACGGTTTATTAATATTATAATAATTCCGAATCTTTCTATTAAAGTTGAATGGTTAAGAATTCTTCCTATAAGTATTCTCATACCAGCATTGGCGTTTTTATCTCCTGTTTTCCCTGGAATTGGATTTTTAGGCTTTTTAGGCTTTTTAGCATTAAAAGTTGAATTTATTTCTACAGAAAATATAGTACATCAGAAAGCTTAAAAAATTACTTGCAACATAACAAGTTCTTCAAGACCGACCTCTTCTTTTCATTGCGGCATTGTTCAAGTTTTCGTATTTGACATTTGTATAATTATTGGCTTTGTTCTTCCGTGAATTGTTAGTTTTGTAAAGTAGTTCTGTTTATAAATGTATTTAAAATTATTGGCAGTTGTTTACTAAGCAGTATTGCTGTTCTGTGGCGATCGCTTATTGGCAACGCCGTTTGTAAACGAAAAACCAAAGGAGTAGAAATGAGTAAAGGGCTAAAGATCGGGTTAGGAATACTTGGTGTAGTAATAGTATTAATAATCATGTTAGTTTCTTGGGCAACCGGCAAATACAATGCCTTTGTAGGATTAAACGAAGGCGTTAAAGGTTCTTGGAGTCAGGTAGAAAATGTTTATCAAAGAAGATCGGATTTAATTCCTAACTTAGTTGCTACTGTAAAAGGAGTTGCTAATTTCGAAAAAGAAACTTACACCGCCGTTACTGAAGCTCGCGCAAAAGTAGGACAAATGAAAATTGATGCAGCTCAGCTTGATGATCCGGAAGCTTTTGCTAAATTTCAGAGAGCGCAAGATGGATTAAGCGGCGCTTTGCAGCGTTTGCTTGTTGTTTCAGAAAATTACCCGCAGCTTAAGGCAAACGAAAACTTTTTGCAGCTTCAAGCTCAACTAGAGGGATCGGAAAACAGAATTACTGTTGAACGCCAAAAATTTAATACAGTTGTGCAAAATTACAATACAGCTATTAAAAAGTTCCCTGGAGTTATAGTAGCAAACTTTGGCGGATTTAGAGAAAAAGCTTACTTCCAAGCTTCCGAAGGCGCTGATCAAACTCCCAAAGTAGAATTCTAATACGAACGAAGAGTGTAGAGTGAAGAACGTAGAACGAAATATCAGATTAATATTTTTGCTGTTGTTAATTTTTGCTGCTTCGGCATTTTCGCAAGTCTCAATTCCGATCTTAAAAAATTATGCTAATGATCTAACAAATACTTTAAACCGTTCCCATTTGTACTCTTTAGAAACAAAATTAAAATCTTTCGATGATTCGACATCCAATCAAGTTGTGTTTTTAATGATGAACTCTCTTGATGGATATTCACTTGAAAGTTTCAGTTACGAAACTGCCGCAAAAAATCAAATTGGTTCTAAAAAGAACAATAACGGAGTTTTATTCTTTGTTGCAAAAAATGACCGTAAAATGAGAATTGAAGTTGGCTACGGCTTGGAAGGAGCTTTGCCGGATGCTTTAGCTAATTCGATTCTTAGAAATGAAGTACGACCTTATTTTAAAAATGGTAATTATTACGCCGGGGTTAGCGCCGGCTTGGAAGCAATTATTTTAGCAACCAAAGGTGAATACAAGGGCGATCCAAAAAGTAAAGGAAAAGGAAAAGGAACTGGCATTCCTTTCATTTTTATTGTGATAATTTTTATAATTATTGCTGCACTCGGTGGTAAAGGAGGAAAGGGCGGCGGAGGCGGGCTTTTACCTTTGCTTATTCTTAGTTCAATGGGCGGTAGTGGAAGGCGTTCCGGCGGATTTGGCGGCGGAAGCAGTTGGGGCGGTGGAGGCGGTTTTGGTGGTTTTTCAGGTGGCGGCGGCTCTTTTGGAGGCGGGGGATCCAGCGGAAGTTGGTAATTTAATAGTTTTTAAACGGACTTATTGACTAATTTTAGAGATTTTACAGCTTTCTAAAATATTTTAAGAACTTAGTAGTTCTTTCTTGCAGTATTAAGCTCGTTTTAGTATTATTTCAAAGGCATTGGATAACATTAGTGTTGGAATAGCGCTCTTTAACGATTGTGATTTTTTTGCAGCTCATGATTTTTTTGAACATTGTTGGATGGATTGTGAGCAAGCAGATAGAAATTTCTATCAAGGTTTAGTTCAAGTTTCAGTTGGAAGTTATCATTTAATTTCCGGCAACTACAAAGGATGCCTAAGTCAGTATAAAAAATCTTCAAAGAAATTAAGTAAGTATTTACCGGTTCACCAAAACATTAATTTAGCTTTGCTGCTCAATGCAATAGAGCCTATAACAAAAGATTTAGGTGATTCACTAAAAAATGTTGACCCCAAAATGTTTGGGAATCGAATTCCGAAAATTGAAGTAACCAAATAAATTTTTCAAATAAACTAAGGAGTCCATAATGGCAATAAAGATAACAGATGAATGCATCAATTGTGGCGCATGCGAACCAGAATGCCCAAACAACGCTATTTACGAAGGCGGAGCTGATTGGAAAATTGGCAACGATTCTTTTAACGGCGATGCAACCACACCAACAGGCGCTAACGGATTCTTTTCGGCAGATTATTTTTTCATTGTGCCGGATAAGTGTACCGAATGTGTAGGTTTCCACGATGAGCCGCAATGCGCAGCCGTTTGTCCGGTTGATTGCTGCGTTCCCGATCCAACCCACGTTGAAGAGAAAGATGCACTTCTGGCTAAAAAAGATTATTTAG
Organism: Ignavibacteria bacterium; assembly: GCA_009773205.1. Classification (GTDB taxonomy): domain Bacteria; phylum Bacteroidota; class Ignavibacteria; order Ignavibacteriales; family Melioribacteraceae; genus Stygiobacter. The sequence continues at coordinate 3,994 of WPAE01000004.1, forward strand.
ATAATTTAGGAAGATAAACCCACTCTTGTATTGGAATAAAAAAGGGCTTGTTGTTCAAGCCCTTTTCTGCTATTAGAAATGAATTCTAAATAATTCTATTCTTGTAGTTTGAGTTTCTCGGAAATTGCTAAAAGAATTAAATTTTTTATCTGGAGCAAGTAAAGAATTGTTATCTACTGGAGATTGTGGCGCAATTAAGTGTGTATATAAAAGAGAGCCGATAACCGGCGAGAAAAATGCTAAGTAATAAACAGGATGATTATTTACCTTAATTTGTGTTGCTAATAAACTTGTAACTAGAGTTAATCCCCAGCTACAGCCTAAGTTTTCCCAGTAATTCAAGTTCGGGTTTTCCTCTTTTGCAACTAAGTAAATCATAGTCGGAAAGCCGATTAAATATCCAACTCCAAATCCAATTACGGCGCCTCCCAAAGCATACCATCCACTATTTGTTCCTAAGCTAAATATTCCAGCTCCGGCAAGAGTTGAAAGAACTGTAACACCGCTTTCTGCAAATAGCTCAAAAATTATTTTTCCAAATAATGGAGTTTGATTATATAAGTTACCAAGTTTATTGGTATCCGGTTGAATAACTGAAGCCATAGATGATTTTGCGAGCATATAATCGAGTGTATCTTTTTCTGTTGGAGTGAAGAATTTCCAAATACCGACATCGTGCTTAAATGCATAATCTTGCGATTTTATCAACTCGCCAGCATTAAATGATTTTGTATTATCGAAATATCTGGCGAATCCTTTTTTTAGGTACAATTCATTAATATAAATGTCTTGTAAGATGTATTGTTTGTAGAGTACAACTAAACTGAATCGTTTTTTTTCATCTACCGAAATCGAATCCATCTTAAGTTGAACTTTGGAATAAGTATTTATGAAATCTTTAGCATTAGATGCTATTATTCTTAGATATGGAATTTGTGAAGAATCACTTGGCGCATCTACGCCCGCAAGTTTAACAATGCGTCCATCGGATAGTTTGAATAAGTTTGCATCCAAAACTTCTTTAATAGTTACTGTCTGACAAAGTAAAACTGACTTCGTTAAAAAGAGAAGTGCAAGCATTGTTCTTAATAAACGCATACTGCCACTTTTTTGTTTTTAAGTTATGAGTTGAACACCTCAAATTCAAAGAAAAAATATTACCACAACAAAACTGCTGTTACCGGAAAATGATCTGACGGAAACTTTCTGTTGTAGCTGTCTCTTATAATCTCTGCGCTTTTAACTTTTATATCTTTCGAAATGAAGATGTAATCAATTCTATCTCCATTAGTCTCACCACTAAAGCCGTTAAATGTGCCTTCGCTTTCACTTTTAGCATTCTTGATTCTGTAAGAATCTTCTAAACCGTAATTTAACATATTCTTAATTGCCGGATTTTCTTCTCCGCAGTTAAAATCTCCGGTTACAATTACTGGAAGAGATTCTTTTTGAGATTTAATTTTTGCACCAAGCATTTCCGTACTTTTTTCTCTGCTCGTCTGCGATTGATGATCTAAATGTATGTTATAAAGGAAAAATTGTTTTTTAGATATTAGATTAGTGAACTTAGCCCAAGTGCAAATTCTTGTAATATTGTTTCCCCAATGCTTTGAACCGGGTACAGTTGGAGTTTCCGAGAACCAAAATGTTTCTGATGTATCTGGTTTGAAAGTATTTTTATCAAACAAAATGCATGAATATTCCCCGGCTTGCTTGCCATCGTCTCTACCAACACCAACAATCGTAAATTTTGGAAAGTTTTGTAAAATTTCCTCAACTTGAAAAGCCAGCGCTTCCTGAAGTCCAAGAATTTCCGGGTCAAACTTTTTTATTGTTTCCATCAAATTTTCGCGGCGGAACTGCCAGCTGTTTTCGCCATCTTTGGCTGTGCCGTAACGGATGTTAAATGACATTAGCTTTAACTCGTTTGAAACTAAGCTCTGCGCTTGTACTTGCATAGAAAACATCGAAACTGAAAACATTATCAAGCAAAATGTAACAGTTGAAAATTGAACACATGCTCCAAAGCTTTTGTTGTTCATATTAAATTTCCATAGTTTTTAGTTGAGCATAATTTCTAAAACAAAAATATTATTTTATAATGACAATTGGTCCATACAAATTAGACATAATAGAAACTGGTTCTTTTGCACTTGATGGAGGCGCAATGTTTGGCGTTGTTCCAAAACTTTTTTGGCAAATGACAAACCCACCGGATGAATTAAATAGAATTACGCTCAACGCTCGAAATCTTTTGTTGAGCGCCGAAAATCAAAATATTCTTATAGATACTGGAATTGGAAATTTTTGGGATGAAAAGTTTAACAGAATTTACGGAGTAGATTATTCTGAGTTTTCTCAGCAAAAATCTTTTGAAAAAGCCGGCGTTGATCCTGAAAAAGTTACAGATGTAATATTAACTCACCTCCACTTCGATCATACAGGCGGTTCAACTTACTTAAAAGATGGAAATTGGCTGCCAACTTTTCCAAATGCAGTTTATCATATTCAGAAAAAACATTTTGAGTGGGCAATAAATCCATCAGAAAAAGACAAAGCCAGTTTTATTAAAGAACGCTTTATGCCTTTGATGAATGAAGGAATTTTGAAACTGTGGGAAGATTCTGAATTTAACGATTACGTTGAATTGATTGTTGTAAACGGACACACATTTAATCAGCAGCTTGTAAAGATTTCGGATTCTTCCAATACAGTTTTATACTGTGGAGATTTGATTCCAACTAGTTCGCATATCCCTGTTCCTTATGTAATGGGTTACGATCTTCAGCCGTTAATTACTTTAAACGAAAAGAAAGATTTGCTTCCAAAAGCATCTGAAGAAAATTGGTATTTGTTTTTTGAGCATGATTCTTTTGCAGTTGCTTCAACTGTAACAAAAAATGAACGCGGATTTGCTGTGAAAGAAAAACTTACAGAGCTGCCGAAATGAAAGCGACTGAAGGATTTTCAAAAGTATGCAAAGTAAACGATCTCAAAGATAAAATTGGTCAGCGTTTTTTTGTTGATGATGTTGATGTAGCGCTTTTCAAAGTTGAAGAAGAAATCTTTGCATTGAGTAATGTTTGCATTCACCAAAAAGCCGCCATTATTTATGATGGATACATAGAAAACAATTGCGTTTACTGTCCCGCTCACGGCTGGATGTTTGATCTGCGCACCGGAAAATTTTCTCAAGGAATGAAAGGGCTTGATTCATACGAAGTACAAATTATTGGTGAAGATGTTTACGTTAAAACATTCAAGAAAGAACTGAAATGGTGAGCTGCTTATTAATCTTTTGAGAGTATGAATATTACCAACGAAATAGTAATTCATAAAGCGCACGAACTTGGCTTTGACTTAGTTGGATTTGCTAAAGCTGATTTGCTCGAAGAAGAAACATCTCGCCTGCAAAAATGGCTCGAAAAAGATTACAACGCCTCTATGAAATACATGAGCCTGAATTTGGAAAAGCGTAAAGAAATAAATCATATTTTACCTTCGGCAAAGAGCGTTATATCATTAGCAGTAAATTATTACACTCCGTTTAAACATAGTGATGAAATTGGAACAGGAAAAATTTCGCGCTATGCCTGGGGCAAGGATTACCATTTAATAATATGGGAAAAATTGTCTCTTATAGAAGAATATCTGAAAAATCTCGATCCAACCTTTGAATCTAAAAGCTATGTAGATACCGGTCCAGTTATGGATAAAGCTTGGGCAGTAAGAAGCGGAATTGGATGGTTAGGAAAAAACTCTAACGTGATTAATAAGGAAATTGGCAGTTGGTTTTTTATTGCCAACATAATTACCAATTGCAACTTTGATTATTCTTTTGAGATTGCTGATCACTGCGGAACATGCAGCGCATGCATGGAATCGTGCCCAACAAACGCAATTGTTCAGCCTTATGTTGTAGATGCAAACCGCTGCATTTCCTTTTTAACAATTGAAAATAAAAACGAAATCAGCTTGGAGTTCAAAGGTAAATTAGATAATTGGATTTTCGGCTGCGATGTTTGCCAGGATGTTTGTCCTTGGAATAAAAAATTTGCCGAACCAACTCTGTTGCAAGAGTTCCATCCAAAAGAAACCAATTTAGTTCTAAATAATGTAATCAACATGAGCGAAAGTGAATTCAAAAATAAGTTTGAGACAAGCCCAATAAAAAGAACAAAACTTTCGGGATTAAAAAGAAATGCGGCTTTCCTTATTAACGAACCCTAAGCAAACGAAATACATCTAACGACTATTAAAAGCAGGCAACATTCAATAATTTTGTGCGAAAAATGGAGAAAGAAATGACAGGGAAACACCACAAAGTAATAATAATAGGAAGCGGACCAGCCGGATTAACTGCAGCACTTTATGCATCGAGAGCAAATTTGAATCCGGTAATTTTTGAAGGAATGCAGCCTGGCGGACAATTAACAATAACCACGGAAGTTGAAAACTTTCCTGGTTTTGAAGTTGGAATTCAAGGTCCGGAATTAATGGATATTATGCGTAAACAAGTTTTACGATTCGGCGCAAAATCATATTTCAAAACAGTAACAGAAGTAGATTTATCTAAACGCCCATTTACAATAAAAACAGAAGATGAAACTTACACTGCCGATTCTGTTATTGCAGCTACAGGCGCATCTGCAAGATGGTTAGGAATTCCAAGCGAAAAATTTTATCAAGGTTATGGCGTTTCTGCTTGCGCAACTTGCGATGGATTTTTCTTTAGAGGCTTGCGCGTAATTGTTGTTGGCGGCGGCGATACCGCAATGGAAGAAGCAAATTATCTTTCACGTTTTGCAAGCGAAGTTCTTCTCGTTCATAGAAGAGATGAGTTTAGAGCTTCTAAAATTATGTCAGAGCGTACAATGAAAAACCCTAAGGTGAAATTTGTTACCAACACAACAATTAAAGAAGTTCTCGGGAAAGATGATGGCGCCAGAAAAATGGTTACAGGTGTGCTTCTCGAAAACACAAAAGATGGTTCTGTTAAAGAGGAACCTATTGACGGAGTATTTCTCGCAATTGGGCATAAACCAAATACTGAAATTTTCCGAGGGCAGCTTGATATGGATGAAACCGGTTACTTGAAAGTAAAACCGGGAACAACTTACACAAACATTGAAGGCGTTTTTGCTGCCGGCGATGTTGCCGATCATGTTTACAGACAAGCGGTTACTGCTGCCGGAAGCGGTTGTATGGCTGCTTTAGACGCTCAGCGCTGGCTTGAAGAAAATGAATCATAATTTGTTTGATTTGTAATAAAGGGTCTAATTAACGACCCTTTATTTCTGTTTCAAATAGTTTATTTCTGTGCGTTTTCTTTCAGTTCAACTTTTCTTGCAACAAAGTGAGCAACAATAGCTCCAATACCTAAACCCAAAAATGTAAACCAAACGCTGTAAACAGGTTCGTTATCCCAATATTTTGTTCCATCTTCCCAATATTTGTAACCAAAAAAGAAAATTCTATCTACTATATTTCCTATAATTCCAAAAGCAACTAAAAATACTGTGATAATTCCACCTTTTAATAGGTAGTAACCATTCTTTCTTTCTTTATCTCTCGAGTGAAGCAGCTCGAACATTTGTTCGGTTGAGAGACCTTTTTCAATCATCATTTGTTTCTCTCTTGATTTGAAATATATAGCTAATGTGATAACGAGACCAAAAACGATGAAGAAAATTATCGGGATAAATACTGCAATTACTTCCGGCATAAGAGTTCTCCTTTTATTGTTTAATACTTGTGACTGCAGTTGTTCTTCTAAGGTTACAACATTTCAATTTATTTTTTCATTCATTACTTTGGACTTGGATTTATTATCTAATGGTTACCGTTTTTTAACAGAACCCTTTTTTGTAACCTCTGCAATTGTACTTTGGTCTAATTGAGCAATGAAACATTTAAGCGATATAGAAATAATTGATTCGGTAAAACGAGGAAACGTTTCGGATTACTCTTTGATAGTAAACAGGTACAAAGACCGCGCTTTTTCTTTTTTGCGGCGGTTGCTCAAAAACGAAATGGATGCCGAGGAAGCGCTTCAAGATAGTTTTCTTAAAGCTTATAATGGATTAAATGATTTTCGCAGCGATGCCCAGTTTTCAACTTGGTTTTATAGAATTACTTACAACACCGGATTAACTATTCTAAGTTCTAAGAAAAGACAAGTAGAACAGGAAATGTTTTCGATTGATGAAGACTTTGAACTTGGCAGTTATGATAACGAAATTTACAGCACAACTGAAAATGTGAGCCAATATGTTTTAAAGATGGTTGATAAACTGCCGGTAAGAAACGCACTTGTTATAATTTTGTTTTATATAGATGGACTTTCAATGAGCGAGATAAGCCAAGTAATGGGAGTTTCTTTAACGAATGTGAAAGTACTTCTACATAGATCTAGAAACGCATTAAAAAATTTGCTGCTTAAGCACAATTATCAAGAGGAAGTATTATGAAAAAGAATATTGACGAACTTCTAAACGATTATATTGATAATCAACTTTCTCCAGAAGAAATTGATGAAGTAAAGTTATTGCTTGATAGCACAAATAAAACCGGAGAGGAATTAAAAGCATTGCGTGCTGTTCATAACTCTTTACATAAACTTCATAACGATCCTGCTCCAGCAGGGTTTACAGAACGGTTTATGAAAAAGTTAGGCGCAGTTCAAACTGTGTCTCGTAATAATCTTTATTTCTTTTATGGCGTTGTAGGATTTTTTGCAGTTCTCATCGTTGGTATTTTGGCATTTATTATTTATTCAATCAATTGGAATTTTGAAAGCATGAATCTTTCCTTTTACGTTGAGCAAGTTAAAGCCGGAATAGAAAAAAATGGAGGCAAAGCTTTATCAATTTTCAAAAATAAAACTGTTTTGATGATTAGCTCTTCACTGGTTCTTCTTTTATTAATACTCGCCTACTTCAGATTTGAATCTCACAAGAATTGGAAAAAGAAATTTAACAGCTGCTCTTACTAAGCTGAAAAGCCATGTACTTTATTATTTCACAATTAGCTTATCGCTTATGGTTGTAATATTTTTGCAGACAATAAAACAAGTTTTGTGATGAGACACAAATCCGGATACGCTGCAATAATTGGAAAACCTAACGCTGGTAAATCAACGCTGTTGAACGCAATTCTAGGCGAGAAGATTTCCATTGCTACATCCAAACCGCAGACAACAAGAAAAAAGATTCTTGGAATTCATTCTACAGAAGATTATCAGATAATTTTTTTAGACACTCCGGGGATAATGCATCCGGAATACCTGCTTCAAAATAGGATGCTGGAATTTGTTTTTCAGAGCGCAAAAGATGCAGATGTAATTTTGTTTATTCTTGATATTGAAGCCGATCCAAACGGCGCCAAAGCTTTTGAAGATGTAAATGTTCAAAAAGTTCTGAATGAAAACGCCGCACCCAAAATTTTGTTAATTAACAAGATTGATGTTTCAAATCAAGGTATTGTAGAAAAATTATCTGCCGAAGTTAACGCGAAAGGGATTTTCAAAAAAGTTCTGCCCATCTCTGCTAAAAATTCTGTCAACATTATTTCTGTTGTTGATTCAATATTGGAATTCTTACCCGAACATCCAAAGTATTACACCGATGATCAATTGAGTGATGAAAATGAAAGATTTTTTGTTTCAGAAATCATTCGCGAAAAAGTTTTTGAGCTTTACCGAGAAGAAATTCCATACAGTACGGAAGTTGAAATAGAAGAGTTTGCAGAACGCCAAGGAAGAAAAGACTACATTCGTGCGGCAATAATCATCGAGCGTGAGTCTCAGAAACCGATTATTATTGGCGATAAAGGTTCTGCAATTAAGAAACTTGGAAAAAATGCACGAGAAGCAATCGAATCGTTTTTGCAGCGGGAAGTATTTCTAGAACTCTTTGTAAAGGTTAAAGAAAAGTGGCGCTCAAATTCAAATATGTTAAACCGGTTTGGCTATAAATCGGAAAGCAATGGCTAAGCATTCAAAATATTTTTATAAATACACAGCCGAAGCAGCACTTGTTCTGATGACTATAATTTGGGGTGGAACTTTTGTGATTGTTAAAGAATCTCTAAATGATATTTCATCAATGCTTTTTATTGCAATCCGCTTTGCTATTGCTTCGTTGCTGCTAATTGCTTTTCTGTTTGTAAAGAAAATAGAAGTTGAAAGAAATACAATCTTGCCAGGAATAATGCTTGGTGTGTTCTTGTTCAGCGGTTTCTTTTTTCAAACGCTGGGCTTAAAATTAACAACAGCAACAAAATCCGGGTTTATTACCGGAACGTTAATCGTGTTCATTCCGTTTGTCCAAATATTAGTCGAAAGGAAATTCCCTTCTAAAGGAGTACTAATTGGGGCGGCAATAGTAATACTTGGTTTGTTATTTCTTTCAAGCGGCGGTGCTTCTATCGCAACTTTTATTTCCGAACTTGGCGCAAGTTTCAATCTCGGAGATATGCTAACATTAATCTGCGCATTCTTTTTTGCCGTTCACATTGTATATATAGATGTTTACAGCCCTAAACATAATTTCTGGGTTTTGCTAACCACTCAGCTTACAACAGTAGCAGTACTTGGATTTGCTGCATCACTTTTGTTTTTCGGTTTATCGGTTGAAGCACTTCATATTGATTTAACAAAGTATCTTTTATTCGGATTGCTTTATACCTCGCTCCTTGCAACTCTTTTTAATATTGGAATACAAACACGATTTCAAAAAGTAGTAAGTCCAACTAAAGCCGGAATTATTTATTCGTTTGAGCCAATCTTTGCAGCGGTTTTTGCTTTCTTTTTACTTGGAGAGAAAATAAGTAACTTTGGCTTGCTCGGTTGTGTGTTGATTTTCTTTGGCTTAATAGTTGCCGAATTATTCGATTCATATTTCGAGAATAAAAATGAATCTGAGCCGAGCTGAAATTCTTGCTAGCGGATTTGTACAGGGAGTTGGCTTCCGCTATTTTGTAGTAAAACAAGCCGAGTGGTTAGGCTTAAAAGGATTTACAGAAAATTTATTTAGCGGAGAAGTTTTAACTGTTGTTGAAGGCGAGAAGAGCATGATTGAAGAGCTGCATAAGCAAATCAAAATCGGTCCTTCGAGAGCGCAAGTAAGAAATGTTTTTATAAAGTGGTGTAATTACAAAAATGAATTCACAAAATTTGAGATAAAATATTGAACCAACAATTCAGAATAGGTTTTGGCTATGATGTTCATGCGTTTGCAGAAAACCGAAGGCTCATAATTGGCGGAGTTGAAATTCCTTATTTAAAAGGATTGCTCGGTCACTCCGATGCCGATGTTCTTCTACATGCAATTTGCGATGCAATGCTTGGCGCGCTTGCACTTGGCGATATTGGAAAGCACTTTCCGGATACCGATGAAAAGTACAAAGATGTTGATAGCAGGAAATTACTTAAGCATGTAGTTGAATTAATTCGTGCAAACGGATACGAAGTTTCAAATGTTGATTCGACAGTGCTTCTTCAAAAACCAAAGATTTCTGCTTACGTAAATGAAATGCGCCGCACGATAGCGGAAATAGTAAATCTATCTGTAGCGCAAATATCTATCAAAGCAACAACAACAGAAGGCTTGGGTTTTGTTGGCAGAGAAGAAGGCTGCGCCGCACATTCTGTTGTTTTACTAACCAAGAACGAAACCTAATGCTTCAAGATATTCTCGCATACATAAGCGCACTCGATCCGGCAGTAATTTATCTCGTTTTGTTTTTCTTTGCCTTCATCGAAAATATTTTTCCTCCTTCGCCTAGCGATGTTGTGCTTGTAATAGGCTCAACTCTAATTACAAATACACCCATTGGGTTTATCCCAATTTTAGCGGTTACAAGCATTGGCAGTGCCGTAGGTTTTATTGTTATGTATTTTATTGGCGAGTTTTTAGGAGAAAAACTGATTAGAAAAGGGAAGTTTAAGTTTCTAAAGAAAGAATCTCTAGATAAAACTGATGAATGGTTTTCTAAGTATGGCTATAAACTTATTTTAATAAACAGATTTATACCAGGAACGCGAGCTGTAATAAGTTTTTTTTGCGGCGTTCACCGCTTAAAACCAGCCAAAACTTTTTTCTATGCCGCGCTAAGCTCTTTTGTATGGAATGCATTATTGATTTCGCTCGGAGCTTTTCTTGGAAATAATATAGAAATGATTGATAAGTATCTTGGGACTTACTCGAATATTGTTTTGGGAATTACTGCAATTGTTATTGCTTTTGCTTTATATAAATTCTGGATAAAGAAAAAATCTAAGCAATGAAATTTTTCAGCAAATATAGAACTCTAGTAACTCTTGAAGAGAAAACAGAACGAAAAAAACAATTACTACTTGCCTCCTTTGGCGGAGTTTTGCTTGGTTTATCTTTTCCTCCTATTCCTTTTCCGTTTCTATCTTTCTTTGCGTTCATTCCCTTTTTCTTTGTACTTGAAAAAAGAGAAACTCTCGCTTCAATAAATCGAATTTCTTACGTTTTTCTTTTCTTCTTCTGTTTAATAACGCTTTATTGGGTTGGAAGCTGGACAAAAGAAGCCGATCCATTTTTAATGATCTCCGGCGTTTTACTTTTGTTTGTAAATCCGGGTCTATACCTTATTGCAACGTCACTTTATTTTATCAGTACCAAAGTTTTTGGCAGAAACAGATCGCTGTACTTTTTTCCTATTTATTGGGTTTTCTTCGAATACGTTTACTCTCTTACAGATTTGAAATTCCCTTGGCTTACACTTGGAAACAGTCTCGCTTATTTTAATCAGTTTATTCAAATTGCAGATACTGTTGGCGTGTATGGTCTTTCGCTTATTATTCTTTATATAAATGTTGTTCTTTATAAAGCTGTGAAAGAGATAAGAACAAGTAAAAACATGAATCAACGGTTTATGTTTTTTGCTCTGCTTCTTTTTATGATTCCGATGATTTACGGCTGGTTTAAGCTGGCTTCTTATCAAACGCCATCAAGACAAATTAAAGTTGGATTGGTACAGCCAAACTTAAACCCTTGGGAAAAATGGAGCGGTGGAAGCATTGACGAACTGCTTGATCTATATTTTGAGCAATCTGAAGTTGCAATAAATAAAGGTGCGCGAATAATTTTTTGGCCTGAAACCGCACTGCCAGTTTATTTACTTGGCGGCAACTACACTAACGAAGTTGATCGCATTCATCTATTTGTAAACGAGAATAGAGTTTCGCTGATTGCCGGGATGCCCGATATAAATTTCTTTTTTAATATTAAGGAAGCCCCAAAAGGCGCAAAGATTTTGAGAAACGGCGCTGCCGCTTATACTTCTTATAATTCAATATTTACTTTTACTCCTAACTCAACAGAAATTCAGAAATATCAAAAAAACCTGCTTGTTCCTTTTGGCGAAAAAGTTCCTTTTGTAGAAGACCTTCCTTTCCTTGGAGATTTTATAAAATGGCAGGTCGGAATATCAAGCTGGAATGTTGGTGATAGGCAAAGTGTATCGGATTTAGGTTATACAAAAGTCGGAGCCGTTGTTTGCATAGAATCAATTTATCCGGAATACATTACCAAACTTGCTAACAACGGTGCAGATTTTTTAGCTGTAGTTACCAACGATAGCTGGTATGGTTATTCAAGCGGGCCATTTCAGCATAAAGAAATTTCTGTTTTGCGTGCAGTTGAAAATAGAAGAGCAGTTGTGCGCAATGCTAACGGTGGAGTAAGCTGCATCATTGATCCGATGGGAAGAACATTAACGGAAACAAATCTTTTTAAAAAAGATGTTTTAGTTGGGTATGTTCCTATTTATGAAGAAAAAACCTTCTATTCTCAATTCCCTTTGATAATTCCGCTTATAGTTGTTTTGGGTTCAGTCATTACAATTTTATTAGCAGCACTAAACTCAATTATAAAACTTGTGAAGAAAAAACCATGAAAAAATTTATTGACCTTAGAAGCGATACCGTTACAAAACCGTCTTCGGAAATGAGAAAGGCAATGTATGAAGCAGAAGTTGGTGATGATGTTTACGGCGAAGACCCAACTGTTACAATTCTTCAAAGCAATATGGCAGAACTGCTTGGAAAGGAAGCAGCGCTTTTTGTACCGAGTGGTACTATGGCAAACCAAATTTGCTTAAATGTTCTTACAAATCCAGGTGATGAGGTTATTTGCGATAGAGACGCACATATTTTTCAATATGAATCAGGCTCTCCAGCGGCACTTAGCGGTTTGCAGCTAAGTTTAATTGATGGCGTGCGCGGAATTTTTACTCCCGAACAAGTTGAACCGCTTATTAGACCAACAAGCGCATATTACATGGCGCGTACTCGAGTAATCGAAATAGAAAATACACATAACCGTGCAGGCGGTACTATTAATCCGATTGAAAATATAAAGGCAATCTCTGCCTTAGCTAAAAAGTATAATCTGTACACACATCTCGATGGTGCGCGAATTTGGAATGCTTCTGTAGTTACAAATATCTCACCTGCAGAATACGCCAGCCATTTTGATTCTGTTAGTGTTTGTCTTTCAAAAGGATTAGGCGCACCGATTGGCTCTGTCTTAGCAGGCAACAAAGATTTTGTTAAAGAAGCATTCCGCATTCGCAAAGCTTGGGGCGGTGGAATGAGGCAGGTTGGTGTAATTGCCGCAGCAGGTTTGTATGCTGTGCAAAACAACATTTCACAATTGAAAGAAGATCACGAAAAAGCTAAAGTGTTAGCAGAAGGCTTATCTAATATTGCAGGAGTAAACATCAACATGGAAAATGTTGAGACTAACATTCTGATGTTTATACCAAAGCATATATCAATAGAAGTTTTTCAAAAGAAGTGTAAAGAAACAGGGCTTTTACTTGGAATAGGAAAAGTTGGAGAAATTAGAGCAGTAACGCACATGAACGTTTCGTTTGAAGAGATTTCTGAAGCTGTTAATATTATAGCGAAAGTTTTGAGTTAGTTAAACAGAGTAAAATTAAGAACAAAATGCAACAGGAATTGAAGTTGGAAAAATCAAATTTTAAGCACACAATTATTGAAGCTGTCCGTTTTCATGAAGTTGATATGATGAGTGTTTGCAATAACGCCGTTTATTTCAACTACTTTGAAGATGCACGCATTAAATACATTCAAGATTTAATTAAGAATTATTCGCTCAAAAATATCTTAGCGGGGCATTCTTACTTTATTATGGCACACAACGAAGCAGATTACATTGAACCGGCATTGTTAGAAGACGAATTAATTGTTTACACAAGAGTAAATTTTATTAAAAGCAGCTCTTTTGGTTTCAGGCACTTGATAGAAAAAAAGAGTACCGGAAAAATTATTACAAAAGGTGGCGGAGTATTTGTCCACATCGATAAAAAAACAAGAACGCCAGTTCCACTACCTCAAGAATTTTACGAAGCGGTAAAAGATTTTGAACACGAAGTTGAAATCATAAACCGAAAAAAATCAGAATGAATTTTACAAATCAGAATATTGCAGCAACTCGTTTTAAAATTCCTTAGTTTGAACTAAAAAAGAGGCATTATGAACCTCGTGTTTGATATTGAGACGGTTGGATGTGAGTTTGAAAGTTTACCCGAAACTCAGCAGGAATTCTTGCTGCGTTATGCTGAGCAAGAAACGGAATCCGCCAAAAGAGAAACATTGATAGAAAACGCTAAACGCTGTCTTAGCCTTTATCCCTTTACGGCAAAAATTGTTTGCCTTGCCATGATGAATACAGACACAAACAAAACTCTTGTACTATTCGAGAACCGAGAACAGGAATCATGGGAATCGGAAGAAGAAAGTGTAATTTATCAATCTGCTGCCGAAGAGGAAATTATTTCCAAGTTTTGGAAGTATTCCTCTAAAGCTGAAAAATTAATCTCATTTAATGGAAGAGGATTCGATTTGCCCTTCATAATGATGCGTTCGGCAATGCTTAAAATAAAGCCAACAAGAAATTTTATGAAGAATAGATATGACTCTGCAACTCATATAGATTTGTTAGAGCAGTTTACTTTTTATGGATTAACCAAGAAGTTTAATTTAGATTTTTACTGCCACGCTTTCGAAGTTGAATCGCCAAAAGAAAGTGGTATAACAGGTATGGAAGTTAAAGAACTTTATAAAGCAGGAAGAACAAAAGATATTGCAATTTACTGCGGCAGAGATGTTCGAGCAACGCACCAGCTTTACAAAATTTGGAATGAGTTTCTAAATCTTAAGTAAATCAATAATTTATTAGAGAATAATTTTTGCCAAATTAGAGCGTGTTGTACAAACATGTGTAGCAGCAGAGAAGTTTCTGGCGCTAATCAAAAGCAAACGAAATAAGTCCTGCCAAAAAATTAACTTAGAATAGAACTGGCTGATTCAAAGCTATACTTTTGTTATTGTCTAAGAGAATCCCCGGTTACAAATTTATGTTTATTCATTTCTCGAATTCCATTATTAAACTGATGGCAAACACAAATTCAAAGAGTAAGCCCTTATAAACTCTCATTATCTCTTGAGCAATTGATTTCAAGCGTGTATATAATTCCTAACAGATTGACTTCACCGAATAATTTCTTTTTAAGATTTCTTTTTTGGTTTTGTTCATAAACTGTTTTTACTCTCTTGTAATCTTTGAGATAATGACGAACAGCCTGTTGCTAGTGATGAGATAAATGAAAACTAAGAGAAAAGAAAGCCGCTTATTTTGTACGGTTTCTTTTGAACCATGTATCTTGCCCCTTGTGTTTTAGCCCTTTGCCTTGTGTCTAAGTACTCAATACTTAGTACAGTTTTTTTAGCTGCTCTAAATCTACAATTAGTAAACTTTGTTTCCTTCCCTTTTTGCTATTTTTGCGAATAAGAAATAAAGAAAGGATTTTTGAATTTATGTCATCAAGAACACAATTAGCCGTTATAGGCGGCGGACCCGGCGGATATGCAGCTGCGTTTTTGGCAGCTGATTTAGGAATGCAAGTTACTTTAATAGATATGGAGAAAAATCCAGGTGGAGTTTGTCTTTACCGCGGATGCATTCCTTCTAAAGCCTTGCTGCACGTTGCTAAGCTTATAAATGAAGCAGAGGAAGCAAAAAAATGGGGAGTAGATTTTGGCGAGCCGAAAATAGACATTAACAAGCTACGCGATTTTAAAAATGGAGTTGTAAATAAACTTACCGGCGGTTTGGGGCAGTTGGCAAAGCAGAGAAAAGTTAATTATATCAACGGGAAAGCAACCTTTGTAAATTCTAACACGCTCTCGGTTACAAAAGCTGATGGAACTGATGAAGAAGTTGTTTACGAAAAAGCTATTCTTGCAACCGGTTCGGTTCCAACAAAAATTCCTGGATTATCAATTGATTCTCCCAGAGTAATGGACTCAACTTCAGCACTCGAATTGAATGATGTTCCTAATCGTCTGCTTGTAATTGGAGGCGGCTATATTGGTTTAGAGCTTTCATCAGTTTATGCTTCTTTAGGAAGTGAAGTTACAGTTGTTGAAATGCTTCCCGGTTTGTTGCCCGGCGCCGATAGAGACATGGTTGCCGTTCTTGAAAAAAGAATAAAAAAGTTAATGAAGAATATTTTTACAGAAACCAAAGTTGTTGATCTAAAAGACAATGGTGATTCCGTTACTGTAAAATTAGAAAGCGAAAAAGTTATAGAGACGGAACAAACATTCGATAAAGTTTTGATTTCTATTGGCAGAAGACCCGTTACAACCGGATTGGGGTTGGAAAAAACAAAAGTTAAAGTGAACGAGCGCGGTTTTGTTGTAACCGATAAAACTATGAAGACTGATGATGCAAGCATCTATGCGATAGGAGATCTTGTAGGAAATCCGATGCTTGCTCACAAAGCTGCTGCCGAAGGTAAAGTAGCTGTAGAAGCAATACTCGGTCATAAAGTTGCTTTCGAGCCGAATGCGATTCCTGCGGTTGTGTTTACAGATCCGGAATTGGCTTGGGCTGGAATTACAGAAAACGAGGCACGCGAAAAAGGAATTAATGTTGAAGTCGCTAAATTTCCATGGGGCGCAAGTGGACGCGCAACTACATTGGACAGAAACGATGGAATGACTAAGTTAATTATAGAACCAGAAACAGAACGCATTCTTGGTGTTGCAATTGTTGGTGTTGGCGCGGGCGATATGATAGCTGAAGGAACACTTGCAATTGAGATGGGCGCAGTAGTTAAGGATTTGGAACTTACAATTCATCCGCATCCTACTCTATCGGAAACCATGATGTTTGCTGCAGAACTGTATTACGGACGCGCTACAGATATGTATCGTCCAAAGAGAAAATAATTTTTCAAATTACAATACGAGCATATTTTGAAAACAAAAGTTTTGTTTCTTCTGCTGATGATTCTACCTTGTTCGATTAATGCGCAGAGCTACAATTGGGCACGCCACGATTCTCTTGTGAAAGCCGGAATCTATCAGATTTACGGAATTGAGTTAGACGATGCAGAAAAAACTTTTGATGTTGTAGTTAAAGAATACGCAAAACATCCTTCCGGAAAATTCTTTAAAGCAATGACAACCTGGTGGCGCATTCTTCTCGATCTTGAAGATGAAAGCATGGATGATAAGTTCTACAACCAGCTTGAAGATGTAATTGATTTGTGCGATGATATTTTGGATGACAATAAAAGAAATGTTGATGCGATGTTTTTCAAAGGAGGCGCACTTGGTTTTCGCGGGCAGCTTCTTGCAATTCGCGAAAGCTGGTTCAAAGCCGCACTCGATGGAAAAGATGGGCTAAATCTTGTTTTCAAATCTTACGAAGTAAATCCCAAGAATGTAGATGTTCAGCTCGGCTTCGGAATTTATCATTATTATGCCGAGGTAATTCCGCAAAAATTTCCGGCCGTAAAACCATTTATGGTTTTCTTTCCTAAAGGAGATAAAAATCGCGGCATAAAAGAGCTTGAACACGTTGCATGGAACGGACGATACACTCGAATTGAAGCGCGCCACTTTTTGCAAAAGCTTCTTTTCCAGTTTGAAGAAAATATGGAAGAATCCCGCAAGTGGGGTAAATATCTGCTGACAGATTTTCCCAACAATCCGAATTTTCAAAAGTATTATGGAGTTACTTTTGTAAAAGAGAACAATTACGCCGAAGCAGCAAAGACATTTAGAGATATCTATAACAAATGCGAACGTGGATTGCCCGGCTACAACAAACGCTACAAAAGAGAAGCCGCTTATTATCTTGGTATGGATTTTATGCTGAAAAACAAAGCCGATTCTTCCGCTTACTATTTCGAAAAATCCGAAAAACTTTCCCGTGAAATTGATAAAGAAGAAAAATCCGGTTTTTTCATTAACACAATTTTATACTTGGGCTACATGAATGATTTGATGGGCAAGCGTGAAAAAGCTATTAAGTATTACAATGAATCACTTCGTATTAAAGAACGCAACAATTCCCACGAACAGGCAAGACGATACTTAAAAGAACCGTATAAAAAATAATTGAGAATTTCGACATAGGCTATTTACTCTAAACGACTTAATGCCTGCCCTGCAGCAGGCGGGCGAGTCCGCCATCCGGAGACATATAAAATGGGGGTGTCGGTTGTGCCTGTTGGACATTAGAAACTTTATGATACAATTTATCAAGAACGCTATATGGGCTTGATAACAGAAAATCTGGAGTCGTATAATGAAGGCTCGCCCGTAACTTATGCAAAAAAACTTAGAGGAAATCTATTAATCGTTCATGGAACTGGCGATGATACTGTTCATTATCAAGGCACTGAGTTAGTGATAAATGAGTTGATTAAACACAATAAACATTTTACTATGATGGCTTATCCAAACCGCTCGCACAGTATTAATGAAGGTGAAGGAACTACAATTCATCTCTTCACGCTTCTCACAAAATACTTGAACGAAAATTTGTCAGCAGGTGTTAAATAAACGAGCAATAAAATCACTCACTGCTTTGTTGTTGAAGATGTTTTTCACATACAATGCTTAACATTGGAGAAAACATGAAAAAGCAATTTCTACTTATTCTTTTCTTAGCCATCAGCTCGGTTAGTTTTGCTCAAACAATTGGTGGAAGTTTTATGCTGGGCTATCCGCAAGGCGAGTTCCGCTCAAACGTTGATAGAATGGGATTTGGTGGACAAATCCAAGGAACACTTTGGACACCTTCTAAAGAACGCCCTTTTACAATTGGATTTGATATTGGATACATAGTTTACGGGCAGGTTGATGAAAAACTTCCATGGATAGGATATCCAGGAGTTTATCTTGATCTATCTAGAACCAACAGTATGGGAAGCGCGCATATTTTAATGCAAATAAGTCCTTTCTTCGGCACTATTCGTCCTTACGTTGAATGTTTGTTTGGCGGCGCTTATTTGCAAACAAGAACAACTGTACGCAACGAAAACAAGAATGAAGAAATAGCATCATCAACCAATTTTGATGACGTTACATGGAACTACGGCGGCGGCGCTGGTATGCTGTTTAGACTTGGCGGCGCTTCAGAAAATGTTGAAGCGATTTATCTTGATCTTAAAGCACGCTACTTATTTGGAACAGAAGCAGAATACTTGACCGAGAAAAGTCTTTTATACGTTAAAGCAAATGGAGAGCCGGTTTTTGCTGTAAAAAAATCTAAAACCGATTTCTTTTCGTTCCATATTGGCGCTGTAGTAAATCTTGATTTGTTGTAAGCGGTTTCTTTGATAGGTTTCCATATTTTTTTATACTTCCAGCGAGAATTATGATTTTTATTAATTAACAAATGGCGAGAGTTATGATTACCTACAAAGAATTAGGGTTAGTTAATTCCAAAGACCTTTTTGCAAAAGCAGTAAAAGGCGGATATGCAATACCGGCTTTCAACTTTAACAACCTTGAACAACTACAAGCAATTATAGGCGCATGCGTTGAAACAAAATCTCCGGTTATTCTACAGGTTTCCAGCGGCGCACGTAAATACGCTAACCAAACTTTACTAAAACACTTAGCAAAAGGTGCGGTTGATTATGCACACGAATTAGGTTTCGATATTCCTATCGTACTTCACTTAGATCATGGCGATACTTTTGAACTCTGCAAGTCATGCATCGAAAGCGGCTTCTCTTCAGTTATGATTGACGGCTCACACCATTCCTACGAAAAAAACATTGAACTTACGGCGCAAGTTGTTGAATACGCACATAAACATAATGTTAGCGTAGAAGGCGAGCTTGGTGTTTTAGCAGGAATTGAAGATGATGTTAGCAGCGATGTTACACACTACACAAAACCAGAAGAAGTTGAAGACTTTGTTAAGAAAACCGGCGTTGATTCGTTGGCTATTTCTATCGGTACATCGCATGGTGCAAACAAATTTACACCAGATCAATGCACACGCAACGAAGATGGAATTCTTGTTCCGCCGCCGCTCCGTTTCGATATACTTGAAGAATGCGAAAAGAGAATACCGGGCTTCCCGATTGTTCTTCACGGCGCTTCTTCCGTACCAGCCGAGTTAGTAAAAATAATTAACAGCAATGGCGGCAAGTTAAAAGATGCCGTTGGAATTCCGGAAGAACAATTGCGCCGCGCTGCTGCTTCGGCTGTTTGCAAAGTAAATATTGATTCTGATGGACGCTTAGCAATGACCGCAGCTATTCGCAAAGCTTTCAACGATAATCCGGCAGAGTTTGATCCGCGCAAATACTTAGGCCCAGCCCGCGATTCTTTGAAAGAACTTTACAAACATAAAATTGTAAACGTTCTTGGAAGCGCAGGAAAGGCTGTAAATTGTAATTAGGTAAGTGGCATTAGGCAATAGAAGAGCGGCTGCAAAGCTGCTCTTTGCCAACAAGTAAGACTTAAAAGTTGTTTACAAAAGTGGATCTACTTGTTGATGCAGGCGGCTAAGTCGAAAACAACGTTTTTTATGTTCATGGCTTTTTAGATTAGGCTCATAAATGGAAAAAGAATGCAAATAACAGTGTAAGAATTCTGCACAACCAAAAACCAGAAGACTTCAAATCACATGTTACATCTTTAGCATTATCCAAACAGATCAAAAATTAAAAACCACTCCGAAAAAGATTTCTTAAATATGAAACACGTTTTATTAGCTTTTCCTTCTTTTGTCCTTATTTCATCAGCGTCATCTTCTTTGTTTCTACAAAACCACGTCCTAAGCCTGCCGAAGGATTTCCGGCGGTTAAGCGGTAAAAATAAACACCGGAACTCAATTGAGAATTGACCCGCTTCCTGCCTCGTCTTGCGTCTTCGGCAAGGCGCGGAATGGAGAATTGAGAATTATATATACCTGCATTCTGAAACTCATCAACTAATGTTGCAACCTCTCTTCCTAAAACATCGTAAACTTTTAAAGTTATGTGGCTTGCGCCCTGCAGCTTGTAACTAATAGCTGTTGCTGGATTAAACGGGTTAGGGTAATTTTGATGCAGTTCAAATTTTTCTGGCAGACTTGCTTTGCCGGATTTTGTACCAGATGTTTTGAAACGATAAATTTTGCCTGAACTGTAATTAGCAAAATACAATTCCTTCTTTTCATCAATACCAAAAGTTGAAACCGGATGAGCCTTTGTAAACAATCTGTCATTAAATGCTTTCCCATTTTTTAGTTCAAGCGCCCAAATATGCCCGGAAACAAAATCGGCATATACATATTTGCCATAAAGTTCTGGTACTTTTGAACCGCGGTAAACAAATCCGCCGGTGATAGAAAATCCGCCCTCGCTGTTGTGCGGATATTCAAAAACAGGCGGAATGTAATTTGCGGCATTGCACCCGCTTGTGTTGAAAGAATGAGTCCCCTCATAACAACGCCAGCCGAAATTGCCACCTTTAGTAATAATATTAATTTCTTCCCACGCGTTTTGCCCAACATCTGCCGCCCATAAATCTTTTGTAATTAAATCGAAACTGAAACGCCAAACATTTCGCAAACCGTAAGCGTAAATTTCTTCTTTATAACCTAAGTTGTTTCTCCTGAAAGGATTATCCAAAGGAATAGAATAATTTATTCCTAAATCTGTTTTATCAACATCTATACGTAAAATTTTGCCCAGATGAGATTGCAAGTTTTGTGCATAGTTTTGAGGATCGCCTCCGGAACCGCCATCGCCAAGAGAGATGTAAAGAAATCCGTCTGGTCCAAAAGAGGTTTGTCCGCCATTGTGATTTGAATAAGGCTGAGCGATTTGCATCAAGATTAGCTCACTGTTTTTGTTTGCCAAATCCGGATCCGTGGAAACTTTGAATCGTGAAATTATGGTTCTTCTTGATGGAGAGTTTGTAGTATAGTTTACATAGAAATAACCGTTACTATTATAATTGGGATGAAAAGCCAATCCTAACAAACCCATTTCTCCACCGCTGCTCACTCTATCAGTAATATCGAGAAATACTTTTTTTGTCTTTACGGTTTGATTGTTTTCAAAAACCGAAATTATTCCTCTTTGTTCTACTATGAACAAGCGGTTTGAACCATCCGCCGCATTTTGAATATCAACAGGCTGCTGAAAAGTAAGTTCCGGAAAAGCCTGCTCGATTGTTAATTGTGCCGAAGAGTTGCTGCAAGAAATTAATGCAAGAAACAAGACAAAAATGGAAACAAAATATTTCACGGTTTTCTCTTTTATTAGGAAACGATTTACAAAGAGATTTTGTTCCTTTAATAGAACAAATTACAAACAAGGAGGAAAGAATGAAAAAAATAAAAACACTAATTATTACGACAGCTCTAGCCGTTGTTTTAACAAATGTAAATTTAGCCGAAGGGTTAAAAAAAGCAGATAGCTTTTCGTTGAAAGATTATAATGGAAAAACGCATTCGCTTTTGGATTATAAAAACTCTAGTGCAATTGTTTTGATTTATGTTTCTACTCAATGCCCGGTTTCCAATGCTTACAATGAAAGAATGGCTGATCTTTACGAATCTTACAAAGGTAAAAATGTTTCATTTATTGGAATTAACTCGAACAAAGCTGAAGACATTGAAGAAATTAAAAAACACGCAGCAGAAAACAATCTGCAATTCACAGTTTTGAAAGACATTAACAATGTTATTGCCGATAAGTTTGCTGCTTCTTTTACACCAGAAGTATATGTGCTAAACGACAAACAAGAGATTGTTTATCACGGAAGAATAGATGATAACCGCAGGAAGGAAAATGTTCAAGTTTCTGATTTAAGCGACGCGCTTGATGAAATTCTTGCAGGGAAAAAAGTTACAAATCCAAAAACGAAAGCTTTTGGCTGTACAATTAAAAGAGTTGGCAAGTAATGAAAAATAAGTTGATAATAGTTCTTTCGCTTTTGTTCGCAGCCTTAATAAATGCGCAAATAAAAATCGAAAAAATTGATAAAATTGGACTTGAAAAAATTATTAACGAGCGGAACGGAAAAGTTCTGCTCTTAAATATATGGGCCACTTGGTGCATTCCGTGCCGAGAGGAATTTCCAGATCTGGTGAGAATCTATAGAGAATTCGCTAAAGATAATGTTGAAGTAGTAGGAATCAGCATAGACTTTCCTGAAGAAGTGAATCAAAAAGTTATACCGTTTCTAAAAAAACAAAAAGCTGGGTTTGTTAACTACATAACAGGTTTCAAAAATGATGAAGAACTGATTAACATTATTAACAAAGAATGGAATGGCGCAATACCAGCAACAATAATTTATAGCACAGATGGAAAGATGGTCTTGTTTATGGAAGGGAAAAAAACTTATAAAGAATTTAACGAAGCAATTGAAAACCAGCTTAAATAATGCCGGCTATAGTTTATACTTTGTAATTTTCTCTACGTATTTCAAATATTCTTTTAATGCTGCAGAGCCATACCACGGAATTAACTCAACATCAAAAATTTTTGCGGCAACTGCCGGATCTGTATTAACCAACTCCTTAGCCTCTTCTATTGTTTTAACATCAAGTATAAACAAGCCTCTGTATTTCAAATCATTTTTTCCAAATGGACCAGCAGCAATAAGTTTATTCGCGTCAACTAACCTATTAATGTTTTTCATGTGTCCAGCAAATAAGCTGTCTCTTGTTTCTTTTTTTTCTATTACAGCCGGACCGGTTTTGAGAATTACAAAAACATAATTCTTCATTCCATAATTATCTGCGCCCAAACTTTTGGCAAGTGTTGAATCGTATTGAGCATTTTTTGACTGCGCTAATGTTGTTAAAGAAAACAAAAAACAAAAAGTAACAAAAAGTAAACGCCTCATTTTATTTTACCTCAGATGTTTTTGAATATATTTTTTTACATCAAACTTTTTGGCGCAGCCATTGTAATTCATGTATCTGATTTTTCCATACACAGCACGTTCAAACCAAGGACGGTCGTGTACACCACCGATTGACCATGCAATTCCAGTGTAGCCGTTTGGGTCGCGCCCATCCAATTCATATTTATCATTTAAGTAGATCGCAATTTTCATAGCTTCTTCGGGTGATTTACTCCACTCAAGAATTTTTTTCGCCCAGTACATTCTCATATAGCCGTGCATTTTGCCGGATGCAACCATTTCAAGCTGTGCGGCATTCCAAAGATCCTCGTGAGTTTTAGCTAATTCAAATTCTTCCAAGTCATAGATATAATCACGCTTGTCTTTGCGGTGAATATTTAACGATTCCTGTGCCCAAGGATGAAACCCTTCGAATGAATCATAGTTCTTGTTGAAGAAACAAAAGTTATCCGAAAGTTCTCGCCGGACAATCATTTCTTCCAAGAAATCTTTGTGCGATTCTTCATTCTCTGTTAACGGCTGAATTACGAGTGCAACCCTTTGCGGCGCTATATGCCCAAAATGAAAATATGGAGAGAGATTCGATTGAGCATCATGAGTTGGAAAGTTTCTGTCTGTCGCATATTTGGTAAACTTATTCTTAATAAATTCTTGTAAAATATTATGAGCAGCCATTTCACCGGGAATTAACCAATCAATCTCTTTAACATCTTTGTTTACGTTTAGCAAATCGTAAATTTTTTTCCATTCAATCTTTACTTGGTTGATATTATTCTTCATCTTTTGCAGAGAAGGAAGCTCATCTAAAAATTCTGGCAGAAGTTTATGAATCTTTGTCCGTATTGTATAAGCGGCAAACTCTTGTTTAGCGGAAACTTGATGAAATGGAACAATGTTGTGTGCATCAACTTCACAAAAGGGAATATCAATTTTATCGGCAACAGATTTTTTCCATCCTCTGGAAATCTTTAACGGATTAAAATCCGCGATTAGCAATGATGCGTTTATGGATTCTAAGAATTTGGGAATTTCAATTTCGGCATCGCCTACAGTTAAAACAAAGTGAATGTTATGCCTGCATAACTCACCTTCAACTTCTTGCAATCCTTTAATCATAAACCCATACTGGCGGAGTGTTGCATCTAAAAAATTTGAGACAAGATTAAACACTACGAAAAGAGAAGTGTTTTTCTCGATTGCTTTGCTTTGCGCGTAAATTAAAGCCCAGTTATCATGTGCGCGCTGATCTCGCTGCATCCAATAAACAACCGGACCAATTTTATCTTTTCCTTCTTGAAGAATTCTTAACCGCTTGAGATTCATATTAAATTACTATGTAAACGATGATATTAATATAGGGAAATGGAATAAAAGGTTACGCGTTTAGATATAAAGTTTCTGAATTTTACGAATCAATTTCACTCAAAAGTATAGCGTGGCAACTTGGTACGGAGGAATTTACAATAACTAAGTTAAAGCCGCGCATTTTAGTGCGGCTTTCTTTTTCCCGCTGTGGTTTTCATTTATCAAGTAAACTCTTATTTTATCCCGCAAACAAAACCTATTCCAAGAGAATAAAATGAACATTCTATTTATTGTAGCCGGCGCCGCACTGACATTTATTTTCTTCTACAAAACTTACGGCGCATTTCTCGCAAAAAAAGTTTTTAAACTAAATGATAAAAGACAAACACCGGCGGTAAGTTGTAATGATGGCGTTGATTTCGTTCCTGCTGAATCTAAATTTTTAATGGGACAGCATTTCTCGGCAATTGCAGCAGCGGGTCCAATTACCGGACCAATTATAGCAGGCGTAATGTTCGGCTGGGTCCCTGCTCTAATATGGATTGTGCTTGGTTCAGTATTTATCGGCGGCGTACACGATATGGGCTCTATTGTTGCATCTATCCGCTATAAAGCAAAATCTATTACAGAAGTTGTTAAAGCAAACGTTTCCAAGCGTGCTTGGATTTTATTTATGTTGTTCATTTGGATTACACTTGTTTATGTCGTTGTAGCATTTACCGATGTTACCTCAAGCTCTTTTGTTGGAACAATAACACTTGAGAATGGGGAAAAAGTAGGCGGAGGCGCAATAGCAGCATCATCTCTTCTTTATTTGATACTTCCGGTAATTATGGGTGTTCTTCTAAAGAAAACCAAATTATCACTTACGCTTGCTACAATTATTTTTCTTCCTTTGGTAGGCGTTTCTATTTGGATTGGTCCTTCAATAGCGTTTGATCTTGAAAGCTGGTTTAATTTATCTCCGCACCAGACACAAAAAGTTTGGAATGGATTTATTCTTGCTTACTGTTTTTTAGCTTCAATAATTCCTGTTTGGTTATTGCTTCAGCCGCGCGGACACTTAGGCGGCTATTTTCTTTACACCGCTCTTGCAGCTTCAGCGGTTGGGTTAATCTTCGGCGGATTTTCAATTCAGTATCCAGCATTTACCGCTTCTTATGCCAATGTTGAAAATTTCTGGTTTCTGATGTTTCCGGTTCTGTTTATTACTGTTGCGTGCGGCGCTTGTTCCGGCTTTCACTCGCTTGTTGGTTCTGGAACAACATCTAAGCAGCTTGCAAAAGAAAGCGATGCAAAGGTTGTTGGCTATGGAATGATGCTGCTTGAAGGTATGGTTGCAGTTGTTTCTTTAGCGTGCGTTATGATTCTTGCCAAAGACAGCGCTCTAATAAAAAGCTCTCCAAATTTTATTTATGCTTCTGGTATTGGTCAGTTTGTTCAGCTAATTGGAATTCCCGCCGCACTTGGTATTTCTTTTGGCTTGATGGCATTTACTACTTTTGTTTACGATACTCTTGATGTTTGCACTCGTTTGTGTCGTTACATCATTGAAGAACTTTCCGGCTGGAAAACTAAATTCAGCAAGTATTTTGCTACGGGCATTTCTATTCTAGTTCCTCTTTTGTTTGTAACTTCAACAATGAATGACGAAGCAGGTAACCCGATTCCCGCTTGGAAAATGTTTTGGAGCATCTTTGGCGCGTGCAACCAAATGCTTGCTGCTTTAGCTTTAATTGGAATAACAGTATGGCTTTATAAAACAGCAGAAAATAAATATGCATGGATAGTTTCATTTCTTCCTGCTGTATGGATGTTCTTAATGAGCAATTGGGCGTTTTTAGTTCTTATGCGCGATGGCTGGTTTAATACAGGCAGCTTTGTATTTACAGGAAACCCTGTACCGATAGTTTCTCTTATCTTATTAACTCTTTCCGTTACCATTGCAGCAGAAACGGCTTACGCAGTTGTATTGAGGAAAAACAAAGCGTAAGGCATTTCACAGAGATACACAGAAAATTCACCGGGTTACAAAGTGTCAACGCTACATTCGGACTGCTCGGCGTAACGGCTAGTTAGGCGTTTTATTTATTGTATTCTTTTAAAATTCTTTTTATACATCTGGAAGACGATTTTTTAATATCATACCCCCAAAGCCTAATAACCCGCCAACCGTTTTTCCGTAATTCTTTAGTAACGATTTTATCTCGCTGTTTATTCCTATTTATTTTATTAATCCAGTAGTTCGTATTTGTTTGAGGCATGATAAATCTTGTGGGATGTTTATGCCAAAAATCTGAATCAATGAAGACAACAATTTTTTTCCTTCGAAAAACTATATCAGGGCTGCCAATAATATTATTTGCGTGAGTTGAAAAATATATTCCAGCATTTTTCAATTCTCTCATTATTATCTTTTCAGGAATGGTTCCCTTTGAGCGAATATTTTGCATATTCTTTTTTCTTTGCGCCGGAGTTAAATTGTCCATTAGTGAGAGGAGAAATCCATATAATAATTTTCATCGTCAATTTTATAAAAAGCTACATCTGTTCTTCCATAGTGTAACAAGTTTTCTTTAGTGATAAAGGCACCATTTGCTAAACCTAAACGATGTCTGAAATATTCTCCAAGAATGCTGTTGTTATGAGGGGTTTCAATTGCTGCACCCATTTCATTTTTTTGTGCTCTCGTGCAAATAAGAGTTTTGTTATCATCAGTTAGAACAGTAAAATGTGTTGATTTGATTGGGAAAAAATCACTCCGATAAACTTCTGGGGGAAGTTGGATATATGCTTGGTTAGGTTCTCTTCCATCTCTCTGCCCCCAATTTAATCCACCCTTATTATGAATGTTTCCACTTCTGTCTAATAAAGAAACGGTTATACTTTCTAATGTCGTGAAATCTGGTTGAAAGATAGGCGTAGTTTCCGTAGCTGGAGCTTCAGCCAATTCTTTTGGTCTTCTTCGATAGACGCGGTCATTAAAAATCTGTATCAAATTTTCTGAATCTGGATGCTCACAATAAATAGAATCACCAACCATACTTTCGAAATATGTAAGGGCAGCACGACTGTCACATTCTGTTAAAACCTCTTTTTGCTTTCTTTCATTGAATGCAGTTTGAGTGTAATTTGCGGAACCAAGAAAACTCAAACGAGGTTCATCGTCAGCTAACCAAAGATACATTTTTGAATGTGCAGGTGGTGTGATGGTTCTGTAACTGCACTGAAATCGACCACCAAAATCATTCACAATTTGTTTAAAACCATTGTGATTGCTAACAGAAATACCTTCGGCAGAACTCATACCAATGATTAATTTAATTTCAATATCTGCCCTACCAAGATTATTCAATTCAGTTAAATGGTGGAACGCCATAGCAGACGTTGCATATCCCGAAACAATTAAAAGTTTGTTACTGCCACTTTGAACAGGGTCAATAAGAATATTATTAAAAAGATTATTTGTTATCATAGAATTCCACAAGCAGATTTTTGATATGTGTTTTCGGTCTTTTCAAAGATTGTGTATTGCTCTTTCATAGAAGAAACATTATAGATTACTTGATGTTGGCGATGTATAAAAGGAGTTATATTACAATCAATAGAATCATATTCAATTTTTGCAAAACTTTTTAGCAAAGCCTCGAAAATAATTTTAACGCCCATCGGAGGAACAGCCATGCCTATTTGTTTTCTTACACTTTCTTTTGAGCCGCAGAATTCAAAGTTATCTGGAAAGGTCTGTAATCTTGCTCTTTCTCTGTTGGTCAGTGCTCTATTTTCTTTCCAATGGTAAACGTGAGTTCCGCCGCCGCTGCCGGTAATTGTGTAAGAAGGTTTTTAGATTTGAACCGTATAGAAGGTTTATTGTTGTGGTAAAATTCGGTGGATGTATTCTATAACTTCGTTTTCTCTGCTATTCGGTGAGTCTTCTTCAAGTGCATTACATTTTTCACAATGATTTTCGGTTATTGGATGGATATAATTTTCAACACATTCGCAATCCCAATATTCCAGATTAAGAGTTATATCTCCAACTATTTCAATTCTCTCATTCATATCATTATATACAGTTGTAAGAATTCCATCTCTCACAATTTTGTTCACCATTCTTTCGCTCCAACGTGATAACTTGTTTGACTAGAAGTAATAGTTTTTCTATCAAATTGGAAATATTCTACTGGATTGAAATACAAGTTAAGCTTTGGTTCTTGTATTAAATTACTTACGACAATAAGTGCATACTCATTTTTGTATTCACGTGCAGTCTTAAATTCCTTTTCAGTAAATCTAATTCCACCATAATTTGTTTTGATCCCTTTAATCTCTACAAGAATATATTTTCTATCAACATCAATCTGGAAATCATAACCATCGCCAAACATTCTTGCATCCTCAATTATTCCGTTGCTAAAGGGCTCAATTGATTTGTAATTATTTAGGAAATATTCTTCGGCTTCCAATCCAGTCATTTGAAGTTGTTTAAATCTAGATTTGAAAACCGGACTAACTCCTTCAACTGATAAGTCTTGTATTCTGTATTTTTCCTTTATGAACAGTTTAACAATATTACAGAACGAGAATAAATCTAAATTCCCAAATAAATTATCTATCAATATTTTTCTATGGATATAAGCATTCCCTTTTTGCCACCATCCTTTTCGTTTATTTTCAAAAAAGGGATCAAATAGATCTTGCCGATTTTTTACAGTTCCACTTGTTTCGGCAATTCCAATCTTCACTATGTAATTATAAAATTCTGTTTTTGTTTTACATCCAAAACACTTGATAAATCCCATATCGTATTTTGCTAACCCATATCCAATCAAATTGAGGATCTCATAGTTCTTATGTTTATAGTTCGAATTCAAGCCGCCTCTCTGAAAAAAGCATTCTCACCAGGTCTGATGTGCTTAAGTCTTTTAATCACTTGTTCTGACTGCTTAGTTAATTCATTATTAGTAGCATTTTGTAGAATAGGAGGATTTTCTATAGCATTTCTAACACTTATATCTAAATCCTTATAAAGAACTGGAGAAGGAACTCTGAAAACAATATCCAAATCTTTTCGAATTCCAATTATGATTATTCTTTGTCTTGATTGAGGAACACCATAATTATCGAACTTATATAGATGTGGGTAAACAGAATAACCAGTGTCAAATAAATCTTGCAAAATATTATTGAAAGTTTTTCCTTCGTTAGCGTTTCGCAGCCCTCCAACATTTTCAGCAAGGAACCACATTGGTTGAAATATTTTTAATGCTTTAACACCAGAAGAATATAATGGTCCATATACACCATCTATACCTTTTTGTTCACCAACAACACTAAAATCATTGCATGGAAAACCAAATGCAAGAGCATCAATTTCAGAAATATTTTTAAGAACCCTGTAATCTAATTTCCTAATATCTTTATGAATAACTGATTTCGGATTATCTGGACAAATATTTTTTATATAAGTATTACAAGAATCCGTATCGTAATCTGTTGACCAAGCGTGCGCGATTTCAAATTTATCAAATGAGTTATTCGCTTTGGCGAGTTTTGCAGCCAAACCAAGACCACCGGGCCCACAGAACAATTCACCAAATTTAAAAATCATATAAGCCTTTCTTTCTTTTTTATTCCAACTCAAATATAACCTATTATTTCGTTTTCCTAAATAGAATATGGATACGCGTAACTATATGAAACGCTTTTAGAGTGCAACTCTGCCGATTCCATTACAGTTACATTTTTAATTTACTTTTTAACCAGCCGGGAACCGCATCTTTGTGTACCATTATAGCAATGGTTTTTAGCCTTGCGTAAATTTCGCTCATGTACCAATAGCCATCATATTTTTTATCTTTTGTTCCCCACGAGTTTTTTACATAATAAAATTTGTAGCCGCGTTTATCTCTTGCCAATCCTGTAATGTGCATTAAGTGATCATCGGTGGTAGTTTGATTATCAAAAGATACCTGTCTCATCTCTTGTGTAATAAATTTTTCTTTAAGTGGCTCCTCGGTTTTATTCTCCGCGTTGTCTTGCTCAATATCTTCAAGCTCAACTTGAGGAATAATAGCAATCCCTTTCTTTTTATCAAAACTTTTTTCGCTTACATCTCCATCCCAAACAACAGAAAATCCTTTAGATAAAGCGGTATCAATTAAAGCAATCATTTCGTTAATTGGAATATTGTAGTACTTATCATTACTCCAGTTATCCGGAATTTCCAGAACGAACTTGGAATAAAACGGATGATGCGAGTAGGAAGTAAACTCAACGTAATCATCAGGGTTAAAATTTAGCGAATCACAAAAATTTTTAGGAGTGAAGATTCTTCCGAGATAATCAAACTTTACAGGCGGTGTTCCAAGATATATATTTAGCGTAGATTCAAAAACTTCATGCCAGCGAGGAGTAATTTTTCCGCCTTTGTTTCTTTTTACGGAGCTGACTATACCTTCCAACACTTCTGCCATTTCTCCGTGATTGTGCTCATCTTCGCCAATATTCATTCCTTTATAATTCGCTTCGGGTATCATTCCTTTTTCGCGGATTATATTCATTACATCGTGAGCCTGCCCGCCAACACTAAAATTTGTTGTGCCTGAATAACGAATATACTTTTGCGCTTTTAGCGGATAAGCATGGCGAACAAACCACATTGGAGAAATAAAGTGTTCTCCTTTTTTCATTCTAAGGAGTTCTGTTTCTATAAAAGATGTTGTGGCAAACGACCAGCAAGTGCCGGTTTTGGCTTGGTTTTTAACTGGTGTTGTTTTTACTTGATGAACCATCTCAAACTTGTAAACATCTTCTTCGCTTTTCTTTTTCTTGGTTTGAGTAAAAACAGAGTTATGTACAAAAAGAAATGAAATTAAAACAACCGGTAACAAACATGTTCTCTTCATAAAGCCCCTTTTTATGTTTTGTTGATAGCAAAATAAATGTTGCTTAATTAAAAATAAAGCCCTGTTTGTACTTCGCTTTCTTCGGGCAAGCGCTTTGTTCGTTAACCCTTGCCGATGTAATATAATCCGCCAGAGGCGGACGAGTGTCAAATTCCCCGCCTCTTGAGGCGAATAAATAAAATTTGTTTTCAGAAACCCCGCTGCCCCGCCTGCCAAAGCAAAGCGGCGGGCAGGTTGCGGCGGGGAGCTTCATCTACTAAATACTCCCGATAGCTTCAAAACAAACTAAGTATATCTCTCCAACAAAGTATTTATCAGAGGACTTATATAATTCACTAAAAAATATTAAATTCATCTGCGATTTTTGATTGCGTTACAATTCTAACTAAAACTTACAATGTTGCAATCAAGTTAATATGACTGCACAAAGGTCTGCCATAAGCAGACGTGTGGAAGCGAACAATTCGACAACATTGAGTTGTGTTAAAAATATCTGCAAGTTAGTTTGGCAATTCTTTGCATGCAGATTACAAGACTTTTCAAAGAATGTAAATTGATGAAATAAATTATCAGGAGATCACTATGTGGTTTGGAATAATAATAATCGTTGCTGTAATAATTTTTCTCTATGAGTACAGATTGAGAAAGCCGGATCAGCTTGTTTTAAAAGAATCGGACGGCAAAATTGTTTTGAACAAAACCCGTTTTTATCCAAAAGATTTTTGTCTTGTTCTTCCTAAAACAACGCTGCCATTGCAATTAAATGTTGAGTCCACAGCTAAGGGCAACCTCGATATAAAAGTAAAACTTGCGGTTACGGTTTCTCTTGCTGCTGGAAATGTTTCGCAGCTAATTAAAGTTGGCGGTTGGAATTCCAACTCGGTTACAAAAGCAGCAAAAGAATTTGAAGTTGTTCTGCAAAGTCTTGTTAAAGAGTTTACAGTGAAATATGAAATTGAGGAACTCTCTTCTGAAAAAATTTACCACTATTTAATCGAAAGAGTTAGTGTAAGCAAAGAGCAATTTGGTTTGGATGTAATTTCGGTTTCTGTGCAGTCATTTGAAGTAGTTGATCAAAAAATTGCGGAATCTATTCGTCAGCAGGAATCTGCTAGAATACTTGAGCAGACAGAATTGTTGAACCAGAAAGCAAGAATTACTGCTGCAAAGGCAAAACTAAA
Source organism: Ignavibacteria bacterium (assembly GCA_009773205.1). Classification (GTDB taxonomy): domain Bacteria; phylum Bacteroidota; class Ignavibacteria; order Ignavibacteriales; family Melioribacteraceae; genus Stygiobacter. The sequence goes on from WPAE01000004.1 coordinate 36,627, forward strand.
AGCAGATGAAGAAATTGCTTTTTTAGAAAACGAACTCGAATTGAAAAAGTTTGATTTAAGACGCACCGAGCTTGATAAAGAATCTGAACTTGCCGATAAGAGAATAAAGGAAGAATTAAAGCGCAAGAAGTTGAACCTTGAGTTTGAAAAAGAGGAATTGGAAATGCTGAAGAACAATCCGGAGTTGTTGCTGCTTTCTCCACAAGCTGCACGACTTGCAGAAGCAAGCCAAAGTTTGAAAAACGCGCGTACAGTGGTAAATCTTTCTCCAAGCGATATTGCTCAAGGTTCCGACTTGCTGAATGTTTTTCAAAATTTTTTGCTAAAGACAGTAAGCGGTTCATCAAAAAACGAAGAGAAGAAATAATTTAATTAAAGATGATAATCGAAAAAGATACTTTAGAATACTTTGCGGTAAAGCAAGTAAAAGCTGCAACTGTTTCCGAGATTAGCGAGGCAACAGCTTCATCGCCTGTTCCGCCGGAAGATCGTGTAAATTTTCACATCGGAAATCCTGTGCAGGATGTGCAGCTTTCATCTGCGTATTTGAGAATTGTGAATAGAATTGACATTGCGCGTGAAGAACTAACTGATAACGATCTTGATGCTTTCCTTAAAGAATTGGGATTAGAACCCGAAGCCAAAACGGAACTTGAATTCTTTCTGGATTTAATTAAGAAAAGCGCGCCTTATACACCACGCGGCGGGTTCAACAAAAACGCGCCAAGCTTCTTGATAAAACATTTTAATGAGTGGCTCACAAAAAATCAGCAAGAGCCACTTGCTTACGATCTTGGTGAAAAAACCGGAAGACGCGAAATTATAATTGCAACCGGCGGAGTTAACGAAGCATTACGAATGCTTCTTCACGCGCTTTCAAGTTTTCTGGTTCATAAACCTGCAAAAGTTTTTACTTATGGAATTACGCTTCCGGATCATATAAAAAATTATAACTCGCTTAGTTTTTCTTGTTTATCCAACGACGAAGAAAAACTTGTTAGTAAACTGAAGGAAGGATTGTCAGTTTCTCAGATCAAGCCGGCTTTTCTTGTGCTTGGTAAAAACACAAAAGAAGAAACGCGAAGAGAACTTCGTCAGCTAAGTTTACAGATTCCTCTGTTTTTTGTTGAAGCTAACGATGCGCCGAATCATCTTTCTCTTGCGCGTGAAGCAAAGATGATGAACCGCGTGCTGCGTATTTTAACACCAGGAATTTTTTCTCCGGCGCTTAAGAATCTTTCAACCTTGTTTTTTGCGGGGAATCCAGAATTCATAGAAATCATTGAGACAATTCATTTTCAGTTGAAAGGAACGCCATCGGCTTCCGAAATAGAATTGCTTTCTTACATTTTAAAGAACGATCTAGTTAAGCAGTTTGAAAGCAAGAGAGAATCTAATATTACAGTCGAAACAGAATACGACGGTTATCTATCAGAAGGAATAAACGAAGCGGCTTTTGCTTTACACACAAAAGTTTATGAAGAAAAATTTAGTTCTATCATCTCGAACAAATCGGAACGTTTTGGAGAGATTGCAGAGGGTTTGCAAGAAAAAGCAAGGTTGCTGATTTCAAATGCAAATAAGCAGACAAATATTTATAAGTATGATCTCTTGGGCGGATTAACTGCTAACGAGCTGCTTGGCAGACTTATTTCAAATATACATTCCAAAAGTTTTGCCTCTGAGCTGGTTGATAGTTTTCTTCATTCGTTTTTAGCTCATCACACCGAGTACATAAAAAAGAATTGCTACGTAGTCAGCGGCTCATCAAGAACCGGATTAGGATTGTTAGGCTTTCATTGCGGAATTACAGAGGTAATCTTTCCAGATTTAAGCTGGACGTACGAGCACTGTTTTCCAAAAGTTACGGTTGTTCCCTTAACAGACGCTTTTGAATTAGACATTGACGGAATAATCTCTGCAGTTAAGAAAAAATTATCTGCAGATCCGAAATGGAAAACTTACGGCGCTGTTGCTCTTAATAATCCGCATAACGCAACCGGTCAAGAATTCAACAAGTATGAATTGAAGAGACTGCTTAAGTGGCTTCTCACAAATAAAATTTTTGTGGTTGATGATTTGTCTTATCAAAATGTTGCGCCAAAAGACTCTCTTGATGTTATAAAAACAATACGCCAATTAACCGATGAACTTGTTGAAGAAGGATACCTAACAGAAGAAGAATCTTCTTACGCAATCACAGTTCATTCTGTTTCTAAAACAGACTCGCTTGCCGGCGCGCGTTTGTCTGTAATTGAAATTCGCCATACGGAAATTGCAGAAAAATATAGAGATGTTCTTTCAACTATCGAACTGAATCTCGGCGCAATTTTTTTGACTTACTTGTTTTATAGAAACAAAGTTGAAACTGTTAATGCGTACTGGCGTTTGCGCAACAGAATTTTCAAAGAAAGAAATTCTGCTTTGGCAGAAGCAGTAGAAATTTTGCCGGAAGTAAGAAACCGTTTCGACATTTACATTAAGCCGCCAAAGGGAAGTATGTACCCGCAGATGATTATTAATCAACTTCCCGCCGGACTTTCTTTGGATTGGCTTGCTTCCGGTTTGGCGCGGCAGGGCATTGGACTTGTTCCTCTTTCAACTTTTGCAAGAACAGAAAAAGGATTTGAAGCAGGAAGAAAAACATTCCGTTTAACACTTGGCGGGACTGACAATGCAAAAATTCTTAAGAGCAAAACAAGAAGAGTATTAATTGACTTGAACAGAATGATTGACGAAGAAGCAGCGCATTACAATAAAAAGAAATTTTCTGTACAACCTCTTAATGTAAAAAAATCGCAAAACAAAATTGATACTGTTTCTCAATGGAAACATGTAGAAAATAATCTTAAAGATTATTTCGATGTAACACTAAAGCGTTTTGCCTCGCAGTTCAATGGAAAAATTTCAGATTCGGAAAAAATTAAAAAAGATTATCTGAATGAACGCCTTGATTTATTTAAGCAGCGTTACTTCGAAAGAACAAATTTAATTTTGGATTTATCCGATGTTATAAATGCTGACAATGGAAAAATCTTAGCGAAAACCTTAGAGAATGAATTTTATAGAGACGATTTAGTACGCAGAGAAACAGCTTTCAAAAATAGATTATACGATAGAACTGTTCACCCGACTCAAATGTATTCCTTGAAAGCTGAGTGGGCGTTTGAAAAACTGATCGAAAGCTTAATTCGTGGAAAAGAAATTTCGCAAACTCACTTTGAATTGCTTCGCGAAGAATTAGTAAAAGAATTTCTCGGGTTAAATGTTGCAATTGTTTCCAATGAAGAATCCGAAGAGTTGGTTTTAGATTTGAATTCAGTTATAGCGGCAGAAAATTATTCGCAACTTTATTCTAAGCAGCCGATTGAAACATTTCTATCGTTTTGGGGCGATTGGGATGGCAGCAACAGACCAAGCGGGCAAGGGCATCGTTTGGTTGCCGCTGTTCTAATTGAGAACGTTGCTCGCCAATCGAAGCTTATTCAGCTGCTTCATAAATATGATAAATCAATTAAAATTGATCCAACACTAATCAGTGAGATTGAAAAACTTCCTAAGAACAATAACCGCTTTACTGAACTATTCAACGAAATAAACTCGCTTACTCATCAGCTTGAAAAGCGCTATAGAGGAATTCTTCCGTTCAATGTTAAAGCGGGAAAATTCCGAAGAGTTGGAATGAAGCTGCATATTGCTCAAGATCCTCTCACTCGCTTGTGGCATCATAACGATAGAACCGAGCGTAAAATGCTTGATCTGCGCAAGCAAAGAAGAGAAACGTTAGAGTATTATTTCTCGCTAAACAAACAGATTAGAAAAACTTTGCATAGATTAATTCCGGCAATTCAAAAAAATATTTCTAATCCGGAACTGTTGATTGAAGCCGGTACATACAAAGACTTGCTCAAACGTTTTATAATTACGCCGCGCATTCATCAAAAGTTAATTACTAATCAAGATCCTTTTGCAATTGATACTACGGTTCACAACATCAATGAGATAAACGAAATTTCCGGCAAGTATGGCAATCCAGGAATGGTAATGGCTCTGCAAGTAAGCATGACTACTAAGCCGGATGCGCTTATTTCACTCGATAGAAAACTGCGCGCAAGCCGCGAACAAATTTTAAGAGAAACCTCTGAGGCAAATATTCCTTGTGTTTGGAGCATTCCTCTTTTTGAAGATTTGGATTCCGTGAAAAAGATTGGAGGTTTCTTAAACAAGATTTGGGAATACTCACTTCAAAGCAGAAGATTGAACCAAGATACAAGCGAGCGCTTTACAGAAATCATTACTGAAGTTTTTGTTGCAGGCTCAGATTTAAGTCAGCAAATTGGGCAAGCCGCTGGAATGAGATTTTTCAAAGAAGCCAAATATGAAGTTACGACTTGGCTTGCCGAACGTGGATTGATCGGAAAAATTAGAATGAAAATGGGAAGCGGCGAACCAATGCAGAGGCAAGGCGGATATTACACTTCAGTTGCCGGTGCGCGCGCATTTATTCAGTCAAACGATTCTGCAAAAAGATTTGCCGCGCATCTTCAAGAATCTACAAAGAAAAGCACAGAGTATGCAACTACACCGCTTGTTGGTGTTTTTGCCGGCGGCGATTTGAGAACATTTCAGAGTAACATTTCGGAGAAGCTGCGGTATCTGCCAGTTCATGATTTTGCTCAGCTTCTTTATCATGTAAAAGAATCACAAAAGTTTTACGAAACTGAAATTCACCGCGCAGGCGAACCTATTGTTGAAACACGCTTGCAATTCAAAACACGCGGCTTAAAAGAATTAGAGCGTCTTACAATTGGCAAGAAAGATATAGTCTTTGATGAGTTCCTTCCCATTCTTACAGAAAACTTCAGACAGATTCTTTACGGAAGAGAAGAAGATGTAGTTGGCATTCACATAATTTCTTATTTCATTGGAAGAACAACGCCGCCGCTAAGAGACCGTCCAACTGTTCGTCCGGGACAAAACGTTGGCGGAAGCGCCGGACAAAAAATTTTAGAAAAGATTGCCGGTACAATTCCATTTTCAAAATATGGAAGTTTGCTTCGCGCAATTTCTCATAATCAATCTCAAACTGTCGTGCTGGGAATAAATCAACTTACAACCGGATTATTTCGTGCGCTCGATGAATTTTCTCAAAAGCAGAACACAGAAGCATCTTTGCTAATTGCCGATAGAATTTTACCTAATCTGCCTGTGTACGAAATTCTTCACACGCTTCGTATCTATCACGATGTAGGTTTGACTTATCTCAACAAACTTGAAAAAGCTTTTCCGGCTGGAAACTCGGCTCTGATTGCTTTGCGTGAAGATGTTGACGCGATTAAAAAATATCTGCCGCTGTTCCAAAGAGAGCTTTTGCGCAGGCATGGAATTGATGTAAACGACTTCTTTGAGAAAGATAAATTTATAGTTGATCTGCTTCCAACTCTCCGCGCAGATGTTGCGGTTTTACTTCAGCCGGATTTATTTAACACAAGTGTTGAAAAACTATTTTCGCAAATCAGCGGCAATGTTGAGAAAAATTGGCAGGAAGAAATAAAAGAACTTCTCGAAATCCCGAAGAAAGTTCAGCAATGGCGTGCTGAAATTTGGAATCTGCTCGAGCAGCCCGTTTTTCAACGTGTAGCAAGTTTTGTTGAACTTGCCATAGCGCTTCATTCTCTATCTGCAAATAGTTTTTCAAAAGAAAATTTGTTTTCAGCAAAGAAAGCTAAAACGCCTCAGATGCCAAGCCTTTCGCAAGCATCGGCTGATGAGAACATGCATCAGTTTTTAGGCGCTGCAATGGAATATCTCTCAGCAGTTTCTCAAGAAATGGTTGAGGTGCCGATTAATATAATTCGTGCGCTAAAAGAAGCCGAGAGAATTATAAAGATTGAAGAGCAAGCGCTCACTTCGAGACAACAAGATATGCTCAGATTTTATTTGCTTCAAATTGCCCGGCTAACCGGAGAGAATGGGTAAAAAATGTAAACCCTCTTCGGCAGGCAGAATTCATTTTTATAATCACCATCTTTATCAAAAATGATATTGAAATATTATGACACCTATAATTTGCTTAATTTTTCTTTAGCTATGGTTTTATGATTTTCACTGTTACTATTCTTTATAACCCAATTATAGCAACCTCTTGCCTCAGTTTTATTACCAATTTCCAAGTATGCATTGCCAAGCATAATATAACCCCAGGAATCAAAGCCTGGGACTATTCTTTTGCCCATTAGCTCTTTCCACAGCATGATGACTTTATTGTACTCCTTCGCAGCAAAATAATATTGTGCCAAAAAAGAATACATAGTCCCAATTTCAATTTTTTCAAGATCAGAGAGTGTCTCACTTTTTGGTAAATTTATTCCTTTCGTTAACAATTTGTTACCTTCAGCAAGCATTTCTTCGTTGCCAAATTTTGCACCAAAAATGATATAATAATAATATTTACTCTCCGGAAATTCTTGAATTAATTTATCTATTATAGCAAAAGCTAAATCCCCCTTTTTTTGTCTAATATATAGATGAGCCATAATTTCCATTGCCTCATACTTAGCGAATCGCCCTTTGTTAATTACCAACTGAAAGTATTTTAATGCGTCAGCTTCTGAGCCGCTTTTTCCAAGTACCCATAGAATCGGTTTAATGTACCACGGCACATTGCTTGTGTAGAAATTGTAGAGTCCTCTACTCAAATAAGCATCACCCCAATTGGGACATAATTCAATCAATCTATCAAAGTAATCGAGACCTTTTTTACCTTCTGATATAGCTTTAAAATTTTCACCTTTGTTTGCATAATAAATTCCGATATAACCATATGCTGCACCGGTATAAAACAAGGCAGTTGTGTCGCGCTGGTTATTAATAATCAGCTTATCACCTACACTGGCAATTTCACTAAACTCACTAAATGCAAGGTCAAGAGTATTTCCGAGATTCTCTTTTTCACTTAAAAAGCCGATTGAGACTTTATAACCGAGTAAAATACTTTTTCTATACAGTATTATTGCGTGGAAGTATTTCCACTGTAAGGAAGAGGGATTTTCCGACTTTAATTGTTGGGTTAAATTAATTGCCTCATCAAACAGATGGTTATAAGTTAACTTAATTACATAATCGGCAGTATCCCTGGGTAAATATTCTCGAATGTTTTGGGAAATAATATTTCCAGACAAAATAAAAAACAGAGATATCACTATATTCAATTTCATTTTTTATCTCGATTAAATTTGTTATTTACTTTAAGTTTTATATTAATTGACTTTATAACTTCTTTTTGTGCTCCCATTACACAAGAGCAATAAAGTAATATGGCTGCTCTTAAAAAAAGTTTTACAAAAATTTATCCTGAAAAGACTTGTAGACTGGGCAAAGAATAGGATGTATTTAGAACCTCTCTAAATACAAGATTTAACTATCTTAATGTACTCAGCCAATTTTTCTTCATCCAACTTTCCACCTGTTCTAACTCCGGAGCAAATATCTACGCCGTACGGATGAACAAGTTCTACTGCGCTTTTCACATTTGCCGGATTCAAACCGCCTGCTAAGTAAACCGGAACCGAAACACTTTCCACTATTTGTTTGCTAAGATCCCAGTTGTGAGTTCTTCCCGTTCCACCTAATTCTTTAACAGCAAGTTTTTGATTTCCAGAATCGAGCAATAGCGCATCAGCAGTGTTGGCAGCAGTAATTGCCTCAGCAACCGAATCATCATCTATCACGTGAATTACTTGTACAACTTTTACATCGGGTAATTCACTTTTGATATCGTCATAAGTTCCTTCTACTAAAGAATCACAAATTTGCACAGTAGAAGTTCTGCAAATTTTTAATTGCTGTACAATCTCTTCAACACTTCTTTTACTTGTAAGCAAAAAGGTATCAGTTTTTCCAGTAATAGCTTTGGAGATTTCGACTATTGTCTCAAAATCAATTACACCGGGACCGCTTGGCATTTCGGAAACAAGCCCTATTGCATCTGCGCCCTGTTTTATTGCAAGCTCTGCCTCTTGAATGCTTGAGATACAGCAGATTTTAATTTTTGTCATTATTCAGCCAGTCGCTTTTTAGTATTGAATACATTTTCATAGTACGGAATTTTCCCTTGATAAGAATTTTTTCGCGCAATGTTCCCTCGTAAACCAAACCGGCTTTTTCCATAACTTTCCACGAGCCGGTGTTTTCGTGTTCGCAATGAGATTCAATTCTATTCAAATTCAACACGCCAAATCCAAAATCAATTAAAGCTCTAAATGCTTCACTAACAATACCGCGTCTCCAATATTTTTGCGATATTACATAGCCAACATCTCCGCAGCGATGCAAAGAAGAATAACCGCGAAGATCTATTGTTCCGATTAGTTTCTTTTCTTCCTTAAGTTCAATTCCCCAAATAATTGAATTACTGTCATTAAATTGTTGATCTGCAAAGCTGATAAACTCCGAAGAATCATTTATGCTTGTATGCGGTTCCCAAATTAAAAAGTGAGCTGCTTCTTGAATGCAAGCATATTCAAAGATATCATTTGCATCTGCGGCGCTTAGCTTTCTTAGCTTAAGCCGCACTGTTTCTAATTGCGGAAATTCTGTCAAGAGTTTCTCGTCATTCATATTTTGATTACATTTAATTGTAAAATCTATGCTAAAATTAATCAGAAAATAATATAAAGGTGAAAAAATGATTTCAAAAGAATTGTTAGACATTCTATGCTGTCCCGAAACCAAAGCTGATTTGGTTCTTGATGGATACTCGCTCGTTTCGGTTGATAAAAACTCGCGCCGAAGATACCGAATTGAAAACGACATACCGATAATGCTTATCGAAGAATCGGAAGTTTTAGATATTGAAACTTGGAAAACAATAATGAAACAACACAATAAGCCAACCGAGTAAAGATGATTGTAAAAACCGATACCCAAGAGTTTCAGAATTACCTATCCGATGCATCCAACTACAGCGGAACTGCCGATAAAGTTTTTTTGCCGGAAACCGAAAAAGAAATAATTGAGATTGTAAAAGATGCAAATCAAACAAAAACAAGAATTACGATTTCTGGAAACGGAACCGGCTTAAATGGCGGAAGAGTTCCCGAAGGAGGAATTGTAATTTCACTTGAAAAGCTTAACCGGATTCTTGAACTAAACACCGCCGAAAAATTTGTTAGAGCAGAGCCCGCAGTTATTTTGAAAGACTTGCAAGATTACGTTGAAGAACATAAACTTTTTTATCCACCTGATCCAACTGAGCGAAATTGTTTTATAGGCGCAACAGCAGCAACAAATTCTTCCGGCGCTAGAACATTTAAGTATGGTTCAACACGCAATTATGTTTTGGCAATCCGTGTTGTGCTTGCAAATGGAGAAACAGTTTTTTTGGAAAGAGAAAAACAGAAAGTTGAAAATTACACTGCTAAGATTACAACCGAACAAGGGAATGTTATTTCAATTCAAGTTCCGCAGTTTGTTATGCCAAACACAAAGAACGCTTCGGGGTACTTTTGCAAATCTGAAATGGATGCGATCGATCTCTTTATTGGCTCCGAAGGAACACTTGGAATTATTACCGAATTAAAACTTAAACTGCTCGCATATAACGATAACGTACTTTCTTGTGTTGTTTTTTTCTCTAACGAAGACGACGCATTTAATTTTATTGATGAAACAAGAGAAATTGCAAAATACAATGGCGAAATATCGGCTCGCGGCTTAGAATTTTTTGATAAGCATACATTAAATTTTCTTCGCCCGGATTACTTAGCCATTCCACAAAACACTTGCTGCGTTTGGTTTGAACAAGAATTAGATGAAACCGAAGAACAGCTAACAGAAGCTTGGCTCGAGTTAATTGACAAACACAATGCAGATGCCGAAAAATCTTGGATTGCAGTAGATAAAAAAGAGCAGGAAAAGTTAAAGGATTTTCGACACGCAATAGCTTGGCGCGTAAACGAAGCAGTTGCCCGCCGCGCATTGAAAAAAATTGGAACCGATATTTCAGTTCCCGTTAATGTGTTCCGAAGTTTTTATAAATGGATGACAAAACTTGTTGAAGACAACAATATTGAATACGTAGTTTACGGTCACTTTGGAGACTGCCATCCGCATTTAAATATGCTGCCTAAAGATCAAGAAGATTTTGTGAGATCGAAAGAACTTTACTTTGAAATTTGCAAAGAAGCAGTGCGCCTTAAAGGAACAGTTTCTGCCGAGCATGGTATTGGTAAAATGAAACGCGATTATTTACTTATGATGTACGGCGAAGAAACAATAAAACAAATGGCTAATCTGAAATCTGCTTTCGATCCAAACAGAATTTTAAATATCGGAAACATTTTTGAAGAGAAGTATCTTTAATAGCATAATGAAAAAATACTTCTTCATACTGTTCTTATGTTTTGTTCTTACAGCGCAGGCACAAAACAATCCAAACGTTGATAACAAATTTCGGCTTGCACAGAGCTTTGAAATGGCTGCTCAGTTTGATAAAGCTGAAACTCTCTACCGCGAATTAGCAGGTCTTCAATCATGGAATTATACATTTTTTGAATCAATCAACCGTGTTTTAATTCTACAAAAGAAGTATAAAGAATCGGTGGAACTAATAGAAGCAAGAATAAAAGACTCGCCAAACGACACAGGCTTATATGGAATGCTAGGAACAACTTATTTTTATTCTGATAACTTGCAGAAAGCATACGAAACTTGGGAGCGTGGAATTGCGGCAAATGCAAATTCATTTATTACTTATAGAATAATAGCTAACTCAGCAATCGAAAACCGCGCTTACGAAAAAGCAATTGAGTACTTAAAACGCGGAAAGAATATTTCTAACGATCCGTTTCCTTTTATGATTGACTTAGCAAGCATCTATGCAATCAATATGAATTTTACAGATGCTGCTTCTGAATTGTGCGAGTTGATTTCTGTTCGACCAGATCATCTTGCAACCGCAAAAGCACGTGTTGTTAACTATATAACGCGTCCGTTAGCAGCAGAGCAAACAATCCATTCGGTTGTAAATTTTGTCCGTTCAAAAGAAACAGTGGAGTTGTTTGACTTTTTGGCTTTCGTTTATTTTCAATCTGGTAAATTTGATAAGTCTTTAGAAACAATTATTAAAGCAGAAAGAAAGTTTAAGGGAAATGGAAACACAACAATTGTATTCGCACAAGAATCTTTTAGAAACCGTCAGTTTGAAACTGCTTCGAAAGCATACAAATTTTTAATTGATAACTTTCCAAATTCTCCGCATGAAATTTATGCGCAGCTTGGTTATGCCAAAGCTCTCGAAGAAACGCTTAATGAAAAATGTAACACGCTGACCGAAAAGTGGAAACCGTTTACTTTGCCCAAAGTTTTGTTTCCCAATGATTATGAGAAAATTATAAATGCTTACAATACTTTTGTTACTAAGTACAGCACAAACGCTTCCTCAACCGAAGCACTTTTTAGAGCAGCAGAAATTTACCGCATACGCTTGCACGAATTGAACAAAGCCGACAGCCTTTATAATTTAATAATCAGCAACGCTCCGCTTACTAATTACGCAATTGATGCAAACATAGCCTGCGGAAAAATTGCCTTGCTTCAAAACAACATTGATAAAGCTAAACGGTATTACTTTGCGGCAGAATCCAATCCAAGAATAGATCCAGCAAAATCGTTCGAGGCAAAATTCTTGTCAGCAAAAACTTCTTTCTGGAAAGGTGATTTTTCAACCGCTTCCGAAGTACTAAAAAGTTTACTACGTTTTACTTCGACAGATTTTTCCAACGATGCTCTGGAACTTTCTTTCCTAATAAACTCAACAAAGCGAGATTCAATTAATCTTGCAAAGTATGCCAAAGCCGATCTCCTTTTATTACAAAATAATTACAAACAAGCTGCTGTTGAACTTAAAACTTTAGGTGATAACGATAATCTATTTATAATAAATCAGTTCGCTAAAATGAGAATGGCAGAAATTTTTATTTCGGAGAACAATTTTTTTTCTGCGCTGCCTTTGTTAGAAAAACTTTCAAGCGATGAAAAAAATGCGATTTTTGCAGAAAAAGCAACTTTTCTGCTTGCAAGCACCTTTTTATACGGCATTGGCGATCGGGATAAAGCCATACAAACTTATCAAAAACTACTTGAAAATTTCCCAAACTCGATATATTTTGACCGTGTAAGAGATAAACTAAATTGACTTCTAAAAAAAAACGGCTAAAAATGAGCAATTCCAGAACACCGCGCAGCGTAAAATGTTCGTTTTGTGGAAGAGACGGCAGCGAAGTTACATCTATGGTTGCTGGTCCCGATGTGTACATTTGCGATTTTTGCATCAAAACAAGTGTTGATATTTTAAAAAATAATATTTCAAGCCATCCTAAAAAAGACAGCTCGTACCACTCTTCACTAACTCCAGATTTAATCAAGAAAAGTTTGGATGAATATGTTGTAGATCAAAACAAGGCAAAGAAGGTTTTGGCAGTTGCTGTTTATAATCATTACAAAAGAGTTAATGCCAGCAACTCGCTTTTTGAAATGGATGATGTAGAAATAGAAAAAAGCAATATTCTTCTGCTCGGTCCAACCGGAGTAGGAAAAACTTTACTTGCACAGACGCTTGCAAGAATTTTGGACGTTCCATTTGCAATTGCAGATGCTACAACTTTAACAGAAGCCGGTTACGTTGGCGATGATGTTGAAACTGTTTTGGTGCGTTTGCTTCAAGCGGCAGATTACAATTTAGATAAAGCGCAAAAAGGAATTGTTTACTTAGATGAAATAGATAAGATTGCGCGTAAAAGCGAAAGCACATCTATAACAAGAGATGTTTCTGGCGAAGGCGTTCAACAAGCGCTATTAAAAATTTTGGAGGGAACTGTTGCCGGCGTTCCACCGCGCGGCGGAAGAAAACATCCCGAGCAAAGTTTAATAAATGTTAATACAAAAAATATCCTATTCATTTGCGGCGGCGCTTTCGATGGCATTGAAAACATTATTGCAAGCAGAATTAATAGAAATCCGATTGGCTTTGATACACACGTAAAAGAAAACCAAGATGAAATTGAACGCGATAATCTGATCCAAAAAGCACTGCCAGAAGATTTAGTTAAATATGGGTTAATACCAGAATTAGTTGGGCGTTTGCCTATAATAGCACCGCTATCCAAACTAAATGAAAAAGCAATGAAGAATATTCTTACCGAACCGAAGAATGCTCTTGTTAAACAATATAAAAAGCTTTTCTCTTTGGAAGGAATAGAACTCGAGTTCGATAATCTCGCGCTTGAAGAAATTGTAAAAAAAGCAGTCGAAAGAAAAACCGGCGCACGCGCGCTTCGTTCTATTGTTGAAGCTATTTTGCTCGATATTATGTATGAGCTTCCTACAATGGAAAATGTTGATAAATGCTTAATTACACGCGATGTTGTAGCAAAGAGTGAAAAACCGGTTTACTTAGAAAGTGATAGAAAAACTGCATAAATTTTTCTCGCTTAGCCCGAAACTTTTCGGGCTTTTGTTTATTGTGTACAATTGTATTTTCCAGTAACAACAACATCAACTTGGCAGCCTATTTTATGAAGCAAATACAAATTATTCTGTTCTTTGCTTTTTCTACTTTAGTTATAGCTCAATCCAAGCTTCTAATATTTATGGATTTGCAGCAAACCGATCACCTTAAAGCATATGGCATAACATATAATGCATTGCAAAACGGCTCAACTGCCGATTGGCTTCTAAATTACCGCGGTGGTTCTTTTATGCTGGATTACTCTAACGAGCTTGCTCTCAACTGCCGAATTAAAGGAGTTTCTTTTCAGTCTTTTACGCAGCAAGAAGCTGTTCAGATTTACGCCTTAGTTCAAAGCGAGGACCAAAATATGGATGTTGTTCGTTTGGAGAAAGCTCCGAATATTGCCGTTTATGTTCCGCCAAATTTTAAGCCTTGGGATGATGCCGTTACATTAGCGTTGGATTACGCCGAAGTTAAGTATAATAAAATATGGATTGAAGAAATTTTACGAGGCGATTTAGAAAAGTACGATTGGCTTCATCTTCATCACGAAGATTTTACTGGACAGTACGGAAAGTTTTATGCTTCTTTCAGCGAGGCTTCTTGGTATGTAGAACAACAAGTTGTTTATGAAAGAGAAGCGAAAAAACTTGGCTTCAAAAAAGTTTCTGATATGGAAAAAGCTGTTACAGCAGAAATTAAAAGATATGTTGGGCAGGGCGGATTTTTGTTTGCAATGTGTTCTGCTACAGATTCGTATGATATTTCATTAGCAACGCAAAATGTAGATATTGCCGATAGAATGTACGATGGCGATCCGCCGGATCTTAATGCTCAAGAAAAAGTAGATTATACGCAAACTTTTGCTTTTGAGAATTTTAAGATTGAGATGAACCCGTTAGTTTACGAATACAGCGATATTGATATCTCTCCACTAGAAATTGGGCCTGAGCAGAACGATTATTTTACTTTATTCGATTTCTCTGCAAAGTATGATCCCGTTCCAACTATGCTTACGCAAAATCATTTAAGCGTAATACGCGGGTTTATGGGGCAGACATCTATGTTTAGAAAGAAGTTGATTAAGAACTCAGCAATTATTCTTGGTGAGCGAGCCGGCACAGACCAGGTAAAATATATTCACGGAAATTTTGGAAGAGGAACATTTACTTTTTACGGCGGGCACGATCCGGAAGATTATCAACACGCCGTTGGCGATCCGCCAACAGATTTATCATTGTTCAAAAACTCTCCCGGCTACCGTTTAATTTTGAACAACATTCTTTTTCCCGCCGCAAAGAAAAAAGAACAAAAGACTTGATCCTGAATTCTGGATATCAAGAATCCACAACATAAATTTTGCATCTAAAGAGGTACAATGAGATATGTAAAATTTAAAAACTGCAAAGAACAAGTTCCAATTGGAAAGTTAGTATGCGTTGGACGCAATTACGCCGCACACGCAAAAGAACTTGGCGGAGAGGCATCAACCGAGTTTCCAATTATTTTTCTTAAACCGGCATCAAACGTAATTTTTTCGGGCAATAAAGTTATTCATCCGCCATACTCAGAAAATCTTCACTACGAAGTTGAATTGGTTCTTTACATCGGCGAAGACATAAAAAACGGAAATGATGAACAAGCTGAAAAAGCAATTTATGGATATACAGTTGGACTTGATATGACTTTGCGCGATCTACAATTTGAGTTTAAGGAGAAAGGTGAACCGTGGACTTTAGCAAAATGTTTTGATACAGCGGCGGTTCTTGGTGAGGTTATATTAAAAAGTGAGCACACTCTTCGCGGAGATGAAAATATTTCGCTTTCTGTTAATGGTTTAACAAAGCAGAGTACTTCTATTTCCAATATGATCTTCAACGCTGTTCAGTGTGTTAAGCATATTTCATCCAGGATGACTTTGGAAAAGGGAGATTTAATTTTTACCGGAACTCCAGAAGGCGTTGGAAGAGTTGTTCCGGGAGATAAGTTATATGGACAAATTGAAAACATTGCCACAATTGAAACAACAATAATTAAATAGATAATCGGGAGTTTATATGCCAATTTTTGAATACAAGTGTAACAACTGCGGAAAAAAATTTGATGTCTTGCATAAATCCAGCACAAATATGGCAGAAGTAGTTTGTCCGGATTGCCAATCCAAGAGTTCTAAGAAACTGCTTTCAACATTCAGCGCTTCTGTTTCTTCTTCGGGATTCGATGGAGGCGCTTCTTGCAGCGATGGAAGCTGCGGAGTTCCTTCCTACGGCGGCGGCTGTGCAAGCGGTATGTGCGGATTAAATTAACATATGGGCGCCTCTAAAAACTAAAAATGCTTGTCATTCTGAGGAGCGGAGCGACGAAGAATCTCCATTTTTCTTTCTAAAAGCTAAACGAAGATTCTTCATCCAGGTCTTTGTAGTGATAGGTCTCAGACCTATCACTACTACTACAGAACGCCATAGATTAATTGTATGTTGTTAGCAAATTATATTCTTTTCCATATTCAAGCATCTGCTTTGTAAAATCCTCTGGGTACTCAATCTTAACATCAATAATATTCTTTCCTTCCATTACCGGAACAAGTTTTGGCTGTATGAATCCTGCATAAGGTGCAATGCCAAGTTTTTTATAACGCTTCAGAACTTCCTTGTGAAGTTCTTGATCTACCTTAACTGCGTAGTTTTCTACTAAATTCTTTCCGGCGTTGTAATCCCCTTCCGATTTAATGCGCTGTATTTCTTTCAGAAGCTGTCCGAATAAACTTTTCAGTTTCTCGTAATCGTTTACAACAAAATATGTTTTACCATTTTCAACTTTTTTCTCGATAACATTTTCTTTCTTGCCCGTTTCAAAAGCCCATTTTGAAACCAACTGTCTGTTACGCATATGAGCTTGTTCAATATTATCGCCGGGCTGAACGCGTGAGAGCTGTACCAACATTCCGTTGCGGATATAATCACTATATGCAGCTTTGCCTGCTTCAGTAGATTCTATCAAGCCAAGATCAACTAACTTTTGATCGTACAAGAAATAAAGCGCTACCAAATCTGCGCGGGCTTCTTCCAAAGTTGAGTAATAATTTTTCAAAGTTTGATGTGGTTCGGCGGTTCCGGAATTTAGCTGTCCGGAAGCATGCCCAATTACTTCGTGCATATCTGTGTGAAGATCATCTACAAGAGTTCCATATTTTTTCTCACGTTCAATTTCTTCTTTGGAATAAGCAAACTCTTGAAGCACACCGCTGGTTTCGGCAAACTTATTGTATGAATGAACTATGTTACCAAGATTAACAGATTTTGAGCCATGTTCTTTTCTAATCCAGTTTGCATTAGGCAGGTTGATTCCAATTGGAGTAGAAGGCGCTGCATCTCCGGCTTCAACTACAGCAGTAATTACTTTAGCAGAAATTCCTTTTACACTTGGCTTTTTATGTTCTTTTGCAATCGGAGAATTATCTTCAAACCATTGCGCATTTTTGCTGATTGTTTCTATGCGCTTTGTTGCTGCGTTATCTTTTATAGAAACAATTGATTCATAATTAGCTCGAAAACCAAGCGGGTCGTTGTATGTTTCTATAAATCCATTTGTAAACTCAACTACAGAGCTTGTGTCTTTCACCCATTCAATATTGTATTCATCCCACTTTTTCAAATCTCCTGTTTTGTAATATTCAATCAATAGTTCAAAACATTTTTTCTGTTGATCGTTCTCGGCAACTGTAACAGCTTTTTCTAACCAGTAAACTACTTTGCGCAAAGCAAAGGCATACATACTTCCGGTTCTCCAGTATCTTTCAAATATTTTTCCATCTTCTTTAACGAGCTTGGAGTTCAACCCGTAAGAAATTGGCTGCGGGTCGTTAGGGTCAATTATATTTTTGTAAAAATCTTCTACTTCTTTTTGAGTTACATCGCCGTAAAAATTAACAGCGGATGATTTTACAAGATCAACTCCATCGGCTTGATTTACTTTCATTGGAGCAATTGTAGGATCAAAAATATACTTAACTAAATTTTTGTAGAGATCGCCAACAGTTTCTTGGTTTTGCATCGGGAGTTCATATTCATCAGAGCCGCTAAGTAGTTGCTGCAAGTATTCTTCAGAAAACTCCGGTAGTAATTTCTTGCTTGAATAATGATGATGTATTCCGTTTGAAAACCAAACCCGTTTAACGTAAGTCATAAACTGCTGAAACTCGGAAACACTGCGGTCGCCGTTGTAAGTTTTTACAATCGCTTCTAAAGAGCGCCTAATGTAAAGATTGTGTTTGTAGTTTTGATCGTAAATAATATCTCTGCCGGAAAGCGAAGCTTGGTATAAATAGTAAACAAGCTCTTTCTGCTTTGGTGTAAGCTCTTCAAAGCCGGGAACGTAATAACGCTGAATGCGCAAATCTGCAAACGATTCCACAGAATACTTAAAATCTTTTGGTGGACCGCCGATTTTTTTGTTATCAGAACAACTCATAATTGAAATTCCAATCAAGATTATTATTAAAAATTTTGAAAGCGTCATAATTTTTTTCTCTTTCTTTTGAAGTATCGTTTGATTATCGGCGTGAAAAATATAACTTTTGTTATAGTCAAACAAAGCAATTAATATGAACGTACAAATATTCGGGACAAAAAGCTGTAACGATACAAAAAAGGCAGAGCGCTTCTTCAAGGAAAGAAGAATATCTTTTCACTTTCGGGATTTGAATGAAAAAGGAATAGCAAATGGCGAGCTTGATAACATTAAGAAGGCTATTCCTCTTGAAGAACTGATTGATAAAGACGGGAAGCAGTACAAGAAAAGGAATATGCAGTTTATGGTTTTTGATTTGGAAGAAGAATTAATTTCCGATCCTCTTTTGCTTGTAACTCCAATAGTAAGAAACGGAAGAGAAGCAACAATCGGCTATAAACCCGAAGTCTGGAAAAAATGGCAATGATTAGTTGCAGTTACACCGAGCGCCCGCTCCGACTCGCGTCGAGGTGTGTCAGCAAGGTGAATTTTTTCATTTCTCGACTTCGCCCCGCATAAATCGCGGGGCAAGCTCCATTAGGCTTAAGTATTGAAATAATTATTTTATAGAGCAACTAAATAAACAAATGTACAACTATCCACGCACCGAGAAAGAACTGAGCAAGTCTAATCTTAGTTATAAAATGCTTTCAGCTTTCAGTATTTCAACTAACTTTTCGTAACCAACAAATTGTGTTCCGTTCCATCCGCATTTTTTTGCGCCCTCAACATACTCGGGAATATCATCTATGAAGAAATGTTCGCTTGACTGTTTTTGCGTAAATGCTTCAACCGTTCTATAAATTTTTTCTTCGGGTTTAATTGCGCCTACTTCATGAGATAGAATAAGTTTATCAAAGTAGTTTAAGAACTTAAATTTTCCGTAACCATAACGTTTATGCATTTCATTTGTATTGCTAAGTAAAATTAGTTTATACTCTTCTTTCAGCATAGGCAAAAGCTCAACTACATTTTGATTAATTGTGAAAATGTTAGAAAACAGAAAACAAAATTCATCTGCGCTGATTATTCCTTCAAGCCAATCAAGCATAATTTCTAGGAACTTATCTTGTGTTAATTCACCACGCTCAAACTGTTGATGAATGTGGTAATTTGCTGCGTATAAGACCTTAAACTTATTACCAAGATTTGGCTTAAGCTGATTGAATTTTTGAATAACCGGCTCATAATCAAATGGAATTAAAACCTTGCCGAGATCAAAAACAATAACGGAGTATTTATTCATGCGGAATTTTTTATTAAAGATGGTGAGCAATTTATCAACTCTTGTTACTAATAATGATACCTACATTGTACAAAATCAATTCTTTCCTCATTAACAACATAAACAATGCGGTGCTCTTGTGTAATTCTTCTCGACCAAACTCCACCTCCCAAATAGCGAAGCGGCTCCGGCTTGCCAATTCCATCAAACGGGCTTCTCATAATAGCTTCAACAATTTCGAGAATCCTTATGGCAACTTTCCGGTCTATTTTTACCCAGTATGCTAAGTCCTCTCTAAACTCAGAATGAAAAACGCTTTGCCTTTCTTTGGGAGTTTTATTTTCCAAGTCCAAATTTCACCTTAAGTTCATGCAGAGTTTGAGGAACTTCTTTTTGTTCATGAACTTTTAACAGTGCTTTTAATAATCTCTGAGCATTTTGAGGTGAGCGGAGAAGATGAGCGGTTTCTAAAATACTCGATAATTCGCTTTCCGAAACCAAAGCCACATTTTCGGAATTCTTGCGTTTGATTATAATCACTTCTTTATTATGCGAAACTTCATCCAGCAGTTTTGCAAGATTGGCACGCGCTTGCGTATATGTTAAACTGATTGACATTCCAACACCCTTCTAATTGTACAGACTTAATGTACAGATAAAAACCAAGATTAACAAAGTATGGTATTCGTTTGAATTAGGAATGTAGAAGGTTTTTAGTCAACATAATTTGACCTAAACTTAAGAGGGTGTGTGATAATTCAATTTTTTTTGAAAAAAGTTCGATTTTATTTCAACAACAAAATCAAAATTCTATTGACACCTAATATTCATACACCCTCTTAAGATGCGTGTAAAGCATCAAATGAAAAATTATTTGCTTACAACAACCAACGATGTTTTTTCACCTTTCTGGGTTAACATAATTGAATAACCTTCTTCACTTTTAAACATTATCATCGTTACGCCAAGCATGCTATTCTCTGAATACTTATTGCCATATTTTTTTAAGAGCAATGCTTTTGTCATACCAAATAGTTTCTGCGCGTCTTCATCTTTTCCATTAACAAGAGTTTTGCCTTTTTGCTTGCCCTCTTCGGTAAACATGTAACCAACTTTAATAGAAATCGGTTCTAACCATTCATAATACATCAATACTTTGAAGTTCATCATTTCTTTTTCTTCTATTGTTTTATCCGCATGTTTTTCCTTAATGTTAGTTATTGTTTGATCAAAAGGATCGCTCAAGAAAGTTTCTAAAGAGAATTGCGCCATTAGTGTTGTGAAGGAAAGTAAAACTAAAGCAAGAGCCATTTTTAATGTTTTCATTTATGTTCCTCTTTTCAAAACTAAACTGTTGTTAAGGCAGATTTCAACAGCAACAAGTTTCCCGCAAATAGTTCGAGTGGAATCTTTCTTGTTGCAACTTAAGCACGCTTGAATATTCTTTCAACCGGCATCTTAAAGTAAAGATGCGCCGAGTGCGTCTTTACTATTTGAGACGGATGCGATCCGCCTCAACGAAGAATAGGAACGGATAAAAACAGAGACGTTCCGGCGGAACGTCTCTGCATTACAATTAATACAACTCTTCAGTTGCTGCTTCTGCTTTGGGTCTATAAACCTTGCTGTATATCTTCTTTAAGAAAGGAACAAAAGCATTTTTAACTTCTTCCATCTTAGTGTAAACAAGAGGCACGATAATCAGCGTTAAGAAAAGAGAAGAGGTTAATCCGCCAATAAGAGCAAGCCCTAAACCACTTTTCCACTCAGCGCCATCGCTTGAAGAAAACGCAATAGGCGTCATTCCAAAAATCATAGTCAATGTTGTCATAAAAATAGGTCGTATTCTCATTTTGCCTGCATCAATCAAAGCATCTTGCAGGCTTTCGCCTTTAGCTCGCATAGCGTTTGTTCTATCAACAAGAAGAATGGCGTTTTTACCTACAAGCCCAACAAGCATTATAACACCAAGCATAGAAAAAATAGTAAGTGGTTCCATTGCAAGCGCTAGCGCAAGCAAAGCGCCAATCATTGCGAGCGGTATTGAAAACAGAATTACAAAAGGATGTAAAAATGAATCGTAAAGTGCAACCATTATCATGTAAGTGAAAAGAATACCGGCAAATAGAGCAAGCATCATATCTGCAAAAGAATCTTTTTGATTTTTCACCATTCCAATGAATGAATAAGTAATTCCTTTTGGCATCTGATAATTTTTCATCTCGTTTTCAAAATCTTGAGCGATGCTGCCGCTTGGTCTGCCTACAGCTTGAGAATAAATTATTACAGAAGCACTTCTTGCCTGGCGTGTTAATTTTGTTGGTCCTGTAGCCCGCGAAATTGATGCGAACTGTTTGAGATAAATCTGTTGTCCCATTCTGTTTGTAAATACAATGTTGCCAAGTTCTTCTGTCTTTGAGCGGTCATATTTATCAAGCACAACACGAATATCGTATTCGGTTTCTCCTTCGCGCAGTTTTGATTCGTCATCGCCGGTTAGCGCAACACGAAGCGCGCCGCCGACTTCTGCTAATGTTAAACCATAAGTTAGAAGTTTGTTTCTATCAATGCTAATTCTTGTTTCCGGGTTCCCATCTTCAGAAGAAAGGCGAACATCATCTGTACCTGGAATCATCTTAACAATATTAGCAACTTCTTTAGCGGATTTTAAAACCTCTTCGTAGCTTGCGCCTGTTAATAGTATTTGAACTGGGGTTTCGTTAGCTGTACCAAAAATACCTACTTCATCTGCTCTTACTTTTATACCGGGAATTACAGCAAGTTCTTTATTAATCAAGTCCTTAATTTCTTGAGTTGATCGGGTTCTTTCGTTTTTTGGAAATAGCGTTACGGTTATTTCCGAGTTATTGGCAGTTGAGAAACCAATCAAACCTTCGCTGGAACTGCCTACATTAGCATAAAGTTTTTGCACTTCTGGAATTTTTCCCAGAACGCCTTCGATTCTTTGCGATATTTTATTTGTTTCTTCGATTGGCGTTCCCGGTTTCAGTTCTACGTTAACTACAAACTCGCCGCGGTCAACTTGCTTCATAAATTCAAAGCCAATAAAACCAGTTGGAACTAAAGCAATGGCAGCAAAGAAAAGTGCAATTGTTAAAATCCACACTTTGCCTCGGTTTTTGAAACTCCACTTTAGAAGTTGAATATATTTTTCTGTAAAAGTGTGAAATTCTTTTTCGAACCAGAGAGCAAATCTGCCAAGTATTGTTACTTTAGTTAGCCTTTCGAGTTTGCCAAAGCGCGAAGCAAGCAGCGGAGTAAGTGTAAAGGATACAACTAAGCTCATCAAAGTTGAGACAACAATTACAATGGAGAATTGACGCAAAATATTGCCAACAATTCCGCCTACAAAAGCTAAAGGCAGAAAGACAGAAATATCCACCAAAGTAATTGCAAGTGCAGCAAAACCAATTTCGTTTCTGCCCTTTAGAGCCGCCACTTTTTTCTCTTCACCTTTTTCTAAATGATGATAGATGTTTTCTAGAACAACAATAGAGTCATCTACAAGAATGCCCACTACAAGCGAAAGTGCGAGAAGGGTCATCAAGTTTAACGAGAAATCTAAAGCATAGACCGCTATGAAAGTGGAGATCAAAGAAGCCGGTATTGCAATTAATACAATTAGTGAGTTACGAATGCTGTGCAGGAACATCAACATTATTATAGCAACAAGAAAGACCGCAATAGCTAAATCTTCTTTAACAGCATTAGCCGCATCTATTGTAAATAAAGAGCCATCTGCCGCAATTTCAAATTTTAGATTAGAAGTCGAGAGCTGATCTTCAATGTTTTTAATTTCTTCTTTTACAAGTTTAGCCACTTCAACTGCATTTGCATCGGCTTGTTTTTGAAGAATTACACCAATTGTGTTTTTAAAGTTCAAGCGCAAAATATTACTGTAATCTTTAATTCCATCTTCTACTTCTGCTATATCGGATAGTTTAACAATGCCTCCCTGCCTTGAAACACCAACCGGCAAAGAGCGCAACTCATCAACCGAACTTAATTTGCCTGCAACACGCACAATAAACTGTCCATCTTCGTCTTTTACTTTTCCAGTTGGAAAATCAAGATTAGATGCTTTTATTAACTGTGTAACTTGCAAAATTGAAATTCCGTATGCTTTTAATTTTTGCATATCGAGATTAACTTTAATCTCCCGCTGATCACCGCCGACTAAAGAAACCTGCCCAACGCCGGGAATTCGCGAAAGCTGCGGCTGCACTCTATCTTTAATAAGTTGATACAGATCGCGAGAGTTCATATCGGCAGTAACGCCCATTCTAAGTATTGGTATTTCATCGAGCGCAAATTTTGATACAACCGGCTGTTTGGCTTCCGAAGGCAGTTTTGTAAAAACCTCGTTAATTTTTCTTTGAGCATCTTGAAGCGAAATATCGGTCTTTGCAGATTGTAATAATTCTATAATTACAAAAGAAACTCCTTCAAGCGATGAAGAACGCACTTCCGAAACTTTGTCCATTCCTGCAACAGCGTCTTCAATAATTTTTGTAACTCCGGTTTCAACTTCTTTAGGAGAAGCGCCGGGATAAATTGTAGTGATAGTAAGAATAGGCGGAGAAAATTTAGGCAGCAATTCATACTTTAGCTTAGAGAAGCTGAAAAGCCCAAGCGCCATTAGTGCGGCAAAGACTACAATTATTAAAGAAGGACGTTTTATTGCTAATTCTGTAATTGTCATTTTTCAAATTCCTTTTACTTATTAAGAATGGCTACTTTAGTGTTATCAACCAAATTATTCTGACCGTTCACAACTAAAATTTCGCCTTCGTTCAATCCGGCAACCACATGAACATCTGGTCCAGATTCTTTTCCTATTGTTAAATTTCTAAGTTTAGCCAAGCCATTTTCAACAACAAACACTTGTGGATTCTTAATGCTTCCAACTAAAGCCGAGCGAGGAACTACAATAACGTCTCTCTCTCTCATAGAAGTAAACTCAGCGCGGACAAACATTCCAGCCTTCAATTGATGTTTCCCAAGATTAGCTATAGAAATTTCTGCGGCGTATGTATTAGCTTCATCAGCTTTGCTGCTTATAGATTCTATTTTCCCGTCGAATTCGGTGCCTGGATAGACATCTGCAACTACATTTACATGATCACCTGTTTTTAAAACTACAGCATCAGTTTCGGATAAATTTAATTTTATTTTAACACGAGAGAGATCAACAATGTTTGCAA
This sequence comes from Ignavibacteria bacterium, assembly GCA_009773205.1. Lineage (GTDB taxonomy): Bacteria > Bacteroidota > Ignavibacteria > Ignavibacteriales > Melioribacteraceae > Stygiobacter. Next base: position 61,096 of record WPAE01000004.1, read on the forward strand.
CAAATGAAGGCTGCGGAGCGCCTTGAAGCATTGTTCCAACATCTACCGGCCGGTTTGTAACATAGCCGGCAATTGGAGTTTTAATTTTTGTGTCTTCAAGCTGGCGTTTTGCCACAATGTAATTTGTTTCTGCCATAGCGGCGCCAACCTTCATCTGCTCGTACTGAGTATCGCTAACAGATTTTTCTTGATACAGTTTTTCAAAGCGCGCCAAATCATTTTTAGCTTTTAACCAATTAGCTTCTGCGCTTATAAATGCAGCTCTTCTAAGCTCATCATCTACTTGAGCGAGAACAGAGCCGGCTTGTTTGTAATCTCCAACCTTTGCGAAAACTGCTACAATTTTTCCGGTTGTTTCAGATAAAACATTCACATCGTTATTTGCATAAACCTTTCCGGTAAGAGAAAGTTGAGAAGTAAGATTTTTCTTTGCAGCGTTTGCTACAGAAACGTAATATGTTATATCAATGCCGCCGGAAGTGTTGGCATCAAGTTTCTTTTTGTTGATTGCTAATATTGTTACAATAATTCCAGTTACTACAACAACACCAACAATAGCTTTCCAGTTTTTCATGTTTATTTCTCCAACATGTTATTAATTTTCATTAAACCTCATTATTAATTCCCTCTCCTTTGGAGAGGGTTAGGGAGATGCTTTTTATTTGCCTATTGATTTATCAAGTTTTGCTTTAGCTAATTCACAATCAACAGTTGATGTTGATAAATTAGTCTTTGCAGTTATCAAAGCCGTTTCCGCATCAATAACATCTGAGCCGGCAGCTAAACCGTTTTTAAATTTTCCGGAAGTAACTCGCATATTTTCTTCAGCTTGTTTTACAGTTAATTCCGCAAGCGCTACTTTCTTATAAGCCTGTTTCAAGTTCAAGTAGTTTTGAGTTACTTCGAGAGCAATTCCATCTTTAATCATTCCTAAGCCATCTTTAGCTTGTGCTGCTGTTGCTTCTGCTTGGTCTGTTTGATGCGCTGTTGTCATCCAATCCCAAACATTCATACTAAAATTTACACCTGCATCCCAAGTTGCATCAAACTCATTTTGTACAGGCATAATTCTTTGGTTAGGCTTGCTGTAGTAATAATTTCCATATAAACTTACCTGCGGGTACCAAGAAGATTTTGCTAAAGTAATTCCTGCTTCGCTTGCTTTAACTCTTGCATCAGCGGCTTTAACTTCGGCTCTGTTTGTGGCAGCGTCAAAAATTAATTTGTCAAGATCATCATAACTTGCTTCGGTTAAACGCGCAGAAGATGCTACCGTTATTTGTGTGTTAAGAGATATCCCTATTGTGCTGTTGAGAGCAACCATAGCAAGTGTAACAGCATTTTCTGCTTCCATCTGCCGGTACATTACATTCGATAGCTGCACTTCCAATTTCAAAACATCATTCTTTGTCAGCATTCCATTTTTTACAAGATTATTAGCATCTTCCAAATGAGCTTTAACTTGGTCAACAGTTTCATCCATCACTTTTTTGAATTGCGAAGCTTTGTATAAACTCCAATAAGCATTTTTGATGTTAAATATCAGATCGCTCTTCTCTTTGTTGTATTCTTCATTAGTTGCGTTAGAAAGTTGTTCGTTCAGTTCGAGATTACCAAGCAGGCGGAATCCGGTAAACAAAGGCTGTGCAAAAGTTGCCTGCGCACCCCAACTATCAAAAATCCCTGGCGCAATTGGAAATGAACCGAACGGGGTAGAAATAACAAAAGGATCAACTTCGCTTAGCCTTGTATAACGCGCGTTAAATTTAAGCGAGGGCAGTCTTAGCGCATTTGCTTCTTTTACTTTTGCTTCTGCACCCTTAACTTTCATCAATGATGAGTGAAGTATTTTACTGTTCTGCAATCCGGTTTCTATTGCATGCTCAACGGTAAGCAAAATTTTTTCTTGTGCAGTTACAATAGAAGCGGCTGTAAAAACGAGTAATATAACCGCTGCTTTAATTTTATTTAATATCATAAATTTGATTCTCCCTACTTATATTGATTTATAATTTTCTCTTCCTGCGGCTGTAAATATTCCCTCAAACAAAATTTTTAATATGTCTCGGAAGGCTTGATCTGCAGAGACAGGCAGCTTTGCAAGTACTTTGGGATTTAGTAAGCTTTGAATGGAAGCCACATAAGCTGCAACCACAACATCGTTATTAATATCCGACCGAAAAATTCCATCTTCAATTCCATCTTCAATTAGTTTAGAAAGATGTTTGTGAGCTTTTTTAGATCGAAATTCTTCTATATCGCACCAAATAGCTGGGTGGCTTTTCATTAAATCGTGAACCATTGGTTCTTCAAGTTTTGCAGCTTGTTTAGCAATAAAATTCATGAACTCTTTAAGCTTTTCTATGAAAGTAATGTTTTGTCTCGACATCAGTCCTTCTATAAATGCATCAACTTCGCACTTATGTGTATGTATAAGTTCTTTAAGAACATGCTCTTTGTTTGAAAAGTATTTGTACAGTGTTTTTTTGCTTATTCCAAGCTCATATGAAATTTCTTCCATTGTAACCTTTGAAAAGCCAAACTTGCGGAACAATTCATCTGCTTTTTGAACTATACGTTGTTTTATCTCTTTTTCCTCATTCATTCTCACTCTCCTTTTAATTAATTATCAACACAAATAGCTCGTTAACAGTTCCATTGGAAACGATATGTGTTTTAGTCGTTTCCAATGCAGCATAAGTTCCCATATTTTAAAAATAATTGTTCAAAAAATGCAATTACTGTGTTTAGGAGAAATGTCTTATGAATTCTATTTCTCTTTTCCCAAAGAGAAAATATAATGTAAGGTTAGGGTACCTCTAAAAGTTAGCATTTTAAAAATTTTAACGCGGAGTTCACAAAGAAAAAGCAAAGCTCACAAAGGATGTTGATATTTTTAGAGGCACCCGTTAGTGTTTGTAACGCCCGTACTCATTAGTTGAGGTTTCATGAATTCTGTTTAATGGCACCTCTAATAACTTCCCTGCCTCGAACGACGCAGTCGGGCGGCCGTTTTATCAGCGCCTGCTAGCCGCAGGCAGTCTCCATTTTTAAAAAGATAGTTTTTAGAGGTGCCCTTGCGTAACTCAAGTGATTAAAAAGAATCAAATGGATTATTAATTTTTGTTAGCTGTGTTTTGCTAATCTGTGTATAAAGCAGAGTAGTTTTAATATCCTTATGCCCCAGCAATTTCTGAATTATTGAAATATCGGTGCCCTGTTCCAGCAAGTGTGTTGCGTAAGAATGACGTAAAGAGTGCACGGATATACTCTTTTTTATTTTCGACTTAGCTAATGCTGTTTTTAGTATTGCCTGGATACTACGAGCTGAATAATATTTTTGAATTTGCCCCTCGAACAAAAATTCTTTCGGTTTATACTCTTTATAGTATTCTCTTAACAAAAGAAGCATTTTATTTGAAAGCGGAACATAGCGGTCTTTATTACCTTTTGACTGCACAATTTTAATCATCATCCGTTTAGAGTCTATATCGCTTACTTTAAGATTTACACATTCGCTAATGCGCAAACCACACGAGTAAATGAGGGAGATAATGGTTTTATGTTTAAGGTTGTCTATCTTTTCAATAATTGTTTTAATCTCATCAATACATAAAACATCGGGCAGTTTTCTCTCTTTTCTATAGCCGCGCAAAAAATCGCTGGTTAAATTTTGCTTAAAGATTACTTCCGAATAAAGCCTAACAGCCATTACAGAATTTTTAATGTGGCTAAAGGAAAGTTTTTTTTCTTTAAGATGGAGGGCAAATTTGTATAAAGAATCTTGCGTGGGCTTAAGCAAACCGGAAAAATTGGTGTGTTGAATAACAGCTTTTAAGTATATTTTTATTGTTTGAGACGAATAGTTCCGTAAAGAAAGGACTTCCCGCAACAAATCAATTTTATTAGAATCCACTCTATATAACTCCTTATTTAGTGGTTTACCCGCAGTAAAGTTACTAAAATAATTTGTTTTAACTATACTTACAGTAAGTAATTAGTTAGTGGCAAGTTTAACACGACACAACCAACAGAATGAATTACAAAGAAATTGCCGAAATAATTATTGGACTGAAAAATGCAGACTTGGAGTTTCGGGACAAACTTATTCAAAGCGGACAACTAAGTGACGGATATAACGAAGAAATGAAAGAATTGCACAACAGAAACGCAAAAACCTTAAACGAAATAATTGACAAAATTGGCTATCCAACAACCGAAAAAGTAGGTGAAGAAGCAAGTGAAGCAACTTGGTTGGTTATACAACATTCTATCGGACAACCTGACTTTATGAAAAAGTGCGTAAAACTGTTAGAAGTTGCTGTTAGTGAAAACAAAGCAAACTCAAAGAACTTGGCTTACTTAACTGACCGAGTGGCTGTATTTGAAGGAAAACCACAACCTTACGGAACTCAATTTGACTGGGACGAGAACGGAGAATTAAGTCCAAATCATTTTGACGACTTAGAAAAAGTAAATCAAAGAAGAAAATCTGTTGGACTTAATTCACTTGAAGAACAAACAAATATTATACGAATACAAGCAAAAAGCGAAAAACAATCGCCACCGACAGACTTTGAAAAACGAAAACAAGAAATTGAAAAATGGAAGAAAACAGTTGGTTGGACAAAATAAAACCAGCCACTAACAGCCGTTTGCCTCAATGGGGGCTGACGTGGTTAAATCAAGTGCAGTGCTTCTATCAACATTTGTGCTTGGTTGACAGTGAAGTGCTCCGAAATCGCCAACTTCTTAAACCCGCAAACCGTTGGTAGCAAGTGTAACAGACGACAGAACGCATAAACAACCAAACATTTAAAAATGGACAAAAAAGAAACAATGAAAGCAGTTATTTGCACGAAATACGGATTACCAGAGGTCTTAAAAATACAAGTTGTCGATAAACCAATTCCAAAAGACAACGAAATACTTATCAAAATAGTCGCAACAGCAGTAAATTCAGGCGATGTAAGAGTTAGAGGACTTAAAGTTGAAGGATTTATGAAAATAATTATGCGATTGGTTTTGGGATTTTCTAAACCAAGAAAATCTATTTTAGGAACTGTATATTCTGGAATTGTTGAAAGCAAAGGCAATAAGGTTTCAACGTTTAAAGAAGGAGACAAAGTCTTTGGTATGACGGGCTTTGATTTTGGAACTTATGCAGAATATATTGCCGTAAAAGAAAATGGGAATGTTGCTTATATGCCAGAAAATGCAAATTTTGAAGAAGCCGTTTCCTTAATATTTGGTGGACAAACTGCAATTTATTTTTTAGAAAAATCCAAAATATCAGAAAAGTTAGAACCAAAAGTTTTAATTATTGGCGCAACAGGTTCTGTCGGTTCAGCAGCAACACAAATGGCTAAGTACTATGGATCTGATGTTACGGTAGTTTGTAGTTCAGAGGGTAAATTCTTAGTAGAAAGTTTAGGAGTTTCAAAAATTATTCTATACGACAAAGAGGATTTCAGTAAACAAAACAGAAAATTTGATTTTATCTTTGATGCTGTTGGTAAAACATCCAAGAAACAATGTGAGAAACTTTTAGCAAAGGGAGGTATTTATAAAACCGTTGGAGGTTTAGAATATGCGTCAGAATCTCAAAAACAATTAGTGTTAATCAAAGAGCTTTATGAAAAAGGCAAATTAAAAGCTATAATTGATAAGACATTTTCATTTGACAAAGTGGTTGATGCTCACAAATATGTTGATACTGGCAGAAAAAAGGGGAATGTAATTTTGAAAATAAACGAATGACAAGAACACCAGCCACCAACACGGGTTTTGCGTCAGGCGGGGTAAAGTGCAAACTTGGAGCTTTGTGCTTCTATTCAAGTGTGGTGCAGGTTGACAGTTTAGTGCTCCGAAACCCGCCAGAACGCAAAGCCCGAAAACGATGTGGCGAAATCGCCCTTCGGGACTCTTTCGCCACATCGTGGCGGCAGCTTAACTGCCATACCACTAAAACTTTTCTCCCTTTGACCAGCTTTTGATAAGCTGTAACTGCTCAGGGGTTAATTTTGCTTTTGGATGGAGCCAAGTATAATGGCTGATTGGCATATTACCTCTTTCAATCTCTTCCCAAATTTCTTTTTTGTACTCTTTTTGTTTTGGAGTGAACAGGTTTCCCCAAGTTGAAAAGTTTAAGTGCCTTCGCCCATCGTTAACATGATTTGTAATTAAAAAACTTACTGGCGCTACTTTGCTGTACCAAGGCCACTTTGTTTCGTTCGAGTGGCAATCGTAGCAAGCATCTTTCAAAATTTTTTTTACTTCGGCTGAGGCTAACAGTTCTTTAGTTACAGGCGGATTAGTTCTTTCTACTTCTATGAATTGAATTCCTACTAAAGCTAACAACAAACCCCATTTTATTACTCTGGAAATTCTCACTTGTCCTCCTGTGATGTTTTACTTTGTGTTTGTAAGTACTTTAGCAACCACCTCTGTAATTTCCTTGCAGAATGAAATCAAGAATTCTAAAACCATTTCAGGCGAATTAGGCTTGCTCTGTATTTCCAGCTTAAGCGTTTCATTCGTCTGTACAAATTTAATCTCTTTAGCGTATTTAGAATTTATAAAGGTCAATAACGGCACAAACTGATTTTGATAGAAATTTTCTCTATCACCTTTAGGCAGAACAACAATTACTTTTTGTTTTTGAATTATAATTCTCTCCAGAAGAGCAAAAGAAGCGTGATACCGCAGCACAGCAGCTTGAATTAATCTTTCTACAACAAGAGGCGGTTTACCAAACTTATCTCTCATTTCGTCTCGTATTTCATCGAGCTCTTCAATCTTAACAAGTGTGAATAAAGTAGTATAAAAACTAAGCCTGTCGGATTGATCCGGCATATAAGCATGAGGAATTCCCAGCTCAAAGCAAGCATCAATAGTTGGCTGGCTGCGCTCCTGCTGGCGCGGTAAATCTTTAAACACTTCTTTGAACTCATCTTGCTTCAATTCTTCTACGGCTTCATCAACCATTTTCATGTAAAGATCAAAACCAACGGAGTCTATGTTGCCGCTTTGCTCGGTTCCAAGCAGGTTGCCCGCTCCTCTAATTTCGAGATCGCGCATAGCTAAACTAAATCCTTCGCCAAGGTCTGTATATTCTTCAATTGCTTGTAATCTTTTAACAGCTTTTTTTGTAATCGCGTTCAAAGATGGAACAAGAAAATAAGCATACGCTTGCCTGTCGCTTCTTCCAACTCTGCCGCGCAATTGGTGAAGCTCTGCCAAGCCAAATCTATCTGCCCTGTTTACAATAATTGTGTTTACGTTTGGTATATCAAGCCCGCTCTCAATTATCTTTGTTGAGATTAGCATATGATACTGCTTATTTAGAAACCCATAAATATGTTTTTCCAACTCTGCAGGCTTCATTTTTCCATGAGCAATACAAATATTTATTTCGGGAACATATTTTTTAATATAAGCTGCAATTTTTTCTATGGATTGGATTCTATCGTGAACAAAATAAACCTGCCCGTTTCTTCTAATCTCGTTTAATATCCACTCGCGTACTTTACGAATATCGAATGTGGAAACATTAGTATAAATTGGCTGCCTGTTTGGCGGCGCAGTAGCCATTAGTGATAAATCTCTTGCGCCAAGAAGAGATAAATTAAGTGTTCTCGGAATTGGAGTGGCGGTTAAAGTAAGTGTATCTACATTAGTTTTGTAAGAACGTAGTTTTTCTTTTGCCATTACTCCAAAGCGGTGTTCTTCATCAATTATCAGCAATCCCAAATCTTTGAACTTAATATCTTTAGAAAGAAGCCGGTGAGTTCCAACTACAAAGTCAACTTCACCTTTGAAAACTTTTTCGACTATTTCTTTTTGTTTTATAGTAGATTGAAAACGTGATAATGCTTCTACTCTAACCGGAAATTGAGATAGACGATTCTTAAAAGTATTGTAATGCTGCTCGGTTAAAATAGTTGTTGGGGCAAGCAATGCTACTTGCTTTCCGTCGTTCATCGCTTTGAAAGCAGCGCGAACTGCAATTTCAGTTTTACCGAAACCAACATCGCCGCAGACGAGGCGGTCCATTGGATTTTCTCCTTCCATATCAGCTTTAACTTCTTCGGTAACTTTAGTTTGATCGGGTGTGTCTTCATACATAAAAGAAGCTTCCAACTCACGCTGCCAAATAGAATCGGCGCTGAATGAAAATCCTTTTGAAGCTTTTCTTTTTGCGTAAAGAGTAATTAACTCTCGTGCAGCTTCTTTAATTTTAGCTTTAACTTTTTTCTTTGTAGCCTTCCATTCGCTGCCTCCAAGTACAGAAAGTTTAGGGTGAGCATTATCTTGCGAAGAAAACTTTTTAACAAGCGAGAGATAATTTAGATTGACATAAACTACGCCGCCTTCAGCATAAATAATTTTTATTGATTCCTGCTCAATATCGCCAATCTTAATTTTTTCTAGCCCGGAATATTGACCAATTCCAAAATTTTCGTGAACTACAAAATCTCCTCGTTTGATTGATGCAAAATCTTTTACACGTGATTTTCTGTATTTAGCTTTTGTGCTTAGTTTAGTTCTGTAAGGTTTATTGAAGATCTGATAATCTGTAAGAACAAAGATTTTTGAATGTTTATCAACGAAACCGCTTTTAATTGGAAGAACTTGCAGCTTAAGTGAGCCAGAATCAAAGATGCTAACTAATTCGGGTTTGAGTTCGCAGAGCAAATCATACAAGCGTTTGCTTTGAAGTTCGTTTTCAACCGCAATTATAGTTTGAAACAGTTTGTTTGAATAATCAATAATAATATTTGAGAGCAGCTCATAGTTGGAGTTTATTACAGGTGCATCGCAAAGATTAAGTTGAACGCGTTCATCTTTTTCAAGTGGAGCTTCGATTATCCAACGCGCGTTTTTAATTAATAAATCCTCAAAAGTAATATTGCCCGCCTCTTGCTCCTGTTCTAGCTTCTGCTCTTGTTCTTGTTCCTCGCCTCGCTCGGTATTAGTCGAAGCGGGTTGCTCAACCTCTTCATAAAGTTCTTCTCTAAGCTCCTCATCAATATCATCCGCTTGAATTACTTTGATCTCTTCAGAAGTTTTTAACTGGAAAAGTTCTTTAAGCTCATATTCATCGGCAAAGATTAGCGGGTCATTTAAATAATCGAAAATGCTGCCACTATTTTCTTTTTCATGTGCCAAAGAAGCGGCAAGAGAAACCCGCTCAAGTCTATCGGCAGAGCGTTGTGTCTCCGGGTCGAAATGGCGTATAGATTCAATGAAATCACCATCAAACTCTAACCTGTTAGGTTGTTTTTCGCTGTAAGACCAGAAATCTATAATAGAACCGCGTACAGCAAAATCGCCTGGCTGCTCAACATATTTATCGCGGTTGTAGTTTATTGTGTAGAAATATTCAATTAAATCATCGTAACCAATATTGCCTCCTATTTCAATATTGGTTGTGTTGGATTCAACGCTCTGTTTTGAAGGAAGTTTGAGTTTTAGAATTTCGTAAGTAGAAAGAAGAATGAAATTTTTGCGGGAGTTTATATCTGTTAGTTTTTCTTGAAGCATTTCCGGAGAAAGATCATCTGTAGCTACAACAGCTTTTTCGAGATCCAGAATGGAAAGCTCTACTTTTGCTTCGTTTACTGCTTGAAAGCTGGAAAATAAAATTAAAATATGATTTTCTGAATTTGTAATCTTTTTAATCAGTAGGCTTTTTGATGAGCCTGCAAAAGGAGAAACATAAATCTTCTTTGTCCGAGTTTTTATTTTTTCTTCAAGTATCTTAAAAGAATCAATTTTAGAAATAAGTTGTTCGTATGGCTGTTTCATTTTCAATCGGTTTAAAATATAGAAAGCCCTTTCCGCCTAACGACGGAATGTTTTTTGCTGCGTAAAGTTAAGAAAGTATTAAGAATATTAGAGTTAACACTAACCTCCGCATCTTTTATAGATTATCTTTATTTTGCAATCAACTACTACAAAATTGTGGAAAAACTATGGCTCTTATTAAAGCTAAACTTGCAAAAAAGCTAAAACCAGATGACTTGAAGTGGACTTGTAACCCAGCAGTTTTTGATTTTGAGACAACAACAGATGTAAAACCAGTTGAAGGAATAATTGGACAGGAGCGCGCGCTAAAAGCTTTGCGTGTAGGCGTTGATTTGAAAAGCCCCGGTTACAATATTTTTGTAACCGGCTTAAGCGGAACTGGAAAATTTTCAACAATAAAAATGACTCTTGAAGCAATTGCAAGCGATTGTGAAAATCTAAGAGACTACGCTTATGTAAATAACTTTGGCGATGAAGACCGTCCGATGCTGCTTCAATTTTCGGCTGGACATGCAGTTAGGTTTAAGAAGGACCTTGCAAGAGCTATAAAATTTTTACAAGAAAAAATTCCGCAGCTTTTAGAAACGGAACCGTTTGTATCGCAAAAGAAAAAAATTATTGCGGAGTTTGGGCAGAGGCAGCAGGCAATTATGTTTGGCTTTGAAGAAAAACTTAAGAGAGACAATTTTACATTAGGACAGGTAAAAGATGGCGAGATGATACGCCCGGAAATTTTTGCCGTTGTAAATAACACACCAATCAGTATGTATCAACTTGGCGAGCTTGTAAAAGCAGAGCAAATTACCGGTGAGATGCGCGAAAAGATTATTAACAAATACGCAAGCTATCAAGACGAGTTGCAATTAGTATTTCGCAACAGCTTAAAGCAGACACAAGAATTTCAAGAAAGACTTGTTCAATTAGAAAGCCATTTTGTAAGTGGTTTAATTGCAGTAAGCATTGAAGAAATAAAAAAGAAATATCACAATGCACGCGTTTCCAAATACTTGCAGAAAGTTGAAGAAAACATCATACAAAATTTGGATGTTTTCAAAGGAAAGAGACCAATTAGAGAAGAATCCGACGGTATAATAATAGATTACTTAAAAGAATATGAAGTAAACATCATTCACGATAATTCCAAACAGAAAAAATGCCCAATTGTAGTAGAAACATCTCCAACTTACAGCAACTTGTTTGGAACTATTGAAAAATACAGCGATGGGCGCGGCGGCTGGTATGCAGATTTTACAAAAGTGAAGGCAGGTTCTCTCTTACGTGCAAATGGCGGATACATAATCATCAATGCAAAAGATGCTTTTTTAGAACCCGGCGTTTGGAAAGCACTAAAGCGCGTTTTACTTTTTGGCCAGCTCGAAATTCAAGACGTTTCTAATCTTTTTCAATTTTCGCCGAGCGTTTTAAAACCTGAGCCAATCGAGATAAACACAAAAGTTATTTTGATTGGAAACAATTACATCTATTCTATTCTTTCAAACTACGAAGATGATTTCAATAAGATTTTCAAAATCAAAGCCGATTTTGATTACGAAATGAAACGCACAGATGTTGCTGTTAACGAATACGCGGCGGTTATCAAAAAACTAATTGCTAACGAAAAGCTGCTCGAGTTTGATAAATCTGCAATTGCAAGAATTACCGAATATGGCGCACGTTATGCAGGAGAAAAAAACAAATTAACAACACGCTTTGCATACATAGCAGATTTTGCACGCCAATCTTCTTTCTGGGCAGATGCAAATAGTAAGAGCATTGTAACCGCCGAAGATGTAAATAATGCTTACGAAGCAGCAAAAGAAAGACACGGACTTTATGAATCTAAAGTTTCGGAAATGATAAAGGACAAAACTTTTCTTATTGATACCGATGGTGAGCGCGTTGGAACTATAAACGGATTAGCAGTTTACGAAAGCGGAGAGTTTGCTTTTGGCAAACCAACAAGAATTACTGCAAGTGTTGGTCTGGGTAACGGCAACATAATTAATGTGGAACGTGAAGCCGGAATGAGCGGCAACACACACAATAAAGGCGTACTAATTATCTCCGGTTACTTCCGAGAAAATTTTGGAAAAAATGTTCCCCTTTCTTTTACGGCAAGTTTAGTTTTTGAACAAGGATATGGAATGATAGATGGCGACAGCGCTTCTATTACAGAAATTGCCGCATTGCTTTCAGCTTTATCTGGAATTCCAATCAAACAATCATTTGCAATTACAGGCTCGGTAAATCAAAAAGGTGAAGTTCAGCCAATTGGCGGAGTGAATGAAAAAATTGAGGGATTCTTCGATACTTGTTTTGTAAACGGACTTACCGGAAAACAAGGCGTAATTATTCCGCAGCAGAACGTAAAAGACTTAATGCTTAAAGATGAAGTTATAAATGCAGTAAAGAATAATATGTTTCATATTTATTCTGTTGCAAAAGTTGAAGAAGCTATAGAAATACTAACCGGTATAAAAGCTGGCGCAAAACTAAAAAATGGGAACTGGGAACAGAACACAGTTTTTGGCGAAGTTGAAAAAGAACTGAAAGCAATGAGAAAGCGATTACGCCCTGCACCAAAAGAAAAAAGAAGCAATAAAAAAGTAACCAAAATAAAATCAAACAAAGGAAGGAAGAAGTGAGTAGAGTTTTTGCAAAGACTAAAATATTAGCTACAATAGGACCAGCTGTTGACACAAAAGAAAAATTAGAAGGCTTAATTGATGCGGGCTGCAATGCATTCAGGTTGAATTTTTCACACGGCAATTTCGAGTATTTTGAAAAAGTGTTTCTTTCGATAAACGATTTGTGTGTTTCAAGATCGCTTCCAATTCCAATACTAATTGATCTGCAAGGACCTAAAATTAGAATTGGTGAATTAGAAGCGCCAGAAATTAATTTGGTAAAAGGAGATAAAATTGAAGTTACAACCGATAAAGTTATTGGTAATGCTTCAAGAATTTCCACTTCGTACTCTCTACTTCCAAGCGATGCTGAAGTTGGCGATAAAATTTTGATTGATGACGGATTGATTCACTTAAAAGTAGTAAGCCGGCAAAAAAAATCTGTTATGTGCCAAGTTATTGAAGGCGGTAAATTAAAACCTAAGAAGGGAATGAACCTTCCCGGTATGAAATTAAGCGCGCCATCTGTTACAGAAAAGGATTTGGAAAATTTAGAATTCGCATTAAAACACAGGGTTGATTTTGTTGCGCTTTCTTTTGTAAGAACCGCGCAAGACATTATGCAGTTAAAAAAATGGATTGCCGAAAGAGGCTTCGATATTCCACTTATTGCGAAAATTGAAAAGCCCGAAGCTGTGTCAAATTTCGAAAGCATCCTTCATGCAGCCGATGGAATTATGGTTGCACGCGGAGATTTAGGCGTTGAATTAAAATCTTACGAAGTGCCAATCATCCAAAAGAGAATTATTAAACGATGCAACGAAGTTGGCAAACTTGTAATTACAGCAACGCAAATGCTTGAATCTATGGTAACCAATCCGGTTCCAACTCGCGCAGAAGCATCCGATGTTGCTAACGCAGTTTGGGATGGAACCGACGTTGTTATGTTAAGCGCAGAAACTTCTGTTGGTAAATACCCGGCTCAAGCTGTTAAATTAATGAACGAAATAATTATAAATGCAGAACGCGCTTACGAGTTTGAAAAAGAAATTAACTTTGCCAAACCAGAATACATTGATGAAAATCTTTTCGACTCTATGAACAAAGGTATTTGCTCAATAAGCAAACAGATTAATGCAAAAGTTATTGTTGCTTTTACTGAAAAAGGAAACACACCAAACAGTCTTTCAAAGTTTAGACCGCAAGCGTTAATTGTTGCCGTATCAAACAGCTTCGAAACTATGAATAAACTTTCGCTTAAATGGGGAGTTATTTCGCTTCATTGCAAAGATATTAGCGATAGACACAACGCCGCCAAAATTGTTCATCGAATGCTTCTAGAAAAAGAAATTGTTGATAAAGGCGACCTTGTTATATTTACTGAAGGCGGTCTAAAAATTAAAAATGCCCGTGAAAACTGGATTCGTTTTGAAGTTGTTTAGCTTTTATATCGGGCTTTAGTAATAAAGCCCGAAGTTATTTTGGAAAGATTATGAAATATCACCTTGAAAAACATAAACTTGCTAATTGGTGGGAAACACACGAAACCGGAAAAATTCTCTGCACACTTTGCCCGCGCTATTGCACTATTGGCAATGGGCAGGCTGGCTTCTGTTACATCAGACAAAATATTGAAGGGAAATTATACTCTATCGGCTATGGAAGACCGACCGGTTTTGCAATAGACCCGATTGAGAAGAAACCGCTAAATCATTTTTTGCCCGGTTCCTCTATACTAAGTTTTGGAACAGCAGGCTGCAATCTTGGCTGCAAGTTTTGCCAGAATTGGTCTATTAGCAAAGCTAAACTAAACTCAGTTCATTCTAATTATGCTTCTCCTGAAGATGTAATTGCATTAGCCGTCAAATACAAAACTCCTTCTATTGCGTTCACTTATAACGATCCTGTTATCTTCGGCGAGTACGTTGTGGATGTTTCAAAATTAGCCGGCGAAGAAAAAATAAATTCTGTAATGGTAACTGCAGGCTACATTGATAATGAAGCTCGTAAAGAAGTTTTCAAGTACATCACCGCCGCTAACGTTGATTTAAAATCTTTCTCGGAAATGTTCTATCATAAACTTACATTTTCGCATTTAGCACCTGTGTTAGATACTTTAGCTTGGCTTAAAAACGAAACTGATATTTGGCTTGAAATAACTACTCTGTTAATTCCGGAAGAAAATGACTCTGAAGAAGAGATAAAGCAAATGTGCGGTTGGCTGCTGCAAAATTTAGGTGATGATGTACCTGTTCATTTTACTGCATTTCATCCAGATTTTAAATTGAGAAATATACCTTCAACTCCAATTTCAACTTTGGTTAACGCAAGAAATATTGCATTAAGCAGCGGTATTAAGTTTTGCTATGTCGGTAATGTTCATCATTTGGAAAGTCAATCAACTTATTGCCCAAAATGTAAAGCCTTGCTAATACAACGAAATTGGCATTCGATCGAAACTTTCGAACTCTCAGGAAATATGTGCAGAAACTGCTGTGCAAAAATTCCGGGCAAATTTTTCTAAAAATCTTCTCGCATTAATTCTTTAATATAAATATCTTCAGTTATCCTTTTAGGTCTTTTAATAAAATTTAACTAACCAGCCAGGAGTTAATATGTTAAAACAAATTTTGGGAATTGTCATAATCCTTCTCGTATCTTTTTCCGCAGTTTCTAACGCACAAGGTAGAATGGGATTTGTAGGAAAAATCTTTGACAAAAATGAAGCAAATATTTTGTTCGGTGAAGTAAAAAGCTCTGTTGAGCTAAAACCGAATGTACTAAAACAAGCTTTATTGAAAGCCAAAGACTATGTAGTCTTTGTAGTTAAAAACGGCAGGATCTCAATTGTAAATGAAAAAAAACAAGTGCTTGCAGGTGAAGTGCAAACTGTAACTGCAAATGAAACAATGCACATTTTTAGCAAAGACAAAGTTGCCGAGTTTGTTTCATTGATTGGAAGCTCTTCTATTGCAGTTGAAGATAGAGGCACTACTACAACACTTACCGCCGGTGCATATACACTGGAATTTTCAACCCAATGTCCACCAATGTGTTTTGAATAATGTCAATTTTTGAAGCTGCTCAATTTTTGGTTCTTGCAAGTGTTATTGTTTGGATACTGCCGCCCATTAGGCATTACAAAAGCTATATGTTCGATTTTTTCTTGATATTAGCTCTCGTTGACCCAATAACCCTAATTTATGGAATGATTACAAGTAAAAGCCTTCCTATGTGGATAATTGCTTTATTCGTTTACTTATTAATCATTAGCGTTATTTCTGAAGAGTATCTGAAAAAAATGAAGTATCTTTTTATTGCGCTTCCCATTCTTTTAATTTCGCTTATACCTTTTCTTCAAACAACGCACTACCATTTTGCCATTATGTTCGAAATGTCTGTTCTGCTTTTCATTTTTTTAAAATGGTTAATAACAAATTATGTGGACAATAAAAAGCTGAAAATATTTTACTTAATGCTTGTATTCTACATACTTACAGTTATACTTAAGTACTTTAATTTATTAATTGGTTTTGCCGATGCCTCTCAATTTTTTGTTATTACAAGTATTACCCAAATCCTCTTTGGACTCTACTTTTCAGTCGCTAGAGAAGATGGGTCCGGAATCGCTCATTAGTGTAGAGAACCCAATATTTTTTGGTCTCTTCTTAATGGCAGTAATGATTATGGTTATTCTGGTTTATAACCGGTTCATAATTATTCCGCTGAAAAAGAAACATCTTGCCGAAGAAGAAAACTTGAAGCTTCAGCAGGCGGAATTAATGGCTTTGTTTGCTTCGCTATCACCGGATCCAATTTTTAGATTCGATGAAACTGGAAAAATAATACTTGCAAATAATTCGGCACATAAAATATTTCCACACGAAATTTTGCTTGGCGAGCAGGTCCAAACTATTCTTCCATTTACTGAAAATTATAACCTGCAAGAAGTTATTGATTCCGCCAAAACACTAATGAACACTATAACTTTTGAAAAAAACCACTATCAGTTTTTGATAGTCGGAAGCCCTAAGTTTAAAATGTGTCAGGTTTATGGAAGAGATATAACCGAACTAAAACTAACAGAGCAAGATTTGAAGGAAGCTCTATTAAAGGCTGAAGAATCAAAAAAAGTAAAAGAATTCTTCTTAGCGCAAATCTCTCACGAAATTCGCTCGCCTTTAAATGTTATTGTCGGCTATTCTGATCTGGTTAGTGACGAATTAAAGGATACTGATCGGGCAGATTTAATTAATATTTTAAAATCTGTTAAAAATAACAGCAAACGCCTTTATCGTACTTTTGATTTGCTTCTAAACATGTCTCAGCTACAAGCAGGCAGGTACGATGCTCGTATTGAGAGAGTCAACTTATTCGCACTGCTAAACACCATTTATGCCGAGTATGCTTCATTTGCCGAAGAGAAAGGCTTAAAAATATTCTTGACTAATAAAGCTGAGGAAAACCTTATTATAAATTGCGATTATTATTCTATCACTCAAGTCTTTGTTAACTTAATTGATAATGCAATTAAATATACTAAGCAGGGAAGCGTAGAAATAAAGATCTATAGAGAAACAGAGAATATTAATGTAGATATCATTGATACGGGCAAGGGGATGTCTCAAGAATATATGGAAAAACTATTCGTTCCTTTTACACAGGAAGAAATGGGCTACACCCGGCGCTTTGACGGAACCGGGCTCGGTTTAGCAATAGCTAACAGCTTTATAAAGATTAATAACGCAAAAATTAGATTAACAAGTGAACAAGATAAAGGAACAACCTTTACGGTAATTTTAAATGGAGACAAGCTATGGGGCAATTACCCAAAGAAAAACCAAAACTTTTAATTGTTGAAGACGATTATGCAAATCAAAAATTTCTCGATCTCTTCTTAAGCAGATATTTTGAAGTTGATTCTTGTGATTCATCAGAAACATTTTACGAGTTTGCAGCAGAAAAGAAATACGATTTATACTTGATTGATATTTCGATAAAAGGGAAAAAAAACGGGCTTGATTTAATACGCGAAATTAAATTCAATCCAAAATCTTCCTCCATTCCGGTTGTATGTTATACAGCTCATGCCTTTCAGCGCGATAGACTTAATGCGCTCGATGCAGGCTGCGATGTATATATCAGCAAGCCGTCAAATATTTACACACTACAAAAAGTGATCCTTCAATTAGTGGAAAGAAATTCTAGTGGCGTTGTGCGTGAGCCGCTAAATCCAGAATTTGTAACAGCTTAAAAAAAGTCCCGCTTACTGCGGGACTTTTCAATACATCTATGAAGAACTCACATCAGTATCTGTAATAATCTGGTTTGAAAGGTCCTTCGGCTTTAACTCCAATATACTTTGCCTGCTTTTCGTTTAGAGTTTCAAGTTCAACGCCAATCTTATTTAAATGAAGTCTGGCTACCTGTTCATCCAAATGTTTAGGAAGTGTGTAAACTTTATTCTCATATTTAGCAGAATGCTTCCAAAGCTCGAGCTGTGCTAATATTTGGTTTGTAAATGAGTTTGACATAACAAACGATGGATGACCAGTAGCGCAGCCAAGATTAACCAATCTTCCTTCTGCAAGAACAATTATATCTTTTCCCTCAACATTATACCTATCAACCTGAGGCTTAACTGTGTCTTTTGAGTTACCGTAATTATCGTTTAACCAAGCCATATCAATTTCATTATCAAAATGACCGATGTTGCAAACAACTGCTTTGTCTTTCATAGAGCGGAAGTGTTGTTCGGTTATGATATCAACATTGCCGGTTGCGGTTACAATAATATCTGCGCGTGGAACCGCATCAATCATTTTCTTTACTTCGTATCCATCCATTGCAGCCTGAAGCGCGCATATCGGATCAATTTCTGTTACAATTACTCTAACACCAGAGCTTCTTAGTGATTGAGCAGAACCTTTACCAACATCGCCATAACCTGCAACAACAGCTACTTTACCAGCCATCATTAAATCTGTTGCGCGGCGTATTGCATCTACCAAAGATTCGCGGCAGCCATACTTATTATCAAATTTAGATTTTGTTACGGAGTCGTTAACATTAATTGCAGGTATTGGAAGAGTGCCTTTTTCAACTCTTTCGTACAAACGATGAACGCCCGTAGTAGTTTCTTCAGAAATTCCTCTTATGCCTTTTACTAATTCTGGATATTTATCCAAAACCATGTTTGTTAAATCACCGCCATCATCAAGAATCAAGTTCAATGGCTTTTTGTCATCGCCAAAGAATAATGTTTGCTCAATGCACCAATCAAATTCTTCCAAGCTCATACCTTTCCAAGCGTAAACCGGTATTCCGGCAGCAGCAATTGCCGCGGCAGCATGATCTTGCGTCGAAAAAATATTGCAAGAAGACCATTGCACTTCTGCTCCAAGCTCAATTAATGTTTCAATAAGAACAGCAGTTTGAATTGTCATGTGAAGGCATCCGGCAATGCGTGCGTCTTTAAGTGGCTTAACAGAGCCATATTCTTTGCGAAGCGACATCAAGCCGGGCATCTCCGCTTCTGCCAGCTCTATTTCTTTTCTTCCCCACTCGGCAAGGGAAATATCTTTTACTTTATAATTCAGAGTTTTAGTTTCTACTACTATACTCATTTTATTTCCTTTTCGTTATAATAATTTTTTAAACAATGGCAATAAATCCAATTGTTCCCAAGTAAAGTCTTTATCGTTACGACCGAAATGACCGTAAGCTGAAGTCTTCTGATAAATTGGTCTGCGCAATTTTAATCTCTCTATAATTCCGCGAGGTGTTAAATCAATTTCTTGATTGATGTACTCGCCGAGCAATCCATCCGGCATAACTCCGGTTCCTCTTGTATTTACATAGACCGAAACCGGCTGAGCAACACCAATTGCATAAGCAACTTGAACTAAACATTCTTTTGCAAGTTTTGCAGCAACTACGTTTTTAGCAATGTGGCGCGCAGCGTATGTTGCGCTTCTATCAACTTTACTAGGGTCTTTACCGGAAAAAGCGCCTCCGCCGTGTGGAGCCCATCCGCCGTAGGTATCAACAATAATTTTTCTACCTGTTAAACCGCTGTCTCCGTGCGGTCCGCCAATTTCAAAACGCCCGGTTGGATTTACATAGTATTTAGTTTTCTTGTCTAAATATTTTTCCGGTATAACTTTCTTTATCACCTGCTCTTTAACATCTTCTGCAATTCTCTTTTGGCTAACGCCGCCATCGTGCTGTGTTGAAATTACAACGGCATCAACACGTATAGGATTGTTGTTGTTATCATATTCAATTGTAACCTGAGATTTTGCATCGGGGCGCAAATAAGGCATGAGTTTTATATTCTTCTTACGGATATCAGCAAGTTTTTTAACTAACTTGTGAGCGTAAACAATTGGCATTGGCATTAGCTCTGGGGTTTGATCGCAAGCGTAGCCAAACATAATTCCTTGATCGCCCGCGCCGCCTTTATCAACACCCATTGCAATATCTGGCGATTGAGAATGAATTGCATTCAAGATGCCGCATGATTCAGCATCAAATTTATATTCTGCTTTTGTATAGCCAATTTCTTTTATTGTTTTACGGATGACTTCGTGAACATCAACATAAGCCGAAGTTGTAACTTCGCCGCCTACTACAACTAAGCCCGTTGTAACCATAGTTTCGCAGGCAACGCGTGCGTTTGGGTCTTGTTTAAATATTGCATCAAGAACTCCATCAGAAATCGCATCGCAGACTTTATCTGGATGCCCTTCGGAAACAGATTCGGATGTGAACAAGTATGACATTTATACCTCTTTTAGTTTTTAGTAAAATTCTATTTCTGATGAATCGCCGGCATTTAGTTTTTTGTAATTGCCTTTAACAATTGCATTCATTCCAATTATCGAATTATCGAGCATAGACTTTTCAACTTGCGAACTCGGGCTTAAGATCGAATTCTTTATAATCGCTTCTTTTACAACACAGTTTTCCGAAATAGTTGTGAAAGGTCCTATGATTGAATCAAGTACTGTGGCAGATTCAGATATGTAAACCGGATCAATAATTGTGTTCCCTTTTATATTGCGGTTCGTTCCTTTGGTCTGAAGTATGTATTTATTAGTAGCGAGCAGCGTTTCACTCTTTCCGCAGTCATACCAGCCATCAACCTGAAATGTTGTAAACTTGTGTCCTCTCTCAATCATCAACTGCAAAGCATCTGTTAGCTGATATTCCCCGCGTGTCTTTATATCCTTTTCAAATAACTCGTTAAGCGATTCAACAAGCAGCTCAGAATTGTTTATGTAATACAAACCTACAAGCGCTAACTTAGAAATTGGTTCTTGCGGCTTCTCAATCAACTTTGCTATCCTGCCGTCTTGGCAAACTGCTACGCCAAAACGGGAGGGATCTTCTACTGTTTTAACTCCAAGCGAACTCATTTTCTTTTCGAAAACCGAATGAATATTTACATCAAATATTGTATCGCCAAGAATGATGAATATTTCTTCATCATCAAAAGTAGGCGCTGCCATTTGAATTGCGTGCCCAAGACCAAGCGCAATTTCTTGCGAAACATAACTTGCTTCTAATTTTGGATACTCACTGCTTACATACTCAACTATCTTTTCACCAAGATAGCCAACAACAAATGTTGCTTTAGTAATCTGCTCAGAAAGAAGTTTATCAATAATGTGCCCTAGTATTGGTTTTCCGCCAACATTCAACAATACTTTAGGAAGTGAAAATGTATGCGGCTTTAAGCGTGTGCCAAATCCTGCTGCTGGAATTATTGCTCTCAAGTATTATGATTTCCTTTTTTAATTATACGAATTTAGTTAATAGGTTTACGTTAAACAAACTATTGCATTTTAGATTTGCGATTTTGGTATTACGAGTTTAAGTTCACCATAGATTTTGTTGAGTTGATATGAATATACACAATCGCGTAACGGAACTATTAAAAATTAAACATCCAATCATACAAGCCGGTATGGTTTGGGTAAGTGGGTGGAGATTAGCTTCGGCAGTATCAAACAATGGCGGACTTGGCTTAATCGGCGCCGGTTCAATGAAGCCTGAGTTGTTGCGCGAGCATATTATTAAATGCAATGCCGCAACGGAGAAATCATTTGGTGTGAACATACCTCTACTCCGTGGAGATGTTAATGAACTAATGAATGTTGTATTAGAAGAAAAAATAAAAATAGTTT
Source organism: Ignavibacteria bacterium (assembly GCA_009773205.1). GTDB lineage: Bacteria > Bacteroidota > Ignavibacteria > Ignavibacteriales > Melioribacteraceae > Stygiobacter. Next base: position 82,724 of record WPAE01000004.1, read on the forward strand.
TCACGGCGGCGGGGCATCCGGGAAGACACATTGAGCAATTGAAAAAACATAATCTCACAGTAATTCATGTTGTATCAAACATTAAACAAGCATTGAAGGCAGAAAGCGTTGGCTGCGATGCAATAGTTGGCGAAGGTGTAGAAGCGGGCGGACATAATGGTCCCGATGAAATAACAACTTTTTGTTTAATTCCACAATTAGTTGATGCCGTTAATATTCCGGTTATTGCTGCCGGCGGCGTGGCAGATGGAAGAGGAATAGCTGCGGCTTTTTCGCTTGGCGCAGATGGAGTGCAAATTGGAACACGCTTTGCCGCAACTGTTGAATCTTCTGCACACGAAGTTTATAAGCAAAGTGTTGTTGCTGCAACAGACAATAGTACCACGCTTGTTCTAAAAAATATTGGTTTGGTTAGATTGATAAAAAACAATTGGAGCAAGAATGTAGAAAGAGCAGAAGCCAATGGAGCGAATGAAATAGAATTAAAAAATCTATTAGGTGAGAAAAGGGAAAGACTTGGGATATCCGAAGGAAATGCTGAAGAAGGAATGATGGAAGCTGGACAAAGCTGCGGGTTAATAAAAAATGTTCTTACTGTAAATGAATTGATGAAACTTCTTATTGACGATTTTGATAACACGATGAAGAAAACCAGCGGATTGATTTAGTCAAACTTTGCTCAACCGTTCGCTTTCGATCGAGCAAGAAGTTTTTCCAAAGTTGAGGTAATAGCAATAAATAGATTAACGGCAAAGGTACAAAGTGAAAAGTAAATTCTTAGTAACCGTACTGGTTATTTTTATTTTTTCTAAAGTAGTTAACGCTCAATTATTATCCTCTTTTGGAATGAAAATTGGCGTTGCTAACGCAGGTCAGTCTTGGGATTATTCCGGTGACTTAACTACAATTGAAATATTTGATAAATCAAGAATCGGTTTCGCTTTTGGTGTTTATACGGAGTGGTTTGATTTGCCTCTAATAAGTATTATAGCTGAGGCACATTATATTCAAAAAGGAAGTAAGGGTGAAATTATTGTAGCAACAATGGATTCCCCTGCGGGAACAGGAGAAACGAAAACTATTACCCCTAGGATTGACTATTTATCAATGCCCCTGTTAGCAAAGCTACGTTATGAAACTAATTCATTTACTGTTTATGGCATTGCAGGTCCAAGGATCGATATATTGATAGGAAAAAATTCAGAAGCAGTTGGATCTGTATTCGATGATTTTAAATATACAGATATCGGAGGAACTTTTGGTTTTGGATTTGAAATACCAATAACAGAGATTTATTTTGCAAGTTGTGAGCTTAGATATAGCCCCAGTTTTCAAAATATATTTTCTAACGGAATCTTAGAAGTAAAGAATAGGTCGTTAGAATTTTTAGTTGTGTTTGGTCATAAATTACATACACGCTGATAAGCGGTTCAAACCAACTACTTTTTTAAGGGCACTTCTAAAACTGTTGTTTTAAAAAATTTCACACAAAGACGCAAAGAGCGCCAAGAAAATTGTGGTTTTTAGAAGCGCCATTAAGAAAGTTTTTGCACATATTTTCAGTTAGGGTTTTTCACGCAATCTATTTGTTCTTGGATATAGCCAATGACCAGTATGCAAAAGTTACTATATTGATAAATGAGCCGAATCTAACCCGCCCGCCGTTTTAAGGAGGGTTGGGCGGGTAAGTCGAAAACAACATTTTTTAATAATGATCATGGCTTTTTAGAGTAGGCTCATAACGATGGCTACACCTAACAATATGCTTTTAGGGCATCTCTAATAACTGTCATTCTGAATCCGCTTTAGCCGATGAAGAATCTTCGTTTAGCTTTTAGAAAGAAAAACAGAGATTCTTTGTCGCTCCGCTCAATACTAACTACTAACTACTCCTTTTCAATACCAAAAATGAAATTGTAATACGAAAGAGCCTTCTTTGCTTTCTCCGGCATAATTAATTCTATACTGCGGACGAAGCTCAACAAAACTATATGGAAAGAACTCCACGCCAAGAATTAAGTGAGCAAACTTAGTGTCGCCGGTTGGTAATCCGGTTTCAAGTTTATCGTAACGAAAAACTGCGTCAAGTCCTATCATAAGATTGTACGCGGCTTCAAGCATTAATGCTTTTGTGGTTGCACCAGAAGCCAAATAATCTTTTGCAATGTCATATTCACCCATCAAAGTTAGGCGCTTGTACCCAACGCCGGCAAACCCGCCATATAAATTTGTTTTAAGAACTTTTGTAAACAAGTTTGTTTTAGCAGAAGCAAAAGAGCCGCCAAGAGTAAACTGGAATTTTTCAATTACTGGAGAATACTCCAGTCTGGCTGTATATGTAGGATCGAAAGCAAATGTTGCGTGGCTTTTAGGCTTTCCAACACTGGCTGTTAAGAAAAGATTTTCACTCAGATTAGCGCCTAATTCAACTCCAGCTTCCACGTAAAGTGGATTGTAAATTAGTCCTTGAGCAATTCCTTTAGAGAAAAGTAAGCCGTAATCACCGCCGCGTGTGTAAGCCGTATGGTCATCTAATCTCAAGCCAAAATAAGGAACAAAGGAACCTGCTTTAATGTAACTTTCGTTTGGTAATATTTTTGCGATGCCGTATCCTTCCCAAATTCTTTGAACAAAATCATATCGGGCAATAACGTCAATATCGGGCGCGAGCGCTGCTGATAAATAAACAGAGCCGGTCATGTCCATAAAGTCGGAGCGTTTTCGTTCCTCGCTGTACATAAATTGTGATCTATAATCAAAGCCAAACAAAACGCTTTCAGAAAATTTCGGTGAGAGTTTAAACTCTTCCTCACGCGGAGAAATCATACTCACAACATTCTTGCCAAAGAAAAAGCCGTTTTCGTTTCGTACAATGCCTCCCGTTGGATTAACGTGGCAGTCCGCACATTTATCTTTTTGGCTAAGAGCAAACCGCGGCAGAGAAAATGAGCTTGTAGATAAAACCAAACTGATAACTACTATGAATAGAAATATCCTTTTCATTGTTTCCCTTTCAAATTGAAATTTCTGAACTAAACAGAGGCTTATTAAGTTTATATACTTAGCTGATAAGCAGCAGCTTTTTTAGCTAACTCACTTTATTATTCATAACTTTGAACAGAGGAAAATCAAAATGTACTATTACACAATTTTAACATTGCACATCGTTTTTGCCGGAGTATGGCTAATCAACTTAGCTTCAGAGCCTGTTTTACGAAACCAAATTATTACTAATAAGAACAAATCCGGCGAAAGAAAGTTCATTAGTTTATACTTAACTTTTGCAAATTTGCTTGGTATAATTGGCGCCGTGGGAATTTTATTTACCGGTGTTTTTTTGGTTCTTAACAGCGCTTATGGATTTTTTAGCATGGCAGATAACCATTGGCTCGCTACTAAACAAATGTTAATGGTTGTGCTGCTAATAATTATCGGTGTGGTTATTATTCCAACAGCCAAAAAGCTGAGAAGAATAATTGGTGCGGATTTGGAAAGCTCTGCCTCTATTTCTGAAGATGGTTATAATGCCTTGAAGAAACTTTATTTAACTAACAAGGTTATAAACATAATTGTTTTTATAAACTTTCTTTTCGCTATTACGCACAGATATATCGGTTAATTAATGAAAAAACTTCTGGTTCTCGGTTCAACGGGATCAATAGGCAAAAGCACACTTGAATTAGCAAGAAACTTCAAAGACAAATTTGAGATTGTTGGGCTTAGCACAAATTGCAGCATTGATGAACTTGAGAAACAGATTAAGGAATTCAAAACAAAAGCGGTTGTTGTAAAAGATAAACTGCAAGCCGAAGAATTAAAAAAGCGAATAGGAAGCAAATGCGAAGTTCTTTCGGGCGATGAAGGTTTGTTAGATATTGCCAAACGCGATAATTACGATATTCTTGTAACAGCGCTTGTTGGCATAGCCGGATTATCGCCAACTATCGAAGCAATTAAACTAAAAAAGAGAATTGCACTTGCCAACAAAGAAACTCTTGTGGTTGCAGGAGAGTTGATAGTTAATCTTTGTAAAGAATATGAAGCAGAACTAATTCCTGTGGATTCCGAGCACAGCGCTATATTTCAATGCTTAGTTGGCGAAGAGCAAAAACATATTAACAAGTTAATTCTTACTGCATCTGGCGGACCGTTTCTAAATAAAAGCATGCATGAGTTTGAAACTGTTACAATCAAGGAAGCGCTAAATCATCCTAATTGGAAAATGGGAAGCAAGATTACAATTGATTCTGCAACTATGATGAACAAAGGTTTGGAAGTGATAGAAGCCTTTTGGCTTTTTCAGCTTCCGAAAGAAAAAATCGAAGTTATTGTTCATCCGCAGTCAATTGTTCATTCCATGGTTGAGTTTACCGATGGCTCCATTAAAGCACAACTTAGTTCGCCGGATATGAAACTGCCAATCCTTTATGCGCTTACCTATCCGCAGCGCTTCAATTATACCGGCGTATTAACAGATTTTAAAAAAATTGCACAACTTACTTTTTTTGAGCCCGATTTTGATAAATTTGTCTGCCTAAAAATTGCTTACATGGCAATTAAGACCGGTGGAACAGCGCCTTGTATTTTGAATGCTGCTAATGAAACTGCCGTAGATTATTTTTTGAAAGGGAAAATTAAGTTCTCGCAAATTCCGGAATTGATTCTGTTTGCTCTCGATTCAATCCCCGCAGATAAAGTTCTTGATCTTGAAAATGTATTTCAAACAGACTTTAATACGCGAGAATTATTATATAAAAAGTTTAATTAAACGTAGGCTATATGGATTATATCTTTTTTTTCGTAATAACAATTGCCATTTTGGTTTTTGTACACGAGTTTGGTCATTTTGCCGCTGCAAAACTTTCTAAAATGAGAGTTGATATTTTTGCTATTGGCTTTGGCAAGCGACTTTTCGGCTGGAACAAGCTAAAAGGCTTTACCTTTGGCGATCTACCAAAAGATTGGGATGGTGATGGCAATACAGATTATCGTTTGTGTTTATTACCTTTAGGCGGCTATGTTAAAATCGCCGGAATGGTTGATGAGAGTTTCGACACAAAGTTTGCTGCCGAAGAACCAAAACCTTATGAGTTCCGTGCTAAATCTACTCTGGCAAAACTATTTGTAATTACTGCCGGTGTAATGATGAATTTAACGCTTGCTGTATTAATTTTTTGGGGAATCAACTTCTTTCAGGGAAAGCAAGTATTTAAGACAACTACAATTTCCAAAGTTGAAAAAGGAAGCACCGCAGAACAGATCGGGTTTAGATCTTTCGACAAAATTTTAGCCGTAAATGGAAAGCAGATAAATGATTGGGATGAAATGCTTGAACACCTGATGATGAAAAGCTCTTCTGCCGATGCAAATGTTGCAATTGAACGTGCTGGAGAGCAAACATCTATTACGGTTTCACGCAAAGAAATAAACCAAGCTTTGCAAAAAGACTTTTTCCTTTACCCGTATCCAAGCAAAACCATTGTTGGCGAAGTTCTTAAAAATTCTCCGGCACAAGACTCCGGCATTAAACCGGGCGATGAAATCATCTTCATGAATAATTCTTTTATTAACAGCGCAGCTCAAGTCTTAGAAATTGTTCAAGCAAACAAAAGCAATATTATTCCGGTTGTTATTTTAAGGGATAAAGATACCGTTCGTGTTACAGTAAAACCGAGCTTAGAAGGATTGATTGGAATTAAGCATGGAACAGTTTATACCGGCGAAGTTGAGCAGCGCACTTACGGTTTTTTCGGTTCTATGACGCAAGCTCTTTTTGATATAGGTCAATACACTGCGCTCACTTTATCAACTTTAAAAAATGTTATTGTTGGCAATGTTGCTTTCAACCAAGCGTTTGGCGGACCGGTTAAAATAGCCCAGTACGCTGCTAAATCCGCCGATACTGGAATTATTCCATTTCTCTATTTTCTTGCGATGTTAAGCTTAAGCTTGGCAATTATAAATATTCTTCCATTTCCTGTTTTGGATGGAGGACATTTTGTAATAATTCTTATCGAGGGAATTATTAAACGCGAAATTCCAATTAAAGTAAAAATTGCAGTACAAAACGCCGGCTTTGTTCTTTTGCTTATGTTAATGGCGTTTATTATTTATTCAGATATAATTAGCTTGTAATACTTTGTCATTCTGAATCTCTGATTAAACCTTAGAGATATTTCGTCCCAAAAACGGGACCTCAAAATGACAACAAATATTTAGAAACTCTTTCATTAGCTCTTTGAGTTGCTTTGTGTTGCGGCAATCACCATTGTGTGATTCAAAAGCCGCAATTGTATTGATGTTAATTCTATACGCGCACAAAGCCACTTATCTAATCAGCTTCTGAGAGAGTTTTTCGTTTTAAACAGAAGGATAATATGAAATCTTTAACTACTATTATGTTTTTCTTAATTGGTTTATTATCTGTGGCAGCACAGGAGAAAACTTACAACATGGATGAAATAATAGTTTCTTCCGGTAGAGTTCCAATTACGTTTAACAATTTATCAAGAAGTGTAAAAGTATTTTCCGCTAAGGAAATAAAAGAGATTCCTGTAAATAATGTTATTGATTTACTAAAGAATGTAAGCGGAGTAGATTTACGGGCACGCGGAACTGAAGGCGCACAAGCAGATATTGCAATACGCGGCGGCACTTTTGAACAAACCTTGATTTTAATTGACGGCGTTAAGTTAACCGATCCGCAGACTGGGCATCATAATCTTAATCTTCCGGTTTCGTTAGATAACATTGAGCGAATCGAGATTTTGAAGGGACAAGGCGCGCGCATATTTGGTGCAAACGCTTTTGGCGGCGCTGTTAATATCATTACAAAGAAAGAGAGAATTAATTCTATAACTGCATCATTGCTTGGCGGGCAGCACGGATTATATGAATACAATCTCGGCGGTTCTATCAAAACCGGTGATCTTGCAAATAATATCTCTTATTCGAAAAAGAAAACTGATGGTTACCGACATAACACAAATTTTGATGTGGAGAATATTTCTGTTAGACAAAATTATTCGTTAGGACAAAATCAGTTTAATCTGTTATTTGGCTACATTGATAAAAGTTTTGGTGCTAACAGCTTTTACTCGAACCGTTTTCCAAATCAGTACGAAAGAACTATTACAAGAATAGCTAATATCTCTGCCGAAATACCTGTTAGCGGTTTAATCGTTTCGCCAAAAATATTTTACCGTAACAGCTTCGATGATTTTCAGTTAGATTATATGCGCCAAAACTGGAACCGCAATACACACAGAACAGAATCTTATGGAGGTGAAATTCAAACCTCTTTTAATTCTTCACTCGGTATAACATACTTGGGATTAGAATTTGGACGCGATGAAATAAGAAGCTCTAATCTTGGCGCGCGCTCAAGAAGTAAAACCGGTTTTTACGCCGAGCAAATGTTTTCTCCAATAAAAGATTTTTCTATTTCTACTGGATTATTCGCATATAACTATTCTTCAATTGGCTGGAAGTTTTGGCCCGGTTTTGATGTAAGCTATAATTTGAGTGAGAAATCGAAACTCTTTGCTTCAATTGGTAAAGCATTCCGCATTCCAACATTTACAGAGCTTTATTATGTAAGTCCTGCAAATATGGGTAATCCAAATTTGCTTTACGAACAAACCACAAATTACGAAGCAGGGTTTTCTTACCAACATAATTATTTTACATCAACAGGTTCAGTTTTTCTAAAAGAAGGAACAAATCTAATTGATTGGGTAAGAGCTAAATCCACAGAGCCTTGGCGTGTAGAAAATGTTTCTAATCTAACAACTGCCGGAACGGAAATTAATGTTGAGCTTAATACCAAAAAAATTTCCACAAATTCTCCAATCTCATCAATCAATCTCGGTTATGTGTATTTAACTTCCGATAGAAAAACAGGCGGTTTTGAATCCAAGTATTTGCTGGATCATTTACGCCATCAATTGATAATCAGCTTTACAAACACTCTGCTTTTGGGAATAAAGCAAAACTGGGCGTTACGTTACGAAGAAAGAGAAAACATCACCTCTCACATTATTGTGGATACACAATTATCAATGCAATTTGAAATGTTTGATTTCTTTATCCGCGCCACTAATTTGTTTAACAAAACATACTTCGATATTCCCGGCGTAATACTTCCGGGCAGATGGATTAGTGCAGGAGTAAAATTTTCCACAAACCGATAAAAGTGAACAAGCCCAAAATTCTGGACATTAAAGTTTTTTGGGCAAAAACTTTCGAGCAGAATATATTTTGCTGCTTATAAGACGTAAAACACCGGCAGACTTAGACAAGGTTTTAGAGAAACAAAAAATTGTATTTCTGAAGTGAGAGAAGCCGTAAACGAGAAACGTAAGAGGTAAAACGAATAACACAAATTCATTTCCAACTTCCGTTTTTCTTCTCACCTTTCACCTCCAACATCTCCAAAGCAACTTTTCCCGCTTTTTAATAACTTTGCGCCGTTGAATAAAGGATTTATGCAAGACTATCAGTTAAAAGAGAGAGAAAAAGCGATTTTGCGGTTTGTTATTCATCAGTTTATTCTTACTGCAAATCCAGTTGGCTCGCGTAATGTTTCCAAAAAATTTGATTTGGGACTTTCGCCTGCATCTGTCCGTAATGTAATGGCAGATCTGGAAGAAATGGGCTTGCTCGGGCATCCTCATACTTCTGCCGGAAGAACGCCAACTGATAAAGGCTACCGGGTTTATGTTGATTCGTTAATGGATCCGCCCTTTATTGATGCCAAGGCAAAGCAAATTGTGGATATGAGTTTGATTTCCGGCCAAACCGAAACGGAAGATTTGCTGCGGGTTACTTCTGCAATTTTAAGCGATCTAACTAATCAGCTTGCGATGGTAACCTATCCAAAGTTTGAGCAGGCTATTCTTGAGAAAATTCAGATTGTTCAGCTTTCTTCAATTAGAATTTTGGTTGTGGTTAGTGTTAAATCCGGTTTGATAAGAACTATTACTTTGGAAATTGATGCTGAAGTTAAAGAGCAGCAAATAATTTCTATTCAACAATTATTGAATGAACGGCTTTGCGGGCTGCGTTTTTCGGAAATAAGAAACTCTTTGGAAGAGCGAATGAAAGATGTACCAACAGAAGCTTACAGACCAATTATACGTGTGTTTTTGGATAGTGTTGATAAAATTTTTACAGATGTAAACAGCGATAAAACAATAATTGCCGGAACAAAGAACATTCTAACTCAACCAGAGTTTGAAGACCACGAAAAATTTCAGAGTGTAATTGAACTTGTAGAAAACAAAGATATTATTGTTCATGTGCTCGATAAAAACAAACAATCTGTTGAAACAGATTTGGCTGTGCGTATCGGCGAAGAAAATAAAGATGAAAAGCTTTCTGAGTACAGTATGATTACAAAAGAATATCAAGTTGGGGATTTAACAGGTACTCTTGGAATTATGGGACCCAAGAGAATGGATTATTCAAAAATTATTGCCGCAGTTGTTTATGTTGCAGAACAACTAGGACAAGAACTTACAAAGTCTAGATAAATTATATTTACGGAGATATAACAAAAGATGGAAGAAATGAAAGATCAAAATATGCCGCAAAACCAAGAAGACAACTCAATTCCAATAGAAAGAGCAGTGGAAGCTCAAGTGCAAGAGCAAGTTAAAGAGCAAGACGGCTCAGAAAAAACATTGCTTGAAAAAAATGCTGAACTTGAAAAGCAAGTTGTAGAACTGAAAGACACGCTGTTAAGAAAAGCAGCGGAGTTTGAAAATTATAAACGCAGAAACGAAAACGAACAGATGAATCTTCTGAAATATGCAGCCGAACCGTTTATTAAAAATATTCTTTCTGTTTATGATGATATCGAGCGCTCACTATCTCATATTGATGATGAGAACAGTTTTGAATCAACAAAAAAAGGATTGCTTTTAGTTTTTGATAAGTTTAACAAAACGCTTGAAATACAAGGTGTAAAAAAAATTGATGCAAAAGGAGAGCCCTTTGATGTTCACCTTCACGAGGCTTTGATGCAGCAGCCTGTTGAAAACATTGCGCCTCATACAGTCTTGGATGTTGTTGAGCCGGGCTATACTTACAAAGACAAAGTTATTCGTCATGCAAAAGTTATTGTAAGTGCAGAATTAGCCTCCCCGGAAACAAAAAATACAAATGGAGAAGGGTAACAATTAATGGCTAAGCGCGATTATTACGAAATTTTAGGTGTTAGCAAAACGGCTTCTGCCGATGAAATGAAAAAAGCATACAGAAAGCTTGCGATGCAGTATCATCCTGATCGTAACCAAGGCAATAAAGAAGCAGAAGAAAAATTTAAGGAAGCAGCAGAAGCTTACGAAGTTTTGAGCAACCCGGAAAAGAAAGCTAAATATGATCGTTACGGGCACAGTGGTTTGCGCGGCGGTGAGGATTTCCACAGTTATCAAAACGTTAATGATATATTTACCAACTTCTCGGATATTTTCGGCAGCGCTTTTGGCGGCTCTTCTATCTTTGATGATTTCTTCGGAGGATCAAGCGGAAGATCACGGCAACGAAGCCAAGGGCAGCAGGGAACAGATTTAAAAATCACACTAAAATTATCTTTAGAAGAAATTGCAACTGGAACAACAAAAAAAGTTAAAATCAAAAAACAAAATAAGTGTACAACTTGCAGCGGCTCCGGCGCAAAAAATTCTTCATCTTTCAAATCATGTTCTGCATGCAACGGAACCGGAGAAATTAGACAAGTTTCCCGTTCGATATTTGGGCAATTTGTAAATATTGCACCTTGCAATAATTGCGGCGGCACAGGCAAAATTATTGGCGAACCTTGCACAACTTGCAAAGGCGACGGCAGAGTTCAGGATGAATCTACTATTAAGATTAGCGTGCCGGCTGGAGTTATGGATGGAAATTACATGACTTTGCGTGGTGAAGGAAACGCCGGAAAGCAAGGCGGTCCAGCAGGCGATATCATTGTAGTTTTTGAAGAGATCCCACACATATATTTTACACGCGATGGCGATAACGTTATTTATGATTTATATATCAGTTATACTGAAGCCGTTTTAGGAACGGAAGTGGAAGTACCAACATTGAATGGAAAGGCGAAACTAAAGATTGAAGCTGCAACTCCAGCAGGAAAATATTTGAAGATGCGTGAAAAAGGAATTCAGCACCTTAATAGTCACGGCGCTGGAGATCAGCTTGTAAGAATTAATATTCACGTGCCCAAAAATGTTAGCACTAAAGAAAAAGAGCTGTTGAAAGAGTTAGAAAAACTACCTAATATGCAACCAGGTAAGTAATTAATTTAGTCCTTTTTACTTTTAAGAATATAAGTGCTTGCTTTGTTTTTAACACAACAAGCGTTGATTAATACATTTCATAAATCCCAAATTGATAACATCCCGGGGGAATATGAGTAAGTGGCTTGAAATACTTTCGAGGAAAATTGGTTTTACAAAAACCGAATCTCAAATTATTCTTTTTCTCTTGGCTGCTTTTTCGGCAGGTTTTGTGGTCAATTTCTTTAACGATAATTCAAAAAAATCCAAATACTTAGAGTTCGATTACTCTGCCGAAGACAGTTTATTTAATGCGGCTCTCGGAAATATTGAAATAGATGATACTACCATTCTGGCAGCCACAGAAAAAAAAGTTGTTTCAAAAAAAGAAGTGTTGAATTTTAGAACAGACGAAAAAGGGAATTCGAAAGCAGTTACTGGTCTTGTAAATATTAATGCAGCTGGAATTGAGGAATTAATGACTTTACCTGGAGTTGGAACCAAAACAGCAGAGAATATTTTGGGTTACAGAAAAGAAAACGGAAAAATTTCTAATGCTGAGGAGCTGCTAAATATAAAAGGAATTGGTAAGGCAAAACTTGCTAAATTACGTGAGCATATTAAATTCGAATAAGAGGAAAAGTGTTCAGCAATCACGCTGGTATAAACATAACAAACACAAAAATGCAGGTAGTAGAAATCAACTACCGAGATAATGTTTTCTTCTTAGAAAAAGTTGATCAGATATTCCATTCCGAACACTTTTCTCCAGAGTTGCCAACGGAAAAAATTATTTTGTTGCTGCAAAATTCTTTTGATAAACTCAACAAACGACAATCTATATTTTCAGTCAATGTTTCGTTTTCACTCCCGAACAACTTTTTTAAGATATTCGAAATTCCATTCGATGAATCTTTAGTAAAAAAAGATTTGTTAGAACACTTTCGATGGGAACTTTCAGTGCTATATCCCCACTGCAACAGTGAAAGTTTTTTGCTTCAGCATATCGAAATTAACAAAAGTGAGCTTATAAAAGAAAAAAGAGCAATTGTAATTGCTGTTGATAAGCATCATGTTTTTGCTATTAATCAGTTCTGTGAAAAAAATAATCTTCAGCTAAGATTTATTGATAATGTTCATCTTGCCTCTAATGCTTTTTTATATCTCGAAAAACCGTTAATAGACAACGAAATATCTTTGAGTATTTACATAGATCAAAAATATTCTTCTGTATCTGCAATGGATGGGGTTCACCCATTTTATTTCAAAATACTGAATCCTTCATCGAACAACATTTTTATTGAATTGACTGAAACAATCAAGAAGATGGAAGATTTCAACCTTTCGTTAAACGATTTTAAGAGAGTTCTGCTTTATGGGCAGGATATAGCGGAGGAATTTGAACACAAATTAAAAAACTTTTTTGGTCTGCCTCTTAAAAAGGTAAATCCATTTGAAAGATTGAAAGCCAAAGAAGAGATTCAGAACAATCCATTCTATAAAATAAAATATAATTCTTTCACAGCGGCTGCTGGAATTGCAATTCGTATAATCTAATGAGAATTATTGCCGGAAAATTTAAGGGAAGAATAGTAAAGTTTCCTAAATCAAAGCTGGTTCGCCCTACAACCGATAAAACAAAAGAATCGCTTTTCAACTATTTAGTTCATTCGTTAGATTTCGACGGAATAAAAGTATGCGATATTTATGCAGGCTCTGGTTCGTTGGGATTGGAAGCATTAAGCCGCGGAGCCGGCAAAGTGCATTTTGTCGAAAAAGATTTTCACGTTTCAAAAATGTTAGAAGAAAACATTGTTTCTTTAGATGCAAAAAACGACTGCAAAATATTTAGAATGGAAGCAGTAAAATTTTCTAAAATAAACGAACATGATACTTACGATCTAATTCTTGCGGATCCACCTTTTTTCAAATTTGATATTCACGATACAGTAAAAAATCTTCTTGGAAGAAATTACCTTAACGAAAATGGAGCAATTTTAGTTGAGCGTTCAATACAAACTAAGAAAGAAGACGAAGATGCTTTTAAAATAGAAGCATTCAAAAAGATTGGCGATAGCCTGATTTATCAATTTGAAAACAATAAAGAAGATTAAAATCCTTAACAATCATGTTTGCTCAAAAAGATTATATTTATGCGCATACTAAATTGGAATTGATATGAAAAAAGTAATATATCCTGGAACATTTGACCCGGTAACAAATGGGCACGTTGATATCGTACGCCGTGCAGTCGAATTATTCGACGAAGTGATTGTTACTGTTGCAAAGAATCCTACTAAAACAGAATTATTTTCCGTAGAAGAAAGAATTGAAATGCTGAAAGAAAGCATGAAAGGGTTTCCTACAGTGAAGGTTGATTCTTTTGGCGGATTGGTTGTAGATCATGCGCGGCAAGTTGGTGCTGTTGGTATTATTCGCGGACTGCGTGCTGTGAGCGATTTTGAATATGAGTTTCAAATGGCGTTGATGAATAGAAAACTTGCTGATGATATTGCAACAATTCTCTTGATGCCACATGCACGTTACACTTACTTAAATTCTACAATAGTTAGAAACTTAGCAGCATTTCACGGAGATGTTTCCGGGTTTGTGCCGCCGTTTGTTGAAAAGAAACTGAAAGAGAAATTTCCGAAGAAGAGCTTATAAATTTTGAGATTTTTTATTTCTTATTCCGAATTGAAACCCAGCCAAGCGTTGATAAATTATCTGCTAACAGAAAGAGAAATAGCATGGAAAAGAAAAACGAAATAAAAATTTTTGAAAACAAGAAAGTGAGAACCCTTTGGGATTCGGATTATGAAAAATGGTATTTATCTATTGTTGATGTTATTGCGGTTTTGACTGATAGCATTGATCCCAATGCATACTGGAGGAAGCTTAAACAGCGCCTTAAAGAAGAGGGAAATGAAACAGTGACAAGTTGTCACGGTTTGAAAATGCTTGCACCAGATGGTAAAATGCGAATGACCGATGTTGCCGACACAGAACAACTTTTCCGCCTCATTCAATCAATTCCTTCGCCTAAAGCAGAACCTTTTAAGCGTTGATAGCTCAAGGCTTAATGCAAAATCCGCTATGCAAATAGTGGAAAGTAAAAAACGCAAAAAGTAATGTATTTACCTTTGTAATACTTTATAGAATATAAAAATTCTTTTGGAAGACAGATGAGCTATTCCAGCCTAAATGGGAAAGTAATAGTAACCATTTGAGAATTACTTGCTTGTAATCCGGAAAGCGGTTCGAAGCGCCAGAGTTTTAATGCCTCGATTGCAACTTGCTCTAATTTGCTATCTGCTTTTTTAACAACATTAATTTTCCCAACGCTGCCATCCGGTAAAATTGAAAAACGAAGTTTAACATCAATCTCTTTGTAAACGCCTTCCGGATATTTTGGAATGATGTAGTTGTAAATTTTTCTTATTCTTCCGCCCCAGTCAATTCCAAAACCATCGCCTAATCCATCACCAAAACCGCTGCCACGCCCGTCCCCAATTCCGCTTCCGGTTCCGCGTCCACTGCCAATTCCTCTTCCATCTGGATTGTTACCTGCTGTATGGCGAACAACATCGCTAACTTTTACGGGTTTTACATTTTCTGGCATCTCGGTTGAAGTGAAAACTTTTTCTTCATCCTTATCACTTGCTTTTGCGGCTGCCTCAGGAACATCAACAGATTGTTTTTCGTCTTCCATTTTGTCGTTAACAACGGATTGATTTATTGTGCTACCTACATCCATCATAGAATATTCTTTATCCATTGGTCCAAAACCGCCCGAGCCGCCGCCAGGTTCTCCAAAACGGATTTCAACTAAATCATCATACGTGCTCATAGCGCTTAATAAGAAGAATACAGCGAGAATAAGTGTATGAAGTCCGATCGAAATTAGTGCAGAAGTGCTTTCAATATTTAGTTTTTTTAAAATCAATATTAATCGTTTCTTTTGGTTGCGCCAATTAAAAATTTTGTTACTCCAACTTTTTTAAGTTCATCAAGAAGCTTGATGAAGTTTCCGTGAAATACCTCTTTATCTGCTTTTATTACAACTCCTTGTGCTGGGTTTGCCTGCAGTTTCATCTGAATCTGAATAATAAGTTCTTGCATTGAAAGATATTTTCCATTCATATAAAGCTTGTTAGCAGAGTCTAAAAACAATTCTACATTTTTGTTATCGTTTATAGGCTCTGCAGTTGATGCTTCCGGTAGTTTAACTTTAAGTGCGCCAACAACAAGAAACGGGCTGGCAATCATAAAAATTAATAAAAGCACAAGAACAACATCTGTAAATGGAGTTATGTTGATTTCAGAAATTTCTTTTTCATCAATTCTGTAACGACGCATTATGCGGCTTCCTTTTTAAGTAAGTAAAGTACCTCTTTAATTTCTGTTTCCATTGATGGTATGCTTAGCTTAATTCGTTTCATAAAATAATTGTAGAAAATTACGGAAGGAACGGCAACCAAAATTCCTGCAGCCGTTGCAATAAGCGCTTCAGCAATACCTCCCATAACTGTTAAATAACTCGAGGCTTCGTTAATGGATAAACCTTCGAACGAGCGGATAATTCCTAATACTGTTCCAAACAATCCTATAAATGGAGCAATGTTTCCAAGAGTGCCTAATATGCTTACTCCTTTTTCTAGCCTAACTAATTCTTGGTCCATTTTGGAAAAAGAAAGATCCATCAATTCTTCTTTCTTATAATTTAGGTTATTCATCATATAGAGAAAAACATTCGCTAAAGGAGCGGTAATATTAAATCCCATTCTTTTTACGCTGCCAATTTTACATACGTGCTGAGCCATTTTGAAATTTTTCTCTCGTATGGCTTCTTTAACTTTAAGAGAAAGTTCTTCGAGATTTTTGGTTTCCAGAACTTTTAGAGTAATCCATTTTTCGATAATTACTTTTAAGGCAAGCACAGAACAAATTATTAGAACAAAAAGAGTAAAGCCGCCATGAGCGAGCAGTTCCATAAAACCGTAATTGAACATTATATTAACCTTTATTGATGATTTAACTTTTGTTTAACCGAATGATTCGAAATATTGTTTCGGTATAAAATTCAAATGCAAATTTATGATTTTATATTGAACGATGAGATGAAATAAAGTTAAAAAAAACCCCGGTGTAAAGCCGGGGTCGTTTACTAATTGTTTTTGTTACAATTCTTTTTCTACAGTTACTTGGAGCCCCTCCTTAAACTGTGCCGCCAATAGATGTTCTTTGGCAATAAAAATAATACCATCTTCATTGTGCGGTTCACCAAATTTTGAGTGAAATGATTTTAAACCTCCTAAAAATTTTCTTTTATCGGTAACGTAAACAAGGTCGCCTACTTCGGCTTCCATCTTTTTCATGTCCAATTTGGAAACATTTACATAATCATCATTGTCTTGTCTTAAACGCCAATTAGCTGTAACTATTTCTCCTTCGCGCTCGTTAACTTTACCGCCTTTAAATATTTCTTTAGCTCTATGAATTGACCAAGCGGTTAATCCATCCAAATGTACATTTGGATCAAAATGAATATAGTACTGTGCTGTAAGCGCAACAAGAATAGTCAATGTTAGCACAATTAAAATTGAGATAACAAGCGGCAAGGCGTTTATCCAAATGACAATTAAGCTGGCAACAATTACACCAATAAAAATTCTCATTATCATATCGTGAGAATCTGATTTTCTTATTTTATTAACAATGTTTTTCTGCCAGCGAGCTGTTAAAGTAACAATCACACCAACGCCTACACAAGCAATAGTATTGTATAAAGCACTTATGTAAGAGTAAGGATGAACAGGATCGTAAGGCGTTCCGTGGGCAACCGGAGCAATTAAAACATCTGGGTAAGCTGCGCCAAGTATCATTAAAGATGAACCGCCAAGAAAGGTAGCAAGTACGCCAGCAGGCGTAAATTTTTTCCAGAATATTCCTAAGAAAATTGCCGTTACCAAAGGCGGAGTTAAGGTTGAGTGGAAATATCCATGTGCTTGATAAACTGTAGGATATTGGCTAAATGGAATTGTTGCTAATACACCAATTGCGGTAATTACAAAAGATGCAACTCTTGCTGTTGTTAGTTCTTCTTTTGCTGCCTGCTCTTGTGTTACAACTTTTTTGGCATAAATTTTTCTTACGTGCGGGTGAACATCGTTCATATATACAGCAGCAATTGCGTTAATCAAAGAATCTACAGTAGAAAGAAGAGTTGCTGTAAGCGCTGCAATTACAAATCCGAAAACTCCTTTACTTGCTATGATATGTGTTACAGCAATAAAAACTTCGTCTGGATTAACATTTGCATTTAAAGTTGGGTTTGTCATTCCTAAAATTGCTTTGCCAATCCAGCCGGCGTTACCAACAACAATAGCAGAAAGTGGAAGCATAAATAACACATTAAACACAGCCGCTTTTCTTCCTTCATCCACACTTTTAGCAGACATAAACCTCATCAGCAAACCCATGTTCATGAAAAGGAAACCAACCGAGCCGGCAACTCCATCCTGCCAGAATATCCCCACAAAATTGAAATCAGCAGGAGAGTTAAAATCGGCAAGAGGAAGTCTCCAATCCGGAGGAAGCAAATGCCAGAATGCCTCTAAACCGCCTACATAACTTATTCCGATTAAAAAGATTAAAAAGCCGGCAAAGAGTAAAATTCCTCCTTGAATTAAATCAGTAAAAATAACTGCCGTCTGTCCGCCAAAGCTTGTATAAATTCCTGTTATAATGGCAATTGTAATTATAACCCCCATTAAATGAACAGGAATAATTAAACCGAAAATATCGAATGAAGCAGGAAGAAGCGGAGTAAAAACTTTACCAAGAGTTAAAAGACCAATTCCAAGATAGCCGATCATATACAAAAGTTGAAATACTGTCGCAATCAAACGAACAGTTGGGCTGAATCTCTTTTCAAAATACTCTGGGATTGATCTGATTTTAGTATAAACTACTATAGGCAGCCAGCCGAAGAGAAAAAATGGCATAAAGAACCAATCGTTCATGTAAGTCATAGTAGATGAAATACCATGTTCGAAACCCTTAGCGGCGTATTTAACAAAACTATGGCTTCCTACGCCAGTAGCAACAATAGAAACTGTTATAAGCCACCAAGCAAATCTTCTTCCACCAAAGAAAAAATCATTTGTATTTCTGTTGTATTTAGCAAAATAGCTTCCAAAAAGCATTATGCCGATAAAATAAGTGAACATAACTACCCAATCGGTAGCTGAACCTAATCCGTGTAATGATTCCATTTTTATCTCACCAGTATAATGCGGCTATAATTAGAATTGCGTGAATTGTAAAAAAGTAGAAGTATCCAAAAAAGAGCACTTTGCGCCACCATCTATTTCTTTTTAAACGTAAATCAAGGCTTTTAGTTTTGTGGATTAAATACATGCCTGTAAAAAAGAAAATACCTCCAAAGCTGTATAAATACAAAAATGGCAGCCATGAATGTGAAAAACTTTGCATTTCAAATTTCCTATAAAGTTCGGGGCAAAGTTAGGACAGCGAGCTAAGCTAAGCAAATTTATTTTCCGATATTTCTTTTTTAAAAGCCGTAAAAGCCATTCGGAAATAATGAGTTATGAGGAAATATATAATTGCATTTAAGACGATGTTAATCTAAATTTAGCGCCTAAAATTTTCGATACTTCAAAGCGGAGGTTGTTTTAAATGGGTATGATGCTCAAAATGAGGAGTATGGCTCCATGGTTTATGCTTACTGTAGGCGGCTTGTTTGTTATATTTATGGTACTTTCAGATTCTAGAATATTAGATTTTGCTGCAACGCAGACTCAAAATGTCGGCTCTGTTGATGGAGAAGATATTTCTTACCAAGATTATTCTGCTATGATTGAGCAGGCTAGAAAGAATCAAGAGCAGGCAACTGGGCAACAGATAAATGAAGAGCAAATGGATTACTTCAGAGATCAGGTTTGGGATGCAATGGTTACCCAAAAGTTGATAGATAAAAAAATTGCCGAGTTTGGAATTGCTGTTTCCGATGATGAGGTAAGAGATGCAATTATGGGCGCTAATCCACCTGAAATGCTAAAGAGACAGTTTACAGATTCTACCGGAACATTTAAGAGGCAAGATTATGAAACAGCTATGCGCGATCAACGTAATAAAGAAATAGTTGTTGGTGTTGAAAAGCAAATTAGGGAGCAATTGATACAACAGAAACTTCAGAATTATTTAACTGCTTCTATTGGCGTTTCCGAATCTGAAGCACACGATTCTTTCGTTAAACAAAATATTAAGATGAAAGCAGATTACATCAAGATTGATTCTTATCTCATTCCAGATGCAGATGTAAAAGTAACCGAAGAAGACATGAAGAAGTATTACAATGAGCACGCCGAAGATTATAAGATTGAAAATCAAAAAAAGATAAAGTATGTACTCTTTCGCCGCCAGGCTTCTCAAGGCGATACCGCAATGGTAAAGAAAAACATGGATGAAGTTGTTAAGAGAGCTAAAGCCGATACTGCTTCTTTTAAAACTTATGTGGAAAGCTACTCTGAGCAACCATATAAAAAAGATACAGTTGGTTTAGCATCACTTCCAGCAGAAGCAAGAACTTTACTTGCCAATGCTAAAGCGGGAGATATTGTTGGACCTGTTGCTACGTTTGAAGGTTATGTAGTTTATAAACTGAGTGGTAAAAAAACTGCCTCGAGCGAACAAGTGCGCGCATCTCATATTTTAATTCGCTCTACTGGTAACGATGCTGAAGATAAGAAACAGATTGATGCAATTTATAACGAAGCAGCAAGCAGTGCAGATTTTGCAACTGTTGCAAGAGCTAAATCGCAAGATGGAAGCGCTCCACAAGGTGGAGACCTTGGCTGGTTTGGCAAGGGACAAATGGTAAAGCCTTTTGAAGATGCTTGCTTTGGCGGAAAAATTGGCGTGGTGCAAAGACCAATCAAAACACAGTTCGGCTGGCACATCATTAAAGTTACAGGCAGATCCAACCAAGATTTTATAGTTGAAAAAATAGTGAATAAGATTCAAGTTTCGGCTACAACCGTAGATAAGATTTTTCAAGATGCGGCAGATTTTGCTTACTTAGCAAAAGAGAATGGATTTGAATCTGAAGCAAAAGCTATGAAGTATGAAGTATTAGAAACACCACCATTTAACGAAGAAGCTTCTGCTATTGCTGGTTTAGGTATAAACCGCGCGCTCGTTAAATGGGCTTTTGAAAATGGAACTAGTGAAATTAGCGATGTTTTCAGATTTCCAGCTGGTTATGTAACCGCTATGATTTCAGAGGAAATTAAACCTGGTATGAAACCTTTTGATGAAGTTAAGGAAATAATTAAGAGCGCTGTAACAACAGAAAAGAAACTTGAAAAAGCAATGCAGATTGCGCAGCAAATTAAGAATCAAATTGGTGAGAACGGCGACGCAAATACAGCTAAACTTATTTGGGCACAAGCGGTAGTTGATACAACTGTTGAGTTTACAACTTCGGGTACTATCGGCACTCTTGGGCAGGAATTTGCCTTTGCAAACGCTTCTTATAAAGCCGAGCTGAACAAATGGACAGAGCCCGTTAAAGGAAGAACAAGCGTTTACTTGATTAACCTAAAATCGAGAAGTCAATTTGATCAGAACGCCTACAATGCTTCTAAAGAAGGTATTAAGAAAGATCTGCTTCAAAACAAAAAGAATGTCTATCTTTCTCAATGGATAGAAAAGCTAAAGAAAAAAGCTGATATTGTTGATAACCGATATATGTTCTTCAGATAAAAATTTATCCCGCTTCGGCGGGATTTTTTTTGTCCACTGAAACTGCCGACAAAATTTTTTTACCGACGCATAAAATCGAAAGATTTGATAAAGTGGTTGAAGAGGTGAAGAGCAATAGAGCCAATCTTTGGACACTTAAAATCTGACAATCGGCTTGATAGAAATTTACTCAAAGGCAAAGATGGCGATCATATTAATGCAGTATTAGTAGCTTGCGGATTAAATCCGCCAGAGGCGGACGAGGGTCAAATTCCCCGCCTCTTGAGGCGAATAAATAAAATTTGTTTTCAGAAACCTCGCTGCCCCGCCTGCCAAAGCAAACTTTTTGCTTATTTTGGAATGGTTAAAAAATCGAATTGCTGATAAATACTTTAGCTCCTTCACTTATCAAAAATATCAATCTCTCGTATTCTTAAAAATTAACTGACTTTTTTCAGCGACGGCTAAACAGAAGTTTTTAGTTAATGCATTCCGTTCTATCTTGCCCGTTGGAAGTCATGTTTTCGGGATAATATAAACCCAAAAAATTCATTAGAAATGTCCCGCTAAATATAAGCGGGATTGCCGAAGGCCATCCCGAAAATCGGGACGGGGTTAACCCCGACAAGTCCCGCCATGCGGGATAAGATTTTAGTAAGTTTTGAAAATTGAGAATTTCGATATAACCTATTACTCTAAATGACTTAATGCCTGTCCGCCCAAAGGGCAAACCTGCCTACCGCAGACAGGTTTGCCTAACGGAAAATTTGGGTTTAAAAAAATTAGAGCGGAGTTAGCAAAGTCCGAAATGATTTTTTTAGTATAGACATTTAGCGGGTTTTTCATTTCAGCAGTTTCGATAACTGGTTAAAAAAAGAGGCGTTTTGTAAACGCCTCTTTAATTGTTTACCGAAGTTTTTCGAGCAGATAAACAAGCAATTTATCTATCGAAACACGAACTTGTTCCATCGAATCCCGCTCTCGTACTGTAACAGTTTGGTCTTCCATTGTCTGCGTATCAACAGTAATACAGAAAGGAGTTCCAACTTCATCCATTCTTCTGTAACGTCTTCCAACAGCGCCTTTATCATCATAAAAAATTCTTAAAAACGGACGAAGTTCGGCTTCGATCTTGCGCGCAATTTCCGGCATTCCATCTTTGTTTACCAATGGAAGAATTGCGGCTTTAATAGGTGCAAGCTTTGGATGGAACCGGAGAACGCCTCTCAATTCACCTTTTACTTCTTCTTCGTGGTAAGCGTCAACCAAGAAAGCCATGAATGAACGGCTAGCGCCGGCGGATGTTTCAATAATGTATGGAATGAATTTTTCTTTTGTTTCATCATCAAAATATTGCTGGTTCTTTCCGCTGTATTCTTGATGCCTTCCTAAATCAAAATCTGTTCTGTTGTGAATTCCCTCTATCTCGCCCCAGCCGAATGGAAATTCATATTCAATATCTGTTGCGTTCTTTGCATAGTGCGCAAGTTTGTCTTTGGGATGATCATGAAAGCGGAGTTTCTCGGGTGTCATTCCAAGGGATTTAAACCAAGCAATTCTTTTTTCTTTCCAGTCTTCGTAATGCTGAGTGTCGCTTCCCGGTTTGCAAAAATACTGCATTTCCATTTGCTCAAACTCTCTTGTGCGGAATAAGAAATTCTTTGTGTTGATTTCATTACGAAATGCTTTTCCTATCTGCGCAATTCCGAATGGAAGTTTTTGACGACTTGAGTTTTGTACGTTTTGAAAGTTAACAAAAATTCCTTGTGCCGTCTCTGGGCGCAAATAAATTACGTTAGCAGAGTCATCAACAGGTCCCAAAAAAGTTTTGAACATAAGATTAAACTTACGCGGCTGCGTAAATGTGCCTTTATTTCCGCATTGCGGACAGCCGAGTAATGCTAAAAGATTTGGAGCGTGAGTCTGATCGTCTAAAATTTTCTCGAATTTCTCTGCAAGAGTTCCTTCTACCTGCATTATTGAAGAATCTAATTCCTTCAATGCTTTTTCTTTATTCTTATCAGAAATTAATTCAGCTAAAGTATCAACTCTAAAACGGGCTTTGCATTGCTTGCAATCTATCATCGGATCGGTAAAGTTTTCAACATGCCCGCTTGCTTCCCAAACGCGTGCGTGCATTAAGATAGATGCGTCCAATCCTTCAATGTCTTCGCGGTAAGTCATGGCTTTCCACCATTCTTCTTTTACGTTTTTCAAAAGTTCAACGCCTAATGGTCCGTAATCCCAGCAGCCGTTTAATCCGCCATAAATTTCGGATGATTGAAATACGAAACCTCGACGCTTTGCGAGCGACACAATTTTTTCTACGGTTCCGCCTGAAGGCGATGTAAATTCCTTTTGTACTTTTGCGATAGCACACCTCTTTGGATCTGTTAATAAATTAGGCGCAAATATAGTAAATGAGAGAAGAAGTTAGAAAGTGTAAATAAATGGCGGTTCTAAAACATTATTTTTTTTTGTGAACGCAGTGTTAAAAATTTAAGCGCCTGTTTTAGAACCACCCTAAAGAGTTAGCTCATCATAGTGCTCAACCCAAAACCAGAACCAAGGCACTAATTTAAAAGACACAAACAACGCGGCGAAAAATTATTTCTTACTCAGCAAATCTCTAATTTGAGTTAGCAAAACAACTTCTTCGCTTGGCATTTGTACAGTATCCGGCGCTGTTTCTACTTTCTTTTTCAAACGGTTCATCGCTTTTACTAAAATGAAAACCGCAAGCGCAGCAATAAAGAAATTAAATACAGCATTCAAGAATTTGCCATAGAGAATTTCTACAGGGTTACTGCCGTTAAGCGGATTAGAAAGTTTAATTGCAAAAGCACTAAAATCTATGCCGCCTATTAATGCGCCAATTGGAGGAGTTAAAACATCTGTTACCAGTGAAGTAACAACACCGCCGAAAGCCGCACCAATAATTATACCAATCGCCATATCAACTACGTTGCCCTTCATAGCAAAGGCTTTAAATTCTTCTATTATTTTCATTGCTGCTCCTAAATGTTATTGAAAGATTATGAACTAAATAAAAAATTTATCTGCTAACAGCATCAAGAAGCATTGTGTTCTTAAATATTCTATAACGCTGCTTGCCGGTAGACTCGGTAATAATTTTTTCTTCGAGAAGCTTGGTAATAATAATGCTTGCCGTTTGCTTGGAAAGTACAAGAGATGCTGTAAGCATTTGAATTGTAAATGCTGGCTTCGTTTTTATGTACTCAATTACTTTTAGCAACGCTGGCGCAGCAAAAGTGTTTTTTATAGATGCGGAAACTGTTTCTCTGTAAAACGAGTTAATCTTTTCTAAAAGCGCAATTGAGTTTTTAGTTGCTTGAAGAAAAGCCTCTAGCGCAAACTTTATCCAACTGTTCCAATTTGCGTTGATGGCTATATCATGCAATTTATCAAAGTACTCTATTTTCCTTTCTAAAAGGGCTCTAGATAGTAGCAATATCGGTTTAGTAAGTTTTCTTTTCCAAACAAAGTGAAGCTGCGTTAAAGCTCTTCCAGCAATTCCATTGTGCGAGCCGAAAGGATGAATTAATTCAAACTGCGCGTGTATGATTGCCGCATTTATAAACGTGTGATAAGAAACATCGCTCATCAAGTAACTTTCTAAGTTATTCATCAACTCGCTTACATTTTGTGGAAGAATAATTTTGCCGGGTGTTTCGCTTAAAACATTGTCTTCTCTAAAAATTCCAGCCGAATCTTTTTCATTTGTTAAAATTTCTTGATGAAGCGTTTTTATTAGCCTGTTAGGATTAACGTCTTTGAAAATTTTTAATGCTGTTTCAAGCGAAGTTACTTGTCGTTGGATTTCAGTATAGTCTTTTTTACTTAAAAAGAATTGCTCAAAATTAATTGTAGGAGAGTTATCTATATTAAAGCTGTTTATTGCCTCGATAGTTTTAAGAAGAGTGCAATAATCTTCTGGTAGAAACTTTGTTAGAATATCTAACTGGGCAAGCGATTTCTCAAGTTCTGAGATTAAGAACAAAGTCTCAGAATCAATTTTAAGCTTAGTTTTAGTTGGAAGAACGGCTAAATTCATTTTAAGACAACAATATTTGCCTTAAGATAATAATTAAAAATCATAAGTCAAATAAAATAATATTCATTCTTGATTTCGATTTTAAGACCATAGTTTTTGTCTATTTAACAAACTGAGCCGCATAAAATTTTGGTGATAAACTTTCTTTTGTAGCTTTTGTTATTAAATCTTTCCAGTGGAGTGAAGAACCAAATGCAAAGAATTCGTTTATCAAATAATTTCCAACGTTCTTGTTTCCCGTAAAACTTTCTGAATTTTGTGTTTCTAAAAGAGAACTATTGATACGGTTTAACAGCTGAGAAGCTAAAAGCTCACCGAGCATATAATTATGGTAGTAAGCCGGGTACAACGCCACATGAATTTTGGAAGCCCAATCTGCTTTGTTTCTTCCTTCCGGTTTTTTCAAACCTTGATATTTCTCTACCAAGTTCCACCAAGCAGCATTTAAGTCTTGTTCTGGATTTTCATACATCGTCTTTTCAAAACTATACATCACTTGAACCCAGCGGGAAAAAACTAATTGCTCGAGTCTAAGTAAGTTGTAACAAGCAACAGAAATTTTATTTGCCTCTTCTTGGCTGATTCCAATAATATCTTTTAACCAAACGGGATTTGAAGCGAATCTTCCGAACAGCATAGCAATTGCTTCTGTAGCAAATGTATGAGCCGGTTCGCGCAAACTCCAAGGCAACTTTTGGTTTATAAATTTATCATACGCTGCGTGCCCATACTCATGCAGCATTGTGCTCATCCATCTCTGGCTGGGTTTTATATTACAGACAACCCTTATATCACCGCTCTTGTCAATATCAGTGCAGTAAGCGTGCTGATATTTTCCTTCTTTTTCGTAAAGGTCGCTATTGGAGATTAGGTCGTCAATGTTAAGACCGATTCCATCGAAGTATTGTTTGGTTACTTCTTCAATGTTAATTTCTTTGAAGTATGAATCCAGATCCGCATTGTAAATCTTTGGTCCATGCTGAAAAAATTTATCTTGATAATGCCACGGCATTAATTGATGAACTTCAACAGAATACTTTTTACTCAGATAAGAATCAATTTCACTTTTTAGTTTGAAGAAAGCATCGCATGTTAGTTTATCTAACTCATCAAAAAGTTTTTCTATTTCATCGGGGGATTGCTCGCTTAGTTCTAAACTCATAGAATGATAATTTTTATAACCTATCTGCTTTGCCGCTACGTTTCTCATCTTTACGAGCGCAAGAACATCTTTAGAAACTACTTCACCAATTTCTTTTGAAGCGTTCCAAACGGTTTCTAATTCTTTTGAGTCTGTTGATTCAATTAGAACTACATCTATTTCGTTATCGGTTAGTTTCTTTCCATTAATTTCTGCACGGTGAGTAGCAAATGTTTCTTCAACCTTTGTTGATAGCGAAATTATTTGCCCGAGCAGTTTTTCATCAAACTGATTTGCCGCATATGAATTATAGATTAATTCTAATTGTCTGCTATGTAAAGAATCTTTCACTTCACCCGATTGGCGGATCTGTTTTAGTATTTCAAAATCATCTTTGTTAGTATATATTTTGCTGAGTTCAAGCTGCAGTTCGCTGCACTTTTGGTAATCTTCCGGCTTTCCGCTGATAGACGCATCGAAATATGAAAGTGCAGTTTGCCTGCTTAACTCAACTACTTTTGATTCATACTTTTGTAAAAAGATTTCAAACGAAATACTCATCACAATCCTTTTTGGGTTAGCTTAATAAATCATCATCTCTGTAAAGCAAAAGAATAGAGCTTTGCGGAACGATTACCATTTTTTGTTTTTCGATTTCAACTTCAACCGCATCTTTGCGTAAGAATACAGCAAAATCGCCCTCTTTACTTTGAAGCGGAATATATTTTATAGGTTTCTTTTCGCGCCATAGTTCATCGTCATCGGCTGGTAAACCAACCGGATAGCCCGGACCGGCTTTTATTACATATCCGCCTTGAACTTTTTCTTTTTCATAAACTCCGGGAGGAAGATAAAGTCCAGAATTTGTCTTTGCAGTATTTTCTTCTGGTCTAATTAAAACTCTGTCACCTATAATAATAATTTTTTCCGTGTTGATCATTTTGTTTCCATTTGTTAATTCAAAAATATTAAACGCTAAATCAATTTGTTGGTGATTTATCTTTCTCAACATTATTTTTGATAAAAAAGTTTGGAGTTATATGAGCGAGTTTTGGAATGAGCGTTTTGGCAAAGAAGAATTTCTTTATGGAAAAGAGCCAAATGTTTTCTTGAAACAAGAATTAGAAAATTTAAAACCTGGAAAAATTTTGTTTCCTGCAGAAGGCGAAGGAAGAAACGCTGTTTATGCGGCAACATTGGGCTGGGATGTTGATGCACTCGATTCCAGCGAAGCAGCAAAAGTAAAGGCTGAAAAACTTGCCGAAGAGAAAGAGGTAAAAATTAATTATGCTCTGGTCAATCTTAAGTTTCATAAATTTCAAAAAGAGAAGTATGATGCAGTGGCAATAATATATTTTCATTTGCCGTCGGATTGCCGCAACGATGTTTACAAAGAAGCAATTGGCGCATTAAAACCCGGCGGAAAATTAATATTGGAATTGTTTGATAAAGAGCAATTCAAAGTTCCTTATGCCGGACCGAAAGATGAAGATCTTTTATACTCGCTCGAAGACGCGGTTAGCGATTTTATTGATCTGGAGTTTGAAAAACTTGCCAAAGAAACAATCCAAATGGATGAAGGAAACGGACACCAAGGAGTTGGTTATGTTATCCGGTTTGTAGGGGTAAAAATCTAATCCTCCAATTTTTGCCCAAAACAGAACAATTATCTTTTTTGCGGAAACTATTTCTTGACAAAACGAGTTTCTGTAACGTATATTGGAAACCAGAAAAACTAAAATAGTTTACTGAGAGCATGAAAGAAAAAGAAAAGTTATTAGATGGAAGCCAAGAAATACTTTTTACTTCGGGTTTCTACAAAACAACAATGGATGATATTGCCTCATCGCTTAAGATGAGTAAGAAAACTATCTATAAATACTTTCCTTCAAAAAGTGACTTGGTAATGGCGGTTGCAAATCACTTTACGAAAAAAATGGAAAGGAAAATTATTCCCATAATAGAAAGTGATAAAAATGCAGTTGAAAAGCTTTCGGAACTGATTGCGCTGCTGAGCAAAACTGCGGGAAAGATTGGAGATAGATTATTAGGAGAACTTAGAAGTAATTATCCCGAAGTCTGGAAACACGTGGATGGTTTTAGAACAGAAATGATGTATGGAAACATTACCAAAGTTTATGAGCAAGGAAAAGCCGAAGGATTGTTTCTTGATTATCCAACACCAATAGTTATGAACATTTTTGTTAATGCGGTTAGAACAACAGTAAATCCGGAGTTTATTATAAACAACAATTTCTCCGTCGTAGTTGCCGCGCAGACTACATTCAAAATTATTATTGGCGGAGTTCTTACAGAAAAAGGAAAAAAAATTTTTGATAAATCTTTTAACAAAGAAGCGATATGAAAACTGCAAAGTATTTATTAATAGTCTATTTGTTTGCCGGTGCTGTTTATGCTCAAACAAAATTAACACTTAACGAATGTTACGAAAAAGCACGCGCTAACTTTCCGTTGATTAAACAGAAAGAATATATTGCTCAAAGCAAAGAATATAGTGTGAACAATATTTGGCGCGGTTATCTTCCTCAAATAACAATTAGCGGACAGGCAGCATATCAATCCGATGTAACAAGTTTGCCAATAGCTTTGCCGGGAAATAAGATAGAATCTGTAACTAAAGATCAATACAAAGCTGTTGCAGATGTAACACAAGTTTTATACGATGGCGGAGTTATGAGTTCGCAGTCAAACCTGCAAAAAGCCGCCGCCGAAGTAGATGAGCAAAAAATTGAAGTTGAGCTGTTGAAAGTGAAAGACAGAATAAATCAGCTTTACTTTGGAATTATACTGTTTGAGGAGCAGCTTGTTCAAACCGAACTGCTTAAAAAAGATTTGCAAGGAAGTTTAGATAAACTAAATGCTGCTTTTGCAAATGGAACCGCAACAAAACCAAATGTTGATCTACTTAAAGCTGAATATTTGAAAACCGATCAGCGAGAGATTGAAATAAAATCATCCAGAAAAGCTTTTGTGGAAATGCTTGGTTTGTTTCTTAATCAATCATTGAACGAGTATGTTCTTTTGGAGAGAGTAAATTCCACAGAAATTTTCTCATCAGAAATAAGCAGACCTGAATTAAAACTCTATTCATCACAAGGAAAAATGATTGATGAACAAAAGGAATTAGTTACGGCAAAGATTCTTCCAAAAGCAAGTTTGTTTTTCCAAGGCGGATATGGAAAGCCAACTCTCAATATGCTAAAAAACAATTTCGATTGGTTTTACATAGCTGGCGCTAAGCTAAGCTGGTCGCCATCAAGTTTATATACGCTTGGAAACGAAAACGAAATAATAGAGCTGAACAAAAAATCTGTTGAAGCTCAGAAAGAAACTTTCTTGCTAAACACAAAGGCAGGACTAAAGCAGCAAGCGGCAGAGATTGAAAAACTAAAAGCACTAATCAAAGTTGATAAGGAAATAATTGAGATTCGCGAGAGTGTTAAGCTCTCTGCCAAAGCTCAATTAGAAAACGGAGTAGTTACTTTAAACGATTTTATTCGTGAGCTGAACGCTGAAGATCAGGCAAAACAAAACCTGGCAATTCATCAAACACAATTGATGCTTGCAGAGCAATCTTACAAAACTACTATAGGCAACTAATTTATAATTAATAATAGATAAGAAAATGAAATCATTATTTATCAAAATCGGTTTAGTTGTTTTGCTGGCGGCAGTGTTAATTGGCTGCGGAAATGGCATCGGAAAATTTGACGCAACCGGAACTTTTGAATCAGAGGAAATTATAGTTTCTTCCGAGGCAACAGGAAAATTAGTAAAGCTTAATCTCAATGAAGGCTCGCAATTAAAACAAAATGAAATTGTAGCCCTTGTGGACACAGTTCAACTTTACTTAAAAAAAAAACAACTTGAAGCTTCCGTTAAAGCTGTTCTTAGCAAACAGCCGGACGTTAACATTCAGCTTGCGGCTGTCAAAAAACAAATTGAAACTGCCGAAACAGAAAAGCGCAGAATTGAAAACCTAGTTAAAGCAAACGCCGCAACAACAAAACAGCTTGATGATATTGACTCGCAGCTTGAAGTTTTGAACAAACAATATGATGCTGCAAAATCCAATTTAACAATTACAAAAACTGGTTTGCAAAACGAAGCGCTTCCTTTGCTAGCACAAATTGAGCAGATTCAAGATCAGATAAACAGAAGTGTTGTTAAAAATCCAATTGCCGGAACTGTTTTAACATGCTACACAAAACAAAATGAAATTGCCGCAACAGGAAAAGCGCTTTACAAGATTGCCGATTTATCAGAAATGACTTTACGCGCATATATCAACGGCGATCAGCTTGGCGAAGTAAAGCTCGGTCAAAAAGTGAAAGTGTTTGTTGATAAAG
Source organism: Ignavibacteria bacterium (assembly GCA_009773205.1). Taxonomy (GTDB): domain Bacteria; phylum Bacteroidota; class Ignavibacteria; order Ignavibacteriales; family Melioribacteraceae; genus Stygiobacter. The sequence goes on from WPAE01000004.1 coordinate 113,357, forward strand.
GAAATGGCGAACAAAAAGAAATGAGCGGAGAAATTTACTGGATTGCTTCTAAAGCAGAGTTTACTCCAAAGACAATTCAAACAAAAGATGAACGCGCAAATCTTGTATATGCAATTAAAGTTAAAGTTACTAATGACGGTTATCTAAAAATCGGAATGTATGGAGAAGTGAAATTCTAATCTTAGCGCCTTGTCGGCAGACAGGTCTTTGCGAGAGAAAAGTTTCTCGCAGAGTCGCGCAAGAACGCAAAGTAAAATATTATGAAAGCAGTTGAATTAAAAAATATTGTTAAAACATACGCTCTAAAAAAATCAAGCGTAACGGCTGTTGATGATGTTTCTTTCTCGGTTGAAGAAGGAGAAATCTTCGGCTTGATAGGTCCCGACGGCGCTGGGAAAACATCCATCTTTAGAATTCTTACAACACTTCTTCTTGCAGATAAAGGAAACGCAAAAGTTTTGTGCAACGATGTTGTAAAAGATTGGAAAACTATTCGCGATATAGTTGGCTACATGCCTGGAAGATTTTCGCTTTATCAAGATTTAACTGTTGAAGAGAACTTGGATTTCTTCGCAACAATCTTTAACACAACAATACAAGAGAATTATGATTTAGTTGCTGATATTTACAAACAACTCGAACCATTCAAAACTCGCCGTGCAGGAAAACTAAGCGGCGGAATGAAACAAAAACTCGCTCTAAGCTGCGCGCTAATTCATAAACCAAAAATTTTGTTTCTGGATGAACCAACTACAGGCGTAGACCCTGTTTCACGAAAAGAATTTTGGGAAATTCTTAAGCGGTTAAAGAAGCAGGGAATTACAATTCTCGTTTCAACGCCTTATATGGATGAAGCGAAACTTTGCGATAGAATTGCGCTGATGCAAAAAGGAAAGATAATGACGATTGATACACCGGAAGCAATTGTAAATCAGTTTGGTAAAAATCTTTATGCCGTTCATTCAGAGAGCATGTTCAAACTATTGAATGATCTTCGTTCGTTTACAAAAACAGAAAGCTGTTTTGCTTTTGGAGAGAATCACCATCTAACATTAAAAGAAGAATGCACAACAGAATTAGAAAAATATCTTTTAGCAAGCGGACACAATAACGCAACAATAAAAAAACTTGAACCTGGAATTGAAGACTGCTTTATGCAGCTTATGAAAAAGTAATTATTTGCTTAGTGCATTTGTGTCTTAGTGGCAGAAAAAGCTCCCCGCTACCAAGTCACCAAGGATCAAAGAAGAAAAAATATGACTCAAAAAGAAATTGTAATAAAGACAAATAAGCTCACCAAGAAGTTTGGCGATTTCATTGCGGCAAATGAAATTACTTTCGAAGTCTACAAAGGAGAGATTTTCGGTTTTCTTGGCGCTAACGGCGCCGGAAAAACAACAGCGATGAAAATGCTGATTGGCATTTCCAAACCAAGTTACGGCTACGCTCAAATTGCCGGTTACGATGTTTACAAAGAAACCGAGTTGATTAAGAAAAACATCGGCTACATGAGTCAAAAGTTTTCTTTGTATGAAGACTTAACAATTAAAGAAAACATTCATCTCTTCGGCGGAATTTATGGCTTGAGCGAAGAACAGATAAAAACTAAAAGAGAAGCATTAATAGACAAGCTCGATTTGCATAGCCAAGCCGATAAACTAGTTGCTTCTCTGCCGCTTGGATGGAAACAGAAACTTGCATTCAGCATAGCAATAGTTCATAAGCCTAAAATTATTTTTCTTGATGAACCGACCGGCGGCGTTGACCCGATTACACGTAGACAGTTTTGGGATATGATTTACGAAGCGGCAGCTAATGGAATTACAGTTTTTGTTACTACACATTATATGGATGAAGCAGAATATTGTAACCGTGTATCAATTATGGTTGACGGAGTAATTCAAGCTATTGATTCCCCCGATGGATTGAAAAGAAAGTATAACGCGCAATCAATGGAAGAAGTTTTTTTAATGCTTGCACGAGGAGCTAAGCGCGGAGAATAATTTTAGGTGAATTTGTGACTTGCAGCAGTAAAGCTCTTTGCCACGAGGACACGAGAACACAAAGGAAAAGCATGAAACAGCTGCTTACATTTATTAAAAAAGAATTTCATCACATTTTACGCGATACGCGCTCTTTGTTAGTATTGCTTGCCTTGCCAATTGTCCAGCTTTTAATTTTTGGTTTCGCAATCACTAACGAAATAAGAAACTCCAACATTGCAATTTTAGATAACGCAAAAGATGAAACAACACAAAAAATTATTACAAAAATAGAAAACAGTAAATATTTTGATATTGATAGGACACTGACAACAAACAACCAAATTGAAGAAGCGTTTAAGAGCGGCAAAATAAAATTGGCTGTCGTATTTCAAACTAATTTTCAAAACGTATTAGCTCACACAAACAAAGCGCAAGTTCAAATTATTGCTGACGCAACAGATCCGAACCAAGCAACAACGCTGGCAAATTATGCCAACGCTATCATCATGGATTACCAAAATGATTTAAATGAAACGAACAAACCTCCATATACAATAAGTGCTGAAATACGGATGCTTTACAATCCAGAATTAAAAGGTGCTTACTCTTCAGTCCCCGGAGTGATGGGAATGATTCTTCTTTTAATCTCAACCATGATGACCTCAATTTCTATCGTAAAAGAAAAAGAGTTGGGCACAATGGAAATACTTTTGGTTTCTCCGATAAAGCCGTTGATGATAATTTTAAGTAAAGTGGTTCCATACTTTGTGATATCGCTTGTAAACATCGCAACAATTTTGCTGTTAAGTGTTTTTGTGTTGGGAATGCCGATTCAAGGAAGCCTTTTCTTATTGATTGTTGTTACTGTTCTTTACTTAATATGTGCGCTTTCTTTAGGAATATTAATTTCTACCGTAACGGAATCTCAGCTTGCAGCAATGCTTCTTTCTTTGCTCGGATTAATGCTTCCGGTTGTAATGCTAAGTGGTTATGCTTTTCCAATTGCAAACATGCCGGTTGTATTGCAAGCGCTTAGCAATATAGTCCCTGCTAAGTGGTACATCATTTTGGTAAAGTCGGTAATGATTAAAGGATTAGGGCTTTCCGCCATTTGGAATGAAGTCTTGATTTTAACCGCGATGACAATATTTTTTCTTTTTGTCAGCTTAAAAAGATTTAAGATTAGGCTGCAATGAGAACCCTGTTATTTTTACTTCGTAAAGAATTTTTACAAATCTTTCGCAACAAACTAATCTTGCGGTTGATCTTTGTTATGCCGGTTTTTCAGCTCCTTCTTCTGCCCTATGCCGCAAATTATGAAATGAAAAACATTTTATTAAGCGTTGTTGATCACGATCATTCAGAGTATTCACGCAAGATGGTTGATAAAATAACCGCTTCTGGCTATTTCAAGTTGGTTAATGTTTCTCAGACCTATGATGATGCACTTAAACTAATAGAAAAAGATAAAGCCGATTTAATTCTCGAGATTCCTCAAAACTTTGAGAAAGATTTAATTAGAGAAGATCAAACTATGGTAATGATTTCTGCAAATGCAATTAACGGACAAACAGCCGGACTTGCTGTTTCTTATTCCAACTCAATCATCCGTGATTTCATTAACGATATCAGTGCAGAATGGATTCAGCAGCCAAGATTAAATCCGCAACCGCTAATTGAAGTAACAAGTTCAAACTGGTTTAATCCACAAATGAACTACAAATATTTTATAGTCCCCGGCGTTTTGGCTTTGTTAGTTACATTGGTTGGATTCATACTAACATCTTTAAATATTGTAAAGGAAAAAGAAGCCGGAACAATTGAACAACTAAATGTTACGCCAATAAAAAAATATCAATTCATACTTGGCAAACTTATTCCATTTTGGATTTTGGGGATGGTCGTTCTCTCAATCGGCTTTCTCGTTAGTTTTCTTTTTTATGGAATCTTTCCCGCAGGCAGTTTGGTTGTTGGATTTCTATTTGCCGGGATTTACCTTATTGCACTTCTCGGTTTTGGTTTACTTACTTCTACGTTTGCAGAGTCTCAGCAGCAAGCAATGTTCGTTGCATATTTTTTTATGATGATTTTTGTTTTACTCGGAGGACTGTTTGCGCCGATAGAAAACATGCCGGACTGGGCAAAATATTTAACTTATATAAATCCAGTTGGCTATTTAATTGATGCGATGAGAATGTTAATTCTTAAAGGAAGCAGCTTTTGGGATTTACGTATGCACTTTTTAATTGTGTTGGGTTTTGCTGTTTTGTTTAACACTTTAGCAATTTTGAATTATAAAAAGACAACGTAAAAAACCGCCTCAAAAGTTAAATCTGCAAATTATTGTATTTTTTCGTTTTCCTAAGACATGCTTTTTCCCACTAAACATGCAAGATTAATTAGCTCGGTTAACTCACCAATTGCTTCAAGATTAATTTTGCAAACTATGTTACAAATATTAAATCTCCATCTTTATTTACCGCTATTTCTAAAAAGCAGCCAACTATAAAACTGTTACTTAAGGGCGGCTCTAAAAACATTGTTACAGAATGGATAGCGCCAAATATTGGACTTGTAAAAGCAAAAATTGAACCCAAAAAATTCATTAGAAACTGAATTTTTTGCCGAAGGCCGTCCCGAAAATCGGGACGGGGTTAACCCCGACAAGCATGGTAAGATTTTAATTGTCTGGCAAATTTTCCTAATGGAAAATTTGGGTTGAAATTAAAGGCGGCGGAATTATGGGCTTTGTGCGAGATATTTTAGGCTAAGGAACAATTGAATCTGTTCTCAAAGAAATAAAAAATTAGAACTCCGTTTGTTTCAAGATACTCACTTTTGTAACACTCCAGCTTATAATTTACATAGACTTAAAGGAGACTTTAGACAATCAAAATAAACGCACTGTATCGGAATTTGCAGAAATAAGTGTCTCAATTAATTGAATCTTTTTCTTAACTTAGTTGTAAGAATCAAAAAAAATGGAGTGTTAATGGAAGGAGTTTTCCTTTTTCCTTTTGCGGATTACTGGTCGTTTTACGTGGGTTTTACATTATTTGTTTTAGCTTTACTTGCGCTCGATCTTGGCGTTTTTCATAGAGAAGCGCACGAAGTAAGCTTCAAAGAATCTTTAACCTGGAGCATTGTTTGGATTTCCCTCGCACTGGTTTTCAATTTCATATTCTATAAATATGCCGGCTGGAAGTTTGAAACCGATGAGCGTCTGCTCGCTATTCCCGGCTTCGACCCTCAATCTGCAGCAAAGCAAGTTGGTCTAGAATTTTTAACGGGTTTTATAGTAGAAAAAACTTTAGCAGTTGATAACATTTTTGTCTTTGTTGTAGTATTCAGCTTTTTTGCCATACCACTAAAGTATCAGCATAGAGTTTTGTTTTTTGGCATTATAGGCGCTCTTATTTTTAGAATTATATTTATAGCAATGAGTTCAATGCTTCTTCAGTACCATTGGGTTGTAATATTCTTCGGCGTATTTCTAATCATAACCGGTTTTAAAATTATTTTTGCGCCCGAAAAACCGATGGACCCTGAAAAAAACCCGGTAATTAAATTATTCCGAAAAATCTTTCCTGTTACGCCAAAAATAGAAGGGCAAAAATTCTTTATCCGCAAGGATGGTGTTCTGTATGCAACTCCTTTAATGATAGCACTTCTTTTTATTGAAGTCTCAGACATAATCTTTGCAGTAGATTCTGTTCCTGCAATTTTTGCCATAACAAAAGAACCGCTAATTGTGTTTACCTCTAACGTGTTCGCTATACTTGGCTTGCGCGCTTTGTTTTTTATGCTTGCCGGCGTTGTTAACAAATTTAAGTATTTGAAATACGGGTTGGGAGTTGTACTAGTATTTGTTGGTTTAAAAATGGCTTGGCTCAACAATGCCTTCGGCGGTAAGTTTCCTATTTCTTGGTCGTTGATAATTATCCTATCTATTATCACAATCTCTATAGTTTACTCTCTTATTAAGACCAAAAAAGAATAGCACTCACTTATGCAGAGGAAAATTATTCGTTAAAAGAGAATAATTTTCCTTTGCAATTTCCACAGCATTATATCATATTGCCCAACAAACTTCAAATTTCTTTTCAAAAAGGGTGTTGCGGATGTCATTAAACAAATCTGGAAGAGAACAGTGGGGAAGTAAATTAGGATTCATTCTTGCCGCCGCCGGATCTGCAATTGGCTTAGGAAATATTTGGCGCTACCCTTATTTAGCAGGAGAAAACGGCGGGGCTGCTTTCATTTTCGTTTACGTGTTGTGCGTTTTTGCTATTGGCATTCCGGTTTTGATTGCAGAAATTCTTATTGGGCGCACTACACAAAAAAATCCAGTCGGTGCATTTAAAGCTCTAAGCAGTTCACGCTACTGGCCTGTAATTGGAGGAATGGGAGTTTTTGCCGGGTTCATAATTCTGTCTTTTTATTCTGTTGTTGCGGGCTGGTCGCTTGGTTATGTTGTTGAAGCAGTTAAAGGGAATTTTTATTTATACACAGCGCCAGATTCTGCGGGACAGCATTTTAATGATTTGATTGGCAATATTGGCTGGAGCGTTGGCTACTTGTCTTTATTTATGATTCTTACAATGCTCGTGGTTTACTTTGGTGTTCAAAAAGGAATTGAACGAGGCAGCAAAATTATGATGCCGATGTTATTTGGTTTGATTATAATTGTTACTATTCAAGGTTTATCGCTCGAAGGATCATCTGCCGGTTTGTCATATCTATTTAATCCCGATTTCAGTAAAATAAACGGCAAAGTAGTTTTAGCTGCTTTAGGGCAGGCTTTCTTTTCGCTGAGCTTAGGTATGGGCGCAATGCTCACTTACGGAAGCTATCTTAAAAAGAAAGATAACATTCCCTCTTCAGCAGTGTGGGTAGCTGTTTTAGATACAAGCATTGCCATTATTGCAGGCATTGCAATTTTTACAGTTGTGTTTGCAACCAATCAAAGCCCCGATGTTGGACCAAGCCTAATTTTTAGAACACTACCAGCGGTGCTAACACAAATTCCTGGAGGATATATCTTTTCGATTCTCTTTTTTATTGCTTTAGTATTGGCGGCTTTAACTTCAACGGTCTCCTTGCTCGAAGTTGTTACAGCCTATTTCGTTGATGAAAAGAAGTGGAAAAGAAAAAAAGCAGTTTTGATTTTTGGATTTGTTTGTTTACTGCTGGGCATTCCAAGCGCATTATCTTTTAATGTGTTTGCAAATTCTAAAATTTTCGGACTAAATTTCTTCGGGCTTACAGAGTTTATTGCTTCAAACCTGCTGTTGCCTATTGGTGGTTTTTTTATTGCAATTTTTGTTGGCTGGGTTTGGAATAAGGCTATTGTACGCGCAGGTGTTATTGAGGGAGCCGAAGACAGCTTTGGTAAGTATCCGTGGCTACTTATAACATGGGAAATTGTGTTAAAATATATTGCTCCAATTTTAATTTTTATCGTCTTGTTAAGCTCTATAGGAATAATTTAATTAACTAATTCACCAAGTCAAATTTTTGAGGAACATGAAAAAATCTACTGCGGGCATTATTGCGCTTATAATAATCTTCGGTATGTTCATTTTTGGCGGGCGTCCATTTTTTGAAACTGTGTGGGAATTCCCAGGCAATTTTGAATCAATTAAAAACTTTCCAAGCGCTGCTGTGCCGCTTGGCTCTATTCCGCTAATACTTCTATTGCTTTTAGGCACTGGCGTTTTTATCACCATTAAATTGATGCTGCCTCAGTTTAGGTACTTTTGGCACGGAATAAAAGTTACCGCCGGAACTTATGATGATCCTAACGATGCAGGTGATCTTAACCATTTCAAAGCTCTTTCAACTGCCATTTCTGCAACCGTTGGAATTGGCAATATTGCCGGCGTTGCAACAGCAATTTATTACGGAGGTCCGGGCGCGCTCTTTTGGATGTGGATAAGCGCATTTTTTGGAATGTCCCTAAAGTTTGCAGAGTGTTCCCTCGCTTTAAAGTACAGAGATATTTTGCCGGATGGTTCTGCAGCAGGCGGACCAATGTACACTATTGAAAAAGGATTGGGACCAAAGTGGAAATGGATGGCAATTCTGTTTGCCGCTTTTGCTGTTATTTGTTCTTACGCAACAGGCAATGCAATTCAATCTTTCACTCTTTCAGATCAAATTTATTCCGAAGTAACACAAATTGTTGGCACTACATCTTGGCTTACTGTTCAGCATCACCTCTTTGAAGGATTTGATGTTTCTATTGTTCATTTGATCAATGGAATTGTGATAGCTTTTTTGGTTGCTTTAGTAATTATTGGCGGTATTAAAAGAATTGGCAATGTAACTGGTATTCTTTCACCCGTTATGGCTGTATTTTATTTCTTAGCTGGTGTAACTGTTTTAATTTCCAATTTGCCACATTTAATACCTGGTATTGGTTTGATATTAGACAGCGCATTTAATCCACCGGCTGCAGTTGCCGGCGCCGCTGGCGGAACATTTTTAGTTTTCTTAAACACAATGCTATGGGGTATTAAACGCGGTTTGTACTCTAACGAAGCTGGGCAAGGAAGCGCACCGATTGCACACTCAACGGCAAAAACAAAATATGGCGTTCGCGAAGGTTCAGTTGCCCTTTTAGAACCATTTATTGATACAATAATTATATGTTCAATAACAGGACTTGTAATTATCTCTACAGATGCTTGGCATCATACATTATTTTATAAAACTTATATAGATCCAAATTTTACTGGACAGCTTTATAATTCGAGCCTGTTAACATCTTATGCATTTAAACTCGGTTTGGAATGGCTATTTCCTTACGGAGATAAAATTGTAACTATCGGAGTTTTGCTGTTTGCTGTTTCTACAATTATCAGCTGGTCTTATTACGGAGATAGAGCTTCTTTCTATCTTTTTGGACAAAAAGCAATTAAGCCATATAAATGGGGATTTGTTCTCTTTGTTTTTATTGGCGCAATTGCAGAGCTGGAAACTATTTGGGCTTTTGGCGATGCGGCGCTTGGGTTTATGTCCGCACCAAACTTAATTTCAATAATTCTTCTTTCCGGAGTGTTAAGAAAAGATGTTAGAGAATATTTTTCGATGAAACATGTGCCGTATAAGGATAGAAAGAAGTAAATAATTTTTCTTTGTATGGTTACAAGAGGCTGCTGCGGGCAGCCTCTTTGTTTTTAAAGAAACATTGCGCTTTGTTTTGTGAGCAAATGAAATTTCCTTATTTTTGCCCCGCATCCATAGCTCAGCTGGTAGAGCATCTGACTCTTAATCAGCAGGTCGCCGGTTCGAATCCGGCTGGATGCACGAGAAACCCCGAATTTGTAATGAATTTGGGGTTTTTTGCTTTCTATTTTCTCTTTTTCTATCGGATATTATTACTACTTGTATGCACTCTAAATGTACTTTTCAAATTTGTGCATTGAAAATAATCATGTTTGTTATATAAGCCCCAAACTCGAGTTTATAGCAGAACATTTATGAGCCTACTATAAAAAGGTATTTCGGATGAAAAAATGCTTTGATTATTGCTCAAATTCAAAGTGCAAAAACTCAATTTGAGGCTTTTTAGAGAAATATTTACTGTTAGGTATTTTGTCCGTTTACTATACCTAGAGTTAAGGGCGCCTCTAAAAATATCAATTTCCTTTGCGGGCTTTCCTTTTTCTTTGTCCTGCTTTGCGGGATGAAATATTTTAAAACAAAAGTTTTTAGAGGTGCCATTAAATAAAGTGTGGATAAATTTTTTCTGTTTTTCAATACTGCTAATTTTATCTCCGGCTGGTTTAGTTATCGAAGACTCTTCTCAAATCGAAAATTGATACACCGTAAGCTACTGCAACATTTAGCGATTGCTTTGTACCGAATTGAGGAATCTCGAGCGAGAAATCGCATAAATCTAACAAGTCTTGAGAAACCCCGGTTATTTCATTGCCAACAATTAGTGCAATGGGAAAATTAATTTTAGAAAAGTTGTAATTGGTAAGACTGCTTTCAGTAAGTTCTAATGCGCCAATTTTTATTCCATTAGATTTCAGTTTTGCGATAAGCACTTTTGCATCTTTAACATACTCCCAATCAACGCTTTTTTCTGAGCCAAGAGCTGTTTTAAGAACTTCCTTTTTAAGCGGAGATGGTGTATAGCCGCAAAGGAAAAGTTTTTCAATCATTGCGCCATCGGAAGTACGAAAAATAGAACCAACATTGTAACTGCTTCTAATGCTGTCTAAGATAACATAAACAGGAAGCTTTTTTACTTGGTCAAGATTCTCTAAAGAGTTTCTGTTTAGCGAAATTTCTTCGTGAGTAAGTTTACGCATAGATTAATTTGTTTTGTAGGTTAGCTTTAATCCGATAATACCAACAACAATTAAGAAAATGAAAAAGATTCTAATCAAGTCTCTCGGTTCGTTGAAATAGATCATACCATAAACTGCTGTGCCTACAGCGCCAATTCCAGTCCATACAGCATAAGCAGTGCCAATTGGCAAAGATTTTACGCCCAATGAAAGAAACACAAAACTTAGAATCATAGCTATTATTGTAAAGATTGAAGGGCGGAGCTGTGTAAATCCATCAGAATATTTAAGCCCAACCGCCCAGCTAATTTCGAATATTGATGCAATAAAAATGTAAAACCAGTTCATTAAAAGCCTTGTCCGGAAATGTTAAGATATGTTTCGAGAGGATGAGAGTTAAGATAAAAACTCACCTTTTTAAGTTCTGTAAACTGCATTGCTGTTTCTTTTAACTGTTCTCTTAGAATTATTTAACCAAAGATAATTAGTTCTTTTCACTTCTTCACTTTGAAATAAACTGTATCTGCAATCATAGAACCGAAAACGCCGATTGCATCTCCTAGAAAATTTATTCTTGGTTCATGGAAATTACCGTCGAACTCTTGAACGTTTCTGTAAGTTAGATTGTAGAGACGGAAGTTTTCATCGGCTGCATAAACTACCAATCTATAGCGGCTGTAAAACCAAATCGAAATCCAGTTAATATCAAATTTGAATTGAGTGGCAGTTGGGTTTACATTTTGTATTTGTCTCTGCATATATTTATATCTATCCAGTTCCTTTTTAACATCTTCACGCTCAACCTCAACGTACGCATTGTTATAGATAAAAGTTGTGTCACTTGCATCAAGTGCTGTTATTGAAATTGGATAAAATTTTGTTCCCGGCGACAAATTAATTTTAAGCGGAATCTCTTTCACATAGTTATTTTTATCCTTTTCTCTGTAATAAATTTCTCCGCTTATTGTTTCGCTATCTACAATAGAAAAACCTTTTCGGGGAGTTTTGGTTACAGATTCTGCGCTTAGTGTTTTTCCATCAAAAGCAGCGTTGACAGAAAGCTTATAACTTTTATCATAATCAACAATCCAATCATTTCCTTTATATTCATAAGAGAGCTTTGCTGCATTATAAGTTAAAGTATAAATTTTTCCGGTTGATAAATCTGTTATGCTAACATTGGCATTATTCAAAAACAAAGTTAATGGATTGGGCTGTGTGTTAAGCGGAATATTTCTCGTTAGACTTATGTTTGCCACTTTTTGTCCTGGATAAATAATAGCATTAACAACAATTTTAGGTTCGTAAGTTTGTTCAAGCTCTACAGTGCTTTCTCCACAAGAAAAGAGAAAGGCGGCAGAAATTAACAAAAATGTGTTTTTCATAAATTTCATTTATACTTCCTTAAAACTTTACGGTTACACCAATACTTGGCAAAATTGGAAACATATACTGATAATCAATTTCTTGCTTAATTAAATTGTTCTTAACCTCATTCTTGTATTGGATGAACCATACATTTTTTCTATTCAACATATTGAAAACTTGTAAGTATGGAGAAAGGGTCCAGCCATCGTATTCAATATCGTAAGTAAGACTAAAATCCAAACGAGAGTAGAAAGGAAGATTGTAAGTGTTTATAGATGATGGATAAATTGCGATTGAGTTTTGGTTTATTTCCCAATCCGGAAGCCGATTCATCAAATAAACTGAGCCTGGAAGCGTTATTGGCTGACCAGTAAAAAATGCAAAGTTTAACCCTAAAGTCCATTTGTTATCGGGATTAATAAATTTTTCGTCTCTCAATTCGTGCAAAAAATTATTAAGATCAACATTTGCCACAACATTAACTGCGTGCGTTCTATTATGCCGAGGTTCAAAAGAGTTGCCTTTGTTAATTCCATCAATAGTAAAAACGGTTTTAGAGAATGCATAAGAAATCCAACCAGAAAGTGCGCCCGATTCCTTTCTTAATAAAAATTCTAGACCATAAGAATTTCCATCGCCGCGGTTGAACAATCCTTTCTGATTGTTGTAAATGGGAATATTATCCGACGTATAACTTTCCGGCGAAACATCTGCAATAAATGTTTGGTTGTATGAGTAAATGTCTTTATAAGTTTTATAATAGGCTTCAACTTCAAGCTCAAACTTATTTCCCAAAGCTCTTTCGTAACCAAGTATAAAATGATTAGAGCTTGAGCCGGAAACATATTCATCGGCTGTAGTCCAAATACTGATGAAGAACAGGCGTGGTATTCTGTTGGCGTACTGATGAAACATTCCTGCTGATAATTTCAGATTAGCCTGCTCGCTTAGTCTATATTTTATTGTTAAGCGTGGGTCGAAATTTTTAAAATCTTTTTCGCTTTGCAGATAATCTGCTCGTAAGCCTGCTTCAATATCCCAAAGTATTGTTGGCTTCCAACTTGTTGAGCCGTAAATAGAATATAGTTTTCTGGTTCGCATTACATTTACTTTGCCGCTTGGAAAATCCTGCTTCAAACCTCCGTAAACATTTTTCTGCTCGAAGCCAAATTTGAAATTGAGATTATCATTGTAGAAATACTCAATTGCTCCTTTAATCGTAAGATCGTTTATTTCATTTTTTTCTTTTACTTCAACGGCAGTAAAATTAAAATCGGAGTTAAACTTGCTTGCAGTAACCCAGAAATTTCCAAAGAGCGTTGGAGAAAAGATTGTACGCCAGTTTATGCTTCCGGTTAAATTGCCCCAAATATAATCGAAGCCGAGAGATTCAGATCGTTTCTTATCCAACAGAAAATTTAAGTCATCGTGGCTGCCAAAAAAGCTAACGCTAAGTTTGTTGGATTTACTCAAATCAAAAAATGCTTTAAAGTTTCCATCTACGAAATAATAATCCGGAAGTTCATCAACAAATTTAGAAAGTGTTTGATCGAAGTAAGTTCTTCTTAGAGAGCCAGAAATAGAACCAATATCACCAATTGGTCCGGAAAGCGTTGTGCTAAGGGAAAGCAAACTCATCTGTGCTTGTCCTTCAAAGTTGTTTCTGTTACCATCTTTGTTGGTTATATTAATTACAGATGAAAGCCTTCCGCCATACTCTGCTCCAAAGCCGCCTTTGTACACTTCCACTTTTTTAATAGCATCTGTGTTAAATGTAGAAAACAAACCAAATGCATGTTCGGGATTGTAAACATCTGTGCCATCAACCATAAAAAGATTTTGGTCTGGAGTTCCGCCGCGCACATAAATAGCCGATGAAAAATCTGAAAGCGGTACAATTCCCGGCAGCGTTTGAAGTGTTCTCAAAAGATCGGCTTCAACAACTCTAGGTACTTTTGATATTTGCGCTGGAGATAAATCTATTTTTGATACTGGCTTGTTAAATAGTTTGTCTATAATCTTTATCGAATCTGCACGAACAACAATCTCGTCTCCCCGAATATCTTCTTGTTGAAGATTTACATCTAAGAATTTGTCTTCATTAGACTTTAGTGAGATTTTTGTTGTGTAATTTTTATAACCAACGTAGCTGATAGTTACTTCGTAATTTCCAATATTAATTTTCGGGATTACAAAATACCCTGTTACATTAGTAACAGTGCCTCTGTTTAATGATTTGATAAAAATATTAGCCCCGATTAATCCTTCGCCTGAAGATTTATCATAAACAAATCCGCTGATAGAGCCTTCGTTTTGAGCTAATTGATTTTGTGATAAGCAAAGAAGTATTGACAAAAACAAAATAGTCTTTTTAATCATAAAGTGATTTTTATTTAATTAAATTCTTAGCGAAGCTAAATAGTTCCACAAAAGGAAGCAATGGAATTAATTATTCTGGTGCTTCCAAAAACATAATATCATTCGCAGACTTTACTTTTTATTAATCCCGCTTTGCTGGATGTTTTTTTAATCCGCCAGAGGCGGACGAGTGTCAAATTCCCCGCCTCTTGAGGCGAATAAATAAAATTTGTTTTCAGAAACCTCGCTGCCCCGCCTGCCAAAGCAAAGCGGCGGGCAGGTTGCGGCGAGACCTCTAAAAATATCAATTTCCTTTGCGGACTTTGCTTTTTCTTTGCGAACTCCGCGTTAAAATTTTTGAAATACTAATTTTTAGAGGTGTCCTTAAGATATGAGAGTCACTATAATTTCAATCAAGTTTGACTTTGTGCTCAATTTATAATTCTAATAGTGCGTTATTAGAATGATAAATTGGGCTTATCATTCTAATAATCCGTATCATCTTATAGTTAGAACAACCCGCAATTCTACATCAAAACAAAGTTTATGGATGGTATCTTTTTTGTTCATTACTTCTTGCTAATATTAACTATCCAGAGTTTTCTATGAATAAATCTTACAAGCTAATAGTCGTTACTATCTTTCTAATTGCAGCAAATTCACTTTCCTTTGCACAAGCTGCTTTGGAGCCAACATTAAGTCTAACCGAAGTTAATGGCGTATCAGTTCCTTTTCAAAATGGAATGGCGCTGCCAACTTTTGAAAAGCAAAGCGCTCGTACAATTCTGGATTTGGCGGGCGAGTGGAAAAAGATGCGCTTTGCTACTATTGATAATGTTTCCCTAGCTAAAAGAGATGCTGCGGGCATCTCTGCAATTGAAAATGAAGCTGCTGGAAAACAATACAGTAATTTTGATGACTCTTCTTGGGAAAAGAAAACTCTACCAGGTGTTGAAAATGCACTAACAGAAGCAACAGCTCCTAACGGATTGTTCCCCGAATTTTATAATGATGGCGTTTGGTACCGAAGAACATTCTCGGTAGATCAAAAAAACGCGGGTAAGTTTGCTAAGCTTATGTTCTATTCGGTAAACTATGTCTGCGATGTTTGGATAAACGGAATTTACGTTGGCTATCACGAAGGCGGTTATACTCCTTTTGCTTTCGATGTTTCCAACTGGCTTAACTACGGAACGGCGAAAAATACAATTGCAATTCGTGTAGATAACATAGCTTGGGGCGCGCGTAAAGATATTGTTCCTTACAACCCAGTTGATTGGTTCAACTGGGCGGGCGTTATTCACGATGTCTATTTAGAATTTTCAGATATGATTTCTGTAACTCGTGCAAATGTAGTTCCCAAAGATGTTGATGGAAATATTGAAACAACTATTGTGCTTAACAATAAGAATGCCTCTGCTGCTAATGTTTCTGTTTCTGTTAAAGTTTACGAAGCAAATGTTAACCATACAAATATTCAATCTGAGTTTGCTAAAGATTTAATCGGTACAGAAGTAACTCTTAGCGGAACTTCTCAACATAGTTTGAACATCGCCACAAATTCTGTTTCTGTGTGGAAGACAAACCTGAAAGTTGTTGCTCCTAAATTATGGAATATGAAAAACCCAAATCTTTATGTTATGAAAGTAACCGTGCAGAATGGCTCAACCGTGCTTGATGAATATTTCACTCAATTTGGCGTACGCTCTATAGCCGCAAAAGATGGAAAGTTTCTGCTCAACAATAAAATTATGTTTTTGCCCGGTGTTGCCCGCCACGAAGAACATCCCGATTTTGGCAGAAGCGTTCCGAAAAATATTATCTATTCTGATTTGCAAACCGTAAAGTCTCTTAATGCCACATATTTAAGAACATCGCATTACCCAAATCATCTTTATACTTATTTAATTGCAGATAGACTTGGTATTGCAATTATGGAAGAGATTCCGGTTTGGCAGTGGGACACAAAAGAAATTTGGGATTTACAAAACGCACGCAAGATTCATCAGCAAATGTTTCGCGAAATGGTATTTAAAGATTATAACAGGCCATCGGTGATGATGTGGAGTACATCGAATGAATGCCATTATGACGGCATCGAAAGAACAACTTACCACAATATTCTTAAGGCAGATTATAAAAACAATTATAATGATGGAAGGCTTTTAACACAATCTGCGGCTGCAAATAAACCTGGCTCTGCAGACCAATCTCAAGCTCCGTTAGATGCTGCCGGCTGGACTATGTACTTTGGAATTTTCTACGGCACAAACAAAAGCTACTTTGGTCCAACTTTTTCGTTTATTAATAATGCAAAAACAACTTTTCCAACCAAGCCAATAATTGCAACAGAGTTTGGTTTTTGGTCATCGGAAAATAATTCTACAGAGAGCGAGCAAGTAAATGTTCTAACTCAAACATTTAATGGGTTCAAGCCGCATTTGCCTTACGATGCTTCCGGAGCTTACAACGAAGCCGGAAATTTAATGGCTGTAACTTGGTGGTGTGTTTACGATTGGTATCAGTACAAAGCAAAGAGAAACGGCTGGCAAACTATGGGCTTAATTTCTATGGATCGTAAAACAGAAAAGAGTGTTGCAGGCACACTGCGTGCTACTTATCTGCCTTTTGTAAATAAAGATGGTATTACTGTTAGCGTAGATTCTGAAAGCAGCGCTATTCCGGGTGAATTTAAGTTAGAGCAAAATTATCCTAACCCGTTTAATCCAACAACAACTATTAGTTACAAGCTGAAAGGCGCAAGTCACGTAACTTTAAAAGTTTACGATGTTTTAGGAAGGGAGGTTGAAACGCTGGTAAATGAATACAAACAAGCCGGCACTTATAAAGCAACATTTGATACACGTCATGTTGAGCTGAGCCAAAGCATACCAAGCGGGATTTATTTTTACAGAATTAGTGCTGGTGGCTATACTGCTGTACGTAAAATGATTTTGCTAAAGTAATTAGTAGAGACCTCCGAAAAATTGTTCCAGTATCATGGTGATCATTCCGCAAGCTTATGACAGGGTTTGTCGAACCATGACGAAAACCTTGAAAAAGCCAGACTTCAGCCTAGCACACAACGTATTTCAGCGTAATTTTTCAGATGTCTTTGCTAAGTACTAAGCACTCATACTAAATAAAAAACTATTTTTCTTTCAGTATACCTTTTTGGAAAAAATATCCAATAGCTTTATTTTGCTTCAGAAAATAATACTTGCTTAACGTGAACATTTTGAAAAACTTATCTTATACAACAACTCGCATAGCAACAACCACAAAAACTTTTCAACTAATCCATATTAAAATAGGAGTACTTTAATGAGCTGGTTTACGAAGGCTTTGAACTCATCTATTGGTAAAAAGTTTGTAATGGCTCTTACCGGTATCTGTTTAATTTTGTTTTTAATCATCCACTTGATTAATAATTTAACGCTTTTTGCCGGTCCAGCGTTGTTTAACACAGTTGTAAAAAACCTTGAAGGCGTTAAGCCTCTTATTCGTGTAATTGAAGTTATCTTAGCTTCAATTTTTCTTTTGCATATTTATAACGGCGTTCGTCTTTGGATAGAAAACAAAAAAGCCAGACCAGAACAGTATGCAGTAAACGCCTCTTCAAAAAACTCTACTGCTTTTTCTAGAACTATGATATGGAGCGGTAGCATTGTTTTCATTTTTTTAGTTGTTCATCTAAGAACAATGTGGTACTACTTTAACTTTGGCGGTGATTATACAGAGCTTAAAAACACACATCAGTACTATGAAATAGTTGTTAGTACTTTTAGTAGCCATGTTTATTCTATGTTCTACATTACCGCTATGATTCTTCTTGGCTTCCATCTTAATCATGGTTTCCAGAGTGCATTTCAAACTTTTGGTTGGAATAACAAAAAGTATTTCCCATTAATAGAGAAGATTGGATTTATCTACGCTTGGATCACAGCAATACTCTTTGCGGCTATTCCGGTTTACTTTTCATTTTTCTACAGAGGTAACGTATGATAAAGCTCGATGCTAAAATTCCTGAAGGAACAATTAAAGACAAATGGACAAATCACAAGTTTAATATGAAGCTTGTGAACCCGGCTAACAAAAGAAAGTATGATATTATAGTTGTAGGCAGCGGGCTTGCCGGCGCATCTGCCGCCGCAAGTTTAGGAGAACTTGGCTACAATGTTAAAGTGATAACTTTTCATGACAGCCCGCGCCGCGCCCACAGCATTTCTGCTCAAGGCGGAATTAACGCAGCAAAAAATTATCAAAACGATGGCGACTCGGTATATAGATTGTTCTATGATACGGTTAAAGGTGGAGATTTTCGCGCGCGCGAAGCAAACGTTTACCGCCTGGCAGAAGTCAGCAACAATATTATTGATCAATGTGTTGCACAAGGTGTTCCATTTGCTCGTGATTACGGCGGCTTACTTGATAACCGCTCTTTTGGCGGTGCGCTTGTCTCAAGAACTTTTTATGCAAAAGGGCAAACCGGACAGCAGTTATTGCTCGGGGCTTACAGCGCTATGAACAGACAGATTGCTCTAGGAAATGTAAAAGTTTACACGCGCAGAGAAATGCTTGATTTGGTAGTTGTTGATGAAAGCGCAAAAGGTGTTGTCTGTAGAAATCTTTTGAACGGTGAAATTGAAAAATTTTCTGCTCACGCCGTTGTTCTTGCTACAGGCGGCTACGCAAATGTTTTCTTTCTTTCAACAAATGCGATGAACTGCAACACAACTGCAATATGGCGCGCGCATAAAAAAGGTGCTGCCTTTGCTAATCCATGCTACACTCAAATCCACCCTACTTGTTTACCAGTTCACGGAGAAAATCAATCTAAGTTAACATTGATGAGCGAAAGCTTGCGTAACGATGGAAGAATTTGGGTGTCAAAAATTAAAGGTGATATGCGCAATCCAAACGAGATCCCAGAAGAAGAACGCGATTATTATTTAGAAAGAAAATATCCAACTTACGGCAATCTTTCTCCGCGCGATATTTCTTCACGCGCAGCTAAAGAAGCATTCGATGATGGGCGCGGCGCACAAGGAAGAGAATCTGTTTATCTCGATTTTCGCGATGCCATTAACCGGCTAGGCAAAAATGTAATTGAAGAGCGTTACGGTAACTTGTTTGAAATCTACGAAACAATCACCGGCGATAATCCATACAAAATACCAATGCAAATTTATCCCGCACCGCACTATACAATGGGCGGCTTGTGGGTAGATTACAATTTGATGAGCACTATTCCCGGTTTGTTTGTTGCCGGAGAAGCTAACTTTAGCGATCACGGCGCAAACCGTTTAGGCGCTAGTGCGTTAATGCAAGGTTTAGCCGATGGATACTTTGTGCTTCCTTACACAATCGGAAATTATCTTGCAGGCGATAAACCTACATTAGTAAAAGATGATCATCCCGAGTTTGGAAAAGTTGCAAACGAAATTGAAGATATGACAAACAAACTTCTTTCTATAAAAGGAAAAAGAACGGTTGATGATATTCATAAGCAGCTTGGCAGATTGATGTGGAATAAGGTTGGAATGGCTCGTAACGAAATTGGATTGAAGGAAGTAATTGGCGAGATTTCTCAGCTTCGCGAAGAATTCTGGAAGAATGTAAATGTTGTAGGCGAAGCAATAGATGTAAATCAATGTTTGGAAAGAGCCGGACGGCTTGCAGACTATCTTGAACTTGGCGAAATAATGGCAGTAGATTCACTTCACAGAAACGAATCCTGCGGCGGGCACTTCCGTACCGAGTACCAAACGGAAGAAGGCGAAGCCTTGCGTGATGATGAAAACTATACTTACGTTGCCGCTTGGGAATACAAAGAAACCGGTAAATGGGAACTCAACAAAGAGCCATTGGAATTTGAGAATGTTCATTTAGCTACAAGGAGTTATAAATAGAGACCTCTGAAAAATTATTACAGAGTCATGGTGATCATTCGGCAAGCTCATGACAGGGTTTGTCGAACCATGACGAAATCCTCTAAAAAGCGACAAGCTCAGTCAGTCTGACACACAGCGTATTGCAACTTAATTTTTCAGAGGTCTCAAATAGTTTTAATGAAAAGTAGAAAACAAAATAGTGTTGTTAAGAAATCCTATTCTTCACTTATCGAAGATATTGGCGAACTTCTTAAGACAGGAAGAAAACAGTTTTACATTTCTGCCAACACTATTCTTGTTCATACTTATTGGCAGATTGGAAAACGAATTGTTGAATTTGAGCAAGGTGGAAAAACGAAAGCTGATTATGGCTCTAAACTATTAGATACATTAGCTTGCGACTTAAAGTTGAAATATGGTAAAGGTTTTAGCAGAAGTAATGTTTATTTGATGAGACAACTTTTTGTTGTTTACCCAAAATTCCAGACACTGTCTGGAAAATTTACTTGGTCTCATATAGTAGAATTACTGAATGTTGAAGATAGTCTTACTCGAAGCTTTTATGAAAAACAAACACTCATTGAAAAGTGGAGCGTTCGTGAACTAAGAAGACAAATTGATTCTGCTCTTTTCCCCTATTTCCCAAGACCAATTCTATTTGTCGGATAAAAATATGCTTGAAGAAAAAATTAAAGGTTTATTAATAAAATAAAGTTTGATAAACAGCAGGAGCTTAAATGAAGTCTGAAAAATTGAATCTAACTCTTAAAATCTGGCGGCAAAAAAATATTAATACGCCGGGCAGTTTTGTAGAATATAAAATTTCTGTTTCACCAGATTCATCTTTCCTTGAAATGTTGGATGATCTTAACAATGAGCTCGAAAGCAAAAATCTTGAACCGGTTGCCTTTGAAAGCGACTGCCGTGAAGGAATTTGTGGAACTTGTGATTTGGTCATTCAAGGTCAGCCGCATGGTCCAATTCCTAAAATTGCAACTTGCCAGCTTCACATGCGCAATTTTAGAGATGGCGAAACAATTTGGATTGAACCGTTTCGTGCTAAGGCTTTTCCAATTATTAAAGACTTAATTGTTGATAGAACCGCGCTTGATAAAATTCAGCAAGCCGGCGGATTTATTTCCGTTAATACTGGAAGTGTACCGGATGGTAACGCTATCCCAATTCCAAAAGAGAATGCCGGACTTTCGATGGACGCGGCTGCTTGCATTGGCTGCGGCGCGTGCGTAGCAGCTTGTAAGAATGCATCGGCAATGTTGTTCGTAAGTGCAAAAGTTTCTCAGTTTGCTCTTTTGCCGCAGGGACAGCCCGAACGCTACAAACGTGTGCAAGAAATGGTTAAAGTTATGGATGAACTCGGCTTTGGTTCTTGTTCTAACACTTACGCATGCGAAGCAGAATGCCCGAAAGGTATTTCTGTTAAGAACATTGCGCGCATGAACCGCGATTATTTTATTGCGAAGGTGAAAACAGAGGAAACAGTTTAGAGATTTGAAATTAAAAAGCTGGTTTCGTTGGCAAATCTTTCTCCGGTGGATTCACAAGTCCGTCTTATAAATTTTAGAGATATGTCTGCCTTATCGTTAACTACAGCAAATTGCTCGCTAATTCTGCAAGCTCAGATCGTTCACCTTTTTCTAGATTAACATGTGCATAAAGTTTTTGTCCTTTAAAGTGTTCAATCAAGTAAGAGAGTCCGTTTGACTGAGAATCCAAATAAGGATGATCTATTTGGTAAATATCTCCGGCGAGTACAATTTTAGAACCTTCGCCAACGCGTGTAATAATTGTCTTTATTTCGTGAGGCGTAAGGTTTTGAGCTTCATCAACAATAAAATATATTCGCTGCAAACTTCTTCCGCGAATGTAGCTAAGCGGTTCAATTACAAGTTTATCTTCTTTAACAAGGTTATTAATTATCTGATGGTTCTTGTCCGTTTCAGGAAATTGATCTTGGATTACTTTTAAGTTATCCCACAAAGGCTGCATGTAAGGAGCGAGTTTGCTGTCAACATCGCCAGGCAAATAACCAATATCTTTGTTACTGAGGGGAACAATTGGACGCGCAATGTATATTTGTCTGTAATTTTTTCTTGCTGCAAGTGCGCTCGCTAATGCAAGTAAGGTTTTACCTGTGCCCGCCTTGCCTGTCATTGTAACAAGCGGAATTGCTTGGTTCGAAAGCGCATCAACTGCAAATGTTTGTTCTGCGTTGCGCGGTTTAATTCCGTAAACAAATTGCTTATCAATCTTTCTGAATAAGTTCATTTCGCTATTTAGATGAGCAAGAGCAGAGCGCGATTGATTGCGAAGTATAAAATATTTGTTTGGCACAAGATCAGTCTTTAGTTTCTTGGTAATTTTGCTTGCCGGTACTTCGAACGGAGCTTGATACAATTTTTGCAGCAGTTCATCATCAAAATTTTCTACAATGTCTTTTCCGCTGTAAAGTTCTTCTACATTAACTACATGGTCTGTTGTGTAATCTTCTGCGGGTATGCCGAGCGCTTTAGCTTTCATTCTAAGATTTACATCTTTCGATATGAGAATTATGCTTTCCTTGCCTTTTATGTTTCTGTTTGCCTCATAAGCAGCGCTCAGTATGCGGTGATCGACAGTATCTTCTCTAAACACATCGTGTATCTCGCGCGATAATCCTTTTGTAATTACAATTTTAACTTTTCCTTTGCCGCGCCCAAGAGCAACGCCACCGTTAAAGATATCGCTGCCGGTAATAGAATCAAGCGTGCGGGCAAACTCTCTTGCGTTTAAATTTATTACCTGGTTGCCGCGCTTAAAGTAATCTAGCTCTTCTATTACTACAAGCGGAATTATGATGTTGTTTTCTTGGAAGTGTTTAATGCAAGTTGGATCGTGAAGAATTACGTTTGTGTCAAGAACAAAGGTTTTTGGATTTTTTTTCATTGCAAACCTTAGCTATGAAAGAACATTGTTTTATTGTGAAAGAAATTCTGATTAATTTCAGTTAGAACATAATAAAAAATTTACACGAAGTCGAAATTTTAGAGCACATTTAATACATTCTTAACATAAGGTTTGTATATGGCAATTCAAACTATTAATCCAGCTAACGGCAGGGTTGTAAAAACTTTTGAAGAGATGAGTTTAGCTCAAACTGATGAAATAATTAACGACTCATTTGAAGAGTTTTTACATTGGAGCGAACAAAGCTTTAATACTAGAAAAGAGTTGATGAAAAATGCAGCCTCTGTTTTGCGTAATAAAAAAGAAGAATATGGAAAAATCTTAACGCTTGAAATGGGTAAGCCGCTTGTACAAGCTATTGCAGAAGTAGAAAAGTGCGTTTGGATTTGCGATTATTACGCCGACAATTCCGAAAAAATCCTTGCTGAAGAGTTCGTTTCAACTGACGCATCCGAAAGCTTTGTGCGCTTCGATCCTATTGGATTAATCTTAGCGGTTATGCCATGGAATTTTCCCTTCTGGCAAGTGTTTCGCTTTGCTGCTCCGGCGCTGATGGCAGGAAACGTATGTTTACTCAAACATGCTTCAAATGTTCCAATGAGCGCACTTGCAATTGAACAAATATTTATAGAAGCAGGATTTCCCAAAAATGTTTTTAATAATTTGATGATTAGCTCTTCAGCTGTAGAACATGTGCTAAAAAATCCAAAAGTGAGAGCAGCAACTTTAACCGGTAGCGAACCAGCAGGAAGAAATGTTGCCGAAACTTGCGGAAAGAACTTGAAGAAAACAGTTTTAGAACTTGGCGGTAACGATCCTTTTATTGTTTTAGAAGATGCGGATATTAATTCTGCTGCTCAAACTGCTGTTATGGCAAGACTAATTAACAACGGACAGAGCTGTATCGCCGCCAAACGCTTTATTGTTGTGGAAAGAGTTTACGATGAATTCGAAAATAAATTTGTTGAACTGATGGCAAAAATAGAAATTGGCGATCCGATGAATCCCGAAACAGAGCTTGGACCAATTGCACGCGAAGATTTGTTATTGGAAATTGAGGAACAAGTTAATATGTCTGTTATTAATGATGCGAAACTGTTGTGCGGCGGAAAAAGAATTCCCGGCGATGGTTACTATTTTGAACCAACAATTCTCGCAAACGTTTTGCCTAACACTCCGGCATACGAAGAAGAAATTTTTGGACCCGTAGCTGTTTTAATAAAAGCAGTGGATGAAGATGATGCAATTAGAATAGCTAACGATTCTCCTTTTGGACTTGGCGCTTCACTATGGACATCCAGCATTGAAAAAGCAAAGCGGCTTGCTGCTAAAATTGAAAGTGGTTCTGTTTTTGTAAACGGAATGGTGAAATCTGATCCCCGTTTACCTTTTGGCGGAATTAAAAACTCCGGTTACGGAAGAGAGCTTTCTCATTACGGAATAAAAGAATTTGTAAACATTAAAACGGTGTGGATAAGGTAAAGCAATTAGCTGTTAGTTGTTAGCTTTAAGGAGGATTTAATATGAAAGAGAAAATAAGATGTGCTTGGTCTGGTAAAGATCCGCTTTACATAAAATACCATGATGAAGAATGGGGAAGACCTGTTCATGATGATCGGAAACTTTTTGAAATGTTAATACTTGAAGGCGCGCAAGCAGGATTGAGCTGGATTACAATTCTCCGCAAGAGAGAAAACTACCGTAAAGCTTTCAACAATTTTGATGCGAAGAAAATTGCAAGGTATAATTCTAAAAAAATGGAATTGCTTTTGCAGAATGAAGGAATTGTACGCAACCGCTTAAAGATTGCTGCAACTATTCAAAACGCAATATGTTTTTTAGAAGTACAGAAAGAATTTGGCTCGTTTGATAAATATATTTGGCAGTTTATAAACGGAAAGTCTATAAAGAATAGCTGGAAAGCGCTAAGTGAAATTCCGGCTAAGACAGCTGTGTCTGACGCTATGAGTAAAGACTTAAAGAAGCGTGGGTTCAAGTTTGTTGGTTCTACAATTTGTTATGCTTTTATGCAGGCGGTAGGAATGGTAAATGACCATACAGTAAATTGCTTTTTTTATAAGAAAATTAAATAGAGTTGTTTATGCTCGATCAAATATTAAATAAGATTGAAAGTGATTATCAATTAAGTGCTGATGAATTAAAACTTCTTTTGACTTTAAAAGAAGCCGATGAAATTAAACTCTTACTTGAGGCGGCTTATAAAATCAAATCCAACATAATTGGTAAAAAAGTGTTTTATAGAGGTTTAATCGAAATAAGTAATATTTGTATCAAAGATTGTTTTTACTGCGGCATAAGAAAAAGTAATTCTTCTGTGGATAGATATTTAATGAAAGAAGATGAGATTCTTAAAAGTGCAGAATTTGCATATAAAAATAATTATGGCTCAATCGTGCTTCAATCAGGCGAAAGAAATGATAAGCAGTTTGTTGATTTTATCGAAAGAATAATTTATAAAATAAAAGAACTTTCTAATGAGAAATTAGGAATCACTCTTTCTTTTGGCGAACAAGAAGAGGCTGTATATAAAAAATGGTTTGAAGCTGGAGCACACAGATATTTATTAAGGATAGAAACTTCTAACGAGAATTTATACAAAAAATTACATCCCTTAGACCACAATTACTCCAAAAGAAAAAATTGTTTAAAGATTTTAAAACAAGCCGGTTATCAAGTTGGGACCGGGATTATGATAAAACTTCCATTTCAGACTTACGATGATTTGGTGAACGACATTTTATTTTTTAAAGAAATGGATATTGATATGATTGGAATGGGTCCATACATAGTTAGCTCTAATACGCCATTAGCCGAAGAAAACAATTATTTAATTGATGAGGATGTTTACACTCTATCGTTAAAAATGATTGCTTTAGTAAGAATTTATTTAAAAGATGTTAATATAGCTTCAACAACTGCATTACAAACTCTTAAAACTTTTGGGAGAGAAATGGGATTAAAGGCAGGGGCAAATATTATAATGCCAAACGTTTCAGAAACTCTTTACCGTTCTTCTTACCAATTATATGATGGAAAGCCATGCACCGATGAAAATGCTGAAGATTGTGTAAACTGTCTAGAATCAAGAATATTAAATATAGATGAAGAAATCGGGTATGGTGAATGGGGAGACTCTGCTCATTTTAAAAATAAAACACGGTCATAGATTATTTTCCTAAAATAATTTATGACCGGATAAAGCGAGATTTTTTATTTAGTATTCTCGAGGCGGTTATTAAGAATTCTCGAGTTCAGTAATTCTCGCTTGCGGAGTTAAATATTTAAAAGATGACGCTGTAGAGACGTCCTAAACTTTATTAGTGTGATCCTAAAATAAAGTATCAACAAATGTCAGTGCATCTTCAATCTTGGCAACATCTTTTCCGCCGGCGGTAGCAAGATGAGGACGACCGCCGCCGCTTCCGCCAACAAGCTGCGCAACTTGCTTAACAATATTTCCGGCTAAGATTTTTTTCTCTTTGATTAAATTATCGCTAACGACGGCAACAATACCAACTTTGCCTTCTATTTCTGATATCATTACTCCAACACCGTTTTTCATTTTTTCGCGGAGTTCATCGCCCATAGATTTTAATTCATCCATATTCGATGCAGAAACTTTTCCTTTGAAAACTTTAATTCCGTTAACTTCAACTGGAGATGAAATAATAGAGTCAATTCCGCCAAGTTTTTCTTTTAACTGAAGCGCTGCAATTTCTTTTTCAAGTTTCTTTTTCTCTTCATACAGTTCATTTATTTTCTTTTCAGAATTATCAATTCTCAATTCTAAATTCTCAATTAGCTTCTCAACGCCCGTTCCGGTAACTGCTTCAACTCGTCGTACACCGCTTGCAATAGAAGATTCGCTTACAATTTTGAACAAACCAATTTCCGAGCTGTTTTTTACGTGCGTTCCTCCGCATAGTTCGATAGTGTAATTGCCAAACTGAACAACATTTACTTTATCACCGTACTTATCTCCAAAGAACATTAACGCGCCCATTTTCTTGGCTTCTTCAAACGGTGTATCTCGGTGATGCGAAAGCGGAAGGTTTTCTCTTAACTTTTCGTTTACCAAAGATTCTATTGCGTCGAGTTCTGCTTTTTTAACTTTCTCAAAATGGCAGAAATCGAAGCGCAGTCTCTCCGGTTCTACAAGAGAGCCGGACTGCTGAACATGCTGTCCGAGAATTTCTCTAAGCGCTTTATGCAAAAAGTGTGTTGCCGAGTGATTGCGCATAATATCTGCTCGGCGCGTAGAATCAACTTTAGCAACAACTTCATCATTCAATTTTATTTCTACGCAATTAAGTGAATCTATAATGTGAACTGTTTGACCGCCAATCTTTGTTAAACCCTGAACCTTGCAGCTTATACCGTGCCACTCAATCAGCCCATGATCATCAACCTGTCCGCCGCTTTCTGCATAGAAAGGAGTTTTATCAAGTATTACAAAAGATGCGTTTTCTCCTTTCTTAATACCAATAACTTTAGCTTTAGAAAACAATTCTGTGTAACCGGTAAAGATTGTTGCGTCGGTGGAAGAAATTTCAAAACCTTTTAAGCTGTCAACTACAGCGTGCGCCGAAGAAATTTTATCCTTTGTTGATTTACGTGCGCGTTCTTTCTGTTCGTTCATTAGCTTATTAAATCCGGTTTCATCAATTTCAAAACCATGTTCGCGCGCCATTACCGCCGTTAAATCAACCGGAAAGCCAAAAGTATCGTAAAGTTTAAAAACATCTTCACCAGAAATTATTTTTTCTTTTTTTGCAAAAAGTTTTTTAACAAGCGCATCGAACAATTCAATTCCTCTATCAAGAGTTGCATTAAAGCTTTCTTCTTCGGCTTTAATAATTTTTTCTATCTGGGCTTGGTTGGTTTTAACTTCCGGAAAAACGTGAGAGAAGTTTTCAACAACAACAGAAACAAGTTTATATAAGAAAGGTTCTTTCAAATTTATTTTTCTTCCGTAGCGTGAGGCTCTTCTTAACAAGCGGCGTAAAACATAACCGCGTCCTTCGTTGCCTGGAGTTGCGCCATCGCTAATTGCAAAACTTAACGTACGTATGTGATCTGCAATTACACGCATAGAAACATTGCTTTGCCCGACAGCAGATTTATCATTTGCAGGAAGTGAAAGATCGTAAGTAATTCCGCAAAGTTTGGAAACGGCGTTTATAATTGGAGTAAAAACGTCAGTATCGTAATTTGATTTTTTATTTTGCAAAACAGCACAAACACGCTCAAAGCCCATTCCGGTGTCAACGTGTTTTGCGGGAAGTTCATGCAGCTTTCCGTTTTCATCTCGGTTGTATTGTATGAAAACGAGATTCCAAATTTCTATGCAAAGCGGAGAGCCAGCATTTACTAAATGTCCAGCATTTAAATCATCACTCAAGTTAATGTGAATTTCTGAGCATGGACCGCAGGGGCCAGTTTCGCCCATTTCCCAAAAATTATCTTTTTCATCGAATCGTAAAATGTGTTCCGGGTTAATATCTGTTTCACTTTTCCATAATGCCATAGCTTCATCATCGTTTCTGTAAACGGTAACCCAAATTCTTTCTTTTGGAAGTTTCCAAACATCAGTTAATAATTCCCAGGCCCAAGCAATTGCTTCTTTTTTGTAATACTCGCCAAAACTCCAATTGCCAAGCATTTCAAAAAATGTATGATGATAAGTATCGTGTCCAACTTCTTCGAGATCGTTATGTTTACCGGAAACGCGAATGCACTTTTGAGTGTCGGCAGCGCGTTTATACTCGCGGCTTCCGCTTCCTAAAAACACATCCTTAAATTGGTTCATTCCAGCGTTTGTAAAAAGCAAAGTTGGGTCGCCGTGCGGAACAACCGGCGCGCTTGGAACAATTTTGTGCCCTTTACTTTGGAAAAAATTTAAAAACTGCTGTCTAATTTCGTTCGATGTCATGGTTTATTCTTGTTTTTTTAGTGGCGCAAATATAAGAAAAGCAATTTGCAATTGATTGTGTCAGCTTGTGGATAAACAAGTTTTCAACTAGAACCCTGTTGTAAAATTTTGGCTTCGAGTCTTATTTCAAAATTGTTCTTACAAAACTAACCGACTAGTTTTTTTCTAAAAAGATAAATTAGCCTACTCTAAAAAGCCATGATCATTATTAAAAAACATTGTTTTAGACATACCCGCCCAACCCTCCATAAAACGGCGGGCGGGCAAGATGGCGGACAAGCCCGCCTGCCTCATCAGTCTAATCTTGGCGGGCCGGAAATCGTAACCAGAAATTGTCAAAATCCCGCCATGTTTTGTCTAAAGATGCAGGCGGGTTAGATTCGGCTCATAAATCACTTGTTATTACTATCGTTTAATCGTTTTAATCCGCCAGAGGCGGACGAGGGTCAAATTCCCCGCCTCTTGAGTCGAATAAATAAAATTTGTTTTCAGAAACCTCGCTGCCCCGCCTGCCAAAGCAAAGCGGCGGGCAGGTTGCAGCGAGGAGATTCATCAGATAGATGATGTGGCTTAATCAAATCAAAAAAATGGAACATGCCTGCTGCAGGAAGGCGCAGATTTTTTTGACCACGAGCATTCGAGGTGATTTTCGCTGATATCAAATCTTAACAAATCATAATAATCAGTGTTATCAGTATTCTGTTTTTTATTCGGTTAGTAGTGTAAGCATAACTAAAAATCAGCATCAATCAGCCTGACTGGCAGCGAACAAGTTCTCCATTCTCAATTCTCCATCCGCCAAACAAACGGCGGACAGGTTCTCAATTGTTCTTTTTGAACTTCGCATTCAGAGTACTCGTTATTAAATTGAACTCGCCTGAAATAAAGAAGAATAGAATTCATCTAACATTATTGCTAAATTTATACAGGAAAAAGAAATTTTAATCGTCATTACAAGTCGAACAAAACTTATAATACGCGTAGTGGCATATCCCGCATAGAATGAAACAGAGGATTATAAAATGAGTGAACAGAGCAGCAACGGTTACACAGAACTTGATGAGCTGGAACTGAAAGAGTGGCTAGAGTCCCTTGAGTATGTGCTTCAATCTGGTGGACCGGAAAAAGTAAAAGAACTTTTACACAACCTAGATACTTACGCGCAGGAAGCGGGAGTTGAACTTCCCTTTACAGCAAACACACCTCATATAAATACGATTCCAAAATCTGCACAGCCTCCTTTTCCGGGCGGAAGGGAAATTGAACGACGCATAAAAAGTTTAATTCGCTGGAATGCTATGGCAATGGTAGTGCGCGCAAATAAAGAAGAAAATGGAATTGGGGGACACATTTCTACTTACGCATCAGCGGCAACGCTGTATGAAATTGGTTTCAATCATTTTTTCCGCGGCAAAGACGGCAATCACGATGGAGATATAATTTATTTTCAGGGGCACGCCGCGCCTGGCATTTATGCACGCGCATTTTTGGAGGGAAGATTATCTAAAGAACAATTAGAAAATTTTAGAAGAGAATTAAAACCGGGCGGAGGACTTTCATCTTATCCGCATCCCTGGTTAATGCCGGATTTTTGGGAATTCCCAACTGTATCAATGGGGCTTGGTCCAATCCAGGCAATTTATCAAGCAAGATTTAATCGCTATTTAGAAGACCGCGGTTTGAAAAAACCGAGCGATCAAAAAGTTTGGGCATTCTTAGGCGATGGTGAAACCGATGAGCCTGAAGCATTAGGCGCAATTTCTTTGGCTACACGAGAAAAGTTGGATAATTTAATTTTTGTTATCAACTGTAATCTTCAGCGTTTGGATGGACCGGTTCGCGGCAACGGAAATGTAGTTCAAGAATTGGAGTCCGTTTTTCGCGGCGCCGGCTGGAACGTTATAAAAGTTATTTGGGGAGGCGATTGGGACCATCTTCTTGAATCGGATAAATCCGGAATGCTCCTAAAGAGAATGAATGAAGGAATAGATGGAGAATCTCAGAACTATATTACTCGCGGCGGGAAATATGTGCGCGAGCATTTCTTTGGTAAATATCCCGAGCTAGCAAATCTTGTAGAAAAATATACAGATGAGCAATTAGAAAAAATGAAGCGCGGCGGGCACGATCCGGAAAAAGTTTATGCCGCTTATAAAGCCGCGGTTGAACACAAAGATGCGCCAACAGTAATCTTAGCAAAAACAGTAAAAGGATACGGTCTTGGCGAAGCCGGCGAAGGCAAGAACATCACTCACTCTCAAAAGAAATTGAATGAAGATGAATTAAAAGAATTTAGAACTCGCTTCTCAATTCCAATAAGTGATGATGAAATAGCAAAGATGCCTTTCTTCCGCCCAAGCGAAGATTCGGCAGAGATTCGTTACATCAAAGAGAGAAGAAAAACACTTGGCGGTTATGTTCCAAAACGAGTTGTAAAAGCTGCTCCTCTTAAAGCACCAAGCGAAGAATTATTCCAAGAGTTTTACGCGGGTACAGAAGGACGCGAAGTTTCTACTACAATGGTTTTTGTTAGAATTCTCGCAAAGCTTTTAAAGGATAAAGAAATTGGCCATTTAATCGTTCCCATTGTTCCGGATGAAGCTCGCACGTTTGGAATGGAGTCTTTGTTTAGACAGGTAGGTATTTACTCTCACGCAGGACAGCTTTACGAACCTGTTGATAAAGATATTTTCTTGTATTACAAAGAAGCTAAGAATGGACAGATTTTAGAAGAGGGAATTACCGAAGCAGGTTCGATGTCTTCTTTTGTTGCTGCGGGAACGGCGTACGCTACACAAGGCGTTAATACAATTCCATTCTTCACGCTCTATTCTATGTTTGGAATGCAACGAGTTGGAGATTTAGTCTGGCTTGCCGGAGATATCCGCGCTAAAGGATTTATATTTGGCGCAACTGCCGGAAGAACAACACTTGCCGGCGAAGGACTTCAGCATCAAGATGGCAATTCTCATTTGCTTGCTTATCCTGTTCCAAATTTAATTGCTTACGACCCCGCGTTTGCTTACGAGCTTGCCGTAATCATTCGCGATGGTATTTACAGAATGTATGAAAAACAGGAAAACGTTTTTTATTACATCACAATTATGAATGAAAATTACGCTCAGCCGAATATGCCTGCCTCGCCTTTAGGCGGGACCGAAGGTTCTAAAGAAGGAATCTTAAAAGGCATGTATAAATTCAAGAAGAGTGAATTGAAAACACCAAAAGCTCAAGCTCATCTTCTTGGAAGTGGAACAATATTAAACGAAGTTATTAAGGCAGCAGAAATTTTGGAAAAAGATTACAAAGTTGCTTCTGATATCTGGAGCGTTACAAGCTACAAAAACTTGCATCTTGACGCGCAGGAAACGGAACGATGGAATTTGTTTAATCCAGATAAAGAAGCAAAGATTCCTTACATAGCAGAAATTACTAAAGAGGAAAGCGGTGTGTTTATTGCCGCATCCGATTATGTACAAATTCACAGCGATGCAATGGCTAAATGGCTGCCCGGTGCGCTGCATTCTCTCGGAACTTTCGGCTTTGGCAGAAGCGAAGGAAGAACAGCTTTAAGAGATTTTTTTGAAGTGGACTCTAAACATATTGTTTACGCGGCTTTATATGCTTTAATGAAAGAAGGCAAAGTTAAAGTTGATGTTGTTAAGAAAGCCCAGAAAGAATTAGGAATCAATCCGGAAAAATTAAATCCGGCAAAATCATAAATAAATAGAACGCAGATTCTTATGATGTTTACGATTTATTAAGATCATCATAAGCAGCGTTCCAAATAAATATTGGAAAAAAAAATGATAGTAGATTTTAGATTACCGCTTTTAGGAGATAACATAACTACGGCAGATGTTGTTAAGGTTCATGTTAAGGAAGGCGATAAAGTTGAAGTAGATCAGGTTGTTGTTGAAATTGAAACTGACAAAGCTACAGTTGAAGTACCAAGTGATATTGCCGGAATTGTTAAACAAGTATTTGTTAAAGAAGGAACGAAAGCCGTTATTGGCGAGCCGGTTATTTCGATTGAGACGGAAGTCGAAAAAAGTGAAGAAGTCAGAACTAAGATCGAAGTAAAAACATCTAACTACTCACCACTCAATACTCAATACTATCCGTTTGTCATTCCAGCACTTGGCGAAAACATTACATCCGCTCAGATTACAAAAGTTCTTCTAAAAGCAGGCGATAAAGTTTCAGTTGATCAAGTTGTGCTTGAAATAGAAACAGATAAAGCTACGGTAGAAGTGCCAAGCGTTGTTGAAGGGATTGTTAAAGAAGTAAAAGTTAAAGATGGAGATAAAGTTGCTATTGGTTCGGTTGCGTTTGTGATAGAAAGTGCAATTGAGAACCTGTCCGCCGTTTATTTGGCGGATGGAGAATTGAGAATGGAGAATGAAAAGCCAAAGAATGAAGTTATAACAAAATCAGCAGAACCCTCAATTCTCAATTCGCAATTATCAATTACGAAAGAGCATTCACACATTCCTAAGATTGTTAATCTGCCGCAGAATATTTCTAAAGTTATAGTTCCTGCAGCGCCATCTGTAAGAAGATTTGCCCGCGAGATTGGTGTTGAAATTTCGAACGTTCGTGGCAGCCAAAAGAATGGAAGAATTTCTGTTGAAGATATTAAAACTTATGCTAAGTCTCTAAATAAGCAATTGCAACAAGGCGGAGTTGTAAGAGGTGCAGTTATTGGTGTGCCAAGAGAAACATTACCGGACTTTTCAAAGTGGGGCGAAATAGAACGACAGCCGATGAGCAACATCCGCCGCAAAACCGCCGAACACTTGTCTTACGCTTGGGCAACTGTTCCTCATGTAACTCAATTTGATAAAGCCGATATTACAGAGCTTGAAAAAATCCGCAAACAGTTTGGTAAACAAGTTGAAACCGCCGGCGGAAAATTAACAGTAACCGGAATCCTTCTTAAAGTAATTGTAAGTGCTATGAAAATTTATCCGCAGTTTAATGCCAGCGTAGATATGGAGAAGAATGAAATAATTTATAAAAAATATGTACACATTGGTATCGCCGTTGATACTGAAAAAGGTTTGCTTGTTCCGGTTATTAAAGATGTTGACAAAAAGAATATTACACAGCTTAGTTTGGATTTAGCAGAAGTTTCTAGAAAAGCGCGCGATAAAAAACTTGGTTTGGAAGATATGCAAGGCGGTTGTTTTACTATTTCTAATCTTGGCGGAATTGGCGGAACATATTTCACTCCAATTGTAAACACGCCGGAAGTTGCAATACTTGGTGTTTCTAAATCTGCTTACGAACCGGTTTACATAGATGGAAAATTTGAACCAAGGTTAATGATGCCCCTTTCACTTTCTTACGATCATAGAATTATTGACGGCGCAGACGCGATTAGATTTTTACGATGGATTATCAATGCGCTTGAAAACCCGTTTTTGTTAGTGTTATAAGAATAGTTTTCTAGCTGCTCGCTGCGGATGAACATTTTGATATGTGTCCCTCCGCCGAAGTAAAGCCAAATTGTGAGCGATAGCAAGTTAAGAAGATAGTTCTTAAATTATATTGGCATTAGAAAATTCAACATCATTTAAGGAGGAAGTATGAAACATCTAAAATCATTGACCGCTGTAGTTGTTCTTGTTGCTATACTTTTAAGCGGCTGCGGTGCAAGTAAAGCAGTTCAAGGAGGTGCAATTGGTGTAGCTGCCGGCGGTGTTTTGGGTGGTGTGATTGGTAAAGTTGCGGGCAATACAACTTTAGGCGCAATTATTGGCGCAGCAGTTGGCGGAACAGCAGGCGCTTTAATTGGCAATCACATGGATAAACAAGCCGCTGAGATGCAGAAAGATATTGAAGGTGCTAAAGTTGAAAGAGTTGGCGAAGGTATTAAAATTACTTTCGATAGCGGAATTCTTTTTGCTGTAAATTCCTCTAAGCTCGAAGCACAAGCTAAAGTAAACATTGAAAAACTTGCTAAGATTCTTAACAAATATCCAGATACAAATATTTTTGTTGCCGGACATACAGACATTACCGGAAAGCTTGAGTTAAATATGAAACTTTCCGAACAAAGAGCGAAGTCTGTAGTAGATTATGCAACAACCCTTGGCGTTTCTTCAGCAAGATTTGCGCAACAAGGTTTGGGACCAAATGAGCCGGTTGCAACAAATGACACTCCCGAAGGAAGACAAGCTAACCGGAGAGTAGAAGTTGCAGTGTTTGCAAATGAAAAGTTAAAAGAAGCTGCCGAAAAAGGAATGCTTAAATAACGTTATGAATTACGCAAGCAGCCAAAACAAAATGTGATTTACGTGCTGAGCGCGACAAACACATAGCTTCGTTGTGATTTGCTTTCCCGCAAAAAAATCGGGACAGGTTTGACAATCTTATGGGCAGCTCTAAAAACTCAATAATAATCTGTGAAAATCTGCTCAACCTGCTTGCAGCAGGCAAGTCTGGGTTTATCAGTGTGTAATTATTAAATAAGTGGTTTTTAGAGACGCCCTATAGATTATATCGCTTTCAAACTAAGCAGCGGAGATAAACCAAAATGTGCATTAATAGAAGAATTTCCGTTTGAACAATGTTACGATGGTTTTATCTGTTAAGAGTGAAATAGCTAAACGAAATGAAGGTCAGTATATCCGAATAGAGAAACATCAAAAAATGAAATTACATTTTCATCATCGTAATTATAATCGTTAGGGCACCTCTAAAAATATCAACTTCCTTTGTGAGCTTTGCTTTTTCTTTGCGAACCCCGCGTTAAAATTTTTAAAATACTAATTTTTAGAGATGCCCGTTAGCTAAATACTATTTAAGACTTCAATAGTTATATCATCATCTTCAAAAAGAAGAATTCTTTTGGCGAGTGAAGATTTATTTTTCCATGCAACTCTGCAGCATTTATTGTATTAACTAACTTTAAAGCACCTTTTTTCTTTCTTAACAACTGGAAAAGTAACAGTAAATAGAGAACCTTTTCCTATAACGCTTTCAACACCAATACTGCCGCCCAACAGCTCAACATACTTTTTTGTTAAGGCGAGTCCCAAGCCGGTTCCTTCAAAACTTCTTCCTATTCCCTCGCTAACCTGGCGAAACTCTTCAAAGATTAGACTAAGAGACTCTTGTGGAATACCAATACCTGTATCTTTAAAGCCAACAAAAACTTCTTCGTTTGTTCCAGTTATATTTATGCTAATGTTCCCCGCACGTGTAAATTTTATGGCATTGTTTAGTAAATTATTGAATATACTGTTCAGCATATAGGAATCTGACATTACAAAGTAATCCATATTATCTTCGTTTGTAAATGTGTAGTTTATCTCTTTCTGTATGGCAGTCTGCTCAAATAATTTGAAAGAGTCTTGCGCAATTTCCGAAATGTTAAGCGGAGCTATAAAAGTCCTTTCAAAATCACTCTTAGCTTTTGATAAATCCAACACTTTGTTTAGTGTATCCAACAAGCGTTTGCCGCTCTTATGAATTATTTTTGCTTTTTCTATAGTTGCTTCGTCTTTATCTTCTTCTATAATCATTTCTGCAAAGCCAAGTATTCCAATCATTGGTGTGCGTAATTCATGACTCATATTGTTAAAGAAAGCATCTTTTATTCTGCTTGATTCTTCAGCCTTTTCTTTCGCAAGAATCAATTCTTTTAGAATATTTTTCTTTTCCGTTACATCTTCTTTAAGAACCAAGAAGTGAATAATATTTCCTTCTTCGTCTTTGATAGAAGATATTAGCACATTTTCCCAATAAGTTACCCCATTCTGCTTTTTGCTGTAAATCTCTCCGCTCCAATTTTGCCCGGTCTTAATTGTTAGCCAAATATTTTTGTAAAACTCATTTTTGTAAAACTCAAAGATGTACTCCAGAGATTTTTGCCGAACAATGTCATTCTCAGAGTATCCAGAGACTTCAATAAACTTAGGGTTTACATATTCTATAATTCCCGCTGTGTTAGAAATTAAAATGCTTAACGGACTTTGTTCAATTGCGCTGGATTTAATGAGTAACTCTTTTTCAACTTGCTTACGTTTGCCAATTTCAATTTCGAAGGATTTTTTTTGCTTATAAAACTCTAAGAGAAGCCTGGCAAAATCTCCAAAAACATTTCGTTCTTGAGAGAGACTTATCAATGGCACTGTTTCGTTAGAGATTAAACTTTTTGATAGGATTCTAATAGGCCGAAAGACCCATTTATTAAACAAGCCTAAAAGAAATATTAAAACAAACGTTCCAACAATAAACCATATTGGAGCATATCTATTGTATGCCTCTTTAATTTCGCTTATTGCTGAATCGGTATTAATTGAATACAAATTATAGATAATGTTTCCGTTGTGATCATTCAATGGCAGATTGGCAAAAATATTTTCTGGGCTTTTTGTAACATCGTACTGTTTTTGTATAGCTTTAAATTTGGAGTTTGAAACAAAGAATACCTTAGACTGGATTTGCTTTTCAATTATTCTTAGATAGTTTTCGTCCCATACTCTTGCACTTAAAAGATACCCTTGGGGAGATCCAACACGATTAGAATCTGTAGAATATTGAATAGGCGCACCGGCAATTTCTATCAATGTAGTTCCAGTATGGAAAAAAAAGTGTGGAAACTTATTATTGGAAAAAATATGGTTTGTAATTTCCTCTGATAGTGGAAAATTTTCTTTGGCGGGATATTTTTTTGAATTAGATGTGTAAACGAGTTTAAGCTTTTGATCAAGCACCAAAACAAAAGAAACATTAAAATGCGATAATGTTCCGTCTAAGTTTACTGCCGCCCACTTTGCTTTTGGTTTTTTAACAAAAGCAACCATATCATCCCAGTATGAGTAATCATAAATATAACTAATGAATTGCTGGCTGAGCAGTTCCAAGCTGTTTTTCAATTTTGAATTTGTTCTTTTCCTTGCTTCCAAAGAGATATCAATTAACTGCATCTCCTGATTTTTCCACATCAAATAACTGCCAACAAAAAAGGAAAATGAAACACATAAATGCACTATAATAATTTTAGTAATGATACTATTTGAACTTATCTTCTTCATAATTAGAATCTTTCGATTATGTTTCTAGACAACTACCTTTCAAAAAGCGAATGTTTGTAAGTGGAACCGAGGCTAAGTTGATAATTAGTATTTGAATTCACTACTCAAAGTAATATTTTTTTGAAGTTACTATCGTGCTCACGCGCAAGGAGTTTGTTTTACAATTTTATAAATGAGCCTACTCTAAAAAGCCATGAACATTATTAAAAAATGTTGTTTTCGACTTACCCGCCTGCCTCATCAGTCTAATCTTAGCGGGCAGGAAATCGTAACCAGAAATTGTCAAAATTACCTTTCCTGCCCGCCATGTTTGGTCTAAAGAGGCAGGCGGGTTAGATCCGGCTCATAAATGAATTTTTGTTTTAGTGTGTTTAAATAAATTTACAACTAATAGATACTTGGCAGCGGAAAATTTCTCCGTTAAATTTCTTTGAACTGTTTCTGTGGAGCTGCACTTGTTGCTGAATACTTTTTATACTCGTACAATTTCCATTAAACAATCTTTGCAGTTAAAAACAAGTTGATATTTTGTTTCGCCGTTAACAAGAAACAACGGCTCGGCAACTTTATTGTCTGTATCAAAAGGACAAAGGTTCAGTTCGTCTTTAATGCAGTATTTGCAGGTCATAACCGCTTGGTTAGTGTATTCTGTTTGTAATTCAAATCCGTGGTCAATTTTTTGCGCGCCAAGTTGTTGATAAAACTGATGAGCAAGCTTGTTAACAACGTTTGCTTTATAATCGAGCTCTGTGATTGAAACAGAAGTGATTTTTTTATGAAAAACCTCTCTCGTTAGGCTTGTGGTTCTCTCTTTTACTAGTTTATCCAAAATATCTCTTCGCCACTCATTAGTAATTCTTATGGGAAAGAAATATGCATGCTTCAATTCTAAGCTTACGTTAGTAATGTTAAAAATAGTTCCGCCGCTTTTTACAAACTGCTTACGTAAAGTTTCTACTGCTTGTTCTTTTTTAGATGCAATTTCTTTTACTGCACTTATTTCGTTAGTTACTGAAATTCCATCTTCGTCAATTGCGTTAATTTTAATACCGGAAATAGTTTCAGAGACAGATATTTTTGCATTTATTTTTCGATGGCATTCTTTGCCAAGCTCTTTATCAAACGCAAAATCGAAGTTGCGGTAAATTTTTGCACCGCTTCTAATTCCATGTATTTTTTTTGTAAAAATTTTTTTCCCTTCAACTTTATTAATGCTCATTCCTTGCAGAGTATCAGTTTCATCATAGAAGCAAATGCCGTCTCCATTTACAATACTTTCTGTAGTCCCGAGCGTGAAACTATCTTTGGAAACAGAAGTAACCTTTCCCAAATATTTTCCTTTAGATTTAGGCGAATCATGAGATGCAACTTCATCGCCGCGGTTGTTTACGAAATAAGATGTAAATCCGCGGTTAAATGTTTTTTCCGGATCTGGCTCAAAAGGAATTATTGAAAAACCGGACGATGCTCTTTTATACTTGGGATTATTTTTAATTATATTATCGAACCGCTGTCTATAAAAAGCAGTTATATTTTTTACATAGCTTATGTCTTTAAGCCTGCCTTCTATTTTGAAAGAAGTAATACCGGCTTCAACTAAATCTATTAAGTAATTGGAAAGATTCAAATCGCGCAATGAAAGAATGTGTTTGTTTGCTACAAGAACTTTGTTGTTGGCATCAATTAAAGAATAAGGCATGCGGCAATTTTGTGCGCACTCGCCTCGGTTTGCGCTTCTTCCGCCAAGCTCATAACTCATATAACATTGCCCGCTAAGGCTTACACATAGCGCGCCGTGTATAAAAAATTCCAACTCGGCAGTAACTTCGCTTTTAATTTTTTTTATTTCTTCAATTGATAATTCACGTGCTAGAATTATTCTTTTAATGCCAATCTCATCAAGAAGTTTTATTCTCTCTAACTCATAATTGTGTGCTTGTGTAGAAGCATAAAGTGGAATCGGTGGAAGGTTCATTTCAAGTATTCCCATATCTTGAAATATTACAGCATCAACTCCTATGAGATATAAACGCGAGATTAAGCGCTGCACCTCTTCTAATTCATTATCGTAAAAGATTGTATTCACAGTTACATAAAC
The DNA here is from genome assembly GCA_009773205.1 of Ignavibacteria bacterium. Taxonomy (GTDB): domain Bacteria; phylum Bacteroidota; class Ignavibacteria; order Ignavibacteriales; family Melioribacteraceae; genus Stygiobacter. The sequence goes on from WPAE01000004.1 coordinate 153,327, forward strand.
TTTTACCCAAAATTTGTGAGCATAGATTACAAGTTTTTCGATGTCTTCAATTGAATTTTTGGCAGATGCGCGTGCACCAAAATTTGGAGCGCCAATGTAAACGGCATCAGCGCCGCAATCTATTGCTGCAATTCCGGTTTGTAGATCTTTTGCCGGCGAGAGAAGTTCTATATTAATTGACATTTATGAGCCTAATAAAAAACAACGAATTCTATCATCTAAAGTATACTAAAAAAATCATTTTAGAGCTTGTTTAGATTACATGTTTACCGTAAAACCTAAATTAGGATCGTTTTTACTCACGATGTAATGGCAAAAATCAAACTTAGTTGAAATTACAGACAACTGGCAAACTATCCGCACAAAACCATAGCCAGAAAGCCAACTATAATGAATCTCCTCGCCGCAACCTGCCCGCCGCTTTGCTTTGGCAGGCGGGGCAGCGAGGTTTCTGAAAACAAATTTTATTTATTCGCCTCAAGAGGCACGATAAAGCGTTTACCTTTTTTGCTATTGTATAATGGAGTAAATTTGCACTAATGAATGGTTACTGACATAACAACAGCAAATGTTTAACAATTTATTAACAATTGGTTAATTGTTCGGTAATCTTTCAATGCTAAGTTTGGATATACAAATTGCCCGATGTTTCACTTTATCAGATAGGCATGTTTAAGAAAAAAATACTTTTTATTTGCGGTTCGCTAAATCAAACATCAATGATGCATCAAATTTCGAGATGTTTTAACGAATATGAATGCAGTTTTACCCCTTACTACGCAGATGGATTTATAAACTCTGTTGTTCAGCTCGGATATCTCAACTTCTCTATTCTAAATGGTACGTTCCGCAAAAACACAGAAAAATATTTACACGATAACAATCTTAAAATTGATTACCGAGGACTTAACAATGATTATGATTTAGTTTATACTTGCGCAGATTTGATTTACCCAAAGAACATCCGCAGCAAAAAAGTTATTCTTGTTCAAGAAGGAATGACAGACCCTGAAAACTTGATGTTTTACTTAGTAAAGTATTTCAAAATCCCGCGCTGGCTTGCTAGCACTTCTTCAATGGGAATGTCTTACAAATACAATTATTTCTGTGTAGCATCAGAGGGCTACAAAGATTTTTTTATAAGCAGAAAAGGAGTGAGCACGGAGAAACTAATTGTTACGGGCATTCCAAATTTTGATAATGTAAAACAATTTCTCAACAACGATTTTCCTCACAAGAACTTTGTGCTGGTTTGTACTTCAGATGCGAGAGAAACTTTTAAAATTGAAAACAGAATAAAGTTTATAAAAGAGTGTGTAAATACTTCCAAGGGAAAACAATTGATTTTCAAGCTGCACCCAAACGAAAACTTTGAACGTGCTTCCCACGAAATAAACAAACACGCTCCGGGCGCTCTTGTTTTTGCAAATGGAAACACTAATCACATGATTGCAAACTGCGATGTGTTGATAACAAAATATTCTTCAGTTTCCTTTGTAGGACTTGCACTCGGCAAAGAAGTTCATTCATATTTTGATATTGATGAACTAAAAAAACTTATGCCTTGGCAGAACGGTGGAACTTCGGCGGAGAGAATTGCTAAAGTTGGAACGGAATTGCTTGATACCGAATATACTTCTGAAGAAAAATTATCGGTAAGTAACGCATGAAAATTGTAACGGTAATACAAGCAAGAATGTCTTCAACACGCCTACCGGGAAAGATAATGCTGCCCATTCTTGGCAAACCGATGTTGCAAAGAATGATTGAGCGTATAAAGAACGCTAAACTGATTGGAAAGATTGTTGTTGCAACATCAATAAATGCAGATGATGATGAAGTAGAAGAGTTTTGTAAAAAAAATAACATAGTTTGTTTCCGTGGGCATTTAACAGATCTGCTTGATAGACACTATCAAGTTGGGAAAAAGTTCTCTGCAGATGCTGTTGTAAAAATTCCATCGGACTGCCCTTTAATTGATCCACAAATTATTGATAAAGTAATTCAGCATTACATTCAAAACGATGAGTTGGATTTTGTTAGTAATCTTCATCCGGCTACTTATCCAGATGGAAACGATGTTGAAATAATGTCATTCGATTCTCTTGGGTGCGCTTGGAAGGATGCTTCGAAAAACTACGAACGCGAACACACAACTCCATTTATCTGGGAAAATAATGACACATTTAAAGTTGGAAATGTTGTATGGGAAAACGGGTTGGATTATTCAACAACTCACCGTTGGACTATAGATTTTCCGGAAGATTATGAATTCATTCGCAAAGTTTATGAAGAGCTTTACGCAAAGAATCCTAATTTTTCTTTGAATGATATTTTAACGCTCTTAAAACAAAAGCCAGAAATTGCAGAAATTAATTCCCGGTATTTAGGCAAATACTGGTACGAAAATTACCTTGATGAATTAACTAACATTGATGAATACAAAAACAAGCTAAGCAATGACAAACAAAAAACTGACTAAGCTGCAGAACCAAGCGCTTAAAGTTCGCGAGCACATTATTAAAATGAGCGGTAACGGCGGCTGTTTTATTGGCGCTTCACTTTCTTGCGCCGACTTAATACTTTATATCTACAAAGAATTTCTAAATGTAACTCCGGAAAATTTTAAAGACTCTAAAAGGGATTATTTCTTCTTATCAAAAGGACACGATGTACCCGCTCTTTACGGAACTTATGTAGAACTTGGCTGGCTTGAAGAGGATCGTCTTAAAAATCATCTAAGAACAAACGACACAATTTATTGGCATCCAAATAGAAATATTCCGGGAGTAGAATTCCATTCCGGTTCACTCGGGCACAATCTTTCTGTGGCAATGGGCGTTGCTATGGATTGCAAACTCCGCAAACAAAAAAACAAAATAGTTGTTGTAGTTGGCGATGGTGAGCTAAACGAAGGCTCGATGTGGGAAGGATTGTTAGTTGCCTCTGCATACAAACTCGATAACTTAATTGTAGTTGTTGATCGAAATCAATTTCAAGCAAATATGCCTACTGAGGAATTGATTCCGCTCAATCCGCTTAAGAAAAAGTTTGAAGCTTTCGGCTGTTCTGTAAAAAAAATTGACGGGCATAATTTTGACGAAATGGATAAAGCATTTAAACCTTTCCCTTTTGATAAAGATAAAGTTTCTGTAGTAATTGCTGAAACAGTAAGGGGAAAAGGTTTACCGAGCATTGAAAAGCGCGCTGATAGATGGTTTGCAAATTTTCAGCAAGAAGAAATTGAAGGTTTGTTAAAAGAACTACACAGCAAGAAAAAAACGAAATTAACATCTGAAACAATTGTAGCGAGATAAAATGACTTACGCAGATATAGTTCTTGAACTAATTAATGAAGAAGATCGCTACATGATCATGACATCTGAAAACAGAGCAGCATTTAGAGCCTTGCCTCCGCTCATTCCCCAAAATTTTATTGATACCGGAATTACAGAACAAACAATGATTGGTATGGCTGCTGGTCTCGCACTTCGAGGAAGAGTTCCGGTTGTGCATGCACTTGCAACATTCTTAACAATGCGTGCTTTCGAGTTTATCCGCACAGATGTTGGTATTGCAAACCTTCCTGTTAAACTTGTGGGCGCTGTGCCCGGGTTTCTTTCAGATGGCAACGGACCAACTCATCAAGCAATTGAAGATGTTTCAATTATGCGCGGCATTCCGCCAATGAATGTTTTCTGTCCCGCTGATGAAAATGATATGCTAAAAGGATTGAAAACAATGATTACTTATCCCTCTCCGTTTTATATGCGTTACAATCCAACTAAAGCATTTGTAGAACATTCTCCGCTGGAAATTGGCAAAGCAGAAACTTTTGGAGATGGAACAGACATAGCAATTTTAGTTTATGGATTCTTATTCGGAGAAGCTTTCAAAACAAAACAAATGCTGGAAGAGCAAGGGAAATCGGTTAGATTAATAAATATTAGAACTCCAAAACCAATTGATGAAGAAGCTGTAATTAAAGCAGCAACAGAGTGCAAACTTGTTGTTACGCTCGAAGATCATTTAATTACCGGCGGGCTTTACACAATTGTAAGTGAATTATTGTTGAGCAAAAGAATTTCTGCTAATGTCGTTCCGATTGCACTAAAAACTTGGTTTAGACCAGGATTGCTGAACGAAGTACTTGAGTATGAAGGGTTTACTGCGGAACAGATTTATAGCAGGATTTTAGGTGTTAGCAGTTAGCTGTTAGCAATTAGTTGTAAGCTATAAGCTGTAAGAGAGGATGAAATGAGAGATTTTACAAAACTTAAAATTTGGGAACGTTCTCATCAGTTAGTACTAAAAATTTATGAGGTTACAAAAGAATTACCCAAAGAAGAATTATACGGACTTACTTCACAGTTGCGAAGAGCGTCCGTTTCAATACCGACCAATATTGCAGAAGGATGCGGAAAGTTTACTTCCAAAGATTTTTCAAGATATCTTACTATTGCTATTGGATCATTAAGCGAAGTACAATATCTATTGTATTTAATTCGAGAATTGAAGTTTATTTCAGAAGAAATAATTTCACCATTAGAAATTGAAGCAAATGATTTAAAGAAGATGATTTATTCATATCAATCAAAATTATCTAATAATTAGTCTTGCTTAAGGCTTACTTCTTATAGCTTAAAGCAACGGAGTATTAATGCCAAACCAAATTAGCTTAACAAATGAATTGCCGGCAATAAAAAAATCAAACGAGCTATACAACCGCGCTCTCGGTTTAATTCCTTCCGTAACTCAAACTTTAGCCAAAGGTCCAACACAATGGGTTAACGGAGTTGCACCGAAATATTTGGTAAAAGGAAAAGGATCACATGTTTGGGATGCCGACGGCAACGAATACATTGATTTTATGATGGGCGTTGGTCCACTTTCTCTTGGCTATGCATATCCAAAAGTTGATGAAGCAATTAAAAAGCAGCTTGAAGATGGAATTACTTTTTCTATGATGCATCCGCTTGAAGTTGAAGTTGCAGAATTAATTAGAGAAATAATTCCAAATGGGGAAGCTGTACGCTACAGTAAGACCGGCGCAGATGCAACAAGCGCTGCCGTTCGGTTAGCACGCGCTTATACATGTAAAAATAAAATTCTTTGCTGCGGATATCATGGCTGGCACGATTGGTACATTTCTGTAACTGCACGAAACAATGGCATTCCAGAAGCTGTGCAGGCGAATTCATTTACATTTAGTTACAATGATATTGATTCCCTTAAAAACTCTATAGATGATGATGTTGCCGCAGTAATTTTAGAACCGGTTGTGTTCCACGAGCCGAAAGAAAATTTTCTTTACAAGGTTGCAGATCTTTGCAAAGAGAAAAATATTGTTCTAATATTTGATGAAATGTGGACCGGATTTAGAATGGCTCTTGGCGGCGCTCAAGAATATTTTGGAATCAAAGCCGATCTATCTACTTATTCCAAAGCAGTTGCTAATGGAATGCCGATTTCAATTCTTGCAGGCAAAAAAGAAATTATGCAACTTGCTGATGAAGACATTTTCTTTTACACAACATTTGGCGGCGAAGCGCTTTCTCTTGCAGCAACAAAAGCAACTATAGAAGAGCTTAAAGAGAAAAATGTTCCAAAATTTATAGATGAGCAAGGAAGTAAACTTAAAAACGGCTACAACGAAATTGCGCAAAAACTTGGCATTGATTTTACAAAAGCAATTGGCTACAACTGGCGCTCTATGGCAACGTTTGATGATAAAGCCGGTGATCCGCTTTTGCAAAAATCTATTATGCAGCAGGAAATGATTAAGCGTGGCGTTCTATGGCAGGGATTTTTCAATATGTCGTTCTCACATTCGAACGAAGATGTTGAATACACACTCCAAGCATTTGAAGCCTCTTTAGCAATTTTGAAAATTGCCGTTGCCGAAAACAAACTTAAAGAAATGTTAAGAGGTGAACCTGTTCAACCTGTATTCAGAAAAGTTGATAACTTTAATATGAAACCACTTAGAAAATAGTGAATAGATTGCCCGCCTAATGCAGGTGTAGAACTAAAAGGTTATATTAAACTAACAGCTAAAAACTAACAGCTTTTATGGAACTATTCTCTCTAAAAAATAAAACGGCAATTGTAACAGGCGCACTTGGTTTAATTGGCAAAGAACATTGCAAAGCTCTTAGTGAAGCCGGCGCAAATGTGGTTGCCGCTGATATTGATGAAGCTAATTGCAAAAAATTTGCAAGTGAATTATCAACTGATTCAATTGGTTATTCGTTAGATGTAACGAATCCGGATTCAATTAGAAATCTGCGCGACGAAGTGCTTAAAAATTTTGGGCACATTGATATTCTTGTTAATAATGCGGCCATCAACGATATGTTTGAAAATCCAAAAGCCGCTGCCGAGCAATCTAAGTTTGAAAATTATCCGCTGGAGCTTTGGCAAAAATCTATTGATGTGAATCTAACCGGAGTTTTTCTCTGCTCTCAAATTCTTGGCTCAGAAATTGCAAAGCAAAGTTCGGGAAGTATAATCAACATTGCTTCAACTTATGGAATAACTGCGCCTGATCAATCTTTATATATTAAACAAGATGGAACACAAGAATTTTATAAACCGCCGGCATATTCGGCAACTAAAGGAGCAGTTATAATGTTTACACGCTACCTTGCTGCTTACTGGGGAAAAGCCGGCGTGCGTGTTAATACTTTAACTCCGGGCGGCGTAGAAAACTCACAAGACGAATTTTTCATAGAGAAGTATTCTGCCAAAACTCCGCTTGGTAGAATGGCAAAACCAACCGACTACAAAGGCGCTCTAATTTTTCTTGCGAGTGATGCATCGAGTTACATGACGGGTGCAAATTTAGTTATTGACGGAGGCTGGACTTCTTGGTAAACTTGCATAAGGTGTTTATGAAAAAGAAACTTGATAAAAAACAACTTTTTAAGAAAGCGGCAAAAATCAAATTGGCTATTGCCGATGTTGACGGCGTTCTGACTGATACCGGAGTTTATTACTCTGTAAAAGGCGAAGAACTAAAACGTTACTCCATCCGAGATGGAATGGGAATTGAAAGACTTCGCTCTCTTGTTGATGTTGAAACGGGAATTATTACGCGTGAGAATACGGATATTGTAAGAAGCAGAGCGAATAAACTTAAAATCACAGAACTTCATCTTGGTGTTTTACAAAAAGAATTAACATTAGAAGAAATCTTAATTAGGAAAAATCTTAAAGCAGAAGAAGTTGCTTATATGGGCGATGACACAATTGACGTTGAAATTATGAAGCGTGTAGGGTTAAGTGCTTGTCCTTGCGATGCAACAAAATTTGCGAAAGCTGTAGCTGATGTTATTGTTGAAAACAAAGGCGGTAACGGTGCATTTCGCGACTTGGCTGAGTTAATTATTGAAGCAAAACTACAAAGTAAAAAAGGTAAATAACTTGATGAGGCTGCAAGTTGGTAATAGGTTTATTGGAACCGGCGAACCGGTTTATATAATTGCCGAGATTGGAATTAACCACAATGGTTCTGTTGAGAATGCTATTAAATTAATTGAAGGCGCATGCAAAGCAGGCTGCAATGCCGTTAAGTTTCAAAAGCGCACTCCGGAATTATGTGTGCCGCGCGATCAGTGGGAAGTTGAACGCGATACTCCATGGGGGAGAATTTCTTACATTGAATACCGCCGCAAAGTTGAATTCGGCTTTGAAGAATATTTTGAAATTGATTCTTACTGCAAAGAGAAAGGAATTGATTGGTTTGCTTCTCCGTGGGATGAAGAAGCTGTAAACTTTTTACAGAAGTTCAAGATTCCCCTTTACAAACTCGCTTCGGCTTCACTTACCGATGGAAAATTACTCAAACGAACCCAAGCAACCGGAAAGCCAATTATGCTCTCGACAGGTATGTCAACCATCGAGGAAATCTGTGATGCTATTTCTTTTTTAGGAAACGATAATATTCTTCTTGCTCAATCAACCTCTACGTATCCATGCAAAGTTGAAGAACTTAATCTTCGGGTTATTAAAACGTATCAAGATTTGTTTCCTAACATTCCGATTGGTTACAGCGGACACGAAACCGGGCTTGCGCCAACATTAGCTGCTGTTGCGCTTGGTGCTTCGTTTGTAGAAAGACACATTACACTTGATAGAGCAATGTGGGGTACAGATCAAGCTGCTTCTGTGGAAATTGTTGGACTCCAGCGCTTGGTAAAAGATATTCGCGATATTGAAAAAGCTCTTGGCGACGGAATTAAAAAAGTTTACGAAAGTGAGCTAAGTAATTTGCAGAAGTTAAGAAGGGTTAAAACTGAATCTGAACGCAAGTCTTAGAAATACTGATGGACAAAAACTTTTTCTTAGTTTACTCTTACACGAAGTATTTCTTACGTAATAATATACTTGCATAAGTTGCATAATAAGGCGCTTAAGAAAGCGCCTTATACTTTTATAATCCGCGTATCTGTTTGTCTTTTGGATGGCGCACGCTAAATGATAATTTCTTTACTTCTGATTTACCCGATTCCAAATTCAAGTTCCATTTTAGTTCGCCTGTTTCTTGGTTATACTTTCCGTCTGATGACTCAATCATCTTTACAACAATATCTTCTTGCTGAGAAATTGGAATTTGTTCTTCAACAATAAGATTAACAGCCGCATTTTTATTATTCTTAACTTTAATTTCGTAAGCAAAAGTTCTTTCAATATCTCTGCTTAAAAATTTGTCCTCAGTAAAATCTTTATGCTGCTCTCTGCTTACAGATATGTTTTCATCTCTTCCAAGTGAAACAATTAAAGTGTCTTTGGTTGTAGCAGGATTAATGTAGGTTTTTCCAACGTAAGAATTTTCGAAGTAGATATTAGCTTCGCCAGGCAACAGGTTAAACTCGCCCCAATCTGTTAGCTGCGCAACTAAGAATGCGTTGTTATCAAGTTTTGGAACAGCATAATATTCATAATCTGCTTTTACTTTGTAATCCATCAGCGCAACTGAGTGCATCTTATTATCCGAAGGAATTGAATACTTAAGCGAAGGAGTAAATTCCACAGCAAGCTGCGTTTCTACAGTTTCAAAATAATTTGCCATTGTTTCTGCCGCTTGCTGCGCGGAAGTTGCCATAACATTATCCATTGCTACGGATTTCATCATGCTTCCGGTTTTTGATTCACGTAAAGCAACATGCTGCAAAAAATCTAAATACCACGGAAATAATTCCGGCTTTGTGTTATTTCTGTTTGGGTTTCTCGTTGAGAGCACAACATCAACATCGTTCCAATCGAAACCACTGTTTTGATAAACATTGGCAATGTAGTTCAACTGCGCTGGTGTGTTTATTTTCTCAACGCGAACATTGTAAGTTGGAGCCCAGCCGGCATCATAAACTATGTATGATAATTCCAAACTGAATACGCTGGAAGATTTAGCAGAAATTGAAACAGCTACTTCGTTAGCAGGCTTGTTTAGCTGGTTGTTCAGCTCGTTTAATTGCTTGTTAACTCGCTCAATATTCTTTTGGATTTTCTTTGAATCAGTTGTTGTTATTAAAAGGTGAGATTTTATTTCAGCGATTCTCTTTCTAAAAAAATCCGCCATCTTTTGAAGTTCTGTTATAGAAACGCCAATTTTTTCGTTGCCGATATTTTTGTTTGCAAGAATTAAATCCAGTTCATATTTCAGAACATCCGCATCGTTTTGTTTCATAGCAATAGACTTGCTAAGCAGTTCAAGCGAATCTTCCAACACTTTTACATCAGGATGTTTTTCCGGTGAGCGTAAGTAATCAAACCGTTGAACAACAGAGATGATCACACCATCACCTTTGCCGGAAACATTAATGCTGTTGCGGTCTATGTTCTGCGCTATCCCTGTTAAAACAACTTCATTAATTCCCTTTTCTAACTTCACTTTTGCAGAGTGTTTTAGTTCAGCACCTCGCAAAAAAACTTTTACGTTTGATATGTTTGGCATTACAATTACTTCGCCAGCCGCTAAACCAACTTGTGCGGCAATAAACAAGGCAAAAACTGCTATCAATATTCTCTTCATAGCTTTCTCCATCAGATGTGCTAAAATACTCAAACTGCATATTATACATAAATGGAAAATTTTCAGTTCCTTAAATTACAAGATGAACAATCTCTAAAAACTAACTTGTTGGCAGTTTTGAGATACATAGCTGCAAAGAATCCCTGTTTTCTTTCAGATTGACAAAGCCGAGATTCTCGCGATGAACTTGCCTGTCGTTAGACAAGATTCGTTTCAGAAAGGCAGTTTGTGTAAATTCATTTAAGAAAACAAGAACAATTCAGTTTTTGAAACGACTAAACTATCAATCTTATTGAAGAGTTTTTTTCATCATGATGAATCTCCTCGCCGCAACCTGCCCGCCGCTTTGCTTTGGCAGGCGGGGCAGCGAGGTTTCTGAAAACAAATTTTATTTATTGGCCTCAAGAGGCGGGGAATTTGACCCTCGTCCGCCTCTGGCGGATTAAAAGGAGAAAATTGTGTGTATGGCAAATTGACAAATGCAGCTAAATTGATCGAGTGGGAAGCTTTTTTATGGAGCGCGGGTTTGCTCTATCTGTTTTTCATTAATCCTTATGAGACTTCTCACTCTACACTTTGTCTATATAAAAATCTTGGTATCGAATTTTGCCCTGGCTGCGGTTTAGGAAGATCAATTTCATTCTTATTTAATGTGGATTTTCTTCGTTCAATAAAAACTCATCCGCTTGGAATTATTGCTTTTGTATTAATCATAACAAGAATAATTCATTTAGTTAGAAAAAAATATTTCAACAAAAAACAAAACGAGGTTATGTATGGCTAATGTTTACGAAATTCTGCCGGAAATAGTTGGTGAAGAGCAGATGTACATCGGAAGTCTAATTAAAAACCTGGATGACAAACAGGCTTTTCAATTTGCTAATATTTACCGCGCAAGGCGAAAAGACCCGCAGACAATTCTGCTTGTTACACTCGTTGGCTTTTTAGGAATCGCAGGCATTCAAAGATTTTTAACAGAACAAATTGGCTTGGGAATTCTCTACTTGCTTACTTGCGGTATTTGCTGGATAGGAACAATAATTGATTTGGTTAATTACAAGAAAATTGCTTTTGAATACAACCAGCAGCAAGCAAACCAAATAGCTGTAATGTTAAAAGGAATGTAATTTTTCGAACCGAATAATTGAAGCGTTGAACGGACTTGCTGCTATGCTATCAGATTACAGTCATAGCTGTATGAAACACTGAAGTGTGTACAACCGCTGGCAAGAACAAGTTTATTATCGGCCCATAAAAACCATTGTAAGCAGATATGATTGGGAACGACAAATCCCGCCTTCGAGACTTTTTCTTGCTGAATTGATAAAACAGATTTCTACATAACGTGTGTTTCTAACACTTTTCATATTTCCAATTGCGCGATTTTCCTTCGGCAAGCCACGCAATAGCGGTAGTAATTCTTTTGTTTCTAGTTCCTTCGGTTTTGGCTTCGGTAATCCATTCAACGTAATCTTTCTTTTTTGAATAAGAAAAACTGTTGAATTTTTCGAACGTTTTTTTGTTTTCTTTAAGAGCTTTGGTAAAATAATTTGGCACAACTATTTCTTTTGGCTCTTTCGGTTTTGGTTTTGCCGGGAGTTTAATTCCATCGGCGTTTAATTTAGCAGCTTCTTTTAAGTAAGCTATCAATTCTTTGTCCTTTGGAAGATCTTTAAGAGATGTTACTCTTCCAAGTTGTCCCATTGCATTTTCAGATTTTGTATTTATGGTAAGCTTTGAGTTTTTAATAAGAGCAGCTTTCCAAAAACCAATTGCGCAATGCTGTTTAAAAGCCGCCATACTGCAATATGGTCCTTTGTGTTCAAAACTTGCAAAACCCCATTTAATTGTTTCTTCAACATCGGGACATGCTTTATGCACAAGCGCTCTAAAGTGCTCTAAGATTGGTTTTGCAAAATCTTGAGCTTTAGCTATGTAAGCATCAACACGCGGATCTTTACTGCCCATTGTTGTTCCTATTTGTTTTTGCCAAACTCAAAATTTATATGATAAGATGCAATAGACGATATTCTTTTATAGATTAACGATCGAATAAGTTTGATAATGAAGATGAAAGAACAATTAACAAAAAAAGACAAATCAAAAGGCGAAATAATTCTTTACAAAGCGCCCGATGGCACTTTAGCAATAGATGTCAAGCTGGAAGAAGAAACAGTTTGGCTGACATTTGATCAAGTATGTAAGCTTTTTAGCAAAGCAAAGAGTACCATTTCATATCACATTAACGGAATATTTAAAGAAGGCGAACTAGATCGGTCGTCAACTGTTCGAAATTTTCGAACAGTTCAAACGGAGGGAAAACGTTTAATAAATAGAGAATTAGAATACTACAATCTAGACATTATAATTTCTGTTGGCTACAGGGTTAAATCAAAACAAGGTACACAGTTTAGAATCTGGGCAAATAAAGTATTAAAAGACTATTTGCTAAGAGGATATGCGCTAAACGAAAGAAAGCTAAAAGAACAAACCGAACGAATTAGAGAAATTGAAGCTACTCTGGATATATTTTCCAAAGTAGCAACCAATTACGAGCTTAGTCAAAATGAATTTGCCGGAATATTAAAAGTCGTTTCAGATTATACGCAAGCGCTTGATCTGCTTGATGATTATGATTATCAGAAAGTAAAAATAAAAGAAACAACAAGTGAGACGAGATTTGTAATTAGTCATACTAAAGCGGTAAAAGTAATTAAAGAGTTAAAACAAAAATTTGGAATCTCGTCTTTATTTGGTAAAGAAAAAGACTCTTCTTTTAAGAGTTCTATAGAAACTATTTACCAAACGTTTAGCGGAAAAGAACTTTATCCAAGTATAGAGGAAAAAGCTGCTAATCTGCTTTACTTCATTATTAAGAATCATTCGTTTGTAGATGGAAACAAAAGAATAGCCGCCGCTATTTTTCTCTGGTTTCTAGATGAAAATCAAATACTCTATAAACAGAATGGAGTTAAACGCCTTGCAGATAACGCGCTTGTTGCATTATGCCTTATGATAGCAGAAAGTAATCCAAAAGAGAAAGAAATAATAACCAAAGTTGTTGTTAATCTTATAAACAAAAACAATTGAGAAATTATGAGCAGATTTAAACTTTATATCGAGTTTGACGGAACACGTTACAGCGGCTGGCAAATGCAAAAGAACGCAAAGAGCATTCAAGGAAAATTGATTGAAGCAGCTGAAAAAATATTTAAAGGCGAGCGTGCCGATGTTCAAGGTTCCGGCAGAACTGACGCAGGCGTTCACGCAATTTGCCAAACAGCTCATCTTGATGTAAACACAATGCTTGCGCCGGAAATTATTAGACTGAAGCTGAATGATGAATTACCGGCAGACATTAATGTTTTGGAAGTTGAAAAAACTCATACAAAATTTCATGCGCGGCACGATGCAAAACAACGAAGCTACATATATCAAATTGCAACAAGAAGAAGCGCGTTTGGCAAGCCGTATGTTTGGTGGATAAAAGACAAACTAGATTTTGCCAAGATGCAGCAAGCCGCAAAACAGTTTGTTGGGATGCACAACTATGTTTCATTTGCGGATAAAGATGAAACGGAAAAATCAACCAAGGTTTTAATTGAAGAAGTACAGTTAAAACGTGAAGGGGATTTAATTTTAATTCGCGTTGTCGGCTCTCACTTTTTATGGAAGCAAGTCCGCAGAATGGTTGGCGTGCTTGTAGAAATTGGACGAGGCAACATGAACGAAAGTAAGATTAAACAATTTTTAGAAAGAGAATCTAATGAACCTGCTAAGTTTACAGCGCCCCCCTCCGGACTTTTCTTAGAGCAAATTATTTATGAAGGAGAAAATCTCTCGGAAGGTTTTTCTTCGTTTATTAGCGTTGGCGGAGTTGTCCTAGTAAATAGAAAAAATAAGAGGAACAAATGAAAACCATATTTGCAATTACATCGTTAGTTGCTGGAATATTTATACTCTCAAATTGTGGAGACAACCGCATGGAAAACATTGCAGATCTCGTTCTCAGGAATGGAAACATTGCAACTTTAGATGCTGAGAATTCATTTGCTCAAGCAGTTGCAGTAAAAGATGGAAAGTTTTTGTTTGTCGGACCCAACGAAGTAGCAGAGAAGTATGTTGGTTCATTTACAAATGTGATTGATCTCGATGGAAAGTTTGTAATGCCGGGATTTAATGATAGCCACGCACATTTTCTGGGAATTGGTGAATCACTAATTAATCTGGATTTGCGAGATGCAAAAAACTGGAACGAAGTTATTGGAATAGTTGCCGAAGCAGCAAAAAATCAAACACCGGGTAATTGGATAATCGGAAGAGGCTGGCATCAAGAAAAATTTAATCCGTCGCCAAACCCAAATATAAACGGCTACCCAATACATGATGAGTTAAGTAAAGTATCGCCGGAAAACCCGGTTATGCTTTCTCATGCAAGCGGACACGCAGTATTTGCAAACGCAAAAGCAATGAATCTTGCCGGAATTGTTAAATCAACAAAAAACCCTGATGGCGGAACTATTGTGCGCGATAAACAAGGAAACGCGATTGGTGTATTTGAAGAGAACGCAGAAAACTTAATTCGCAAAGTTTACGATGAATACTTGGCAAAACGAACTCCCCAAGAAGTTGAAGAACATTACAAAAAAATTACCAAGCTTGCTGCAAATGATTGTTTGAAAAAAGGAATTACTTCTTGCTCGGATGCAGGACAACCGTTTGATGTAATTGATTTTTATAAAATATTAGCAGATGAAAATCAGTTGCCGCTTAGAGTAAATGTTATGCTTCAAGATACTTATGAAATGATGAAGAAAGAATTGCCGCATTATAAAATGGATGGTTATGCGAATGGATTTTTAACGTTACGTTCGATAAAACAATATATTGATGGCGCGCTTGGCTCTCGAGGCGCCTGGCTGCTTGAGCCATATTCAGATTTGCCGAACCATTTCGGCTCGAATGTAACACCGATTAGTGAATTAAAAAATGTTGCCGAGCTGGCAGTGGTAAATGGTTTTCAAATGCGAATACACGCAATTGGCGATAAAGGAAACAGAGAAGTGTTAAATATCTATGAAGAAATTTTTCAAAAATATCCCGAGCAAAAGAATTTACGCTGGGCAATAGAACACGCACAGCATTTATCCGAAAAAGATATTCTCCGTTTTGCAAAGCTTGGTGTTATTGCCGCAATGCAATCTGTTCATTGTACAAGCGATATGGGCTTTGTTCCAGAACGGTTAGGTATTAAACGCGCAGAGGAAGGAGCTTATGTATGGAAGAAACTAATTAACAGCGGGGCGATAATTTGTAACGGAACAGATGCACCGGTTGAAGATGCAAATCCTATTGAATGTTTTTATTCTGCTGTTACAAGAAAAAATGCAGATGGAAAAACATTTTACCAAGAGCAGAAAATGACAAGGATTGAAGCGCTGAAAAGCTATACTGTAAACGGCGCTTATGTATCTTTTGAAGAAAACGTTAAGGGAACAATTGAAAAAGGAAAGTATGCCGACTTAGTTGTTCTTTCTAATGATCTTATTAATTGTTTGGATGAAGAAATATTAAACACAAAAGTTTTGTACACAATAGTTGACGGAAAAATTATGTATCAAAATAAGTAGGCGTAACATTTAGGTTGCGATAGGTATGGATTATAAAAGTAAGATCAAAGAGAAAAAGCACCGCTTAAATTATGAAGTTTGCCAAGGCGGAAACTAACTACGCGTAAAGCTAAAAGCGTCTGTAAAAGACGCTTTATTTTTTAATAAACAATCTTTCCTATTCTATCTAGTCTAACAGAAGATAGTAATTCAAAAATTTTTACAGTAGGGATATTGCTGTTCCATGACCAGTAAACAAAGATTGGTTTACCAATTATATTTCTACGCGGAACGAATCCCCAGAAGCGGCTATCCAAACTATTATCGCGGTTGTCGCCCATCATAAAGTAGTAATCGTCTGTAACTTTATATTCGGTTGTCTCTTTACCATCAACAAAAATTTTTCCTTCGCTAATAGAAGCGGCTTCTCTTTCAAAATCGCGGTTGATAAATGTTTTCCACTGTTCAATATTATGTGCTGATAGTTTAATTATATCATCCTTCTTTGGAACAACAAGCGGTTTGTAGTTATCGCTGTTTTGCAAAACGCCAACCGGAAAAACTTCGTTATCATCAAACTCTTCCGGCAATGTAAAGTTGCGCGCATACTGAATGTAAGTTGGTATTGGAGATTCCTTTCCATTTACAAACAGAACTTTATTTTTAATTTCTATTGTGTCGCCCGGTTCTGCAACGCAGCGTTTAACGTAGTTATCAAGATTTGCGTTTTCAACTTCATCACGGTTTCCTGGAAATTCAAACACAACTACATCGCCGCTTTTGGGGTCGCACCATTTTAACAATTGCGTAAAAGGTAATTCGATGTTGGTTAGCGGAATGCTGCGCGGCGTGGTTAGACCATAAGCAAGTTTGTTTATTAGTAAAAAATCTCCTGTCATAATTGTTGTTTCCATTGATGGCGTTGGAACACGCGAGCCTTGAATTAACGAACTTGTAACAACAAATAATATTATTACTAATCTGCCATATTCAACAAAATACTTTTTTAGATTTTTCCACTTAAAAATCTCCTTGAAGCCAACTTTGCTTTTTTTCATTGAGTTGCCCGTAAGTTTATAGTTTTATAGGTTTCTTTTGTTAAAATAGTTTCAAAGAAATTGAGGGTAGATGAACATTACTTCGGTTGTAGATTTATCAAAAGCAGTTCTTCAGCAAGTAGAATTTCCTCAACCGGTTCCGGTTAGGGTTTTTATGAAGCGTTTAGATTTGATTCATCCTTACGTTTCCGGCAATAAATGGTTTAAGCAAAAATACAATTTGATTAAGGCGCGTGAGGATGGTTACGAAACGCTTCTAACTTTTGGCGGAGCGTTTTCAAATCATATTTATGCAACAGCGGCAGCAGGAAAAGAATTTGGTTTTAGAACTATTGGAATGATTCGCGGCGAGGAACATTTTCGGCTTAATCCAACTTTACAATTTGCCGCCGAACAAGGAATGCAGATTCATTACGTAACCAGAAGTGATTACCGCAAAAAACATTTGCCCGAATTTACCGAGTGGATCTACAGTAAGTTTGGAAATGTTTACATCATTCCCGAAGGAGGAACAAACCAGCTTGCAATTAAAGGCACATCGGAAATTCCTTCTCTTATCGAAACAGATTTTGATTACATAACGACTGCTTGTGGAACTGCGGCAACTGTTTCGGGTGTAATTTGCGGACTTCAAGGTAACAAAAAAGTTTTAGGATTTGCCGTCCTTCGCGGCGCCTCGTTTTTGCTAAAAAATGCAGAGCAAAACGTTCGTGCGTTTACTGGAAAAACATTCAGCAATTGGTCAATCAATCTGGAGTATCATTTTGGCGGGTATGCAAAAATTAACCGCGATTTAGTTTTGTTCATTCGCCAAATTGAAGAAATGAATGGAGTTGTGCTTGATCCAGTTTATACTGGCAAAATGCTTTTCGGAGTTTACGATTTGGCAAGAAATGGATTCTTTGGAGAAGGAAAAACTATTGTTGCTCTTCATACTGGCGGACAGCAGGGAATTGAAGGAATGAAAATGCGAATGAAAGAAGTGGGTCCTATTTAGGAACTTAACCAAAAAGCACAAAGCCTCACAAAGAACACAAGAAAACCTCAAGCACTTTTCACTTTTGACCTTTCACTTTTCACCTTTATATTCGATAATAACAAAAAATACAAAGTCGTGAACGTAAAAATTGATTCTGGAAATATTAAAGCGCTAAAGCAATCCATACTGGAATTGCAGAAAGTTAAGAATGCCGAGTTTAAGAAAGAACTGCTTGAACAAAAAATGGACTTGAAACAAATATCAAGTGATTCTACAAACCTCAAAAACATTGATGCAGAAACTTCAACCGTGAACTACAACAATCAGTCAATAGATTTCAATCTTGTGTTTAACTTTTTTGCAGCTATTCAAGTTTTGGTGGAGGGTAAAATTGAACGGGAAGAAAACACTTTAGAAATATGTTTTAAGCATAGCTTTCAAAGAGAACTAATAATTACTGGAAACAAGATTTCAAAAACCTTTCTTTTCGAGTTGAAGATGAAAGCCACGTTCGAAGAAAGCAAACCAGAAGAGAACAAATTTGAACGCGAAGACATTCTAAAATTCATTGAACGGTTAGCCGGAGAACTTTTTGATTCGTTTAATAATCACTCTAACACGCTGCGGGCTTTAGTGATTAACGAAAAACATTTTGAAAAAATTACCGGCTCGGGAAAAAAGGAATTAGCCGGATTGATTCAAACACTGCTCGGAACGGTCATTTCTTTTATTAAGCACAAAGATGCGGCAGCCCAAAATGCTGGTTTTTATTCTCAAAGATATGCGCAGGAGACAAAAGAATATTTTGTTAAAGAAATAGAATCGTTTACAGCAGAAATAAGGCAGTTAGATGAAGCACCGAAAACCACGCCCTAAATTTATCTCCAAAGAGGTTGTTATATCTAAAACAGTTGTCAATTTTGCAAAAAACTACGGAAGTAAATAAATTATTTTCTCCTAAATTTGAATCGTTAATTTTCTACGTTTGAAAAAAACAGAAATTAATTTCAACGAGCCGCTTAAATAGCAGCCTCATTACAAAACATTAGTTGCTTAATCTAAATTCACAAATAACAAAGTAGAGAAATATGGAAAACGCCAACCTTCAAGTCCCGTTAATTAGTACTATTCCTTTTGTGCTTATGTTGCTTGCAATTGCAGTGTTTCCTCTTTTTTGGAATCATTGGTGGAAAAAAAACAAAAATAAATTAATTGTAGCCGTAGTGTTAGGAATCCCGATTGTAGTTTATTTATTGATGAATGGATTAGATGCTATACTAATTCATACTGTTGTTTTCGATTACATTCCTTTTATTATTCTTCTCGGTGCGCTGTTTACAATAACCGGAGGAATTTATTTATCAGGCGATATTGAAGCAAAGCCAATAGTCAATACAACGTTTCTTGGTATTGGCGCTGTACTTGCATCAATAATGGGAACAACCGGAGCTGCAATGCTGCTTATAAGACCGGTTATACAGACCAACAAAGAAAGAGTTTACAAAGTACACACAATTTTATTTTTTATTGGTGTAGTAGCAAACTGCGGCGGTTTGCTTACACCGCTTGGAGATCCGCCATTATTTATGATGTATCTGCGCGGCGCGCCGTTTACATGGTTTTTTCATTTTTTCCCAGAATGGTTTTTAACCAACGCACTATTATTAATCATTTACTTTTTTGTTGATTCTTACTTTCACAAGAAAGAGCCTGCCTCCGCCTTGAAATTAGATCGCAGCCAAATTAAACCAATAAAACTTGAGGGCAAACTAAACTTTGTTTGGATGGCAGGCGTAGTTCTTTCTGTTGCTTTCTTAAACAAGCAGTATCTTCCTTTCATAGAGCAAAATCATTATTACGCGTTCATTAGAGAAGCTGCAATAATAAGTATGGCGGCTATGTCTATGCTCTTTACAACTAAGCTGCTTCGCACTGCAAACAATTTTACTTGGGAACCGATAAAGGAAGTAGCTTATTTATTCTTAGGAATTTTTATAACTATGGTGCCCTGTCTGCTTTATCTTGAAGCTAATGCAAAACATCTTGGAATTACGTCTCCGCAACAGTTCTATTACTTTACCGGATTGCTAAGCAGCTTTTTGGATAACACACCAACAGCGGTAACATTTCATTCTCTTGCAATGGGGTTAGGACAAACCACTGGGTCCCTTGTTGCCGGAATACCTGAAGAGTTGTTGAGAGCAATTTCGCTTGGCGCTGTTTTATTTGGAAGCATGACTTACATTGGCAACGGTCCTAACTTTATGGTGAAAGCAGTTGCAGAAGAGAATAACATTAAAATGCCAAGCTTCTTTGCTTACATGTATTTATTTTCACTAATAGCACTTCTTCCGGTTTATATAATTGTTCAGCTTTTGTTTGTGAACTAAGAATTTATGAGCCGAATCTAACCCGCCTGCCGTTTTATGGAGGGTTGGGCGGGTAAGTCGAAAACAATGTTTTTTAATAATGATCATGGTTTTTTAGAGTAGGCTCATTTATTTTGAAAGATAAAATACACGAGATTTCGTTTCTCTCTATTGCAAAAGAGGAACGAAATTTTCCCGCACCTCTGAGATCGAAAAACTATGGTTCATAATAATAAGGCATGGATTTTCAGCTTAAAGAAATGGTTGTTTTTATGGACGGATACTTTTCTTTTTAGTCATTTGATTCTAATGAATTTTGAAGTTCAAAAATAAGTTGTTGAATAAAAATAATTAATGCTATAATTTCCACCCTAAATATTCCATTGAACATTAGCTTGTAACAAACTATGTTTTTTATGCCTTTTAGTTTCTCGTCAAATCTAATATTTCCCGCCAAGTTAGGAGGCATTACTTTTGAATAATTCTCTACAACAACAAAACTTAGAAATTAATTCGCACGTTGATACTATTATCCCAAATTTTTCTAAAGGAAAATTTGGGATCAACAAATGACAGAGTTTATCCGGCGCCTGCCGGATTTCTTGTAAAAATTTAGGCGGAGAAAATGAACCCGGTTATTAACAAATTGATAATTGAACTGAACAAAGTAATTGAAGGGGATCCTTGGTTTGGCGCTCCCTTAAAATCAATTCTTGAAGGAATTAACTGCCAACAAGCTGTTATGCGGATTAATACAAACGCACATTCTATTGCAGAAATTGCACTGCATATTCTTGCTTGGGTTGAAGAAACCGCAAGTAGATTGGAAGGAAACGAACCTAAAGAGCCTAAGCGAGGTGATTGGCAAAGTATTGATACATTAGACAAAGTGGAGTGGGAAAATATTGTAAATAAAATTTTTGAAATGCATAAGAGAATTGAGGAATTAGTAGCCTCATTTTCTTTAGAAAAATTAGAAGAACAAGTTGGCAGCGAAAGAAATCCCGCATTAGGAACAGGTTTTTCGTTTAGAGAAATGCTTGTTGGCTTGATGGAGCACAATGTTTATCACGGCGGGCAAATTGCGCTCTTAAAAAAATTAATATAAGAAGTAACAAAGAGTCTTTTCAAGCGACTAAATAATTAAGCTCACTAAACTTTGTTGTGTTTCAATATTTATTTCAATTCACAAAAAATCAAACGGGAGTATTATGGCTAAAAAATTTTACTTGCTGATTATCCTTTCGGGGATATTATTTTCGATAGTTACCGCACAAACAAATCAGAGTATCAAAGAAGGCGCGCCAAAAATTTATATTGACTGCGGTTACTGTGATATGAACTATATCAAAGAACAAATTTCTATTGTTAATTATGTAAGAGACAGAAACGATGCAGATGTTCACGTTCTTTCTACATCTCAGAGAACAGGTTCTAATGGATATGATTACACGCTTTATTTTATAGGGCAAAACGAGTATGCAGGCATTAAGGACACAATTAAATACACTACTTTCGGCACAGACTCCGAAGACCAATCTCGCGAAAAACTTGTAAGAGCATTGAAGTTAGGCTTAGTTAAATATGTTTATAAATCTAAAGTCGCGGATCAAATGAGTATTTCTTTTAAAATGCCGCAAGCAGGCGCATCTAGCGGCACAGAAGAAGATCCGTGGGATTTTTGGTTGTTTAGAATTAGCACAAACGGAAATTTTAGCGGCGAAAAAAGCTACAAGAGCCTTAGAATTAACACTTCAATTTCTGCAAATAGAACAACCGAAGACCTGAAACTCAATTTCTCTTTATCCAACAACTATAATGAAAGCAAATTTAACTACGACACACAAAATGGTGAAGAAACTTATCTCGATACAAGAAGAAGTCAATCTGCTAACGCTTCTTTAGTAAAGGCTATTGATGGCAATTGGTCTTGGGGTATTTGGCTTGGTGCAAACAGCTCAACTTATAATAATATTGATTTTGGTGCCAGCTTAGCTCCAGGTATTGAATATAATTTTTTCCCTTACAGTCAATCGAACGAAAGACAATTACGTGTTGAATATAAAATAGCCGGATTATACCACAGCTACGTTGAGGAGACATTCTACTTCAAAAAGAAAGAAAATTTATTAGAGCATAGTTTAGGCATTACATTTTCTCTAATAAGACCCTGGGGAAGTGTTAGCGTGGGAACAGAAACAAAAAATTTCTTGGATGATTTTGTTAATATAAGTTATGGTGTGTTTGCTTCCACTAACCTTAGATTATTCAAAGGATTTTCACTTAACCTTTTTGCTGATTACTCAAGAATTGGAAAACAAATAACACTTCCATTTGTTGGCGCAACAAGAGAAGAGGTTTTACTTAGGCGCAAACAATTAGAAACCTCGTACAACTACTGGGCTTATGTAGGCGTTTCTTATTCATTTGGTTCAATATTTAATAATGCTGTTAACCCGCGCTTCGGAACTTCCGGCGGAGGTACAACTATTACGTTTAGCAACTGATGCTGCACAAGTGAGAATTAAAATCGTTCTCTAATGCTTTCTTATTTCCGGTTTAGTGTGTCTAAGAAAGAGCCAAGTCTTGATTCCCGTTGATGGCTCGTGATGACAAGTTGAAAAGGATTGGTTATTGTCTCTCAATTGTAGAAATTGTGGCGCAACGAGCAAAATTTTTTGCTGCCAGCATCATTAAAGCGGTTTAACAAGCCGATAAACTCTGCGCCCATGATTGTGTATTTAATTATGCTATCAAATAGTTGGTTTGTGTATTAAAGAAATTTATTCGCTGCAAAAATATTTTTTAACACTAAATCAGTTGTGCAATTCAACTATTTTTTTTCTTTAATTACATATTCTTTTTCGGATTGCGTGTTATGAACCATAAGCTCGCCAATTAAGCCAATCGCGAAAAATTGCACGCCAACAATTATCAGCAAAATCCCTAAGAAGAAAACCGGGCGGTTGTTGATGCCAATGCCAAAAGCGAGTTTTTCAATTGTTAGCCATAGGCTTATAATTATACCGGCAAATGTAGAGAGCATTCCAACAAAGCCGAATAGATGCATTGGGCGTTTAATGAAACGAACCGTGAAACTGACTGTAATTAAATCTATAAATCCTTTGAAGAAACGTGAAATGCCAAATTTTGTTTTGCCGTAACGGCGCGGGTGATGCTTAACAACAATTTCCGAAACAGAAAACCCTTTCCAGCCAGCAAGAACAGGAATATAGCGGTGCATTTCGCCGTAAACATCAACAGATTGAACAACTGCGCGCCTGTATGCTTTTAACCCACAGTTAAAATCATGTATCTTTATTCCACTCATCAATCGTGTTACAAAATTGAAAAACTTTGAAGTAATAGTTTTGATGAAAGGATCAAACCGTTTTTTCTTCCAACCGGAAACTAAATCGTAACCTTCTTCCAATTTCTTTAACAAGTTTAGAATCTCTGCCGGGTCATCTTGAAGGTCTGCATCCATAGTAATTACTGCATCGCCTGTTACATGCTTAAACCCAACTTGAAGAGCGGCACTTTTACCATAATTTGTTCTAAAACTGTAATAGTGAACTTTGTTATCTGTGCGCGCAATGTCTTTAATAACTGCAAGCGATTTATCTCGGCTGCCATCATCAATAAATAATATTTCGTAATCGCAAGAAACTGTTTTTAAGGCTTTTTTAATTTCTTGATATAACGGGCGCAAAGATTCTTCTTCATTAAAAAGAGGAACAATTATAGATACTTTCTTAAAACTAACATGTTGTACTATTACCTGCTGCTGATGATGCGGCAGGCTAAGTGTTTGTCCGGATGGCTTTTTATTTTGATTGTAATTCCTTCTATAATAAGGTCGTCTAAATGGTTTTTTTTGCTGTCCAGGCTGTTGATTCTGAGTGTTCTGCTTTTCTTGTTTTTGTTGATCGTCCAAAATGTTACCCATCGTTTATCTGTTTATAAAAATTACTTTATTTAGGTCAAAGTTAAAGGTAAACGAAGCTAAATGCAATTTGACACTGCACGGAACAATATTTAGTTTTCGTGTGAGAGAAAAAAGATGGGACACATAATATTTTGGGCTATAATGCGCACAGCAGTTTTACTACCAACGCTGTGGGTTATGTATAGCTACATAGAATATAAATATTGGTGGTGGCTTGTTATTATTTCTGTTTATGCGGTAATAATTTTTCCAATTTCTGTACAGTACCGGATTTTTTATGAAGCTAACAAAGAAATTATTGAGCAAACACTTTGCACATCGTGCAAGCATTTTGATAAGAGTGCCGTGCTTTGCATGAAATTAGATAAACACCCAACATTAAATATTCTTCCGTGCGAAGGTCTTGAATGGGAACCGGCTGGAAACAAAAATGAACAAGCTGAAATCAATACATAATAAGGAGCAATCTTTAAAGAACGAAAACTTTTTCTGCGCTGAATGCGGCGAAGAGCTTAATCTGTTCGATGTAAACGGAGAAATTGATCAAACTAAAGTTCTTGAGCGGCACCGAAGATGCAGAGAAAAAGGAAAGTTTAAAGGCGATCTTTGTGCTATGGTTTTCATTTCGAAAGATTTTGAGCTGCCTCCTCTTTCCGATGAAGCCGATTAGACAAATCTGCTAGCGCTTCGATAAATCGCGGTCCTGGGCGCAAATACAAATCCCTGTCTATAAAAATTACATTGTTATTTTTAATCGCTTTCAAATTTTTCCATTCTGGATAAGCCTGTTTTAACATCTCAACAGTATCTTCTCCGCCGGTTGGGTATATAATATATTCCGGATTCCGCTTTAATACCTCTTCCCTGCTAAAAATTGGATAATTCAATTTAGAATCCGAAGCTATGTTTTTTAGTCCGGAGAACTGCAAATACTCATTTATAAAAGTGTTATTGCCTGCAAGCATTATCGGACGAAGTTCTATCAAAAACATTGCAGTTTTATTTTTGCCAAACCGAGTGGTTCTAATCGTGTTGAGAGTGGAATCCCAAGCCGCCAAAGATTTTTCTGATTTTTCAGTAATAGCAAATATTTTTCCGAGATCGGAATAAGTTTTTCTTATTCCATCATAATTGCGGGGATTAGAAACAAACACATTTAATCCCAGATCGCGGAACTTATCGAAAGCACTTTTTGTGTTTCCTTCAACAGTAATAAAAATTAAATCC
The DNA here is from genome assembly GCA_009773205.1 of Ignavibacteria bacterium. Lineage (GTDB taxonomy): Bacteria > Bacteroidota > Ignavibacteria > Ignavibacteriales > Melioribacteraceae > Stygiobacter. The sequence goes on from WPAE01000004.1 coordinate 178,551, forward strand.
GGCTTTAATGAAACAATTCTTTCAAAATTGAAGGTGAGCATATCCCCAACTTTTTCAATCTTTTGCGCCTCTTTTGGGTAATAGCAATACATTGTGTTTCCCACCAAATGTTTTTCCAGTTCGAGCGAGTAAAACATTTCGGTAAGACTTGGCGCCAGCGAAATAATTCTTTGAGGAACTTTATCGAACGTAAATGAATTTCCAAGATCATCTGTAATTACTTTTGAACCGGCGGATTTATTTTCGCTATCCGAGCAAGAAATAAACACAAGAATTGATATGTAAACTAAAAACTGGTATCGCATTTATTAGAACAATTTAATGGTAAGGTGTTGTTTTATACTGTAAGATTTTTAAAGACACAAGTTAAATTATTTCATAACGAAACACAGAGTTTATTTGATTAGTTTAGCGGGCAAAAATTATGATAAAAGATTTTCGATTTACTTCTTCGATGCAATAACAATTTACAAATGAACAGCGATATAGAGATTGCACTTATCATGAGAAATTTCGATAAAGATAGATTTGATACCCGTCTCAAACTAATGAGGTAATCAAGAAATTTTTCTGAAGGGCACCTCTAAAAACTGTTGGTTTAAAAAATTTCACGCAAAGCACGCAAAGAGCGCCAAGAAAATAGTAGTTTTTAGAAGTGCTCTGAAATAATAGAACCACATCCTTTCATAATTTAATGATTCCAACACTTTTGCCTGTGAAATTTTGAACTACGGGATAAGGTTAGAAATAGAAAGTTGAGCTTGCTACTTAATCATCTTCTTCAACTTTTGAATTCCATCTCTTAAAATAGTTGCGGCAAGTATTTCTTCTGTCAAATTAATTACAGAGAATATCTACCGCCTGCCGGAAGGTAACAACTTCAAAATATTTTTCTTATTTTATCTTTAGAAGGAAAAACAGATGAATGACAAAGAACATATTTCTTATTGGGTTGATTCAGCCGAGATTGATTTCAAAGCAATGCTCAATTTATTCGATAGTAAAGATTATGCTTGGGCGCTGTTTATCGGTCATCTTGTAATCGAAAAATTATTGAAGGGATTAATTATTAAATGTGATACATTGTTGTTAGCCAAGACGCATGATTTAAATAAATTAGCTTCTTTTGCTAAATTGGAGCTAAGTGAAGAACAAAAAGATATTTTAGACGAAATAACGTTATTCAATTTAGAGACCCGTTACCCAGATTATAAACTCGAATTTTACAAGAAGTGTACTAAAGAATTTACTACTGCCAGCATAGAAAAAATATTAGAGTTGAGAACATGGCTCAAAAATCAGTTACAGAAATAATTTCAATTGTAAAAGATTACCTATCCATATTGAAAAAAAATAATATCCGCTTCGAAAAAGCATTTCTTTTTGGTTCACACGCCAAAGGACTTGCGCTTGAAAACAGCGATATTGACATTGCACTTATCATGGGAAATTTCGATAAAGACAGATTTGAAACTCGTCTAAAATTAATGAGGTATTCAAGAAATTTTTCCGAAGTAATAGAACCACATCCTTTCATAATTTCAGAATTTAATGATTCCAACCCTTTTGCCCGCGAGATTATTAAAGATGGAATTAATATCGAGCTCGAAAATTAAGCTTCGTTACTTAAGGGCACCTCTAAAAACTGTTGGTTTAAAAAATTTCGCGCAAAGCACGTAAAGAGCGCCAAGAAAATAGTAGTTTTTAGAAGTGCCCTGAAATAATCGAACCACATCCTTTCATAATTTCAGAATTTAATGATTCCAACCCTTTTGCCCGCGAAATTTTGAACTACGGGATAAACTTAGAAATAGAAAGTTGAGCTTGCTACTTCATCATCTTCTTCAACTTTTCAATTTCATCTCTCATAATTGCGGCGCGTTCAAATTCTAAGTCTTTAGCGGCGGCAAGCATTTCTTCAGTCATCTGTTCAAGTAAGTCTTTACGCTGGTCAGCGCTCATGTATTTAATAACCGGCTCGGCAACTTTGCTGAAAGCTTCCTCTTGCTTTTCATATTCTTTCTTACGCACATCTGCAATTGAAGTTGAATTCATAATTTCTTCAACACTCTTGAAAATAGTCATCGGAATAATATTGTTAGCCTCGTTGTATTCTTGCTGAAGTTTTCTTCTTCGGGTGGTTTCTTCAATTGTCTTACGCATGGATTCTGTAATCTTATCGGCATACATAATTACTTTTCCGTTAACATTACGGGCTGTTCTTCCGGCAGTCTGCATAAGCGAGCGTTCGCTTCGCAAGAAGCCTTCTTTATCAGCATCAATAATTCCAACCAAGGAAACTTCCGGCAGATCAAGACCTTCGCGAAGCAAGTTAACGCCGACAAGAACATCAAAGCCTCCAATGCGAAGGTCGCGGATAATTTCCACTCGTTCAAGTGCATCAACTTCGCTGTGAATGTAGCGTACTTTAATTTTCAGTTTATCAAGATAATCTGTTAAATCTTCCGCCATTTTTTTTGTAAGTGTTGTTACAAGAACTCGTTCTTTTAACTCAACACGCTTGCGTATTTCGCCAATGAGATCATCAATCTGTCCTTTAATTGGGCGCACTTCAATTTCGGGGTCAAGCAATCCGGTTGGACGAATGACTTGCTCAACAAAAACACCTTTAGCTTGTTCCAGTTCGTAATTTGCAGGCGTTGCGCTTACATAAATTACTTGGTTTGTCAATTCTTGAAATTCCTCAAACTTAAGCGGGCGGTTATCCATCGCACTTGGCAGACGAAATCCATGCTCTACTAAAACTTCTTTGCGGGAGCGGTCGCCGTTATACATTGCACGAATTTGCGGAACGGTTACGTGGCTTTCGTCTATTATTAATAAATAATCTTTAGGAAAATAATCGAACAAGCAAAATGGGCGCGAGCCCGAAGCGCGTGCATCCATGTGTCGAGAATAGTTTTCGATTCCAGAACAATAGCCAATTTCGCGCATCATTTCTATATCAAACTTTGTGCGCTGTTCAAGACGCTGTGCTTCAACATATTTTTCTTGCGACCAAAAATATTTCAGCCGCTCGCGCAGTTCTTCATCAATAGTTTGAATTGCCTTATTGACTTGATCTCTTGTTGTAACAAAATATTTTGCCGGATAAATAGGAACGCTATCAACTTGCTGCAAAACTTCTCCGGTTATAGAATCTATAATAGAAAGCCGTTCAATTTCATCTCCCCAAAACTCAATACGAACAGCTTCTTCATATTGATAGGCAGGTATAACTTCTACAACATCTCCGCGCGCACGGAAAGTACCGCGTGTAAAATCGGCATCGTTGCGTGTAAAGTAAATATCAATAAGATTACGCAGAAGTTTTTTGCGTTCTATTTTTTGACCTTTTTGTAAAAAGATAATCTGACGAGCATATTCTTCGGGAGCGCCAATACCATAAATACAGCTTACGCTCGCGATAATTATTACATCTGGTCTTCCTTCTATAAGCGCTGTAGTTGCTTTCAAACGCAGGCGGTCAATCTCTTCGTTAACGGCAAAATCTTTTTCAATGTACAAATCTCTTTTAACAACGTACGCTTCGGGCTGATAGTAATCGTAGTAGCTTATAAAAAACTCCACGGCGTTATTAGGAAAGAAAGTTTTGAACTCAGAGTATAATTGAGCGGCGAGTGTTTTGTTGTGAGAGATAATTAGAGCCGGCTTTCCAAATTCTTTAATTACGTTAGACATTGTGTATGTCTTTCCGCTTCCGGTAACTCCAAGCAAAACCTGCTGTTTATCGCCGCGATTTAATCCTTCAACCAATTCTTGTATTGCACGCGGCTGATCGCCGGAAGGCTGGTAATTAGATACTAATTCAAAATTTGGCATTTTTGTTCTTTCTGTTATTCAAGCCATAAAAGATAATATTAGATAGGGAATTTTGTTGGAAAAAATTACTGTGTTTAGTAAGATTTGCCGCAAGGAAATTCTTAATTTCGTTTATTCAATTCAAACAAAGAGATAAAAATGAAAAAAGTCTTGTTTATACTTTTAGCTTACTTATCAATAGCAACAACTGCCCAAACGGCAGATACAACAAAAAGCCAATGGGTCCCTTCTTTTGTTACAAGTTTGGGGTTAAACCAAATAGCTTTTAGCAACTGGGTAAAGGGTGGTGAAAGCTCAATAGCATGGACGGTTATGGGAAATTTTCATTACGATAAAATAAGCACAACCGAATGGTCTTTTAAAAATTCTATAAAGGCTGCATACGGAAGGACCAAAATTGGAAGCGGCGTTTACAGAACAACGGATAACGATCTTTACTTAGAAAATGTAGCTTCTTATAATCTTGGCTGGGCAGTAAGTCCATTTATTTCTAACTCTATACGCACGCAGCTTGCAAGCGGGTTCGATTACAATGCAGCGCCGGAAAAAGAGATTGCTAATTTTTTCGATCCCGGTTACATAACGCAAACAATCGGGTTTACTTACGATAAATATCAAAACGTAGTTACTCGTTTGGGGCTCGGGTTTCAAGAAATAATTACAAATAAGTTCACTCAATATTCGGATGATCCAACAACAAAAAACGTGGTTGAGAAATTTAGGATTGAAACAGGAATAGAATCTGTAACGGATGCAGATATTAAGTTAGATGATAATATTATTTACAAAAGCAAACTCCGTCTTTTTTCTCAGTTTAAGAGTTTAGATGTTTGGGATGTCCGCTGGGATAATATCATTGCTGCAAAGATTACAAAATACATTTCCGTTAACTTCAGTTTCTTACTCATTTACGAAAAAGCTCAAACTCTTAGAACACAAATTAAAGAGGGTTTGCAAGTGGGTTTTGTTTATACCGTATTCTAAAATGGAAATACAATGACTATCAAAGAAAAGCAAGAAGCAATTGTAAAAGAGTTTGAGCAGTTTAGCGATTGGGAAGATAAATATTCGCGCATAATTGAGCTTGGAAGAAAACTACCAGCACTTGATGTAGAATTTAAGACTGAAAAGTATAAGCTTAGTGGCTGCCAAAGCCAGGTTTGGATAACTGCAAAGTTGATTGATAGTAAAATAGTTTTTGATGCAGACAGCGATGCTGCAATTGTAAAAGGTTTGGCTGCCCTGCTTGTTAATGTGTATTCAAATCAAACTCCGGATGAAATTCTTGTTAATCCGCCAGAGTTTGTTAAACAAATTGGAATTGATAACCATCTTTCTCCAACGCGTAAAAACGGACTTGGCGCAATGATGAAACAAATTCAGATGTATGCATTAGCGTTTAAGGCGTTAGACGTGAAACGTGAGACGTGAAAAGAAAAACAATTAATAGCTACTTTCCGCTTTTTATTTGTGTTTACCAAGCAGACCAATATCCGCACACTGGTTGCACTCAAACTGAAGCGTAACGTGGTGAATTCCAAATTTTTCAGCAAAGATTTTTTCTAATTCTTTTCTAAGCTCATGGCTTTCGCTAATCAGCATATCGTTAATATTTACGTGTGCTTCTAAGTGTACATCGTTTTCACCAACCATCCAAACGTGAACGTGGTGAATATTTTCTACTGCAGAAAATTTTTCTGCTTCTTCTTGAATTTTCTTAACATCAATTTGGGGCGGGGTTCCTTCCATCAAAATATGAATTGCATTACCAAGAATATCATAACTTTCGTAAACAATGTAAATGCCTATAAGAAGCGTTAAAACCGGATCTATCCAATAAACTTTCCAGTAAGCAATAGCAATGGCGCCCAAAATTACAACAACAGAAGAAACCGAATCGCTAAGAAGATGCATATACGAAGAGCGGATATTTAAACTGTTTTTAGAATCGCGTTTTAGAAGAACGGCTCCTATAATGTTTGCGATCAATCCAATTGTTGCAACAATGCTCATTGTAAGCGGTTCTATTTGCTGAGGTGTCATAAAACGCTTTACCGCTTCGTAAAATAAAAAGGCATAAATTACTATTAATCCAGAAGCATTTATTACTGCCGCTAAAATCTCTGCACGCTTTAAACCAAAAGTATGTTTGTAAGTATTGTCTTTTTTCTTAAGTTGAATTGCGAAATAGGAAATTAGAATTGAAACTGCGTCGCTAAAATTGTGAAGAGCATCGGAAATTAACGCAAGACTGTTTGAAAATACTCCGCCTATAACCTGAACAATTGTGATTACAAAGTTCAGAAACATCGTGAAAAAAAGCCGACTCTTGGTTGAGGCGAGCGCGTTTTTTAGATTATGTGAATGATTATGCGTCAAAATATTTTCAACATATGCTGTTTATAATGAAGTAAAAATCCGCATCGCAGAAACGAAAAACAAATTTTAAAATAAAAAGGCTGTCAATAATGACAGCCTTTCAAGATCTAATGTAATATTGTTACAGTTTTGTAAATCTCTCTTTGAATTTCTCAAGCTCATCGTTCATCTCTTTTGGAAGTTGCTCTCCAAAGATTGTAAAATAATTCTGCACTCTTTCTGCTTCACTAAGCCCAGCTTCTTTGTCTATATTAAAAAGTTCTTTCATTGTTTCTGCAGGTAAATTTAGACCCCTGAGATCAATTGAGTTTTCTGTTGGTATATTTCCTAACGGGGAATATACTGCGCCGCCATTTCCTTCAACCCTTTCAAAGATCCATTGTAGAACTCTAATATTTTCGCCATATCCAGGCCATAAAAACTTTCCATCGTTATCTTTTCTAAACCAATTGACATTAAAAATTTTAGGAAGTTTTTCTGAAGCAGTGGATTGACTAATCTTTAGCCAATGTCCAAAATAATCTCCCATATTATAGCCGCAGAAAGGAAGCATAGCAAACGGATCGTTTCTTAGCTGCCCAACTTGATGCGCTGCCGCCGCTGTTGTTTCGCTTGAAACTGTTGCCCCGATAAATGTGCCGTGCTGCCAACTAAAAGCTTCATATACTAAAGGAATAAAAGATGCACGCCTTCCACCAAAAATTATAGCGCTAATCGGGACACCATTTGGATTCTCCCAATCTTGATCCATTGTTGGGCATTGACTTGCGCTTGTAGTGAATCTTGAATTCGGATGTGCTGCCGGATGATGCATTTTCGGTGTCCAATCATTTCCATTCCAATCAATTAAATGCTCCGGCTTTTCGGATGTAAGTCCTTCCCACCAAACGTCTTTATCATCGGTTAATGCTGTATTTGTAAACAAAGAATTTTTTTCGAGTGTTAAAAAAGCATTCGGATTTGAAACCATTGAAGTTCCAGGAGCAACGCCAAAGAAACCGTTTTCAGGATTTATTGCATATAGTCTTCCATCGTTACCAAATCTCATCCAGGCAATATCATCGCCTACGGTTTCAACTTTCCAGCCGGGCAGTGATGGTTTCAACATTGCAAGATTTGTTTTACCGCAAGCGCTTGGAAATGCAGCAGCAAAATAATGCTTCTTTCCCTCTGGAGAAGTTATGCCAACTATCAGCATATGTTCTGCAAGCCAGCCTTCGTCCTTAGCCACCTTGGATGCAATTCTAAGTGAAAAACACTTTTTACCAAGTAATGCATTTCCGCCATATCCGCTTCCGTACGACCAGATTGCTCTTTCCTCTGGGAAATGAACGATATACTTAGTTTCGTTGCATGGCCACGGAATATCTTTCGTTCCATTTTCCAATGGATAGCCAACAGAATGAATGCATGGAACAAAATCATCTTCTATTTTATTCATTACTTCTGCACCCATACGTGTCATTATTTTCATACTAATAACTACGTAGGGAGAATCTGTAAGTTGTACTCCATTCATCGAAATTTTTGAGCCGATAGGGCCCATAGAAAAGGGAATTACATACATTGTTCTTCCGCGCATTGTACCGTTAAATAAATTTAACAGTTCTTCTTTCATTTCTTTTGGGTTTTTCCAATTATTTGTGGGTCCTGCATCAATTTCTTTTTCGGAACAAATAAAAGTTCTGTCTTCAACGCGCGCAACATCTTTGGGGTCGGATTTGAAATAGTAACTATTGGGCTTTTTATCTTCATTAAGTTTCATACAAGTGCCGCTCTCTGTAAGAAGTCGAATCATTTCGCTGAATTCGTCTTCAGTTCCATTACACCAATGTATCTTATCGGGCTTACATAGTTTAGCCATATCGTTTACCCAATTACTAAGTTTTTTGTTTTGAGTCATGTGCCTCCTTCTAAATGTTTTTAGTAATACTAACTGTTTTCAAAGTAATAAATAATTCCAATAGTTCAAATTGTTTTCAGGTATATCAAAAGCCTTTTTCTGAGTTATCAATTGTCTTATGTGGTAATTATCTCAAACCAGAGATAGCATTGAGGATAGATATTCTCTGTTTCGTCCCTAACCTGCCTGCTGCAGGCAGGAGGTACTTTGGATTATTTGGTATTCTTTACTTATAGTGCGCCTCTAAAAGCTTTTGTTTTAAAATATTTCATCCCGCAAAGCGGGACAAAGAAAAATGAAAGCCCGCAAAGGAAATTGATATTTTTAGAGGTGCCCTATAGATGTTTTATCCATGCGGGATTTTCAGCTCCGTTAGGTGCGTATATTTATAGAATAATGAACACACACTTTCTAAAATTTTTCATTCCGTAAAGTAAATTTGGCTTACAATTTTATAAATTAACACTAATATTTAACTAATTCGGTATTTGCTTGATGGAAAACAAATTTTACACTTCATTCGATTTAGAAAGAGTTAAACAAAGCCGTAGAACTGATGACTACCGCTCACCTTTTCAAATTGATAGAGATAGAATTATACACTCATCAGAATTCCGGCGCTTGCAAGGTAAAACACAAGTGTTCTTGCCGGGCGAGTATGATTTTTATAGAACACGTTTAACTCACTCAATTGAAGTTGCTCAGATAGGCAGGTCTATTTGCAATTATTTGTGTGCAACACAAACCGATATTTTAACTGAATCATACTACATTGATTCCGATTTGGTTGAAGCAATTTGCTTGGCGCATGATTTGGGGCATCCGCCTTTTGGTCATGCAGGTGAAAGAACATTAAACAAATTGATGAAAAAATATGGCGGGTTTGAAGGCAACGGACAAACTCTTCGGCTCGTTACAGAAATCTTTTACCGGCGCGATGATCAGCACCGAGGTTTAAATCCTTCACGCGCTTTTCTTGATGGAATACTTAAATACAAAGCAACTTTTAGCGATTTCAAAAATCCTGATAATCATTTTATTTATGACAAAGACAGAAAGTATCTCGATTTTGTCTTCGGCAAAACAAAATACCGCACTTGGCTAAAGACCGCTAATCAGCTAAATGATTTTAAAAGCATTGAATGCCAAATTATGGATTGGGCGGATGATACTGCTTACGCAATTAACGATTTGGTGGACAGCATTTCGGGCGGATTTATAACCATCTCAAAACTTTCTCAGTGGCAGAACGAACAAGAATTAACAGAGCTTCATATTTCTATCTTAGAAGAAATTATTGACTGGATTAAAAAAGGAAATTACAAAGCCCGGTTCGGAGCGCAGATTGGTTTTTTTATACGTTCTTGCAAACTAAAGAAACGAAAAACTTTTATGGATAAATACACAAATCGTTACAAATACAATTTGGAGATTCCGCTGGAAATTTTAGAGCGCGCTAAACTATACAAAAAAATTTCGATTGATTTAGTTTTCCACTCTTCTGCGCTTCATCAAATTGAGTTTAAGGGAAACTCGATGATTGAGGGCATCTTTAATTTGTTCGAGAAAAATTATGTAACAGCGCTTGGCGGCACAAAACTTCTGCCCGATTTTAACGATAAAATTATACGCAAAGAAAAGAATAAAAAAATGCGCGCCCGTATGATTTGCGATTACATTGCCGGCTCTACAGATTCATACGCAACAAGAATGTACAGAAGATTGTTTGATATAGAATACAGTTCACTAACATTCCGCCTTTAGCTTTGCACAAGAATCTCAAGTAAAGAATTTATCAGCAGAAGACCTAAACGGAAATCTTGTAAAGCTAAGCATGTACAACAATAAAATTCTTTATATAAGTTTTTGGGCTTTGTGGTGTCAGCCGTGCCGTGCTGAGCTTAAAGTGTTGCAGAATATATTTGAGGAGTTTGAGAAGAAAGATGTTTACTTCGTTGGAATTAATATTGATACACCGAGAAGTTTAGCAAAAGTAAAAGCGTTCTGTTCATCTCAGAAAATTACTTTTCCAATCCTTCTGGATCCAAACTCGCAATTGTTGAATGCGTTAAACGGGCAGGCGCTTCCTTATTCGCTTCTTGTTGATAAAGATGGAAAGATTGTAAAAATTAGAACCGGATATCAAACCGGTGATGAAAAGTTTATTAAAGATGATATAAATACTCTATTAAACAAATACAATTAATTATGAAATTATTGCCGCTGCTAATTCCATTTTTGCTTTCAGCAATTGTTTACGCCCAAAATATCTCTTACTCTCTTTCTAACAATTTAAGAGCAGGCACGGGTAAGGAGAATTGGGGCGAAGGCGGTTTTGTAGGCACCCATAACAAAAAGTATTTTGATTATTATACAGATGCAAAAGTATTTTACGGCAGCTTTAATGCGGGCTTGAGATACGAGTATGTAAACCCGCCTGAATATGGAATTAAGAGAAATAAGTTAGCACGCCGTTTTGTTGAATACTCAAACGATGGATTTACAGCACGCTTAGGAAATTCATTCTCTCTTTTTTCGCGCGGGCTGTCTCTAAACTTATTCGAAAATCGTTCATTGGCGTTCGATACAAATCTTGATGGAATTAAGATTGGTTATGTCTCACAAGATTTTAAAGCGGCAGGACTTTATGGAAAAATTAATTTCATCGAACCCTCAACTGTATTGATTGATAAGCCGCGAGAAGAAAGTTATTTAATCAAAGCAGCATCTTTAGAATACAAGCTGTTCCGTAATTTTTCTCTGGGCGGAAGCCTCGTAGAATCCGAAAATGAATTTCCAGCTTTGTTGAATGTTAAAGCAAAGGATAATTCTAAAACTTTTCTTCCCGAGCTATTTTTTCGTTATCAAACTTCTGCAATAGATTTATTTATTAACTACGCTTACAAAACAACTTCTTACATAAATAAAAATTATTATGGTTCTGGCTTATACGCTTCTTTTTCATACTCAGATGAAAACTACGGATTTACTTTTGAGTATAAAGACTACCGTTTTGATATTGTTGATCCCATTGCATCTGCCGATCAGTTTAGAGTAACAAGAATGCTTCCGTTCCAAAATCCACCAACTGTTCACAAAGAACATTCGTTTACTTTATTAACCCGCTATCCGCACACAGCTAATTTTAACGATGAAGTTGGTTTTCAGTTTGATTTATTTTATTCATTTGATGATAGAACAAGTATAAATCTAAATTTATCATCTTCGAGTAAGCATTTTACTTACACGCTGGATAAATCAAGATTTCGTTTTCTTAAAAAAGAGAACAACACATCATGGATTCCTTCCTTATCAAACGAGTACTCCCCATTTACTGAAGCATATTTAGAATTAGAACATTACCTCGAGCAGAAAGAATCGTTACTGCGGGTTGCATTTAATTATAGAAATGAAATTACATTTGACCCCTTTTTAGAAACAAATTCCGTTCAGCCTTTAAAGCAAATGTCTTTGCCTGTTTTTATTCAATATCTGTTTAGTGAGAATTTTAACATAAAAGCCGTTAATGAAAGTCAGTGGATTTTGAAATATCCTAAAACAAATTATTTTTATAACCAGCTAATTTCACTTCAAGTTGGTTTGTATAAAGATTTTAATATTGGCGGCAGAATCGAGTTTACAACAAACACTGATGAAGCAAATGGAGAAAAAAGCTGGATTGTATTAGAGGGCGGTTTTAGATTAGGTACTAATCATGTTTTTACTCTTTCTTATGGAAGTGAACGCGGCGGACAAATTTGCTCAAACGGTTTATGCAGACAGGTTTTACCGTTCAAGGGTTTTCGTTTTTCAATTATCAGCAATATATAGGTGCAATATGAAAAAGTATTTTGTTGTTCTTTGTGTAATGTTCTCAGGCATTATTCTAAACGGCCAGACTAAAGTTGTGCTGTTAGAATCATTCACCAGTACAACTTGCCCTCCTTGCGTGCCGGCAAATAAGTACATTGATAATTGGCATGCGAATTACGCAAAAAAGAGTTCGGTGGCAATAATTAAATACCATGTTTGGTGGCCCGCGCCAGGAAACGATCCATTTTATTTGGAAAATACAACCGACGTTCAAAACCGCCGCACATATTATGGTGTAAACGCTGTACCTTATGGTTATGTAGATGGAATTAATTACACCAGCAACTACCCCGCCTGGGTATCTGCCATAGAGAGTAAAGCCGGAAACGCAGCTAATCTTAATATTAGTATTTCAAAAGGAGCAAATGTTAATGAAGCTAAAATAAGCGTGGAAAGTTTAAATAATTTTGCTATGCTTAATTTAACACTACACGTTGTTTTGGTAGAGTCCAGCCTTTATTACACAGGCACAAACGGGGATCCAATTCATAATTTTGTGATGAGGAAAATGTATCCCAACCATAATGGAGAAACATTTTCGATATCTGCTAACCAAAAAATGTCATTTACAAAAAACATTCAGCCAAATAATACTTGGAATAAATCAAATTTAGCTGTTGTTGCATTTATTCAAAACAATTCGAATAAAGAAATTATTCAAGCAGTAATGATGAACTACTCTGTTTTAACTTCTGTAGAAAAAGAAACTAACATTCCAGAAGAATTTTTACTTGAACAAAATTATCCTAATCCATTTAATCCAACAACAGTTATAAGGTACAAGATACAAGCAGCGAGCCATATAACTCTTAAAGTTTATGATGTTTTAGGAAGGGAAGTGGCAACATTGGTTGATGAATACAAGCAACCCGGTAAATATAGTTCTACGTTCTACACTCTTCGTTCTTCACTATCTTCAGGTGTTTACTTCTACAGATTAACTTCCGGAGATCCTTCGGCTGGCTCAGGACAAGGTTTTGTGCAAACAAGAAAGATGACTTTGATAAGATAACGCGCCCGTATGATTTGCGATTACATTGCCGGCTCTACAGATTCATACGCAACAAGAATGTACAGAAGATTGTTTGATATAGAATACAGTTCACTAACA
>WPAE01000215.1 GCA_009773205.1 Ignavibacteria bacterium
TGTTCATAGTCTTTCATGCAGCTATTTGATCATTACCACATCTTTTTTCAAGTGTTTTTTCATTATTTTTATTTTACAAGTACCACACGACAGGAGATCAACTATGTCTCAATAATTTTTTTATTGAGATTTAAACGGATATTTTTTGGCAATAAAAAAGTAAATGCCATAGGTTCTCCATTATCAATGACAAGCCGCTGCGCGGTGACTTACGGTCATCATTGACAATCAATAATCTAAGGAATGATAGTTATTATGCCAAAATGTCTAGGTGGCTCAATTAATATTGAGCAATCCTGTTATAAAACAGGAACTAAATTGAACTCCTTTATTCTCGCATTAGCGATCACTATGATTTTTCGCATTAAAGCAGTTAGTGCAACCATTTTCTTCTTGCCTGCCTCAATTAATCGGTTATAAAAGATTTTTAAAGAGGTATTAGAATTTCTAGCTGCCATCGCTGACATAAACAAAATTGGCTTAATATCAGACCGTCCATGTCCAGTAGCGCGATACCCTTTGAACGTTCCACTCTCATTAGCCATCGGAGCAACACCTGCTAAAGAAGCTATTTCACGACGAGTCAGTGTACCTAATTCAGGGAGTAAAATAAGTAGTTCGTTCGCAGTAATATCACCTATACCAGGAACAGTTTTTAATACTTCCTTTTTAGCTTTTAATGCTGAGTCTTGCTCTATTAATGTATTAAGCTCTGCTGTAATTAATTTAACTTGCTCTGCAACTGCGTCGATCATTGCCTGACAGCTTTTTTTAATGAAATCTGCCCTAGGCGCTTGCAGCCGATTTTTTTCTGCCACAAGTAAACGTTTCAAATCTTGCCTGCGCTGAACTAGCTCATAAAGAACAAGCGCCTGCTTTGATTGTGGTGTGAAGCGGTCTAAACGCTCCCCGCGCTCATAGCCGTATAGTGCAAGTGCTTTTGAATCAAGTTTATCCGTTTTGGCAGCATTTCCAAAGGAGCGAATAAAATGTTTTACCTTACGTGTATTAGCACGATGTACAGCATACCCTTTCTCACAAAGAGTTAAGAGCACCCTCATTTCATAACCGCCCGTAGTTTCTATAATACAAAGACCTTTTGATAAATATTTATGATAATCTTGAATGAATGTTTTTATACCAATAGCATCGTTGGCATATTCTTTCGTTTGTTTTTGATTGTACACGGCAACAACAAAGCTAAATTTCCCAATATCAACACCTACAAAACTATTGTACAATGTCATGATAGCCTCGAAATAAAATTGTTTAGGATTGTAAGCGGGCGTGCGATAAGCAGCCCAAGCAACTATTCAAACGTTTCGAGAGCTGGGCTAAAGTACCATGATCTCCGCGGTTGATTAAACCAATCCCTCAACGGTCGCTTACGCCCGAGCCCTTTGTTTTGGCAAAGGGCAACTCTCTTACTTCCTAATATACTAAATTTGAGACTTACAATCCCTCGCT
>WPAE01000216.1 GCA_009773205.1 Ignavibacteria bacterium
GCCGCCGCCGCCGCCGCCGCCGCTCCTCCGTCTCCACCCGTGGGGCATATAAGCGACGTGCGATATCATGTTCATTTTTTGCTCGCACGGAGGCTGGTGCACATCCAATCGAACGGTGGGGTGAGGAATTATATGAATGCACCAAATCATCTAATACGTCTAAATATTTTTTGGTTTGGTGCTGAGAGAAATAACGCCACATACGAGACTTTAAGGTTCTATTGAAACGCTCTACAACTGCAGCCTTTTGATCACTCCAGCTAGCAAAGTGCTGAACCCCATAGGTATTTTTTAAAAGATCTCGAACATGTGAGTTAAAAAATTCTTTGCCCTTATCGGTCTGTAATTTTTTGGGTAAGCGTGGGCTGGAAATTTTAAAAAGTTTTTGAAATCCTTCGCGAAGCTCTTCCGCTGATTTCTTTCGTAAAGGTAGAACCCAGGCAAATTTTGAAAAGACATCAATCACAGTAAGTAGGTATTTGGTCCCAGAATTGTACCTACTAAGTTCTTGCATATCGACCAGGTCTGCTTGCCACTGGTCATCAATGCCTTGTACATGTGTATGATTCCTTTGAAATTTCTTTCGAATCTGGCGGTGTAATGTATATGCCGATTCACAACTCAAAAACCTCTTAACGATTGCCCATGTGGCTCCTTTTATTCCCAAATGCTTAGCTCGCTTATAAAGTCTTTCCGCACCGCCTAAGGACCCTGGATCTCGCGGATTGTAATATATCCCTGCTAACTTTCTATGCAAGTATCCTTGAATCAAACCCCTCTGACTTGATTCCATAACTATCATTAGTCTCCTGAGCCAGCTCCCGATGAGGGTTAAGGGTGGTTGGAATATTTAGTAAATATTGCAATATTCGCTCAATGAGGGCTTGGTTGGTTTTGAGTTCAGTGCCACCAATTGGGGTACTTTGGGGATGATTTTCGTGTATTAAATCTCGTAGTAAAATAATTACCATCAAAACAAGTAAGAGAATTTTTATAACCGTTTTTCAGAATATTTCGAGCTTGGAGAATAAATTGAAGTTGCTTTTTAAGGCTACTGGTGATCGCCTCCATGCCCAGCCTATATGGTGCCTTCTCCCTCCCCTTCTCTTGGACTAATGGGGCTTCGTTTTGCTTTCGAACAGAGGTCATTGAAAAAAAAACAAATTGAATCTAATTAAATTCAAGAGCAATGAAAAGAAAGAAAGAAAGAGACACTGAGCGAAGAAAATGAATGTGCATTCTTGATTTCTCGAATTTATATAGAAGTGAAATGAAATAGTCTTAGATAAACTGTAAACCAACTTCATGTGCACTCTCGATGAAAAACTGGAAGAGTATGCTATGAGAGAGAACAGTCGCAGATGGATTACTAGCTAAACTGCGTGTGATATGTGCTATAAATGTTCTAAATAATTGCTGCTTGAGAAGGCAGCGGTAAAAGAGAATTTGAGCGGAGGTGAAT
>WPAE01000217.1 GCA_009773205.1 Ignavibacteria bacterium
AATTAACAAACCATCCGTTAATTTTTCGCGCGTTTGGACGAAAAACACAAATTGTTGGGAAATTTTGAGAAAATTTAGAAATTTTTAGACCAAAATTCAATAGAAAATTGAATTTTTGATTATTTTGGATATTTTTACAATAAATAGAGGGGGTGGGTCATGAGGGGTGTCTGATTTCGGAACCCTCCAGGGGGTATCACCCCCCCGTGACTGCCTCCAGGAGGGTGTCAACCCCCTAACCCCCTGTGCCCATGTATGGGCCTAAAAGGGGTAGTGTAAAATCCGTATTTATGCGTTTTATGCCAAATGTTATTAACAAGGTGTTAGTAACACATACATGGGCACGCTCGGCCCACCAGGGGGATGGAAGGAGAACCGGAGGGGGGTCCGAGGCTAATTTAGGTCCAACCGTTCAAAAGGCTTGTCACGGGGTCCTCGAGGGGGGTCCGGGGGTGGGGGCGGAGCCCCCCGGACGCTAGAGAAGGTTTGAAAGTTTTTGTCAAAAAAATCGTTGAAAAATAAGAAAATGTTCAAGAAAATTGGAAAAATTGAGCATGTTTTTGGTATTTTTCGCATGTTTCTGTCAAAATTATGCATAGAATAATGGAAAACTTTCAAGAGTTGGATCAAAATTTTGTGGAGGCTTGTAGGGGGGTCGCCGCGTGGGGGGTTCCGGGGGCGGAGCCCCCCGGACGCCGGAGAAATTTTCAAAATTTTTTAGGAAAAACACAATGAAAAATTACAATTTTAGGGCAATTTTTCAAAATTTCAATTAAAATTTTGCGATTTTTACAAAAAATTTTTAAAATTTCTCGAATTTTTCGCGAAAATTTGGGGAAAATTTAGAATTATGCCGTCGTAGGATGTTCCCTCCCCCCGGACGCCGGAGAAAATTTCAAAACTTTTTATTCAAAAACCAGTGGAAAATTACAGAAAATATGGAAGGTTTTATTGACGAATTTTAAAAATTCTTAAATTGCTCCTCCTTGACGGGGTCGGCCGGGGAGTTAAATTTTTCTCGCCAGGGGGGATGGAGGGGTCGAGGGGGGATCATCCCCCTATCCCCCCTGTGCCCATGTATGGTAACAGTTGGCCACCTCTACCCTTGACACGCATCAATTCGACATTTATGTATAGCAATAGCAAGGCAGCGGAAAATACCACAAACTGCCGCAAAGTGGTTCCAAATTCCCTCAAAATGCTAAATAATTGTAGAATGGTGTCAGTAAAGTGCCTAACAATGATGGAAAATAACCAAAAGTGTCAAAATGCTCAACGTTTTAGAAAAGTGAGGGTGGAGGAAAACCGTGAAAAGAAGAATACGGACAAGCCAATGCATATTATTTATAAAAGATAAAGCCCATAAACTGCAAATAATGTAGAAAAATGATATTATTTCAGAATGCTCTATCTTTAGTAACAACTTTTCCAAAATAGTTTACAATTCTATTTTT
>WPAE01000076.1 GCA_009773205.1 Ignavibacteria bacterium
ATGCTTGTCGGGGTTAACCCCGAAAGTAAAATGTTTAGAAATAACATTTTACTTTCGGCCTTCGGCAAAAAATTCAGTTTCTAATGAATTTTTTGGGGTTAATAATAGAGCACGTTCTGTTAGTTTCGCACTTCGCTGTATAGCCCACTCATGAATAATTTGCTTCTCTTCTTCGGCTTGCTCAAGAATTATTGAAATGCAGGATTGCAGAGAAGAAATTTCTTTTAAGACCATATCAGCGTGTGCTAATTCCATCTGCTGCTCTTTCTCTTCTATTTCAAGCAACATCTCATCAATGAAATTGCTTTCCATCTGATTACCTCCTTTATTACATTAATTAATTCCTAAGTGAAACAAGAATATTCTCTTATATACTTATACCAGAATTGAAATAAGAAATTACTAGAGATTTTTTCATAATTACTTCTTAATTTAAATTCAAGATTTATTCATCTTTTTATTTGTATCGTTTATGGGAGTTTAAATGGCAAAAAAATCTTCGAGTAGTAAACAAAACAAACGTCCAATTGAACAATATGAGCACAAAGACAAAGAGAGACCGAATAATCCACCGGTGGGTTTAGTTACACCCGAAACAGATCAAAGAGAAGAAAAGAAAACCTATCAATATGATCCTCATTTAGATCCACAATTAGTCTGGGCGGGAAAAGCTGAACATACTTCATTCGAAGTCCCAACTGTTTCTTTACATGTTCATGAAAGAATTGATCCACGAAGTATAATTGAAGCGGTTCGAAAAAAGAATGGAAACAATTATGAACAAATGTCTTTGTTCAGCTCCAAAGATGAAAACCCTCCGTTAAGGGATGCTGTGGAATTTTATAAGCACAGACACAATTGGTCAAATAGATTAATTGCTGGTGATAGTTTACTTGTTATGAATTCCTTAATTGAAAAAGAAGGACTTGCAGGACAAGTGCAAATGGTTTATTTCGATCCTCCTTATGGAATTAAATACGGAAGCAACTTTCAACCATTTATAAATAAACGTGATGTGAAAGACGGTAAAGATGAAGATCTATCTCAAGAGCCCGAAATGATAAAAGCTTTTAGAGATACTTGGGAATTAGGAGTACATTCTTATTTAACTTATCTGAGAGATAGGTTGTTATTAGCAAGAGAACTTTTAAATGAAAGTGGTAGTGTGTTTGTTCAAATAGGCGATGAAAATCTACATCACGTTAGAGAAATCTTGGATGAAGTGTTCGGTCATAACAATTTCTTTTCATTAATAACATTCAAGAAAACTCTTCCTTTGGGTAGTTCTGGATTAGCTGGTATTAGTGACTTCTTAATCTGGTATGCAAAAGATATTAAGAAAATCAAGTATCATGAACTTTACGAAGATAAACCAATAGGTGAAGGGACTGGTTATACTTGGATTGAATTAGAAGATGGATCAAGAAGAAAAATGACCAGTGAAGAAAAAAATAATGTTAGACTTGTTCCTCAAAACTCAAAAATATTTTTTACAAGTGCTCTTGCTTCTTCAGGTTATACCTCTACTTGCATGTTTGATTTTGAATTTGATGGAACTATTTATAAGTGTGGTTCAAAAAGCTGGCGAACAAACGTTGATGGTATGAATAGGTTGATCAAAAAGAATAGAATAGTTGCTCCTGGAAAACTTCCGTGCTTTGTTCAATTCATTGATGATTTCCCTGTTCAGCCCCTTCATAATTTATGGAATGATACACATGGAGCTTCTGATATCAGCTATGTAGTGCAAACATCAAATAAAGTTATTCAAAGATGTATTTTAATGACGACAGATCCTGGTGATTTAGTTTATGATCCTACATGTGGTAGTGGAACAACAGCTTATGTAGCTGAGGAATGGGGGAGAAGATGGATAACTTGTGATACAAGTAGAGTAGCAATTACACTTTGCAAACAAAGATTAATGACATCAATTTTTGACTATTATCATTTGTCATATCCCGAACAAGGTGTTGGTAGTGGATTTTTATATAGAACAGTTCCTCATATAACATTGAAAACAATTGCTAATGACGAACCACCTGTTCAAGAAACATTGTATGATCAGCCTTTTATTGACAATTCTAGAACTCGTGTAACTGGGCCGTTTACAGTTGAAGCCGTTCCTTCACCGGTAGTAAAACCAATCGGTGAAATTTTAGAAGAAGATAAAGTAAATAAAGAAGTCGATAACAGTATCGCACGTAAAGGGGAAACTCTTAGGCAATCAGAATGGAGAGATGAACTTTTGCGAACTGGTATTCGCGGGAAAAGAAACCAGTATATTTATTTCAGTAGAGTTGAACCAATTCCAGGAACACGTTATTTGCACGCAGATGCAGAAACAAAAGTAGAAGCTAAAAAGAAAAATTTGTTTGAATCTGAAAACCAGATGAGTTTTGAGGATGTCGCTCAAAGAGCAGTTGTTTCATTCGGGCCTGAACATGCGCCATTAGAACAAAGACAAGTAGCTCTAGCAATTGAAGAAGCTCAGAAACTTATTCCAAAACCAAAACTTATAATCTTCGCAGCGTTTCAATTCGACCCCGAAGCCGCAAAGGATATTGATGAAACTGAATGGCCGGGTGTCTCTCTTCTCAAAGTTCAAATGAATACAGATTTATTAACGGACGATTTGAAAAAGAAACGGTCTTCTAATGAAAGTTATTGGTTAATAGGTCAACCCGAAATAAAACTTAGTAAGGTGAAAGGTAAGAAGGATGAGTCTCAGAAATACACTATTGAGGTAAAAGGATTTGATTACTTCAATACAAAAACCGGACATTTGGAATCCGGTAGTAATGATAGAATAGCTGTCTGGATGCTAGATACTGATTATGATGGCAGAAGTTTATTCCCTAGACAAGTATTCTTTCCTATGGCTGGAGAAAAAGAAGGTTGGACAAAACTTGCAAAAAATCTGAAAGCAGAAATAGATGAAGAATTAATTGAAGCATTTAAAGGAACAATCTCACTTCCATTCGAAGCCGGAAAGTATAATCGTGTAGCTGTCAAGATAGTGGATGATAGGGGGATTGAATCATTGAAAGTAATGGAGCTGTCATGAAATTAAAATCTCATGATCCACGAGAATATATTAGAATGCTACAACAGTTATTAGCTTCTGATACGAAAAGAATCGGCTTTTTATTTGGGGCTGGAACTTCAATAGCAAGTAATCCCACGGCGATTGAATCAAGAGTGCCTGGTGTAAAAGAGATGACAAAGATTATAGTCGATTCCATAAAAGAACGAGAATTTCAAGCCGCACTTGATAAAATAAAAACAGAGTTGTCAAAAGACGGTGTTGATTTTTATATCGAATATATTCTTTCATTAATTATTCAAAAAATTAAAGTCATTGGTGATGATAAACTTTGCGGACTAGATAAAAAGCAGTTCGAGACATTAAAGGATGTTATTGAAAAAAAAATAATTGAATTGGTTTCTGTTCATAAAAACATAGACAAATTCAGAGACAAATTAATTCACAATGAATTTGCTCTATGGATTAAAATGGCTCAACGTAAAACACCTGTCGAGATATTCACAACAAATTATGATTACCTTTTTGAGATTGCATTAGAGAATCAAAACTTACCTTATTTCGATGGGTTTACAGGAAGTTATCAACCATTTTTCTTTTCTAGCGCAATCGAGGATATTAGTTATTATCCTAAGACGACAAAGCTTTGGAAAATACATGGGTCTCTTGGATGGAAGAAAAATGATGATACAGGTAATATTTGTAGGTATCAACATGATGACGCAAGTATACTTATTTATCCTTCTTTTTCTAAATATGAACATTCACAAAAACTTCCTTATCTGAGTTTCATAGATCGATTAAAATCATTTCTTAGAGATGAAGATGGTATCTTAATCACCTGCGGATATTCATTTGGAGATCAGCATATAAATGAGGCTATTTTGCAAGGTCTTTCCATGACAAAATCTTCTCATGTATTTGGATTCTTATTTGATGACTTTGATGAAAATTCTTCGATATTTAATTTGGCTAAAACTGAACCAAATCTTTCCATATATGGAAAACGTAATGCAATAATTAATGGAAAAATAGGGGCTTGGAAAATTAACAATGAACCGGCTGAGGACGAATTGAAAATGATAAATGGATATTATGAAGTTTCAAAAGATGCAGCCGGAAATTGGACTGGAGAAGGAAATCTAAGATTAATAGATTTTAGCGCACTCGCAGATTTCCTAACAACGATAAGAGGAAGTATATGAGTGATCAAAATTCAACATTGATAGGACGAGTAAAGAGTATAACGGGTAGCAAAGTTTCAATTCAATTAGATAGTAAAATAAAATCAATAATGCCGATTGTTGATGGAGTTTTGTACCGTGTTGGTCAAATAGGATCATTTATAAAAATATCTTTAGGTTACACAAAATTATATGGAATAGTTAATCAAATAGGCGCAGATGCGTTACCGGAGTCACTAAGAGAATTAGTAATGAATGAAAATAATGATGCTCGCTTTACAACTAGATGGATCAGTGCAGTTCTTATTGGTGAAACTTTTATTGATAAATTTGAGCGGGGAGTTACTCAGTTTCCTAACGTTGAAGATGAAGTTCATATAGTTACTTTAGAGGATCTTAATTTAATTTATGGGGGAATGACAGAAGACCAATCAATTTGCGTTGGAAATATTAGTGTTTCTGAAAGTCTACCAGCTCGGGTAGATATTAATAAACTATTAACTCGCCACTGTGCTTTAGTTGGTTCAACCGGAAGTGGAAAATCAAATTCAGTCTCTGTAATTCTCAGTGCCATTGCAAAAAAGAATGAATATAAGAGCGCACGAGTTTTTGTAATCGATCCTCATGGAGAATATAATTCATCATTGAAAGATGATAACCAGGTATTTCGTATTAATGCTGACGTAAGTAAAAATGAGAAAGAATTATATATACCCTTTTGGGCACTACCTTTTGATGAATTAATGAAAATATTTTCCGGAAGAGTAAGTGACCAACAAAGAGACTATATACGAGAGAAAATTTTAGAATTGAAATTAGGCTCAATTACACATATAAATCCTGTTCCCAATCAAGCTGCTATTACTGCGGATAGTCCTATTCCCTTTAGTATCAAAAAATTATGGTTCGATTTAGATGATTTTGAAAGACAGACGTACACTGATATGGCAAGAAGCATTCAAAGCAATTTAGTTCAGACCGGAAATGCCAATGAATTAAGATCTAATATTTATCAGCCTGCTTCAACTACTAATACAGCCCCATATCTAAACAATCGTGCGAAGGGAATTTTGAATTTCTTAGACAGTATGAGAAATCGTCTAGTAGATAATAGGTATAGATTTCTTTTCAGTCCTGGCGAGTATGAACCAACTCACCTCGGAGAAATAGTTAGAGATTTAAATCAACTATTATCAGAATGGTTAGGTAGCAATAAGAAAATTGCGATATTGGATTTGTCTGGAGTACCAACAGAAATCATGGCTTCCGTTTCAGGCGCAATTCTTAAAATAATTTTTGATTCATTGTTCTGGGCTCAGAATTTGTCGGTCGGTGGAAGAAAACAACCACTATTAATTGTTTTAGAAGAGGCACATAATTATTTAAAGACTGGAGTTGATTCAATATCGTCACGAACAGTGCAAGCAATAGCTAAAGAGGGTAGAAAATATGGACTTGGGTTACTATTGGTAACTCAACGACCCACAGAGCTGGATGAGACTGTATTAAGCCAATGTGGGACTGTCATTGCACTTAGGATGTATAATTCATCTGATCGAAGTCACATAGCATCAGCTTTACAAGATGATTTAAATAACATTACCGATTTACTCCCAAGTCTTCGTACAGGAGAAGCATTGATAATTGGAGAGGCTGTTAAAATACCATCACGTGCCAAATTTTTCAAAATGTCTGAGTCTCCAAAAAGCAGTGATCCGAAAGTAAATGAAGAGTGGAAAAAAGATCAACCAGATGTAACCGAATACTCAAGAGCAGTAGAGTATTGGAGAGATCAGAGATTCAACTAAAGTATGGAGGATAAATGGATGAGTTTGAAATGGTGTTTGTCACTTCTTCGAATATAGATGCTATAGGGTATAGAGATGTAATGCTTCAGATGAAAATGGAATTTCCTAAATTTCAATTAGTGTAAAACAAAAGGAGAATTTCATGCGACAAAGAAAGCACTACACCGCCGAGCAG
>WPAE01000218.1:0-1445 GCA_009773205.1 Ignavibacteria bacterium
GTTCGAAAAAATTCATAAATACCTGTCAAATATGTTCCATTTTTCGAATTTTTCTTAGAAAAAATTAATTTTTTGGGCAAGAAAAATATTGATATTTTTGAAAACTCGATTCATTTTCTAATACTTTGCATCGTTTGAAAAAATGAAACTTCCCTACCGTCCGGGGGCCTTCGCCCCACGGACCCCCTGCGGGGGGCGCGTGATAGCCTTTAAGTGGCCGGGGCGTTCCCCCCCCGAAAAAAAATCCGGGCGAAGCCTCTGATATTTGGTAAGTAATTGCTTTCATATATAAAAATGAGTTTCCTTGCCGAAAGTTGTTTCCG
Organism: Ignavibacteria bacterium; assembly: GCA_009773205.1. Lineage (GTDB taxonomy): Bacteria > Bacteroidota > Ignavibacteria > Ignavibacteriales > Melioribacteraceae > Stygiobacter. Next base: position 324 of record WPAE01000218.1, read on the forward strand.
TGCTTCATTCACGCTGCAATTCGTTACCAAAGCTTTGTTTGAATCGGCGAATGTTACTGACAGGAATGTGTACTTGGGAAGAAGGCAGCGTTACTGGCATATAAATGAAATGAAGGATAAGGATAATATTTATAAGTTCGGTTCCTGGCCTATTGGAACTGATAATGCAACGACACAAAGAAACAGAATATTTCCTGCGAATCTCAATGGTGAATATAAACCATGGATCGATATGCATGGACGGCCGCCGATGCCTTCTAAAGAAAAAATATGGGGTGAAGGCAAAATGGAGGGAAAGTCGATAAAAGTCATCACCGCGGGGCTACACACGAATCCATTGGAAAATTCGGTTTGTTATCTTGATTTCTAAGATATGTGTGAAATATTATCCTCAAATGATAAGAATATAGAAAAATTTCTATTTTGATTTGAGTGTTTTTGATAAAATTATTGAACATTTTCTAGGTTGGGGTCTCTGCCTCCCAGTCATTTATACAGACCCCCCCCCCAAGCCCGCAGACCCCCCCAAGTTTTGACAAAAGGTCAGTTGACCCGCCCCCAAACCCTCGAAAAATTAAATTTTTATTTTGGGCGATTCTCCATTAATTCAGGTGAGAGAGTGATTTTTCAGTAGAAATTGCAGTCAGAAAATGCAAAAATCGCTTAAATCTTGATCCGCTCTTTGTTTTCTTTTCTAAAAATTTTCTAATCCATCAGGTCGTATGATCCTCTAATGTTGTTTTGTATTAAACTACGTATATGTGAACCGATGTCTATAAGATATACTCAAAAGTCTTTGATACAGTATGGTAAAATAGCAAAACCGTGAAAAAATGAACAAATTTTTATAAGAATTATCTAAGAATTCTGCAAAAATTTTCTAAGAATTCTGCGAAAAAATCATGAAAATTTTCGCGTACAGCTTAGATTATCATTTCCCATTAAATTCTTTTAAAATCTCATATAAATCTTCCGATTTTTCTGTAAAAATTTTAAATTTCCTTTGGCGCTCGGGGGGCTTCGCCCCCCGAACCCACTTATCCTGAAAGTACTGAATTATTATCTTTTGTCCTGGGGGCCGACCCTCGAATTTTAGGGAAAAATTAAAGTTGCAAGAGGAAA
>WPAE01000218.1:1561-2146 GCA_009773205.1 Ignavibacteria bacterium
AAATTCATGCAATTTTTGTAAAGTTAATAAATTTTACCGACCCTCGAATTTTAGGGAAAAATTAAAGTTGCAAGAGGAAAATTTAGGGAAAATTCATAAAAATTGGCTAGCGTCGCCCCGAACCCCCAGTATAGCTTATCCATATTATATTCCTTATTTTTCCCATATTTAAAAAATTATGGCCAACCAGAAAATTAAAATATTTTCAGCAAAATTTGCATTTGTTCTCGAATTTTCTCAATAACTTTTCAAATTTTTATCAATTTTAATGCATATTTTTGAAAAATTACCCCCAAATTTTAGGGCGTTGCCAAATAGTTAAATTTGTTCCTACCCTCGATAAATCGGACCCCCAAACATTTGGCGGACCCCCGCAACCGAAAATCCTGCATGCATTTACTGAAGGTCATCCTTCCTTTTTTCATGTCGACCTACATCTTAGCCTGAATTAATTCTTGCATAGCTTTCTTGCATACGACTATGCAAGGTCGACCTCCTCTCGGTTGACCTCGCTTTCTTGTATACGACCCTTTATCTTATCCACTTAAGTGTTACATGCATTTGCTATAATTAACATGGATATTG
>WPAE01000219.1 GCA_009773205.1 Ignavibacteria bacterium
GCCAAGCGCCAAGTACTAACTCAAACTGGAAACGGGATTGTGGGCGTGGTTATCCCAACTATTCTAGGAGCAGTGCTGTCAAGTTTGGGAACGGAGTTATTTAATCATCGATGAGTGGGAAGTTTAAAACCATGGCTCTTGTTGAGGAGGCCGAGCTCGAGCGTCTTCGGCAACGCCAAATTAAGGAATATAGCCCTGCACTTAAGTCCCTCACTCAAATTCAAGAACAAATTGAAAAACTATTTGACGAGCCTACTCTAACTGACGAAGCAAAGTCTCGTATTCTTTCTAATCTTCAGGAGCGTTTTGGGTTTCTCTTGACCAAATATAAAACTTCTATTGCCCCCGTTCTTGATCCGGCCCCGCTCCAACTCCCTCTTCCTGAAACTGAAAAGGCCCAGCCAGCTTTGGCTAACAACATAGGTGAGGCCGAGCAGGGTGGAAATGATACCCACAAAATCCCAAATCAGGCCCAGGCAAAAATTCCCTCTCAGTTTTCACGTAAGTTTGAGTTATTAAGAGAATTTTTGGAAGAACATCGGGAGGAAATTTCAACTAATGAGAAGCAGGAAATTGTAATTGATGGGGAGCCTATTGAGTATAGTTCATTTCCAGATTTATTAAGGTGCCTATATGTGCGTAATCCTAGTATGAACACGATAGGGCTTCCCCAGTTTCATTTAAAATTACATGGCTTAGCTGCTGATCCTCAAATGTTTTCTCATAACGAAACTTTAAATGTCTTCGCCCAATTGGATAGAAATCCTGGGAAAGGGTCGCAAAAGGGAATGGGCCTCGGGCATCCCACCCCAAAGCATTCTAATGGTCCCCCAGGGAAAAGGCCTCGATTACTCTATCTGTATCGTTTGTAATTATTTTCTTTTTATTCTCTGCATTAACGTTTGTATACACGAATAAACGAGAGAATCAGAATTAGGAAGTTGCGAGAATTTGCGAATGATACTACGCATAGACCGTCCTTTGGCTCTATGACAGAGAAAGAATATACAATATTGCCCACAAAGCTTGGACCCGCGCCCTTGTACCTCAGTGGAATTATGGGTAATTTGAATAGATTTATCAAAGTCATAGCCAAAGTTCTTGGCCTCCCGACCAAAGCTATCAAAAAATTCCAACCTACTTGGGGAAGGGTGGTAGAAGGCAACCCAATGAGAACCAGCAAGTCCAGTCTTATCAGTGTTTGCGACATAGCAGCATGGAGAAAAGGCGCGAATAGCAGATAGCGAAGGGAGTCGATCAGCGGGAAAAACACCAAGAAACTTGACATTAGAATGGGCAAGTAGAGTTTGCAAGAGTTGGCGAATATCATCTGTGCGCATGTTAGTTAATGGGAAGGATATTCTTGTACTTGTCAATCTGAATTTCAGCGCTGTTTTGCGAAAGTAGAACAATTGTAATATTTCCCTGGGTAGCCCATTCTTCAGGTGTAAGGTCCCAGCAATTTGGCCCTATATCAAAACCCAGTGCCTCAAGAACTCCAAAATAACTTCTTATATAGTCCCTATTAGCAAAGTCCGGCTGATAAGCCAGCCTAGGAATTTGTTCCCCATTTGCTTGCATACAAAGGTAATTGGCCCCAAAATGTTGAAAATTAAAGGGATTTCTTTGGTAGCCCCCGCTCATATCCGCATCCGAAACCATTCCCAAAATAATCAAATCAGGGAGTTTGCCTTGATAGATATTGTCAAACTCAATTTGGGAAGTTTTTGTAACAATTTTATTAAAGGGAATCGAATAATTAGTATTTTGCAAAACCTTTTCTTGAGCCAAAATCAAACTTGCAGAAATTTCCTTTGTTCTAACAAAGAGCCTAGCGGACATAATTTGTACTTTAAAATTTA
>WPAE01000220.1 GCA_009773205.1 Ignavibacteria bacterium
AGCCCAATAAAATTCATAGAATTACTTCTAATATAGAATGAACGAAGAAGATCAGTGAATGAAGTGTTGGGAATTACTATACCATCTATGACAATTTCTCCGCCAGCATTAGCGTGAATTTCATTTTTATGCAGGTTGAGGAAAGTTTGAAAAAGTTCAAATTTCTTTTGATACTGAGCAGGCAAATTAACTTGAAGTGCGAATTCTCCGGAGTTTAACGCATCTGCAAATTTCTCATCCTTTTCTTCCCTTTCAGGGTCCTCCTGCCCTTCGTCGTCAGATTGTTCCTGTTGGTCTATGTTAGGCTCATCACCTGGAGGAACATGCGGATCGGCGGGAGGTATAGGATCTCCATCCTCAGCTGCGATAACTGGGGGTACCACGACTGGTGGAACATTTGTAGGGGCTCCCGGTCCATTTTTAAAATTTTTATAAAGATTTCCAAATTTAACTCTGAATCGTTAAAAAGTCGTTCAATTTGCTCTTGAACAAAAACAAGCGATTTTAATGATGGGTTATAGTCTTTTATTTGACGTTGACGTAGACGCTCTAATTCGCCTTCTTCGATAAGGGTCATCGTTTTATACTTGCCAGCCATTAAATAAAAGCCGTTCCAATACTGCTAAGCACTGATCGTAGAAGGGGTGGGAGAACAATTGCTGATATACTTCCACCGTTCTGACAAAGAATTCTTTTCTTCTTTTGAACTGACTCCCCTTTCTTAATTAAATTCTGCACAAAGGGTCTGTGCGCGGATAAAACTTTCTTTGCTTTTTTCTTGAGGGCAACTTCTCCTTGTGCAGCGTTAATGGCTGCGTTGCAAATCGATTTCACAAGACTATCAGGGGACTTGGCGATAATATGAGAAAATACACGGGGATTTTGGCAAACGGAAAGAAATTTAATAGTTTTCTTTAACGTGGCTTTCTTTCCCTTCGGCATTTTGGTGTCCCTTTTATACTGTTGAAGGCAGGTAAAATCGAATGATTTCCTCTGGGAAAATATTTGTTAAAATTCGAAAATCTTCGCTCGTATCAGGATGTAAATCAAGAATCAAATAAGTGTGCGGCTGGGTTGTTGCGTGGTGAAAAGCGTTGGCAAGAAATTTTGTATTTTCCGGGAAAGTTTGCTGAGCTAAATAACGAATTTGGGATTTATCTCGAGGGTTTTTATACATCACCAAATAGTGCGCGTTCAAACTTATGTTGCGCATTTCCTTTCCATGGTAAAACAAATTTTGTACCAAAAACACCACAGTTAAATTTTTGTGGTGAGATTCTTGAGTAAAAAGTTTGGAAATTAGTTTCGAATCCCCTGCAGTGGACATAAGATCGTCAATAATCACAAGATTCTTATCGGCGCTCGTAACTGAGCTCAGAGTCGCATTATCAAGTCCCTCATGGAATTCAATCGTTGGTATCATAGTTTTCAAATCATCGTATGCAGGTTGCCATTCCTTGTAGAGAAAAATAATGCGATTTGGAAAAGGTTGAATAAGAGAGTGCTTAAGGCATTTGATAACGAAAACTGTTTTGCCCGAGCGCGTAGGCCCGGCTACTACGATAGAAGTTGGATGATGAAAATGAAAAATAGAGTCCATTTCATTTGATCTAATTAAGAATATTCAAGCCGCATTTGGCTTTTTATAGAACGAATCGGATGAAAAATAGTCAGAGTGTATTAAGGCTTTACTCAGAAATAATTCAGCTCGGTGCAGTTTCACACCAGGCAACTACA
>WPAE01000221.1 GCA_009773205.1 Ignavibacteria bacterium
CGGTAAATTAGAAAAGAAGGTCTCACAGACTTTGCAGGTGCATATTCCGATGGATTGGAATAAATTCTGGCATCTCAAACAAAGCAAGGAGACCTAAAAATGTTTACGAATAAAATAAGCCGAATAAGTAATAAGAACAATAGTTCTTTGACATTAACTGATTCATACGATCATTACATTGCGTTGGATTGGTCGGAAAGAAACATGGCAATAGCCAGGATGAGTAAGAAAGATGCTGAACCAAAAATAATTGATGTTCCGTCAGATCTAAAAGAGCTGAAAATATACTTAGGCAATCTGAAGGGAAAAAAGATATTGACAATAGAAGAAACAACAACGAGTCAATGGTTATATGTGGAACTTTATGATTATGCAGACAAAATATTTATATGTGATCCATACAGAAACAGATTGTTAAGTGATGGACCGAAGAATGATAAAATAGATGCCGGTAAGTTATGTAAGTTACTTAAGAACGGAATGATGAAGGAAGTCTATCATAGCACCAATGAGTTGTATGAGTTGAGGAAGTTAGTAAGTTATTATGATGATGAGGTAAGGTCGGGAGTAAGATTACTGAACCAGAAATCGGCCTTATACCGAGCCGAGCATAAATCGTGGAAGAAGAAAGAACAGATAGAAGATAGTAGAATCAACAGATTTATAGTATCCCAGTTGGATGAAAAGATAAGCTCATATCATGAAAAGAAAAAGAGGTATGAAGGAGAGTTTTCAAGAGTAAGTAAAAAGAATAAGGTGATAAAAAGTTTGCAAAGCATACCTGGACTTGGTCCGATAAGCAGCGTAACGATATTATCAATAGTAATAGATGGAAAGAGATTTAAGAGCAGCAATCATTACCTGAGCTACTGCGGATTAGTAAAGCATGAGAAGTTTAGCGGAGGAAGAAGTTACGGCAGAAGAATACCAAGGTATTCCAGGAGATTAAAAGGAGTATATAAATCGGCAGCCGTAAGAGTAACCTCAACAGAGAATCCTTTGAGAGAATATTACGAATATTTGCTAAAGGAGAAAAAGGTGGCAGAACATAATGCAAAGCATGCGGTAGCCAGATATATAGCAAAGATAAGTTTGGGCATAATAAAGAGCGGTGAAAAATATAAACCATACAGATGGAGAGAAAACAAGAAAGAAAAAGAAGCTACATAAATAGAGAAAGACAATCGTTGATTATAATAATAAAAGCAGAAGTTCATTTTCATTTAAGAAGATCTAAAAGTGTGGGAGAAAGAGTTCAGAACGGCGTTTGAAGTCCCGGAAATTATTGGGAACATTCCAGAGTCGCGGTTAACCACTCCCGGTTTATACTAAAATTTGCCGTAGCCCAAGTGGCACTGCCACAGAGAGCTCATATAGACGAGTAGTAGAACAAACATAAAAGTAATAACGAGCAAAGCAAGAGAGTCTT
>WPAE01000222.1 GCA_009773205.1 Ignavibacteria bacterium
GGCGAGCAGTGTCTCGAGGTGACCACGGAGGACTGGTCGGAGAGCCTGGAGGAACTGGATCAGGTCGTCTGTCGTTTGACGTGGCGTGAAGCGTTGCACAAGAAGAGCTTTGCGGAAAGCTCGCTGTGGCTGGCCGACGTCAAAGACGAGGGGCTGATCCCGGGCACCACCCACTGCAACTGTATTGGCGGCGTTCTCTGAGGCACGGCGAAGAGGTATTGGCCCTGCCCAACTGTTGTGTGCACCAGACTCACTGTCTGCTGCGACTCGACGACGCTTTGGAGCAGGCTCGTCGGGGTCCACTGCGCTGGGCTGAGCGACCTCTGACTCCACTGCGTCAGGCTGATCGAAGCCTGGCTCAGGAGTCTCTGTGTGTGGGGCAAATGGGAATGACTGTGGTTGTGAGAATGGATTGTATGTGTGGGCTACATTGCTGAATGTGGAGATGGACCAAGAGGTGTTTGGTGTATAGTATTGAGATTGTGAAAAGCGATCGTTGATGAGTGAAGGTGAGGGGATAGGGTTGAAGGGGACTGTGTCGATTGTGGCTGCATTATTGCTCTGAGAGTGGGTGGCTTTTGGACGGAAGAACTGGGATTGTTCAGTGTGTGACTGAGGCTGTGAGAGCAGAGGGTTGGGAAGTGAATGTGATGGGATTGTGTCGAAGTCGGCAGGGGGGTATGTGTGTGCAAAGTTCTGTTGAGTGTCTGCGACTCGAGGAATGTAATAGTGGGATAGATCGACGTCTGATTGACTCGGGTGTGTAGCTGCTGTGTGGTAGGTTGCTGATGAGGACTGAGTATTGAGTGCAGAGGAAAAGGCCTCTGCACTGTCTGCACTACTCGAATTCTGATCAGCCATTGAAATTTCTAGTAAAGCTCTAAAAATACATGAAATATACAGTAAATTAAAGCATGATTATATAGTATAGATTACAAATAAAATCTGATATATAGCCAATTGAAAACTTTTAAAATAAAAGAAGAATTTCCAAAGTTTTCGCAAGGAAATATTTTTAGCCAATAGTTATTTAAAGAAAACACTATATGATTTACGTAGAGATGTTAAGATTGGTTTTTTTTTTAAATTTTTTGTTTACAAAAAAAAAATTTTACAAGTTTTTCTTAATAAAATTTTTTTTTTATTTTACTGAAAATTAAAGCGATTCAAGGTGAGCAATATGCAGCTTATTGAGCCGATTCGAAAGATATAAGGGTTCCCTATATAAAATGCATGGTAAACTAGTAAAAACAGGTAAAATGTAATAATACAAAATTTCAATGAAAAAAAAATTATATGAAAAAAAAAATTGCATGAAAAAAAAAATTTATGAAAAAAAAAATTTTATGAAAAAAAAAAATTTTATGAAAAAAAAAATTTTATTAAAAAAAAAAATTTATGAAAAAAAAAAATTTTATGAAA
>WPAE01000223.1 GCA_009773205.1 Ignavibacteria bacterium
CTGTAATGGTTCAGCGTGAAAAGGAATTTCGAGTTAGTAAAGTAAGGTGAAAAATGAGTCTTAAGTAATTGATAATCAGCAAACATTTTTCACCTCATATCTTGCTTTTTTAGCCGACTGCAATTTAGTATTTCTTACATCAAGTTTCTCAGTAATTCTATCATTTAAAAAATCATCTGGAGTTAAATAGAACAAAGAACTGTGTAACCGTTTCGTATTGTAGAAGTCTAAGAACTTATCAATCTGCGCTCTTGCATCATCAAGGTTGATCAGAGATTTAGTAGCCAAGCATTCTTCGTGAATGGTTCTGTGGTAGCGTTCGATTTTACCGTTACTCTGTGGATAAGCAACCGATGTTCTGATATGCTGAAGCCCGGCAAATTTCAAATACTCTGCAAAGTCTTTCGAGATGTACTGAGAACCGTTGTCAGTAATGAGGCGTGGTTTAACACCTGGGAATTTCTCCAGAGCTCTTTGAATAGTAATTTGCACATCATACTCTTGCATGTTTGTTCTTAGTTCGTGATGAACAATGTAACGAGAGTAACCGTCAATAACTGAAATAAGGAACAAGAATGTTCCCCGGAAGTTTACGTATTTGATATCGGTATGCCAATGCTGATGCGGCAAATTCGGTTGATCAAATCCGCTGCCTTTGGATGATTTTTTAACCTTGTTCCAACGGTTTAGAAGACCAACTGATTTTAGCACTCTATATGTGGTAGAAGGGCTAACAGCAGCAATGTTATCGTCAATCATCATGTAGGTCAATCGTCTATAACCTTCGCCAATATGAGTTCGAGCGTAGTTAATAATTGCTTCTCTTTCCCAGTCAAGTATCCAATGTTTCTTGGGGATAAAACCGTTATGATTATTGGGCTGTTCATGTCGGTCAATCCAAGAGTAATACTTGCTGGAATTAATGCCAATCATTACCAGTAGTTTATTGAGCGGAGTATCAGTTTTAACAGTTATCATTTTAGTAAAGTCAACAATGTTATCACGAATATCATGTTCAACCCAACGAGCATTTAGTTCTCCCCATAGATACTTTTTTTTATTTCAATGTTCTCCCGTAAGAGATAACTAATTGCTTCATCACGGTCTTTTAATTTTGATTGCAGTTTCTCGATCTTCTTTTGTTCTGCGCTTATTTGTTTTGAATTACACGGCTTGGGCGTAAAGATTTCTGTAGCCGACTCAAACAATTTCTTCTTCCAATTATAGATATCGTTGGGACGGACTTCGTACTTCTCGGCTAACTGACTGATTGGGATATCATTATCTAAGAGTTCTCTTAAAATCATTACTTTCTGCTCGGCGGTGTAGTGCTTTCTTTGTCGCATGAAATTCTCCTTTTGTTTTACACTAATTGAAATTTAGGAAATTCCATTTTCATCTGAAGCATTACA
>WPAE01000077.1 GCA_009773205.1 Ignavibacteria bacterium
CCTTCGCACCTCCGCGAGTCGGGCTTCCGACTCAGCGGCCATCCTCGCTCGTTCTTGTCGAAATTGCTCGAACATTCTATCATCCTCCTCTAAACGTCTAGCGATTCCTCGGTTCCGTTGTTCTTCATAGTTTTCAACATCGATTGGTTGCATTGCTGAGGCTCCACTCGTCCCTACCCCCAACATAGCATGTCGATCTGCTGGAATGGGAGATTTCCCTTGAGGGAACTCCACTTGTCGTTGTGCTGGGTTTTTCTTAGGCCTTCCCCGTGTTGGACGCGTTGCACATTTATCTGGTTGCTGATGTTCAATGGAAACCGGGTTTGGATGGGAATAGCCTCGCACTGCCACAGAGTCTACACACGTGGACGAACGTAACTATCCCCAATAGAAGAAGAATGTCATAGATAACTACAGAGAGCATTACCGATTCAAAAGATCTGCTAAAACGGGCGGCGAAAACTGGGAAGATCAATCAGGCGATATCTATTGCCAATAAAATATGGGTCGTTTTCTGAATGTCTAGATTAGAAAGCACTCTTAGGGTATATTCCTTAATCGAAACTTAAGTCTATCAATAATTGGTGTTTCAGAATGCTTTTTAGTGTGGTCTTAGCACATGTTTAAGAGAATTTGACAGCCCGAGCTTAGCCAAAAGTGTCCAACTTAAGTGCCATTTAAGTAGGCTTCTCCGGTGATTATGTGCATTGAGCTAAGTTTACTCTTAGTTTAAACATAACGCGTTACTATGCCCCTAATTTCTGAATTATAATTTCCATTGTAAGTGAACAGATTTTAATTTCTACTTATTTTTGTGGAAATATTCATCTTCTTTGAAGAGGAAATAATTTTCGCCCAGAACGCAATTTATTATTAAATTGAATTGGACAAAGATTTAACAGAAATATTGCAAAGAAAATCAAAAACAATCAAAAATTCACAGAGCAAATTGGATTACGAAGAAAGGATTTTGATAAGCTAGAAGGTAAGTTGGGTCCGCGTTCAGCTTAGGAAAGAATGTATGCTTAGCTAACTGAATATAAATTAGTTGAAATTAGAACTATGTAAGTCTGATTAATTATCAAACACTTAACATTAAGTTAAGATCAACTTAAGAAAAAATCGTAACCCTTGGACGATTGATATATAGTAATATTTAAAGGTTTCTTGAGTGACGATTGTAGAAATCATTGACCTCTGTGATCGTCAATTTAGATATTTGAGGAATATTAGAACCTAACGATCGTCCAGGCACTTGTAATTTTTCCGAAGTGCGTTTCAGAAACAGGCACCTGGGGCTTCTAAGATGTCAAAAACTTAAGCGATTAATGCGTAGCTAAGCTGCTAATCCTAAGGCTATTTCAGATAGGGTCGGTTAGACTTAGCAAGCCAACTTCTTGCTAAGCTCAATTCAGAAAGAGGCCATAGAAATATTAGAAGAATCAATGTTCAGCCCTTTGAGATAGTATTAGTGGAACCAGCCTTTAGTGTATTGTGGAATAAAACATGAGGGATATTGGGAAAATCTTAGGCGTACCAAATCATCAATATGAATTCCAAAATATATTCAAGAAAGACAACACTTTGCTGCAGGAAAAACATAGTCATGGATACATTTTCAGCTCTGGAGAGGCAGACCGACTTGAAAATAAGTAAGAGTGATTAATTCTCATTATTTCTGAATGATATATTTAAATAATTGGCAATTTCTTTTTATTATCTCGCATTCAAGAAACGTTGCTGTGTAATTTGCCAATAAAGATTTAATTTCTTCTAGATAGTATAGAAAGTCAAGTGCGTAAAACCTAGCAACTGAATCTAAAAACCTAGCAACTGCTTAAATTTATTTCACATCTGTAAGTAATCTAGTTACTTTAGAGTTGAGCCATTCCTACATTGATATGTGCTCATCAGTACACACCAGTAGGAAACAAAGAAAATTTGGGAAGAGCAACAAGGAAGCAAATAAATCCTGAAAAGATAAAACATTCCAACGCGAAATCCTCGGAATTTGTCAAATGACAGTTACTAGGTTTTTAATTATTACGGCAGATCTGTGATCGACGCCGCAGCTTGTACTGGGTTTGGAGTAGGTGGTCGGTTGTAACCTGGGGAATGCCAAGAATGGATTGTATTGGAATGGGCCGTCGGTGGAAGGGTGTTGAGTGGAAAGGGCATTGGTTCGTACGCATATTGATGCGAACGAACGATTGGCGAACGATTGCTACGTGCAGGGGCGTTGGGTGGTTGTTGGGTATCAGTACTTTGCTGAGAATGGGCTGGAAGATTGCCATGGGGTGGAGAGTTGGCATGGGGCGCGCGGTCGGCACGAGGTGAGGGCCAACTGAGGTGGTTGCTGCATTGCCTCCTCCCTTCGCTGGGGTACGGTGCTGTTCGACCTGTTGCGACTCCCTTCGCTGTTGAAGTTGCGTTATCGATGGCCTAGGCTGTGTCGTTGCATTGCTACGCGTAGCGTCGTGATGCCCATGTTGACCATCGCCAGCCAAACTTAAGCGTAGGGAAGTTGGTGGCCCTACGCCCGTTGGGGTTACCCTCCAAGTGCCGTTGCCGACGCGGACGTGTGAACTATCACCTCCGCGGCCACTTCCATCGCCGTTGGGTCCACCTCCGCCAACACCGTTCTGTCCGTCGCCTTACCTTTTCCTCTCCCACGAATTCTTCCTCCTCCTCTATTTTCCGACATCTACTCTAGGCCCAAAAGGGGTCACTACGCGAACAACAACGAAACAACAAAAAGAAAACTACTCCACTTCCGGGCGTGGAAGGGCAGAGGAAACACACCTTCCTCTCCCTTCGACTGTCGCCAATTTTTTGATCACTCTTCGATTGCCTGCAGAATAGTGTAGTAGTTTGGGACCAGGCACCAATTTGTGTTATGACCCGAGGCAACCGGCGTAGGCGGTGTGAACCTAGGCCCTGGAGACCCGAGTCTCGACTACACTAACTCTGTTGGAACTGCGCGAATTAGCTAGCTGGAGGAAGCTAGCTCGATGGGCAGAACCGCGGCAAGAAGAGGATTTGTGTGGAGATTGAGTGGAGGAACCGCTACCAGAGGTGTAGCGATCAAGAGAGATCCGTAATAAGACTAAGCGGAGTCTTACCAGGAGATCTGGAACGCGTCACTAGTAGGAGGGTATTCCTGAGGCAATTCAAGCCGAAGCTATTGCTCAGGTTGGATGTAAGTCTGAAGACGGCAGACTTGTGTAACGGCAGACTAAACGGAGTCTCTATGACTAAACGGAGTCATCATTAAGCTTAAAGGAGCTTAGAATCTTCAGGTAATTATTATTGTAAATTGAATTATGAAATGAGGTAGATAAGGTCACCAGCAGAATATGTCACTTATATAGAAAACTAGGGGTCTTATGATATGCTCATTTACTATTCCTTTAACTATTCTCGTCCTAAGGCCTCAAATATGCATTATGATATGCATAGAAGGGAAAAAGGTCATGTGCGGTGAATAGAATGTAATTTACCTGAACACTGTTCACCAAGAATGTAGAATTCCGAGAACTCTTCTAACTTGATGGAATAATTGCAGGGACCATTCACTAAGAAGGTTGAGCTAACTAATATTCAGGTTTATAACATATCTCAGCTTGCTCTTTGTAAAGCTCCCTATCGGGGTGATATCCAGATGATCGGAACACCCTGATATCGCGAGATTGTATTACCTGATGCGTCGAGACCATTAAAGCAATTAAGGACTCCTCATCTCCTAACGAAGAATTTGGCTTGCTAACTTATGCTGCTTAGGAAAGCTCAGTAAACCTGAACTAAGGAAGGAGCGAATCGAACTCGAATTAAGTAACATGCAAATAATTTGACTATGCAAGAGCTTCGGCTTAATGACCGTCGCTTACCTATATAGACTTCAAAGAAGTGACAAGCACATGCCTGAAGGAAATATAAAAGACGAACAGAATCATGTGCATGTGATGATGAACAGTGTGTAGTACTATGCATAGGTGAACAAAAAATGCAATTAATAGAAGAGGTTCACGTAATAACTCAATGGAAGCTAAGCACCAACAAGAATTAAGTTGAGCTTAATTCAACATTGAATATATGTAATTATGATAAAGAACTCTGTTCTCAACAGCCCAGTGCGTATTTAAAAGTAATGCTTATTCAGATAGACTTAATCACGAAGAAGATACGAGATTTATATTTATTGATCTATTTATTTCTTTATCTAGATTAATGGTTAGAAACTTAACTTGGATTACAGGTTGCTTATTATTCCTTCAGAACATCTCGAATAATGTATTTATTCTGCCATTCATGGCTGGTGTTATTTCTTTATAGCTTTTAAGATAGAAGTGACAGGCCTCTGAAAAATCAGCCGGACTTTTTCCTATTCCACGAAAAATACCCATTGGTTTGTTGTGCTCTCACTTCCCGTAACTGGAAATATTTTTGATAAATAATTGCCGTAATTTAAACAAAGCATTAAACTTCTCTGCATTTCTCCTTGTCCGGATAACTTTACTTCCATGTAACGATCGAATAAATATTCGATCGTTGATGTCAGTCTTGGATAACTCATTTTTCATTAACTCAGAAGCAGATAACATACATTTCTGCCGCTTTATGGTAAAAGCTAACAAGTCCCTTCTGAACGTTATTCAGTGTCTTACACTGAGCTGACTCCTATGGACTGGCTAGCTTTCCAAATAAACCGGCAGAGTTTCTCAGCATTAAAACATAGCTATAATTAAGTAAAAATTCTGCGGCAGAATCCAAATCAATGGGGACGATAAATTTATTTTCGTAATTAATGCTAAATTTATGCGTTGAATTGATTAAGATCTAAGAGGTTTCCTGCAATAATTCTCTTATTAACATCTGTTTGAAAAAATCAAGAAGAAAGAGGACAAGAATAAGCCGAACAGGCTGATGATATGACTCTATTGGGAGCATTTCGAGAACAATCTCTAACAGGAGATTTCGAAATGTCAATTGAATGGTGTTATATTCGGCATAATCATTTAAATATATTTGATACCTTCTTCACGTTTAGCTAAAATCTTCTGATAATTGGGCTTCAAGAAGGTTTCCAAGTTACCATTCACAGAAATCACCAAGTGACCAAGAATGAGTGTTAATAATATGTTCCTTTTCATTTCAATAGAGAATAAATTTAAGAAAAATAATATTTTTCCCTATAAGAACTAACCTTAAATCGACAGTGTGGCTCATGTTTTGCAAAGAACGTAAAGTAAAACGAGCTATTAATTGGCAATTATTTCGGAAAAATGTTATTTCAGCATAACTCTGTGCAAGTCAGCAATCATTTTCAGTGTTATTTCTCGATAAACAACTTGTCATTTATGTCAATTAAAGAATATGATCATATTCTTTAATTGCCATAAATTACAGTCGGAATTACAAATTTATGGAGAGTATTTAGCGAGGTGTTTAATTATGTTGAAAAAAATGGTAGTAGAGCACAGGGAGTTACGGTAATGTTTTTGTCATACACCTCGGCATACAGGATCAAATGACAATTCCACTTTTTCCTGATGAGTAAGGAAAAGTAGTGGTCCTGCATTACACCAGAGGAAGTCACCAAGGCCGTTCACGTGGGTCACGTGTCACGTGACCCCCATCTTGGTCACGTGATGGGGAACGTCATACTTTCCATGGCAGCACAGACTGTTACCATGGCAACAGGCAACGTTACCATAACAACCTCGGCCTGAATGGTAACCATGGGCGAAGTCAATATGGCGCTTATCCACCCCCCACCCCGGGCGGCTCAAGCCTATAGTACTTTACCCCCTCGTGGGTAGTGGGTCGTCGACACAACTTTTGACGCTGTCTAAATGTTTCATCAGTTTTGACTCAGCTAGCTTTAAAAAAATTGAAAAATAGTAGAAGTTAGCGGGTCTAACATGCTCCGTTAAGGACTTATAACGCTTTTAATATTCAATTTTCTATTACCTGTAATACGTTGAATTTTCAACAAGTGAATTTTTTCACATTACGCAGACATTTTTTAAAATTTTTTACATATTCTGGTAGAGCACCGTCAACTCTAGAGGGAACCCCGAGGCACCTGGAGCCCCCCCCCACTCCGAGGGGGGGCGGGGGGGGGGTGGCCGACAACACAACTTTGTATGACAAGTCATTTTAGCACACATTTGGTAAACATGTAACTTTTAGGGGGTCTAGCGTGCACTCATACAGAGATATAATGCTTTTAATTTCAATTTTCTTAGGACCGTAGTACTTTATATTTTCAGAAATTGAAATATATTTAATTACCTAGAGAGATAGTAGTACTAGTACGACTACTTCTGAGCCATCCTATAGGACCCCCCCCCCATGAAATTCCTATAGGACCCCCCCCCCTCGGCAAAATTTTTTATAGTGCCATTCGCTCCCCTACGGGACCCCCCCCCGGCCAGCCTATATAAGCAGGCAACCTAATTCATTTTGTATACTTCCATTTATTAAGCCTAATTATTTTTTCAAAGTTTTAATTTTTTATAAGTATTAAAATAAAATTATTTTTGATGTATATGGGTAGGGGGTGGTGCGGCGCACATACCCACCCCAAAATTAGGGCACAAAAATATTTCCCTGATTTATTAAAAATAGTTGAAAAACTCAAAAATGTATAGAAAATAGGGTCTTGGCCTAAAAATCAGGGGGTAGGTCGGGTATTAATGTGGGTAGCATAGGAAAATTATATATCAAAAATTTCCTCTCATCATTCTACACACGAATCTGCAATAAAAATCCGGGAATAATGTTACCCTGAATTAGTAAAAATAGTTTAAGACCGAAAATCTTGAAAAATTTCATAAAATGTATTATTTTCATTATTTTTTGTACTTTTACATTGTCTTTTCGAGGGAGTGGTGGGTCAAATGATACAACAAAATTTTCCTCTCATCACCCCGCACACGAATCTGCACGAAAAACGGTGAGAAAACATTCACCCGATTTATTCAAAATAGTTGAATTCTAAAAATCTATAGAAAATTTAAAATTTTTAAGTCTTAACACATATATGGCAATTATATTGTAAACGGCTCAAATACAGTCGTTCTATATTAGACGTATATAGGCACACTCATCTAT
>WPAE01000224.1 GCA_009773205.1 Ignavibacteria bacterium
CCTTATAATTTTTAATTGAAGATGGAAGGTCTTCTCAGTGAATTGGATTATTTTCAGCCCCAAGTCATGCAACTCAGTGTCAATTCCGAATATGATAGGGTGTATGGCCCAGGTCAAACAATTGTACAAGGAGCCCCGATTGAATTTTTTGTTCGAGGTGCCGATGGAATTTATTTGGACCTCAATAATAGCAAACTTGAAGTTAAAGTTAAAATCACTTTGGAAAATGGGACAGACCTGCCGAACAATGCAGGAGTTGGCCCCGTAAACGATATTCTTAATACAATGTTTCAATCAATTGATTTGGAATTGGGTGGGGTCTTGGTCACTGATCCCAATACCAAATACGCCTACAGAGCTTTGGTGGAAAATCTCATCAACTACAACAAGCAAGTGGCTACCACTCGCTTGCTTACTGAGGGCTGGGTTAAAGACACGGCTGCACATATTGCAGTTACTGATGTTGCTGGACACAATGATGGACTAACTACTCGAGCCCATTGGTTTGCACTTAGTCGTGTTGTGACATTCATTGGTCGCCCTCATCTTGATCTTTTTCACCAAGAAAAACTTATACCTTCTAATATTGATATTAAACTTCGTTTAATTCCAAATTCGCATACATTCATTCTAAAAACTGCTACACCTGCTGGGCAAAATCCTCAGGTAAACTACCGCATTCATATAGCTTCAGCTCGCCTCTTCATTCGTAGTAAGGAAGTAGCTCCAAATTTAATTCTTGCTCATGAAAAGTTGTTGCAAACTACCAACTATTCTATTCCATATACAAAATTTCGGACTAAATTATCTCAGTTTACAAGCAAACGGGGAGCAAATTCCACGTCTCGCTTACCAACCCAACTTTGCCAACCAGGATTATATAAACACGTATTATGGAGTTTTGGAAGCACTTGGATTTGATACCGGACCAATTTGTTGGGATTTAACTCCTGAAGAATGGGCTAATGGTTTTAATATTTATGCTTTTAAGGTTACACCCGGACCAATTGGAATCATCCGAACTCCTATTCGCGTCGGATCCATTCGGCTCACTTTGAAATTCGCTCAGGCTACTGCAGCCAATATCAACGTGCTGCTTTCATCTCAGCAACCAGCTGAGATTCAAATCGACAAGTACAAAAACGTCCTTGCAATAAACTAATGAATCGCGGACAAATTGCGCAAGTTATGGGATTTTTGTTCAAACGTTCCCTTGTCCATTTTCTCGGTGTATTTTCCTTTGATCAAATCCCTGATGTTGCAAAAATCTCTGGATTTTCACCTTGCTGTTACATTGTTAATACGGATACTAGTGCTGGAAAAGGAAAACATTGGGTCGCATTCTTTCATCTAAGTACTACTTCAATAGAATTTTTTGATAGTTTTGGCCGCACTCCTGCATCACTCGGCTTTCACTTGCCTCACATTCAACGATTAGTTCATAATTCAATTCAAGTTCAAGGAGATCACTCTCGTTGCTGCGGAGCACATTGTATCTACTATCTCTACCACCGCTCTCTAGGCTATACTCTTGCAGCCATTGTATTACGTTTAAAATCCACAACCCTTTCACAATCAGATATTCGTGTTGCAAAGTTTCTTCACAAAGTGTATACAATGATGAAATAAAATGAATTCTCTCATGAATTTGATTATGAATTGTTAACGGAATACGCGAAGGATTCTAGGTTTTTTGCCAGGTGGAGGTAGGAACGAGTTACCCCTTCCAGATTGAGAAGATTTTTGAAGAATTTTCAAAGCATTCTTTGCATCCTTATTTGAAAAATACTCAGGGTCAACTTTCAAAGTTTTGAGTTTTGCAAGTAAATTGGGAAGCCCAATAAAATTCATAGAATTACTTCTAATATAGAATGAACGAAGAAGATCAGTGAATGAAGTGTTGGGAATTACTATACCATCTATGACAATTTCT
>WPAE01000225.1:0-669 GCA_009773205.1 Ignavibacteria bacterium
AAAAGTGGATCAGGATTATGGATACGTTATTGAGTGCGATCTCGATTATCCAGATCACTTACACGAATCGCACAATGACTATCCGCTCGCAGCTGAACGGCTCCTCGTGAACTACTCTGTTCTCAGTGGAAAACAGATTGAGATAAATCGCGCATACAAAATGGCACGAAACTCGAAGGTCGCCAAACTGGTACCGAATCTGATGCCGAAGCGCCACTACATCTGCGACTATCTCAATCTGAAGTTCTATATGGAACATGGACTCATTTTAATTAAGATTCATCGTGTCGTTCGGTACAAACAAAGCAGATGGCTCGCGCCATACATAAAGAAAAATCAGGATCTTAGAATGCATGCATCGAATGAGTTCGAAAAAGATTTTTTCAAGCTCATGAATAATGCTGTTTACGGCAAAACCTGCGAGAATCTGAAAAAACGCAGCGATATTCGTCTAGTTACAAACGATCAAGATAGAAAGAAACTCAGTGAAAAAATTGAATGCATGGGATTCAAAATTTTCGGTGAGAGTCTCGCTGCAATTCAACTAGCTAAAGCATTCACGAAAATCGATAAGCCGACACAGGTTGGACACAAAACACTGGAAAACAGCAAGCTCTTAATGCTGGATTTCATGTACAACTTCATCAAACCCAAATACGGCGATAAGGC
>WPAE01000225.1:692-2083 GCA_009773205.1 Ignavibacteria bacterium
CCCAAATACGGCGATAAGGCTCAACTTCTGTTCACCGATACCGACTCGTTGATGCTAGAGATAGAAACAGCTGATATCTATCGCGACTTGAAACAGCATAAAGAACTTTTTGATTTCAGCGGCTACCCAAAACAGCATTTCTGCTATGACCCTACAAATAACAAGGTGATTGGTAAATTCAAAGATGAAGCGAATGGAGATATAATCATCGAGTTCATCGGCCTTCGCGCAAAGATGTACTCCTACAAAGTGCTGAGCGAACACGGCATTCAGGAGAAACATCGTGCGAAAGGCATAACTTCTGCTGCATCTCGGAAATTGAATCATGCTGATTATCTTCAACAACTAAATTTGCCAACTGAGAATTACCAGAAAAATCGCCGAATTGGTTCTACTCTACACAAACTATATTCGATGGAAGTAGACAAGCGAGGCCTCTGCTCATTCGATGATAAGAGATTTATTCTTGAAAACGGTAATTATTTTTTGTATACATTACAAAGTATTATTAATATTTTTATTTTCTATTTCATATAGAATGGCATTTAATACTTTACAGGTATCGACACATTGGCGTTTGGACACTGTGCTCTAAAAGCGAAAATCAATGATACCACTCCAGTTACTTATACTTCTGATCTCGTCCTTTCTGCAGCGGAAGCTGAGGCACATTTCACACGAGGCAATCTGCGGGTCACAGACTTTCCATCTGGTCAGGATCCCCGAGCAGCGCTTGCTTCCGCCAGACTGAATCGTGCAGCTATTAAAATTCAGAAGCATGAGGAGGATACAGAGCGACTCGATATGCCACTCGCCAAATCTATTGTAGCAGCTGTTGTAGCGCACACATTCCACAACTTCGTCGATCCAGATCTCGGTCCAGATGAGATTGCAGAACTACACAACACTGCTCGCAGTTTCCTCAATTCTGGCATGGATCTCGACGAACTCAAGATGACTATAGCTACACTGATCGGCACATTGCGTGACATCGTCCGAATGGATCGTCACAATCCGAATTTCGATGAAGAGATTTACGATTTGGTGATGCAGATGACTGAAGATAATGATTAATTTAATGTGTCTAATTCATTCACCATTTCTAATTTGATCAGTTCATTTCTGCGCTATTCATTTTTATTTGTATTGTATATAAGCATGTGTATTCTATTCACTTGTATCATTTTCAATCTCATATCAAATAAATTAAATAAGAAAAAATAATGGTTGTTCTAAAGTTACAACATCCTTGCACTTGTTTGGTTAGTGGTCCAACGGGATGTGGGAAAACACAATTTGTTTCAAATTTATTAAAAAATAACATGTTTGAACCAATGCCTGAGAGAATAATTTGGTGTTATGGCGAGGATCAGCCACTTTATCATGAAATG
>WPAE01000005.1 GCA_009773205.1 Ignavibacteria bacterium
CTATCTCTCCTGGTAAAAATTATTTTGTTCGGTATATCCAACGCACCCAAACCCAAAGGAGACTTCCGATACTCCTCGATGTTCTTGCCATCAATTGTAATAATTTCATAGTATTCATTTTTATCTTTTGGAGTCTCTACTATATTTGCTTCATTTTTACAGCCTCCTATTACATGAAGACTTATCAGAACCATTATTTTAAATATGGTTTTCATAACACACCTCGCTATTTTATTTAAGAAGATCATCAAGATAATCCAGCAAAAATTTGAGCTTTCAACTTGAGATTAAATTGAAACAACATAGCTGCTGTAAGAAGCCCAAAAAGAAATAGTGTCTTTTTCATTTTTTGTTCATCCGTAATTTGTTATTCAATTATCCCACTATAGGTAGTTTGTATTTAGCCGGGTGAATATCATATTTTGGTGTTTTACCACGACTAATTTTCCACCAATCATTTCTGATAAAGTCTCGAAGTTTTTTATTAGAATGGACTGGGTGCTGATCGTAAGTATAAAGCCCTGACTTTACTAAGTATAATCCGTGTGGTAAAGGTACGCCAGAATAGTTAATTTTTGTCGGGACTTTATACCTTACACTCCCTTCATAATATTCACCTGCTTTGATAAATAGGTTAAAATCAGTTCCATATGGGTCGTGAAAAAAAAGAAAAATTGGGGGATAATTTTCATAATATAAACTAACCCAGGGTAATGGGCCAGCATCTCCTCCTCCAGAGAAATATAAAGTACGACCACTTAGATTAGTGCGCCTTTCTGTATATTTTAAATAATCACCTATTCTATATTCTTGTTTATCTGTCCATCCTTCAACAGAATATGTCTGTTTCAGTTCTTTTGTTTTTATTTTTCCTTCTCTATCTACATCAAGCGTATCAAGTTTTATTTTACCCTTTTCGATAAATATTCTCGAAGAATCCATATCATAATCATTCAAAAAGTAACGCACCTTAAACTCTCCACTATAAATTGAATCCTTTTCAGAAAACTGAAGTATATAGTTTCCGCTGGAATCTGTACTTACACCTCTATTAAAGCCGTCGATATAAACTAGTGCATTGCTATGTTCTGTTTGGTTCTGAAGAATTACATCTCCTTTAACGACATTAGTATATTTATTGATTTTAGACTGTAATATTTCATCTTTACATCCAAAGAGAATTATTATTAAGAAGAATATACTTGTTGTTGTTTTTGGTATCATTTTAATACTTCACTATTTTTTTAGGGTAACAGCAAAATATCCTATCGTTAATGCTTCTGCCTTTAAACTATCTTCATAAATTCTAAAAGGAAGTCTAGCCAATGAACCATTAGTAAAAAACCTTATTGAATCATTGCCTTTAAATTCAAATGTACCACTATATAACAAATCAGTACCGCTGTAATCTGAATAAAAAGTTTTGGGGATAATTATTCTACCACTAACAGTCATGTCTTTCTTAATCTCTGCAGTAATAGAGCCTCCAAGTTTTAGTATATCTACCGGTCTATCTACAGGATCCGATAGCAATCTTGGGTCAGTGTTTTCTGTTGGCACTTGTTCCTCTTTACAAGAAAAAACCAACATCGTAAATAATGTAACGACAACCGTTATTAATACTTTTGTTTTCATAACACACAATATTTTTGGTTAACAATTCAATAGCGACATATTTGCTGTTTGTTAACTTTGCCTACAATAATAAGGTGGTTGCTTTTTAGCAAACTTGATAACTGAAAATGCTTTGATGACATATCGCCTAACTTTTACATTTAAAAGCAAAGAGCAAAAAAGAAGTAAACTTGTCCGCCCTGCCAAACTAGTAAATAATGATGCTGTTGCTTTCATTAAACTAATTTTCTTTTTCACTTTTTCTCCTACCTTAGTTTTTTACTAACTTTAGTCAATGCGCCATTCTCTATCGTCTTTATTTCGCAAGTGTCTGTCTATTCTTAATCATTTTACCTGGTTTATCTTTCGGATAAGTTATATCCTCGTGACAGTTCTTACAAGTTATGTTAGAATAATTATTTTCTTGATGACAATCTTTGCATTCAAAATCAGCGTGAACTTCATCCAAAAGTAAACCGGTTACGGAATGCTTGAAGTTTTCTTTTGTCCAAGTTCCATGACATGTGCTGCAATCGGTTTTCAGTCCGGTGAATTTCCCTTTTTCTACGTGGCATCTGACGCAAGCAAGTTTCGAGTGATTTTTATCTAAATCAAATCCGGTTCTTGTTTTGTGGTTAAATGGTGCTGCAACTGTATTCTTATGGCAATACGAACAGTTCACCTTTACGTTATGGCAGTTAGAACATGAGGTATGTTTTTCATTTGCGCTTCTGCTGGAAATAGAAACCTGTTTATACTTTGCATGGCACTTGTTGCAGCTTTCGTTTGAGTGGCATTTGTTGCAGCTAACCGAAAATGTGTTTACGTGATCTACGTGATTAAATGTTACAACCTTTCCCTTAGTTTTTGGTGTGTCGTATTTTACAATTTCCGGTGGTTTAACTTTTGGATGTACTCTCTTTTTCTCAGTTCCCTTTTCTGTTGTTTTTGTGGCTTTCTTTACAGAATCATTTTGAGCATGACAGCTTTCGCATTCAACTTTGCGGCTCCACCCGCGATGGCAATTAATACATTGCTGATGGTACGCACCTTTCAAATCAGGCTTGCTTAAATCTATGCGCTTTCTTTCTTCGTCGTGGCATTCGGAACAAGCAACAACATTTCCTGGCGGATTATAATGATGGCACATTCCGCATCCGCCGCCTATTTCTGCCATTTCGGAATGGAGTCTGTGAGTAAATACAACAGGCGCATAAATATCGGACTGTTTTTTTAGTTTATCAATAGTTAAAACAGCGGGCGCATCTTCCGGTGTTTGTTCTATAGTAATTAATCTTTCGCGCGGGCACGGTTTAATACAAGGGTTCTCTTTAGTCGGAATATCGCAGCTATGGCAGGTTTTACAATTTAGAGCTTGTGTTTGATGCTGTTTGCTAAGTTTGTTTTGAGCATAAACAAAAAATGGAATTGTAAGTAGTAATATCAACACTTTTGATTTCATCGGCTATCCTCTTATAGAAAATTTTGTTTTAGGAGAAGTTGATGTATCCGGCACGCTGACAATAGGTAAATGAATAACAAAAAAGCGGAAGAGCAAAACTTCGAGCGCAATAAAACCTACTGTAACTGAAATTTCTCCAAATGAAGGAAAGTATGAATGAACTTCGTATGGCGGAGTATATGCAACTAAAAAGTTATTTATACGATTCAACAGAACGCCGAAAACAACCATTACGGAAGCAATAAATAATGCAAGAGGATTCTTAGACAATCCCCGCGATAAAAATATTCTTAGCGGAATAATTACACCAACCAGCATCTCCAATGTGAACATTACGCTTTCGGTTGTTATTTCTGTTAAATAAACAAAAGTTTGGCGGATTACCATATCGCCAATCTTAAACGCTAAATAAATTCCTAATAGAGGAGCTACCATACTTCCTAAATTAGCAAGAATAGGAGTTTCGGGCTTAAGCTTAAATGATCTCGATGTAAGCAATGATTCCATAATTACCATTGGGAAGCCAACCGAAATTGCAGAAAGAAGGAAAAGCAGCGGTAAAATTGGTGTCTGCCAAAGCGGGTGCATCTTTGGTCCGGCAATTACCATTAAAGTTCCTAAAGATGATTGATGTAAACATGAAAGCACAACTCCGGCAATAATGAAAATGAACATCGTTTTTTCCAAACCTTTATCAAGTACTCGCAAAAGTTTATCAAGTGATTGATTAAACTTTTTTAGAAAACCGGGAAGATTAACTCTGCCGATAAATCTTTCTGTAACAATCGGGAGAAACTCTATGTAAAGAACAGTCAAATAAATCATTACGCAAATACCAACTTCAAATAAAACAGAAGTTCCATTCCACATTAAAAGCGGATGCCAAATAAAATATGGTCTGCCAAGATCAATCATTACGCTTGCAGCTACAAATGTGTAGCCAAGCGCTGCAGTTAATAATGCCGGGCGAATAACAGAATGATATTGATCTTTGTGCATAATATGACCAAGTGCGGCAGTTGTAAAACCGCCGGCTGCAAGTGCAACTCCGGCTGCAACATCAATAGCAATCCAAATACCCCAAGGATGCTGGTTGTTTAAGTTAGTAACAGCTCCAATTCCTAAAACAAATCTTGCGATAAGAAATAATATTCCGTTTAATGCTAAAACTGATAATACTATTACAACTGGAGTAAAATATTTTGTATAAACCGGTGCGGGCTTGTGGTTTTCCATATCAGCTCTCATTCTCGGCATCGGTGTGTTTCTTATTCTTGTTTAACCACATAACTCCGCCAAGTAAAGCATACAGTGCAACAGGTGGAACAAAGTAAGCAAATATTCCATGTTGAATTGCTTCGCTTACGCCAGGCGCAGGGTCTTTACCAAGTTTTGGAAATGCGAGTTCTTCAAACTGACGGTTTGATAAGTAAAGCCACGATGTTCCGCCTACTTCGTGTTCGCCGAAAATTCTATTTACATATCTGTTTGGATAATTCTTAATTTTTTCTTTTGCAGCTTCTAGTAAATCTTCGCGTCTTCCGTATGTGATTGCTTCTACCGGGCAAATTTCAACACAGCCGGGAATCTTACCTTTTGCAGTTCGCTCGAAGCAGAAATCGCATTTCTTAATATCTGGCTTTAATGCTTCTTCATATTCGAAGGCAGGTATTTGGAATGGACAAGCAACCATACAGTAACGGCAACCGATGCACTTATGTGTATCCCAAACTACAGAGCCATTTTCATTTTTAGAAAAAGCGCCAACAATACAAGCAGATAAGCAAGTCGGCTTATCACAGTGCATACATTGTACTTTTACATTAATCGGAAATTTCTCTGAGGTTGTGTTTGGATATTCGTTTACAACGGTCAATGCTTTGTCGTTTGGTCTTCTGTGCTTTTTGAAAACGCCTCTGTCTTGGTAAACTTCAAGTGGATCGGTAGGTAAATTGTTAACTGTTTTACAAGCCCATTCGCATTTTCTGCAGCCTATGCAAACTGAAGTATCTACTAAAACACCAGCACGGTCTTCAGACAAAGCATTCTTTTGCGATGCTTTAGCTGAATTAGCTAATCCCACCGTCGCAGAACCAATCAGAGCCGTAGTTTTAAAAAAATCTCTTCTTGATTGTTTTGCCATTTAGTTCCCTCATATATTTTTTTGTACATAAAATCAAACTGACAAACTCAACGAAAAGCGTAACCTCAAACATTAGAAGTGGATAGAAACATCCATTTCAAACTTACTACTTAAGAAATTTTGTGTCAAACAAAGAAAGTAAATTGAACTAATACTTTAATAAAGGCGAAAAAATTTTTACATTCAGCCCTCAATTTAGAACAATAAGAAAAAACATGGCAAAAAAGAAAGACATATCGAATTTGCGCGAAAGCATAAATAAAGTTGATGAAAGTTTAATCAAGTTACTTTCTAAAAGAAGGGAACTTAGTAAAAGTGTAATTCTTGCAAAAGAAAGTTCACGCAGCGCAATCCGAGATCAGAAACGTGAATCGGATTTGCTTAACAGGCTAATAAAATTAGGGAAAAAGGAAGGCTTAGATTCTCATTTTCTAACTAACGTATTTTATGAGATAATTGAAGATTCAGTTCGTTTACAGCAAAACTATATTCAGAACAAAATAAACAAGAGTGAAAAACGTTCTTCAATCTCAATTTCGTTTCAAGGAATTGAAGGCTCTTACAGCTACTTAGCAGCACAAAAGTATTTTTCTCATTCTAACTACAGCCTGAATTTCCATTTCAAAAAATTATTTAGTGAAGTAGTAGAAGCAGCAGAAAAAGGTGAAGCCGATTACGCAATACTCCCGATTGAAAACACAACTTCCGGCGGAATAAACGAAGTTTACGATCTTCTTCTTCACACTACTTTATCTATTGTTGGCGAAGAGAAATTTCAGGTTAAGCATTGTTTAGTAGCTATTGAGGATATTCCTCTTAACAAGATCAAAAAAGTTTATGCGCATCATCAAGCAGCAGCGCAGTGCAGTAAATTTTTAGAAACAATTCCAAAAGCTGCAATAGAATATTTTGCCGATACTGCAATGTCTGTTCAGCGTGTTGCCGAAGAAGGAAACCAACACTTTGCTGCAATTGCAAGTGAAGAAGCCGCAAAGCTTTATGGATTAAAAATTTTAAAGATAGATATTGCCAACCAAGCAGAAAACTTTACTCGCTTTTTAATTGCTACTCGCAAACCGCAAAAAGTTGATACAAGAATTCCTTGCAAGACTTCAATTGTTATGGCAACATCGCATACGCCCGGTTCTCTTGTAGATGCGCTCGGCGTTTTCAGAAAATATCAAGTGAACTTGCTCAAATTAGAATCGCGCCCGATTATAGGAAATCCTTGGGAAGAAATGTTCTATCTCGATTTTGAAGGAAACATTTTCGATGAGCAGATTCAAAAAGTATTGGAAGAACTTGGACACTACACACGTTTTATGAAAGTACTCGGAAGTTATCCATCTCAAGAATTAGAAAAAACCAAACTCGAGTACACGAAAATTCTGAATGTTGAAGAGAAAGTTCATTCCGTTGAAGAAAAGAAAGAAGTAGTTAAAGCGCCGGCAGTGGTAAAAGGAAAATCTAAAAGCTACCGTTTAGCAAGCCGAGAGTACAAACCAGAAGACACAATTATTAAAGTACGCAATGTAGAAATAGGCGGAAACGGATTTGTGGTTATGGCTGGACCTTGTTCTGTGGAAAATGAAGAAATGATTATGCAGTGCGCTCTTGAAGCAAAAGAAAATGGCGCACACATTTTGCGCGGCGGCTGCTTCAAACCAAGAACTTCTCCTTATAGCTTTCAAGGAATGGGCTACGATGGATTAAACTTGCTTGTTGAAGCCGGCAAATATTATGATATGCCTGTAATTACAGAAGTGATGGATACCGAGCAGGTTTCTGAAGTTGCAAAGACTGCCGATATACTTCAGATTGGCGCAGTTGGCAAAACTCACAGACCTGTAATGCTTAAGCGTGGATTAAGCGCATCTATTGATGAATGGCTGAACGCCGCCGAATATATTTTAGCGCACGGCAACAGACAAGTTATTCTTTGCGAGCGGGGAATAAGAACTTTTGAAACGGCAACAAGAAACACTTTTGATTTAAGCGCGATTCCGGTTGTTAAAGAATTAACTCACTTACCAATTATCGCCGATCCTTCTCACGCAATTGGAGTACGCGATAAAGTTATCCCGCTTGCCAAAGCAGCAAAAGTTGTTGGCGCGCATGGAATTATGATTGAGTTCCATCCCGATCCGCCAAAAGCTCTCAGCGATGCCGAACAAGCCTTGTACTTTGAACAGTTCGAAAGTTTAATGAAGGATTTGTATAAGTTATAAGAGATATCTCTGAAAAATTATTACAGAGTCATGGTGATCATTCGGCAAGCTCATGACAGGGTTTGTCGAACCATGATGAAATCCTCTAAAAAGCCAGACTTCGACAAGCTCCATTAGACTTAAGTATTGCAACTTTTTTTTTCAGAGGTCTCAAGAGTTAATAGTTTTTGTAATAACAGATTTTTTGTGGACACTCAACCGCCAAAAGGTTTATACTTCTGTATTTGGAAAAATTTAATTGATGAGCCTACCCTAAAAAGCCTCAAATTGAGTTTTTGCACTTTGAATTTGAGCAATAATCAAAGCATTTTTTCATCCGAAATACCTTTAGGTCATCTCTAAAAATTGTCATTCTGAACGACCAGCCTCGCCGGCTAGGCGGGAGTGAAGAATCGCAGCTTTGTCTATTTGAAAGAAAACGAAGATTCTTCGGGTTTTTAGAGATACCCTTTATATAGTAGGCTCATAAATGTTGTGCCACGGAACATTCCAATGCAGAGCTATTTAGTTGTTCTTATTAAACAAAGAAACTATATTTCAACCAACTTATTCTGAGTAAGTAAGATGGAAGATAAAAGCATAAGACGTATAACTATTAATCCGAATATCTGCCACGGAAAACCTGTAATTAGAAACATGCGTTATCCAGTTGAAACAATCTTAGAATTGCTTAGCTCTGGTATGACTATCGAACAAATACTTGCGGATTATCAAGACATAGAACGTGAGGATATTCTTGCGTGCCTTAATTATGCTGTAAAGCTTAGCCAGGTTAAAAGTATAAACAGAATTGCGATATGAGATTTCTTGTAGATGCACAACTGCCTAAGAGTTTGTCCATCTGGTTTAAGGAAAAGGGGGTTGATTCAATTCACACTTTCGAGATGTCAGTAAAAACAGTGTAATAAAAGAAACAATAACCAAATATCTGTTATGAAAAGAGACTCAAAAGGGACTTTCTAAATAGTGATTGCTCAGTCCAGAAAGTAAATACTGAACTGAGCAATCGCGAATCTACATTAGGGCGCCTCTAAAAATATCAATTTCCTTTGCGGGCTTTCCTTTTTCTTTGTCCCGCTTTGCGGGATGAAATATTTTAAAACAAAAGTTTTTAGAGGTGCCCATTAGTCAAAGTGCAATTCTATTTATGTGTACTTTCCGTAAACTTATCTTGATGAATCTTGTTAATTTCTTTTATGATCTGCTCAACTTTTTCGAGCTTAGTTTTAGCAGTTTCATCGTTCGGTCTTAATTTCAATATATTAGTTAAGTGAGTTTTTGCCAGGTGATAATTATTATTTTTCAAACTTTCGTTAGCCTTTGCTAATAAATCGTTTGCTTCGGCTTCAATTTCCGGAGGAAGTTTCTTCATCTTAATTTTCTCTCCTTCAGCTTCCACCATTGCCCGCTTAAACTCTTCTGGATATCCTACGTTAATCGGATTACCAAATTCATTTTTTACTACTCCGTCTAAGTATTTTACAATTAAGCGTTCACCGAGCTTTTTCCATTGGATAATAGTTAAGTCTGCCATTTCAAGCGTATATTGATTTAAGTATTCAATTGCATCTCTCTTAGAAATTTTGGAAAGGGTTACAGCTTTATCTTCAACTTCTTTTTGACGAGCTAAAAATTTTCCTTCTAATTCATGCTGAACATTAAGTACATCATCAATCATTAAACTGTATTTTGGATAAACATAATTAGCTACAAAATTGAAAACCCAGAAAGCCGAATCCCATGTAAAATTGTTGAGTGAGCCAAGTCCTTTTTTGAAATTGTAAGGAATTTTTGTGATTGAAGAATAAACAGGTACATAAACCGTCATCTTAGTATCATCAAAGCCAAACCAAAGCAGTCCGCCAACTTCGTTAGGCAGCCAAGACCTTGATTGACTAATGAATGACCAGCCGGTTTGAGGCGTAGAAATTGGTCTTTCATTGAAATATTTTTTACCATCAAACTCCCAAGTTAAAGGACGAAATCTGATTGGTGTATTGTAAGGACCAGCAGCAACACCTTTTTTCATATCAAGTTCGGTTCCATCGTAATGATCTCTCATCAAGCTCATTACATCTTCGAGCGAGAGTTTTTTATCTGGCTTAATATATAGAGGCATTCTTTCCAAACTTTCGCCGCGTATGTAATCAATATATTTTTCCATCGAAGAATTACACCTTCTAAATAAAGACCACACACGTGCATCGCAAAAACGAACAGCACCAAAATTTAGTGGATTAAAGGCTTCTGAAAAACTAAACTCTGCATCTTTACCGCTGAAATATCCTTTGCTGCGGGCAAATTCAATTATGTCTTTTGAATACAATACATTCTGCGGATCATTTTGCGCAAAAGTTGTTATGCGAGATGTATTTGCATGCCCGGATATGTATCCGTCCGGAATTTTTATTGCAACCCAATTAGCACCTTTAACACCGGGACCTTTACCTACCATTTCTAAAATCCATACTTCATTTGGGTCGGCAATCGAAAAAGATTCTCCTGAACTATAATAGCCATATTCTTCAACCAATTCTGCCATTACATTTATTGCTTCGCGGGCTGTTTTTGCACGCTGTAAAGTAATGTAAATTAAACTGCCGTAATCAATAATTCCTTTTGGGTTTACTAGTTCATCTCTTCCGCCAAATGTTGTTTCACCTATAACTAATTGGTATTCGTTCATATTTCCAACAACGTTATAAGTTTCCGAAACTTGTTTAATCTTACCAAGAAATTTTCCTGTGTCCCATTCGTAAATATCGAGCATAGCGCCTTTAGGGTACCTTGCCGCTGGGAAGTAATACAGCTCGCCATACAAGTTGTATGAATCTGCTGTATAAGTAATCATTGTTGAACCATCTTTAGAAGCTGCTTTGGTAACTAATAAATTTGTGCAGCCGAAAACGGGATTATTAATAAAAAATAAAGATGCAGATACTAAAACAAATAAGAATAGTTTCATATTTCTTTCTCTTCTATGTTAATTATTGAATTTTGGTTGAGGTAAATTTAGTATTTTTTTCATGAGAAATTCATTAGGATTAGCCGAAAATTTCTTTTGATTGTCTTTGCTAATTAAGAGAATTCGTACAAAGCTCCTTTTGAATGCGAGAAAAAGTGAAGCTTGGAAACTCAAGATTGGATTTAGAAGTAAATTCGAGGATACTTGCAAAAAAGCTCGTAATGAACATGATGAATAATTTTTCATAGATTCAATAACTTGCTACTTAATTTTTCATTCGTAATATTCGCAATCAACTAATACAGAAAAGTATGCTCAAGACACTTCTTATAAAAGATTATGCGCTTATAGAAAACATAGAAGTTCCTTTCGAGAAAGGATTGAATATAATTACAGGAGAAACCGGCGCTGGTAAATCAATTCTTATAGATGCAATGGGTTTACTACTTGGCGAAAGAGCATCAACAGAAGTTGTGCGCAAAGGTGCGGAAAAATCTATAGTTGAAGGAATTTTTGATGTAACTTCAAATAAAAGTGTTAAGATGTTTTGTGCGCAGAATGAAATTGATTTTACTGATGAGTTTATTGTACGCCGCGAAGTTTCTGTAAAGGGAAGTAACCGTTGCTTTTTGAATGATTCTCCAGTTGCGCTAAACCTAATTAAAGAAGCAGGTGATTTGCTTGTTGATCTTCACGGGCAGCACGAGCATCAATCGTTATTGCATACCGAAACACATATCGGGCTGTTGGATAGTTTTGCAAATCATGAAAATTTATTGAGCGAGTACTCAAAGAATTATTATGAACTCAACGCATTGCAAAAAGAGTTGAAAGAACTTCGAGAAAAGGAAAACTCTCTAAATGAAAAGCGCGAACTTTACCAGTTTCAAATAAAAGAGATTGATGCTGTTAATCCTCAAATTGATGAAGAAGAAAAACTTGCACAAGAATTAAACATACTCGAAAACTCCGAAAAGCTTTTAAGTATTACTTCGGATATTTACTCGCTGCTTTATGGAAATGAAGATTCAATAACTGATCAGCTGGGCGCAGTAAAGCACAAACTATCAGAAATTGAGCGCATTGATAAATCATTTACAGAAACACTTTCCAATTTCGATTCTGCCGTTGCTCTGCTGAATGAAGTTTCTGGTTTTGTAAGAAGCTACAAAGATAGAATTGATCTTGATCCGGAAAAGTTGGAAGAAATTCGAGAGCGTTTGGGTTCAATAATTCTATTGAAAAAGAAATATGGCGGTTCTGTTAGTTCTGTAATTGAACATAGAGAAAAAATAGGCAGCGAATTTGAACTTGCAGAGAATTTTGCTCAGCGAATTTCGGATTTGAATAAGCAGATAGATTCTGTAAGAAAAAGCAGCGGCGCTGCTGCTAAAAAACTTTCCGGCGAAAGAAACACGGTTTCTAAAAAAGTTAAGAAAGAAGTTGAAACCGCGCTTAAGCATCTCGGAATTTCCGATTCTCAATTTGAAGTTCGAATTACAAACTACACTGCAGAAGACGCTTCGGAGAATTTTCTGGTTGTTGATTCCAAAAAATACAAGTTTAATAATCTTGGAATAGATGATGTTGAGTTTTACATTTCTACTAACGCCGGCGAAGATACTAAGCCTTTGGTCAAAGTAGCTTCGGGCGGCGAGATCTCTAGAATAATGCTTGCTCTTAAATCTACTCTTGCAAAAACAGATAAACTGCCAATTCTAATTTTTGATGAAATTGATACTGGCGTTAGCGGGCGCATAGCGCAAAAAGTAGGGCAAACGCTCAAAGAATTAGCTTCAGTTCATCAAATAATTGCTATTACGCACCTGCCTCAAATTGCCGGATTAGCCGATGTTCACTTTGCTGTAGAGAAGAGGAAATCGGCAGAAAGAGTTGTAAGTTCCATCCGAAAACTTGAAATCGAAGAACGTATTGAAGAAGTAGCGAAACTTATGAGCGGCGAAGAGATTACAGAAGCTGCGCTAAATGGCGCACGTGAGTTAATGAACATTTCTGCTAAGTAAGTTGTTGTTAATCACAGAACAATAACGAATTAAATATTTGCTTTGCTTGCATCAAAATCTTGTGTAATTTCAAACGAAAGAAAATAAATGATGGAGAAATATATGAAAAGGAAAACAGTGCTTTTATTAGCCGCTTTATTAATGCTTTTTTCTTTTACCGCTAAAGCGCAAACCTTGGAAGAAACACTTTCAAAATTAGCTTCCACTGCTGGAAAGGCTTATGTAGCGCCTATAATTTCTGCTTTTGGTTCTAATTTAAATTCTGGCTGGGTCTCAAACTTTCCATCTGCAAGCAAGGTTGGTTTTCATCTCGATATTAAATTAGCAGCAATGGGTTCTTTTTTTTCTGATGAAAACAAAATATTTAACTCTTCCGGAAAATTTCTTTTTATTTCATCACAAGTGGATCAAATTTTAACTTCGTCTAACATTCCAACTTCTAATCCATTGTATAATTCCATTAAAAGTGAGTTGTTAAAAACAGAATTTGATGTGAATTTTTCTGGACCAACAATTGTAGGAAGCAAAAACCAATTTCTAAAAATTAATTTTCCAGGCAAGAAAGTAATAGTTCAAAATCAAGAGTTTACTCTTAATCCTAAAAATTTTGATGTAACTGAGGTAAAAGGATTTTTGGATGAACTTCCTGCGCTGCCTACTGCTGCACCACAAATTACTCTTGGTACTGTTATGGGTACTAATGTTTCATTTCGTTACTTACCCGATGTTGATATTGAAGACTTAGGCAAGTTTACATTTTTTGGATTTGGAGCAATTCATAATCCCGGAGTCTGGTTTGCTAATCCGCTGCCTGTTGATTTAGGCATTGGTTACTTTACTCAAAAAATGAAAGTCGGCGATGTTTTTGAAAGTACAGCAGATCAGTTTGGCCTTTATGTAAGCAAAACTTTTGGAGTAATAATTTCAATAACTCCGTATGCAGGCTTGGTTAGCGAAAAAAGCAAAACTACAGTTTCGTACGATTATCAACTTGACCCAACAATTCCAAAAACTAAGCTAAAGTTTGAACTTGAAGGTGAAAATACTACCGGCTTTGTAGTAGGCTTCAATTTACACTTAGCTGCAATTAATATTAATGCCGATTACAAAATTGCTAAAACAAGAACGGCTTCTGCTGGTATTTCTCTTGGATTTTAGTTTTAACAATAGGAGCTGCACAAGCTCCTATTTTATTTTTTATGATTGATACAGCAATATATATTCACATTCCTTTTTGCGATCACAAATGTATTTACTGCGATTTCTATTCAATTATCAATTATGAAAATACTTCACGCTATCTTGAAGCAGTAAAAAAAGAAATTGCCAACTATGCCAAGCAGTTTGCTCACAACAGAAAAATAATTTCAATTTTCTTTGGCGGCGGAACCCCTTCTTTGATGGAAGCCGGTTATCTCTGCGAAATAATAAAAGAGATCAACACTAACTTCTCTGTAAATGATGATGCAGAAATTACCTTAGAGACAAATCCCGGTACGGTTTCCAAAGCAAAGCTAACCGATTTTAAGAATGCCGGTATAAACAGAATTAGTGTTGGCATTCAATCTTTTGATGATGATGACTTAAAATTCTTAACACGGATTCATGATTCAAAAACTGCGAAGAAGACACTTTATGATGCAAGCGAAGCTGGCTTTGAGAATCTAAGTCTCGATTTAATTTTTAATCTTCCAAATCAAACAAAAGAAAAGTGGAAAAAAAACCTGGAAGAATCTGTAGCACTTCCAATAAAACACCTATCGGCTTACAGTTTAATTCTTGAACAAGGAACTATCCTAAACAAAATGGTATTAGATGGGAAAGTAAAACTTCAAGATGTTGATTACGATGCCGATCTTTATGAACTTACACTAGAATTTTTATCTGCTAACGGGTTTACACAGTATGAAGTTTCAAATTTTGCTAAGCCGGGTTTTCAATGTATTCATAACAATGCTTACTGGCATTACAAAGAATACTTAAGCTTTGGCACTTCGGCTCATTCTTTTGCAAATAGTAAACGATGGAAGAATTATTCTAGTGCGCGATTTTATATTGATGCGGTAAATAAAAAGGGAAACGCTGCTGCATCCGAAGAAGATTTAACTAAAGAACAAATGCTTGATGAATATGTAATGCTCGCACTACGTTCTGCTGGATTGGATTTAGCAGAGCTTCAAAACAAATTTGGAAATGCGTGGTATCAAAAGAATGAAAAACTAATACAAAAACTAATTACAGAAAAATTCCTTATCCCCAAAAGAAATAAACTTGCATTAACATCTTCAGGATTCGCCATCTGTGATGAAATTCTTCTTAAGTTAGAATAATTCCATTAATCTTATCAGTGCATTAATTCTACATTGTAATTTGTTAATTCCTTTATTAATTTCGATACGACTTAAAGGATCTTTGACATGAAAAGGATTATTTTTTTAATTACAATATTCGTTTTTTCAGCAACAATTTTTGCACAATGGACTCAACTTTCGAGTATTACTGATATTGGTATTGTGAATTCTATCGATGGATGTCAACCAAATTTTTATTTAATTGCAGCAAATTCTCCAAATGCTGAAAATCGATTATTAATTTCTAAAGATGGTGGATTAAGCTTTACAAGGTTTACTAATTGGAGCGCTGATTATGGCAATCCAAGTGATGTTACAGTTATTGATTCACTTCGTTTTTGGATTGCTAGCGGTACCAAAATTGTTTCTACAAGTGATGGTGGAAAATCTTGGCAAATTCAATTTGAAGATAAATCTTTAGTCGAGTTTTTTAATTACATAGAAATGTTTAACCTAACTGATGGCGTTGCAATGGGTGATGCTGTTTCATCTTCAAGTTTAACTCCAATTCTTAAAACTACAAATGGGGGCAAGAACTGGACCCAAGTAAATACAAATTTATATGGAGCTTATTCTGCCGATTTATGGAGGAGAATTGATTTTGTAAATATGAATACAGGTTACTTTTACTCTAGTTATCCAAGGGGGTCAAACCCTCCCAACCCGAATGGTCCTATGTTAAAAACTACAGACGGTGGAAAAACATGGAGTTCTTTACCAAATACTTTTCAAGGAGGCTATGTTTTAAAATTTTTTAATGAAAGCATTGGTGTTGCTTATGCAAATAATATTACTTCATCTTCGAATGGAGTTTTTGTTACAAAAGACGGAGGAAAAACTTGGCTATATTTTTATGGTATAACCGGTGGTTGGGGTATTGCTTTTGATTTTGTTCCTAAAGATGCCTCTAAAATTTGGTTTTCAGATATGAACAATTTGTTTTTTAGTGCTGATACAGGTAAAACTTGGCAAAAATCGATAAGTTCAGGTAGAATTAGAGATATTAAATTTATTTCCCATAATAAAGGTTTAGTACAAGCTGATCTTGGAACCCGATTTGTTACAACTAACGGTGGTGGTTTATATACTTCAACAAAAAACCAAATGGATATTCCTACAAATTTTTACTTGGAACAGAATTACCCAAATCCGTTTAATCCTAAGACAACAATACAATATGTCATTCCGAGCGGAGCAAAGGAATCTTTCGGGATTGCTTCGTCGCAAACTCCTCGGGATGACAATTATGTAACTTTGAAAGTGTTTGATGTGCTTGGGAGAGAAGTTGCAACACTAGTAAATGAGGAAAAGTCGGTTGGTGAACACACAGTTCAATTTAATGGTTCCCATCTTGCCTCAGGAATGTATCTATACCAAATCAATATTGGCCATGGACGATTTATTCAAAACAAGAAGATGATGTTGGTCAAATAAGGACATTTGCGGAATAGTAAATAAATTTTTAACAAGGACTAACATGGAAAACAAAAAAACATTTTATATAGTTGCTGCAATTCTTGGCGCTTCATTAATAATTGCCGTATTGATTTTTTCATTAATTTGGAAATCAACAAAGAATGCAGACCAAACGATAACTGTAACTGGCTCGGCTAAAAAAGCGATTGTTTCAGATTTGGGAATTCAACGCGGAACTTTGCAAGCATCAAGCACCGATAGGAAAACTGCTTATCAAATTGTTCAAGATCAATTGCCAAGCGTTATAAGTTTTTTGCAAAGCAAAGGTTTTACAAAAGAGCACATAGAAGTTTTTGGAATAAACGGCTACCCGGTTTTTGAAGTAAATGCAAGCGGTATGCAGACTGCAAAAATTTTATACTACGTTTATAGCCAGCGTTTTGAAGTAAAAGCAAATGATATTCAAAAAATAAAAGAACTTTCTGTTTCTCTTAGCTCTCTTGTAGAAAAAGGATTAGATATTTCTACAGATATGCCTGAGTACCTTTACACAAAGATTGATGATCTGAAAATTGCTATTCAAGCAGAAGCTGCAAAAAATGCAATGGAGAGGGCAGGTAAAATTGCCGAATCAACAGGAAGAAATCTTGGCCCGCTTCGAAACGCACGAATGGGCGTAATTCAAATAACTCCAAGAAACTCCAACATGGTTTCCGATTACGGCACGAACGATGTTTCATCAATCGAAAAAGAAATTACGGCAGTAGTTTCTGCTTCATTCGAAATTAATTAGGCAAATGATGACAAAAAAGAAAATTGCTATACTCGGCTGCGGGAATATTGGTTCTGCTATTGCAAACGGCTTAGTTAAAAGTGAAATTTATAAACCTTCTCAGCTTTACTTAACGCGCAAATCAGATGAAATGCTTTCAAAGTTTGCCGCAAAAGGTTTTAACACTTTGTACGATAATATAGAAGCTGTTAAGAAATCCGAAATTATTATTATTGCTGTAACTCCGCAGCAGTTAAATGCTCTTCTAGAAGAAATTGATTTGGCGCTTGTAAATGATAAGCACGTTTTGCTTTCTGTAGTTACTGGGGTGTCAATTAAACAGATCAAAAGTAAGCTTACTAAGAAATGCCCGGTTGTTCGAGTTATGCCAAATACGGCGATAGCAATACAAGAATCTATGACGTGCCTTTCTGCAAACGATAAAGATCACGGTGCGCTTGAACAAGCAAAAGCAATTTTTGATCAGCTTGGTAAAACTGTTGTAATTCATGAGGAGTTGATGGTCCCGGCAACAGCTTTATGCGCTTCCGGTATAGCATTTTTCTTGAGAGCAATTCGTGCCGCATCGCAAGGAGGAATTGAAATAGGTTTCCACGCAGAAGATGCTTTGTTCATGGCTGCTCAAACTGCAAAAGGCGCTGCTTCGTTAATTCTAGAAAACGGACAGCATCCTGAAGGAGAAGTGGATAAAGTTACCACGCCTTTAGGAATAACAATTTCTGGGTTAAACCAAATGGAACATGCCGGATTTAGTTCATCACTTATAAAAGGATTGGTTACTTCTGCTGAAAAAGCAAAAACACTTTACTCTGAGGAGAAATAAAGTCATTTATGAATTACGAATTTGGATTTTAGATAGAGAAAAAATGACAAAACAAGAATTGCTTAATAGAACAAAAGGTTTTGCTATTCAAATCATTCATTTTGTGAATGAGATTCCGAAGAATTCTACAAACAACGTGTTAGGCAATCAACTTTTGCGTGCCGCAACATCTATTGGTGCAAATTACAGAGCGGCTTGCCGTGCTAAATCGAAAGCTGATTTTATATACAAAATTAAAATTGTTGAGGAAGAAGCTGACGAGTGTATCTATTGGTTGGAGTTATTAGAAGAAACAACTCAATATCCAAGAATTTCAGTTTTGATGAAAGAAGCAAACGAGTTAACGGCCATTTTTACACAAATAGGCAAGACTTCCAAAGATTCTATAGAAGCAAATCGTAAATCCAAAATCGTAAATCGAAAATCGTAAATCGAAAATCGTAAATCCAAAATCGTAAATCGAAAATCGTAAATCGAAAATCGTAAATCGAAAATCGTAAATCGAAAATCGTAAATCCAAAATCGTAAATCCATTTGTTTGCTTATTCCGTCTAATATTCCTAATTTTGCCCGTCCAATTCGCCCCGTAGAGGGCGATTTTTATTTGTAGAATATCGAAAAAATGCAACTAACTCAAAAATTCGAAGAAATTGTTTCATCACTCGGTTATCTTCTTATAGAAGTTATAATTCGAGGCGATCGTAACCTCAAAGTTATTGAGCTTTATATTGATAACGAGAAAGGAATTACTACGGATGATTGCTCTCTTGTTAGCCGTGCGGTAAACGAAGCCATAGAGACAGAGAATTTTATAGATTCAAACTTTCGGTTAGATGTTTCATCTCCAGGAATAGAAAGACCGCTTAAGTTTTTGGTTCAGTTTCAAAAACATATTAATAGAAAGTTTGAGATAATACAAAAAGATGAAGAACGAAAATTGACTGCTAAGCTTTTACGCATCGAAGGTGAGAGCCTTTTCTTTGCAGATAAAGGCGGCGAAACTAAAATAGAATATAAAAACATTACTCAAGCAAAAGTTTTAATTAGTTTATGATAGGAGAATAAATGAACACCGAAATAGTAGAATCCTTTTCGCAAATGGCGCGTGAGAAAAGTCTTGATAAAGACGTTCTCGCCGGAATTATCGAAGAGATTTTCGGATTAATGGTTAAAAAGAAATTCGGAGATAAAGCCAAGTACGATGTTGTAGTTAATATGGATAAAGGCGACATCGAAATATTTCTTGAACGAACAGTTGTTGAGGAAGTTATAGAGCCGGCAACACAAATAAGTATTGATGAAGTTGAAGAAAGAGGTAACGAAAACGGGCTTGAAATTGGAGAAGATTTTGTTGAAAAACTTGAACTAAAAGACTTTGGAAGAAGATTGATCAACTTAGCGCGCCAAAGCCTTAGCCAAAAAATTAGAGAAATTGAAAAAGACCTTGTTTATAATGAATATAGTGAGATGATTGGGGAAATTGTTGTGGGCGATATTTATCAAGTTCGCCGTAATGATGTGCTTGTTAATCATAACAAAAATGAACTGCTGCTCCCTCGAATCGAACAAATTCCACGAGAAAAATACCGTAAAGGTGATACTGTACGTGCAGTAGTTAAAGATGTAAAAAATACTCAAAATGGTCCGCTAATTATTATTTCGCGCGCAGATAATTTATTCTTACGCAGATTATTCGAAATAGAAATACCAGAAATTTACGATGGCGTTATTGAAATAAGGGGAATTTCGCGCGAGCCTGGCGAAAGAGCAAAAGTTGCTGTAGAATCTAACGATGCAAGAATTGATGCTGTGGGCGCTTGTGTTGGTATGAAAGGAGTCCGCATTCACGCTATTGTACGCGAATTAAACAACGAAAACATTGATGTAATCAATTATTCCGACGACCCTGTTATTTTTATTCAAAGATGTTTAGCCCCGGCTAAATTGAAGCAGATTGAAATTGATGAGGATGAAAAGAAATGTACAGTTACAGCAGATAGCGATCAAGTTTCTTTGATTGTAGGGCGTAACGGTGTAAATATTCGTCTTGCAATGAAACTTACTGGTTATGATATTGAAGTGATTCGTATTGAAAAGCCGCTTGAAGAATATGAGGAAGACGTTGAACTGCCAGAATTACGCGAAGAACTTGGCAGCGATATTGTTGATTTGTTAATCAATCACAACTTTGAAACTGCTGTTGAAGTTCTCAAGGCTGGTGTTGAAAAGTTGTTAGAGATCGAAGGAATTGATGAAGCGAAAGCCAAAGAGATTATTGAGATCCTCGAAAATCAGTTTGAAGAAGAAGACTAATAAAAATTATAAACCGGGATTTTCTAATGTCCGAACCAAAAGCACAAAAGATTAGGCTTTACAAACTAGCTTCAGAATTCAATCTTTCTACAGATAGTTTAATGGAATTTTTGCAGAAAAAAGGTTATCAAGTTAAAGGTATTTCGACTTTAGTAACCGATGAGATGATGAATGACATCAAATTATTCTTTAAGAAAGACATAGAAAAAGCAGAAAAGCATTATAGGAAGATTGAAGAATTCCAGAAGAAACGGGGTGATCATGCAGAACATGAACCAAAAGCCGAAGTAAAACAAGAACCAATACAAACGCAGGTTGTAACTATAGTTCCTGTTTCAGAAGTTTCGGCAGCTGAAGAAACTACTATGGCTAATGTTGAAGAAGTTTCAGTAGCTGATGCAGTTGATAATGAAGATATTGAAGTACAGATTGAACATGCTTCTGGAGAAACCACTACTGTAGAAATTGAAGCTGAAGAAATAGTGCTTGATCCAGAACCAGCAGTAACTGTTGATGACGTTCCAAAGATATTTAAGACTGAAACGGAGAAGAGATTAGAAACACAGAAAAAGGGCTTAACTATTGTTGGCAAAATTGAACTCAATAAGAAAAGACCAAAACAAGAAATAAAACACAAACAAGAATTAAGAACACAGCAAGAAGCGAAATCAAGGCAAGAAGCCAAGCCAAAACAAGAAGATAAGTCAAGAGATACGCAGCAAACTCCGCAGCAAAAATCTGTTGCTGTTAAACCAGCTACTACCGCTGCCGAATCAGAAGCTGATAAGAAAAAGAAAAAAGTACTTAAGGCAAAGAAAAAACCTAAAACTGCTGAAGAAGGTAAAGAAGAAGCTGTTCCGGTTAAGAAAAAGAAAAAGCTAAAACGTTTTGAAGTTGATAAACAAGAAGTTGAAGCTGCTATTCGTAAAACATTGCTTAGTATGGATGACTCTGCGCTTGGCGACCGTGCCTCTGCAAGGAAAAAGAAGCGTAAAGAAAAAGCTGAAGAGCAGGAAAGAATTCAAGAAGAAAGAATTTTAGATCAAAAAACAATTAAGGTTACAGAGTTTATTGCTGTTAACGAACTCGCCAATCTTATGAAAGTGCCGGTTAGCGATGTTATTTCAAAATGTATTTCGCTTGGATTAATGGTTTCTATTAACCAGAGATTAGATGTTGAAACAATTACTTTAATTGCAGATGATTTTGGTTTTGAAATTGTACTTCAGCGGGAATATCAAGCCGAGATTGATGCCGACATTCCGGATTCCGAAGATACATTAAAGTTCCGTCCGCCTGTTGTTACAATAATGGGGCACGTAGATCATGGCAAAACATCTTTATTGGATTTTATCCGAAGAGCAAATGTTGTTGCTGGAGAAGCCGGTGGAATTACACAGCACATAGGCGCTTACAAAGTTGCTTTAGACGATGGCAAAGAAGTTGCATTTTTAGATACGCCTGGACACGAAGCGTTTACAGCAATGCGTGCCCGCGGCGCTAGAGTAACTGATATTGTAGTTCTTATTGTTGCAGCCGATGATGCCGTGATGCCGCAAACAGTTGAAGCTATTAATCACGCTCAAGCTGCAAATGTGCCGATTATAGTAGCCATCAACAAAGTTGATAAACCAAACTCGAACATAGAAAGAATTAAACAGCAATTAGCAGAAAAGAATATTTTAGTTGAAGAATGGGGTGGTAAATATCAATGCGTTGAAGTTTCTGCAAAGCTCGGCAAAAACATTGATGTACTTTTAGAAAAAATTGTTCTTGAAGCTGAACTGCTTGATCTTAAAGCAAACCCAGACCGTAAAGCAAGGGGAACAATTATTGAATCTCAACTAGATAAAGGCAGAGGAGTTACAGCAACTGTTCTTGTTCAGAAGGGAACTTTGAGAATTGGCGATCCATTTATAGCCGGCGTAACTCACGGGCGCGTTCGTGCTATGTTTGATGAGCGAGGCAAAAAAGTTTTTGAAGCAGTTCCATCAACTCCTGTACTTGTTCTTGGTTTTGAAAATGCACCGCAAGCCGGAGATGTTTTTGCCATTGTTGATTCAGAAAGAGAAGCACGCGAAACAAGTATAAAGCGTATGCAGCTTAAACGCGAGCAAGATCACCGTCAAGTTCATCACATTACGTTAGATGAAATTGCAAACCAAATTTCGCAAGGCGGATTTAAGGAATTACCAATTATTGTTAAAGGCGATGTTGATGGTTCTATTGAAGCTTTATCTGATTCTTTGATGAAACTTTCGAACCAAGAAGTTTCTGTTAAAGTAATTCACAAAGGTGTTGGCGCTATTAGCGAAGGCGATGTTCTTCTTGCAGCAGCATCTAAAGCCATTATTATTGGGTTTCATGTTCGTCCAAACGTAAACGCACGTAAACTTGCAGAATCAGAAAAAGTAGATATTCGTCTTTACAACATTATTTACGATGCAATTGCAGAAGTTAGATCTGCGCTCGAAGGAATGCTTTCGCCGGTAGTAAGCGAAGAAAACGTTGCTACTATTGAAGTGCGTGAAGTATTTAAAGTACCAAAAGTAGGTACAATTGCAGGCTGTTACGTTCAAGATGGAAGAGTTGACCGCAAACATAAACTTCGTTTGTTTAGAGATGGTATTGCAGTTTATGAAGGTGAGTTTGCTTCGCTTAAACGCTTCAAAGACGATGTTCGCGAAGTAGAACGAGGTTACGAATGCGGTATAGGAATAAACAACTTTAACGATATTAAAGTTGGCGATATAATTGAAACTTATAAACTTATTGAAACAAAGAAAAAATTAGACTGATGCCTTCATTCAGATTACAAAAAGTTTCACATCAAATAAAAGATGAGATAAGTTTAATTCTGCTTCAAAAATTAAACGATCCAAAATTTAGACTGGTAACAGTTACTAACCTTAAAGTTAGCCCGGATTTGAAGCAAGCTAAAATTTACCTCTCTGTTTTTGAAAAAGAATTACGCGGAGAACTTATTGAGTTGGTTAACGAAATGAAAGGTATGATTCGTTCCGAGCTAGCTCATAAGATGTCTTTACGTTTCGTTCCAGAACTTGTTTTCTTTATTGATGACACACTCGATTATGTAGAAAAGATGGAAGATTTGTTTAAGAAGATTCACGAAAATGATAACCAGAATAACAGCAAGTGATTATGAGCCGCAGTTTGAAAGCGGCGAAATTATTTTAATTGATAAGCAGTTAAGAAAATCGTCCTTTGATATTGTGTACAAAGTGAGAAAAGCTACGGGCGTGAAAAAAGTTGGTCACGCAGGAACGCTTGACCCAATGGCAACCGGTCTTGTAATTGTTTGCACCGGAAGGAAAACTAAAGAAATTACTCAGCTTCTTACAGTAGAAAAAACTTA
This sequence comes from Ignavibacteria bacterium, assembly GCA_009773205.1. GTDB lineage: Bacteria > Bacteroidota > Ignavibacteria > Ignavibacteriales > Melioribacteraceae > Stygiobacter. Next base: position 23,509 of record WPAE01000005.1, read on the forward strand.
CACTGGAATTATTTCTGTTGGCAAAACTACACCTTCGTATGATTTGGAAACTTTCTACGATACAGAAAAAGGTTACGAAGGAGTTACCGAAGAAATGATTTACAAAGTAAGCAAAGAGTTTCTTGGTGAGCAGCTTCAAACTCCGCCAATGTTTTCTGCTGTTAAGAAAGAAGGTAAAGCGCTTTATCATATGGCAAGAAAAGGTATTGAAGTTGAACGTGAGCCGAAAAAAATTTTCATCTCTAAGTTTGGAATAACAAAAATTGATTTGCCGAATATTCATTTTGAAATTACCTGTTCAAAAGGAACTTACATAAGAGTAATTGCCAATGATTTTGGGCAAAAGCTTGGTTGCGGCGCTTTCTTGAGAGAGTTAAGAAGAACTAAAGTTGGCGAGTACAATGTAGAAGATTCGCTTACTATTGATGAGTTTAAGGAACATTACACAATTATCCATGTTGCAGTTGAATGATAGTTTATTCAGACAGATTTGAAAAAGATAAAACAAGAAGTTCCGTTGTAACCGTTGGTTCGTTCGATGGACTGCATCTTGGGCATTTGAAGATTTTGCAAAAGGTAAAGCAGGTTGCACAAGAATCCGATTTTGACAGTTTTGTCGTTACTTTTGATCCACATCCAAGATCTGTTCTTGCTCAGAACTCGGAAGTAAGCATTCTAACTTCGCTTGATGAAAAAAAATGGATTATAGAAGAAGCCGGAATCGAAAATTTAATGGTTATCCATTTTACAAGAGAATTTTCTCAGCTAACTTCCGATGAGTTTATCAAAAAGTTTGTTCTTGAAAAACTGAATGCATCGCACATGGTTATAGGACACGATCACAAATTTGGCAGAGACCGTTTAGGCGATGAGAATAAGCTAAGAGAGATAGGCGCGCAGCTTGGGTTTGATGTAACTGCAGTTGCTGCTGAATGTTTGAACAAAGTTACAATAAGCAGCACAAAGGTTCGTAACTTTTTATTTGCAGGCGAACTAGATATAGCAAATCAATTTTTAGGAAGATTATACTCGATTTGCGGAATTGTTGTTAAAGGAGCGCAGCGTGGCAGAACGCTTGGGTTCCCAACAGCTAATATTCAAGTAGATGACCCAAAGAAAGCAATTCCTAAAAACGGTGTGTATGTTGTTCGTTGCTCTTTAGGTAAAGAAAGTTATTATGGAGTTATGAATATTGGCTTTCGTCCAACTTTTGAAAATAAGCAGGAGATTGTTCCTGAAGCTTATATTCTTAATTTCGACCGTGATATTTATGGAGAAAAAATTAAAATAGAATTTGTTAAACGTCTTCGCGATGAAAAGAAATTTGAATCGAAAGGTTCTCTTATTCAACAAATTGAAACTGATAAGAAAGAAGCAGAGAAAATCGCTTCGCTAAATAAAAATTAATAAATTAATCAATTCCGGTTAGCGCTGGAATTGCATCGTAAAATAAAATAAAGGAGTAGTAAAATGTCATTATCATTGCAAGAGAAACTTGATATCATCAAGAAATTTGGTACAAACGAAAAAGACAGTGGAAAAGCCGAAGTGCAAGTAGCTCTTTTGACAGCAAGAATCAATCAATTAACAAGCCACTTTGAAGCAAATAAAAAAGATCATGCTTCACGCCGCGGTTTGCTTCAGATGGTTGGTAAAAGAAAAAGATTATTAGCGTATTTAGCAGAAAAAGATATCGCAAGATACCGTTCCATAATTAAAGAATTGAACATTAGAAAATAAGAGGCAGTAAATGGTAGTAACCAAAGAAGTACAAATTGGCAAACAGAAGCTGATTTTTGAAACTGGCAAGTTGGCAAAACAAGCCAACGGAACAATAATGGCTCGTTACGGCGATACAATGGTTTTAGTAACAGCCGTTGCCGGTGGCCTCAGAGATGAAATTGATTTCTTTCCACTTAGTGTTGAGTATAGAGAAAAAGCTTTTGCCGCAGGAAAAATTCCCGGCGGTTTTTTTAAGAGAGAAGGAAAACCGAGCGACCGCGAAGTTTTAAGCGCTCGTTTGATTGATCGTCCAATTCGTCCTTTGTTCGATGAAAATTATAGAAACGATACACAAGTTGCAGCATTCGTTTATTCTTTTGATGGTGAAAACGATCCGGATGTTATTGCTGCTTGTGCTGCTTCTGCTGCACTAACAATTTCCGATATTCCATTTCTTGAACCAATTGGCGAAGTGCGTGTTGGAAGGATTAACGGCGAGTTCATTATCAACCCAACTTTCAAAGAAGTTGAAGCAAGCGATATTGAGTTAGTTGTTGCTGGAACAGAATCTTCAATTATGATGGTTGAAGGTGAAGCTAAAGAAGTTAGCGAAGTTGATATGCTTAACGCACTAAAATTTGCGCATCAAGAAATAAAAAAAATTGTAGCTATTCAAAAAGAACTGCGCGAGGCTTGCGGCAGAACAAAAATGGAAGTTGTTCCAAAAACTTTGGATGAAAATTTAGTTACAGATGTAAACACGCTTGCTTTTGAAAAATTCGAAGCCATTGTAGCTTCCGTTCTTGCTAAAGAAGAAAGATATAAAGCTAATCAAGATTTGCATGATGAAGTAGTTGCTGCTTTAGCAGAAAAATATCCGGAACAAGAAAAAGTTATCGGTCAAATTCTTCACGATATGGAAAAGGATTTGATGCGCAAGCGTATTCTTGAAGAAGGGCTTCGTCTTGATGGCAGAAATACAAAACAGATTCGTCCAATTACTTGCGAGCTTGGAATTCTTCCGCGTGTTCATGGAACAGCTTTGTTTACGCGAGGAGAAACTCAAAGCTTAACAACGCTTACACTTGGTACAAAACAAGATGAGCAAATTATTGATGGATTGCAGGAAGAATACAAAAAGAGATTTCTGCTTCACTATAATTTTCCACCTTTCAGCGTTGGTGAAACTGGAAAATTTTCCGGCGTTGGAAGAAGAGAAGTCGGGCATGGTAACTTAGCAGAACGCTCTCTTAAAAATGTAATTCCAGAAGAAGCAAAATTTCCATATACAATCCGTATTAACTCGGATATTCTAGAATCAAACGGCTCATCATCTATGGCAACAGTATGCGCTGGTTCATTAGCTATGATGGATGGCGGCGTTCCAATTAAAACTGCAATTGCAGGAATTGCGATGGGTTTGATTAAGGAAGAAGATCAATATGCAGTTCTTTCTGATATTCTTGGTAATGAAGATCACCTCGGCGATATGGATTTTAAAGTTGCAGGAAGTGTAAATGGAATTACTGGTTTGCAGATGGATATTAAAATACAGGGAATCTCTTATGAGATTATGGAAACTGCACTCGCCCAAGCTCAAGAAGGAAGAATGCACATTATTGCAATTATGAATGAGGCAATTTCTTCTTCAAGAGAAAGTATCTCTTCCTACGCTCCAAGTATTTTATCTACAAAAATTCCTGTTGATAAAATTGGGGCATTGATTGGCCCAGGCGGAAAAGTTATTCAAAAAATTCAAAAGGATTACAGCGTAGAAATAAATGTTGAAGAAGATGGAACTGTTAACATTGCTGGTCAAGATTCCAAACTTGCAAAAGATGCAAAAGAGTATATCAAGTTAATGATGTCTGAACCAGAAATTGGAAAAGCTTACAATGCAAAAGTAGTAAGTGTTAAAGACTTTGGTGCATTTGTAGAATTTATGCCAGGCATTCAAGGATTGCTTCACATCTCACAAATTGATAATAAGAAAATTGCTAAAGTATCAGATGTTCTAAACGAAGGCGATTCAGTTCGTGTAAAGCTGCTTACTATTGAAAACGGCAAATATGCTTTATCAAGAAAAGTGTTATTAAAAGAACAAGAAGCAGCCAAAGAAGATGTGAAAGAGGAAAACAATGAAGAAAATGCTGAGTAACAACTCAGCATTTTTTATAAAAAGTTATTTGGTTGATTGATGAAAATTGGTAACCTTGATATAGGACAAAAACTTTTTCTCGCCCCAATGGCAGAGGTTACCGATTCATCTTTTAGAAAAGCATGCAAAGAACAAGGCGCTGGCGTAACATTTACTCAAATGGTAAGCGCCGAAGGTATAATAAAAAATAATTTTGAATCTCTCCGAATTCTTTCATTCAACCGGAACGAAAAACCTATTGGAGTACAAATACTTGGTAACGATCCGGCAATTATAGGGGAAGCGGTAAGAGAAATTTCCAGACTTAAACCGGATTTGATAGATCTCAATTGCGGCTGCTCTGTTGATAAAGTAACAAGCTGCAATATGGGCTCGGCTCTTCTTGATGATCCTGAGCATATCGGAAAAATTACACGTAAAATGGTTGATAATGCTGGAGATATTCCAATCTCGGTAAAATTGAGATTAGGAAAAGATAGAAGCCACATAAATATTTTTGATACAGCCAAAGCAGTTGAAGACAGCGGAGGTTCTTTAGTAGTTATTCACGCTCGCGCACGCAATGATAAATATATTTCAGAGCCTGAGTGGAACTGGATTGCAAAAGTGAAAGAAAGATTAAAAATTCCGGTTGTTGGAAACGGTTCTATTTTTTCTCCGCAAGATGTAAAAAGAATGTTTAAAGAAACCGGATGTGATTCTGTAATGGTAGCCCGCGGCGCTCTTGGAAATCCTTTTATATTTTCACGATACCAAAAGTTGATAGAAACTGGTGATGATCCAGGAACGCCCGATATTGAAACCGTTCAAGAAATTTTGATTAAACACATAAATAATTTAGAACTTGATTTAGGTGAAGTTGTTGCTTTGGATAGAGCAAAAAAACAAACAGTTTGGTATTTGAAAGATTACCCTGGAATAAATTTACTTTTAGAAAATGTTTTTCGTGTAAGAAATTTTGATTCTCTTCGCTATCTAATTATTGAACACGTTTCTAAAATTCAGCAGGGCGTTTTAGGCGAAGATGATAAAGTAGATGTAATAAATAAGTTTAAGAAAAAAGTTCTTTTCTGGCTAACCGATGATTAAACACGGCGTTAGGAAATGAACGCATAAGGTTTTAAAATGAATAAAGAAATAATTATAAACTCATCTTCTTCGCAGAACCGCGTTGCAATAACAGAAGATGGAAACTTGGTTGATTTTTTTGTTGACCATCCGGAAAAACAAAGAATGGTTGGCGATGTTTATTATGGCAGAGTTGCCAGAGTTTTACCAGGCATTCGCGCTGCGTTTATTGATATTGGAATGAAGCACGATGCTTTTTTACATTTTTCGGATATAGGTGAACGTACCGAAGCTTTACAAGGAATTTTTGACGATGATGAGGATGATGAAGAAGAAAAAACCTCGCAACATGAACAGAAGGATGGTCAAGAAGAACCTTCGCCTAACTCCACATTAGAACTTGCCAATCCGGTTAAAGCTAAAGAGGTTGAACAAAAAGAGAGACAGACTACACGCCTGCACAAAGGCGAAGATATACTAATTCAGATTATCAAAGAGCCTGTTAAAGATAAAGGAGTTCGGGTAACTTCATCTATTTCAATTCCGGGCAGGTTTTGTGTTCTTCTTCCTATGGATAACAAAATTGGTGTTTCTAAAAAGATTGGAGATTTTCGTGAACGAAAGAGATTAAGAAGAATTGCGCGCGGAATATTGCCCAAAGATTGCGGGTTGATTATCCGCACAGCGGCTAAAGACCAAAGTGATGAAGCATTAAGCGGTGATTTGAAATACTTAGTTAAGATTTGGCAAGATATTCAAAACGAAGCAAAAAAAGAAAACCCGCCCGCGTTGCTATACAAGGATTTAAGCACAACTATTTCGGTGATAAGAGATTTGTTCACGCCAGATGTCTCTAAAGTATTTGTGGATTCTAAAAAACTTTGGAAAGAAATTAGAAACTATTTGCAATTTATTCAGCCTGCTCTTTTAGACAGGATAGAATTGTACAAAGATGATGCGCCGGTTTTTGAAACATTTAGAATTGATGAACAAATTAAATCTTTGATGGGACGCAAAGTGCCGCTTCCATCAGGCGGACACATTGTTGTAGATCATACTGAGGCAATGGTTGTTATAGATGTGAATAGCGGGCGGTACGCTGCAAAGAAAGAACAAGAATTAAATTCCTTAAAAACTGATTTAGAAGCTGCGCGCGAAATTGCAAGACAATTGCGCCTGCGAGATATTGGCGGTTTAATAGTGGTAGATTTTATTGATCTTGAAGATGAGAAGAACCGCAAAAAGATTTATGATGAGCTGAAAAAGGAATTTAAAAAAGACAGAGCAAAAACTGCTTTACTTCCTATGACTGAATTTGGATTGATGCAGATTACCCGCGAGCGTGTAAGAGAAAATATTATTCAATCTATGAATGAAGCTTGCCATTACTGTTTAGGAACCGGTATGCTTACTAAAAAGTCTAATCTCATTCATGAAATTGAACGCTGGTTAAAGCGTTACAAAATTCAAGGGAAAGCAAAATCTCTTACTTTAAAAGTTCACCCTTCGCTTGGAGAAAAACTTAAAGCTGGATTTATTTCTACACTTGCTAAATTTCAGCTAAGATATTTTGTGATGATTAAATTGACTGAAGATGAGAGAGTAAGCCCATCTAAGTTTCATTTTATTTCCAATCAATCTGGCGAAGAAATTACCGACGAAGTTGCTTAAGGACACTTTGCTGTTTTTGTAAGAAATATTTGTAGATGATTTTTATTAATTTTCTTTTAACAAAGAGGGAAACTTGGAATGAAATTCTTCATAGATACCGCAAATATTGACCAAATAAAAGAAGCTGCTGCAATGGGGCTTTTAGATGGCGTTACAACAAACCCATCTTTGGTTGCAAAAGAAGGGAAAAATTTTCTCGGACTGCTGAATGAAATAATTAATGTTGTTGATGGACCAATCAGTGCAGAAGTTGTTTCTACCGATTACGAAGGAATTATAACAGAAGCTGATGAACTTTCCAAAATTCATAAAAATATTGTTATAAAAGTTCCTCTTATAAAAGAAGGAATTAAAGCTGTAAAAACTTTGAGCAGCAAGGGAATAAAAACAAATGTTACTTTATGTTTTTCTCCTACACAAGCGCTAATTGCAGCTAAAGCCGGCGCAACCTACATAAGTCCTTTTGTTGGAAGATTAGATGATGTCAGCACAAACGGAATGGAGTTGATTCGTCAGATAGTAACTATTTATAAAAATTACGGATACAAGACCCAAGTACTTGTTGCAAGCATTCGTCATCCGCTTCACGTTGTAGAAGCAGCAATGATGGGCGCAGATGTTTGCACAATGCCTTTCGATGTAATTGATAAATTATTTAAGCATCCGCTCACAGATCTTGGTCTCGATAAATTCTTGAGCGATTGGAAAAAACTTAACTCTTAATAACTATGAAGAAAACTAAATTTTACTCTATTCACGAAAATCTAGGCGCAAAGATTGTTGATTTTGCCGGTTACAAGATGCCTATTCAGTATTCATCCATAATTGCCGAGCATAAAGCAGTTAGAACAACTGCAGGCGTGTTCGATGTTTCTCACATGGGCGAAGTATTTGTGCGCGGAGAAAAAGCATTAAATTTTGTAAATCATATTACTGTTAACGATGCTTCTCTTTTAACCGATGGAAGAGTTCAGTACTCTGCAATGTGTTACGAAGATGGAGGTATTGTTGATGACTTATTAGTTTACAGAATAAGCGAAAAAGAATTTATGCTTGTTGTTAATGCTTCAAATCTTGAAAAAGATTTTGCTTGGATGAACAAAAACAACTCTTTTGGAGTGGAACTGGTAAATGAAAGTGATGAATACTCTTTGTTAGCTGTTCAAGGATCAAATTCTAACGAAACACTTCAAAAAATTTGTGATGAGCTGCTTGAATTGGAATATTATCATTTCTTTAAAGCAAAAGTAGCTGGAATAGATATGATTTTATCGCGCACCGGCTACACTGGCGAGCTTGGTTATGAATTATATTTTAAAGGTGATGAAGCTGTAGCAGAAAAAGTTTGGAACACAGTTTTTGAAGCTGGCAAAGAATTAGGAATTAAACCGGTTGGACTTGCCGCACGAGATTCTCTTCGATTAGAAATGGGATTTTGTCTTTACGGAAATGATATTGATCAAACTACGAACACTATTGAAGCAGGTCTTGGCTGGATTACAAAATTGAAAAAGCCTTCTTTCATTGGCAAAGATGTTTTGACTGCGGCAAAAGAAAATGGAACAAAGAAAAAATTAGTTGCAATGATATCCAATGAAAAAACTTTTCCGCGTCCCGGATACGAGCTAACTGTTAATGGTAAAAAAGCTGGTTACATTACTAGCGGCACCGTAAGCCCAATTTTAGATAAAGCAATTGCACTTGGCTACGTTAATTCTGAATTTGCAAAAGAAGGAAATAAAATAAACTTTTTAATACGCGGCAAAGAAGTTGAAGCACAAATAACAAAACTACCATTTGTAAAGAAATAGAGACGATGAAAATTAATGTTCATTATTCCACACAACATTTAGACGAACTATATTTTACAGGAAAAACTAGTGTTGTTATTGATGTACTTCGCGCTACGTCTGTAATTGTTACTGCATTAACAAACGGCGCAAGAGAAGTAATTCCTGTTAGTACTGTAGATTTCGCAATGAAAGTTTCCGGCAATGCATTTAGCGGGCAAACACTTCTTTGTGGAGAAAGAAACACAAAGAAAATTGAAGGTTTTGTACTTGGCAACTCTCCTCTTGAGTTTACGCAAGAAGTAGTAAACGGCAGATCTATTATTTTATATACGACTAACGGTTCAAAAACTGTAGTAAAAGCTAAATTTTCAGAAAACTTGTTCGCTGCGTGTTTTCAAAATCTTCCGGTAGTTGCTAAACATCTAGTAACTCTCAACAAAGATGTAGAAATTCTTTGTTCTGGCAACAACGGCAATTTTAGTTTGGAAGATACTATCTGTGCAGGCAAATTAGCTGCAGAAATAGTTGCTTTATACCAAGAAACTCAATTAACCGATTCTTCAAGAGCGAGTATGGTTCTCGCAAAATCAATCGGCAAAAATTTATTTAAGATGCTTAAAGAAACCGAACACGGCAAGTTGTTAATTGAAAATGGATTTGATGCTGATATTAAAGAGTGTTCACTTTATGGTGTTAAGGATGTTATTCCCTATTTTGTTTCCGGTTCGCTAAAAAAATTAGACCTTCCGGAAAATAATTCTGAAATAACTGCTTCATAAAATGGCAAAAAAAGTAAAACCAAAAGAACCAACTCCGGCTTTAGGAGATAATTTTTTTGTATTCTCTCCGGAGAAAAAAACGAAAATTCTCGGAATTTTCTTAATTGTTTTTGCGCTGCTTATATTCTTAAGCATACTTTCATTTTCACGTTCGGATGAACCATTTTTACATTATACCTTTCTAGACATTTTTGGAAGAATTTTATCCAATGAGCAGCAGTTAAAAGACAATGTAGCTGATGTTCATAATTGGTTAGGCATTTTAGGCGCTTACATTTCTTATTTCTTTGTTGTTTCTACTATTGGCTACTTTTCTCTAGTATTCCCAACTATTATGTTTATTTGGGGATATACAATTCTTAAAAAAGAAAAAGTTTTTAGAGTTCCGCTTTACATCTCAAATTTTCTCATAATCATTACTCTGCTTATTTCCACTTTCTTCGGTGTGCTTCAATCAGTTCCTGAAATTGAGTTGTTCAAAGATGTATACGAGCTTTCCGGCAAGATAGGCTTTTTTCTTGGAACCGTAATAGGAAGACTTTTAGGCGGACTTGGCAGCATTATAGTTCTTTCAACAGCAATTTTAATTTCATTAATTGTTGCATTCGATTTTCAGTTTGGCTCAATTATAGATTTTTTTAAGCGATTGCTGAAGGATGAAGAAGTAACGGATGAACAAGATGAAACTAATGTTGCCAAAACCGAAGAGAACTTAAATAAGATTAAAAATCTTCGCGAAGAAGGAAAATTTAAAAGGTTATTCAGCAACAAGGTTAATGATGTAAACGATGATGTAGAGTCTATTGAACCAGAGACAAAAATTACAATTGTGAAGAAGGATGATCCGGAAAAAGTTGTTGAAACCGAAATTGAAAAACCTGTTGAAACAGCTAAGAAAAAATTGGAAACTAAAAAAGGGCACTCGAAAGGGAATGACTCAGAATTAGAGATAGATAAAACTTTAGAAGCTTCATTACCTAATCAGTGGGATGAGGAAATTGATTACTCTCCGCCAAAACTTGATTTACTTTCTCTGCCAGAAAGCGAAGACGTTGTTGTTGCCGAAAGTGAATTAAAACGCAATGCCGAACTACTTAAAGAAAAACTTTCGCTATTCGATATTCTGATTGAGGATATAACTGTTACGCCCGGACCTGTTGTAACACTTTACGAAATTGTGCCAGCACCAGGTGTTAAGATTAGCAGAATAGTTTCACTTGAGCATGATATTGCTTTAGCTTTAGCTGCAAGAGGCATTCGTATAATTGCACCAATACCTGGTAAAAGCGCAATTGGTGTAGAGATTCCAAATGCAAAAGCAACTTTGGTACGCGCTCGTTCTGTTTTATCTAAAATAAAAGAAACTAAAGCAGAATTGCCTTTAGCTTTTGGTAAAACAATTTCTGGTGATGTTTTCATAACCGACTTGGCAAAAATGCCTCACATGTTAATTGCAGGCGCAACCGGCTCTGGAAAAAGTGTTGGCATTAATATGCTGCTATGCAGTTTAATTTATGCTAAACATCCTTCCGAAGTAAAGTTTGTTATTATTGATCCGAAAAAAATTGAACTTACTTTCTACAAAAAGCTTAGCAAACATTTTCTTGCTATTTCTCCGGATTTGGAAGAAGAGATTATTACAAATCCGCAATATGCGCTGCTTGCATTAAAGTCTGTTGAGTATGAAATGGAGAAACGTTATGATAAGCTTGCTAAAGCCGGCGTTCGTAATATTGTTGATTACAATGCAAAGATGGCTAATCCAAAGACTCGCTTAAAAGATACAGATGAAATGAAACATCACAAGATGCCATATATTGTTGTTGTGATAGATGAGCTTGCAGATTTGATGATAACATCGGGTAAAGAAGTTGAAGAGCCTATTGCACGTTTAGCACAACTTGCCCGCGCTGTTGGAATTCATTTGATACTGGCAACGCAACGTCCTTCTGTAAATGTAATAACCGGTGTTATTAAAGCAAATTTCAATGCACGCGCTGCTTACCAAGTAGCTTCCAAAATTGATTCGAGAACAATATTAGATATGAACGGTGCAGAGCAATTACTCGGAAGCGGCGATATGCTACTCTTGCCTGCAGGAATGCCCAAACCTATTCGTATTCAGAACGCATTTATCTCAACCGAGGAAGTGGAAAAGGTTACAAACTTTATTTATGTTCAAAAAGGTTATTCAAAGCGTTATTTTTTACCTTCTCTTTACGATAAGAAAAAAGAAACAGCAGCCGATTTCTTGGCAGATCTTGACCCAATGTTTGAAGAAGCCGCTAGAACAGTAGTAAGACATCAACAAGGTTCTGTTTCATTGCTGCAAAGAAGATTGAAACTTGGTTATTCGCGCGCAGCTCGTATTGTTGATCAGATGGAACAAGCCGGAATTGTTGGACCTTCGGAAGGGAGCAAAGCCAGGGAAGTAATTGTAGAAAGCGAAGAACAACTCGAAACAATTTTGAGAAGCTTATGAAAGCGAAAGTATTAATTATGTTTTTCTTTTCCGTTGCTTTTGTAATTGCTCAGTCGCCTTCAGAGACGATTAAGAAAATTCAAAACAAGTTCAGGGCTATTGATAATTTTACAGCCGATTTTTCTCAGAATTTTTTTAATGTAAGCGGAAACGAACAAGGCAAAGCCTCTGGTAAATTTACTTATAAGAAAAAAAATAAATTTGTAGTAGAACTGAAAAACCAAAATATAGTTTCCGATGGAGAAACTATCTGGAATTATGATAAGAAATTTAATCGTGTTGTAATTAGCTACTTAAGCGATGATCCCACTTCTTTTTCACTCGAAAAATTTGTGTTCGATTATCCCCCTTTGTGCAAAGCAAAAATTGTAAAAGATAATACTGCTGCCAATGATTTTGTGCTTGAGCTGACACCTAAGGATAACGATTTGCAGTTTAAGTTAGTTAGAATTTGGAAAAACTCAGACAACTTAATTTCGAAAATGGAATTAGTTGACGTAGGGGATATGAAATACGCTTTTACTTTCAGCGATATTAAAGTTAATCAAAACTTAGCAGATCAGATTTTTTCATTTAATCCGCCTAAAGGAACGAAAGTTATTGATCTCCGCTAAATCAAATAAAAGCTCGGCTAAAATTTGGGGAGCTTTATTAACTGTTGTTATCTCGTTAATATTTCTTTTTATTGCTTTTCAAAAAGTTGATCTTTCCCGTTCATTCTCAATAATCTCTAAAACCTCATTAATTGCAGTTCTTATTTATTTAGCAGTATTCTTTGCTTCTCATTATGCACGTGCTATTCGCTGGAAATTTATGCTTGATTCTGTTAAGCCGGATGTTTCTAAAAACTATCTTTTTGGGGCTGTAATGGTTAGCTATGGCGTAAGCTGTGTAATTCCAAGATTAGGCGAAGTTTACCGTGCATTGTTTCTTGGCAAATGGGAAAATATTTCTAGAACTACTGTTTTAGGTACAATTGTTGTTGAAAGAATTATTGATGTTACTTTTTTTGCTTTTGCTTCTTTAGTTAGCGCTGCAATTTATTCCGGCAATCTTTATTATGAAATTCCTTGGCTAAAAGCATTATTAGTAACCGGTTTCAGTTTGATTTTCTTAGCGGTAATCTTTTTGATTTTGTTAATTAGTTTTCAGAATAAATTTGCTGCTATATTAGTTTCGTTAACTGCAAAGCTGAGTATTAAATTATCCGAAAAATTAAAATCTCTGTTCGAAACGCTAGTTGAAGGATTTTCAAGCATTAAAACTTGGCGGCACATTGTTGGAATAATGTCTTGGTCGTTAATTATTATGCTGCTTTATACGCTTAATACTTATGCCGGTTTTTTTATGCTTGATATGCACAACGAAGAGAGCATTAATTTTGCTACTGCTTGGATTGTGATGACAATTAGTTCTTTTGGGAATTTTGTGCCTACACCTGGCGGAACCGGTTCTTATCATGCAATTGCAATTTTTGTACTTACAAAAGTTTACGGCTTTGATTCCGAATCAAGCGCTGCCTATGCAATTCTTACTCATTTTGTTGGTTACGTAGGTTTTATTGTTTCTACATTTCTAATAATTAACTACTTAAATATGAAAAGAGCAAAGAAAGGGTTGCCTAAAGAAACTTTTCTTTCTGTACTTAGATCAAACTCGGATTCAAAATGAAAAAATGTTTAGCAATATTGGTTACAATATTTTTGTCATCAACTTCTTTTGCACAATGGGATTTTAGTGCTTCTATGGGATTGGATTTCAAATCCATGCCCAATTTTAGAGATTATGTAAACGTAAATTTTGCATCAGCTAATAATCAAATTTCTTCTTTCAAAAGTGCAGTAGCATTTAGCACGGAACTAGATTACAAAGTTGCCAAGAATTTTGCTGTAGGATTTGAATATAATTTGCAATTAGATTCTTATCTCGGTTCGCTAAGCAATTATGAAATTTCTTACGGATTGCACCGACCATCTTTGATGGCATATTATTTAATTCCAGGTGCTGGCTATCAATTTAAATTAGGCGGCGGACTTGGTTACAGATATGCATTACTTAGAGAGAAAATTATTACAAGAACAGATTATGTTTCAAGCGGAATTGGATTACTTCTTAAAGCCGAAGGAAATACACTGCTTGCAAATAATTTTTACGCATTAATTGGAGGCAATTTGAGATACGACAACACAGGCGAGCTTGCAAACGGTTCTCAAAACATTATCAATAAGTCTAATGGTGAGAAACTCAATCTTAATTCAATTTCAGTTGGAATTTATTTAGGTGTTACTTTTACTTTTTAGGAGCAAAGATTGAATTTAATTGAAGCTATTATTCTTGGGATTATTCAAGGCTTAACAGAATTTTTACCAATCAGCAGCACCGGGCATTTAACAGTTGCCGGCAAGTTTATGAATCTGATTTCTGAAGATAATCCGCAAAGATGGACATCATTTATAGCAGTTATTCAACTTGGAACTTTGCTTGCAGTCTTAGTTTATTTTTGGAGAGATATTATTTCTATCATCCGAGAATTTTTACGAGACAACTGGTTTAACCGTGTTAAATTTGCCGAGCAAACACTTCACTCAAAAATGGGTTGGTATTTGATTATTGCTACTTTACCAGTTGCTATTATTGGTTTTTCCTTTAAAGACTTTATAGAAGGTATTTTTACAAAGAATCTTTTTGTTATTGCGGCAAGTCTCATCATTCTTGCACTTATACTTGCTTTAGCAGAAAAGTTTAGCAAGCTAAACCGCAAGAGCGATAGCTTGAACTTTATAGACGCACTCGTAATTGGATTAGCTCAAGCCATAGCACTCATTCCAGGTTCTTCTCGTTCCGGAACTACAATTACAGCCGGTTTATTTCTTGGCTTCAACAGAGAAACTGCTGCCCGCTTTTCTTTTCTATTAAGCATTCCGGCAGTGGCTGCAAGCGGACTTTTACAGTTTTACCAAGCAACGAAATACATTAGCCCAAATGGTTTTGTAGTTTTAATTATTTCAACAATTGTTGCCGGTATTGTTGGTTATCTATCTATTGAGTTTTTATTGAAATATCTTAAGACCAAATCCATGTTGATTTTTATTGTTTACAGAATAATTGTTGGTGTTGTAATTATTGTTTTAATTTCTGCAGGTATAATTAGTCAATAGGTACAAATATGAACTGCAAACACGTCTTAATATTTGTTTTACTTTCCTTATTTCTTTTTAGCTGTGGTAAGCGTTACGAAACGGTAAATATTGAAAACGAAATTAATAGTGGGGAAAAGATAGAAGAAGTAATTAAATTAAAAGAGAGAGAGCAGCTTGTTGCCACTTTAATTACAAGTTTTGGAAAGATTGAGTTTGAGCTTTATCCCAATATAGCTCCTAAAGCAGTAACAAATTTTATTGGGCTGGGGCTTCAAGGTTATTACAACAAACTTACATTCCACCGTGTAGTTAGAGATTTTATGATTCAGACAGGAGATTCAACAGCAACCGGTTCCGGCGGAAGAAGCTATTTTGGCAGCGAGTTTGAAGATGAATGCACTTCTGAATTAAAACACAGCTCTCCTGGTACAGTTTCTATGGCTAATCGTGGACCTCACACAAACACAAGCCAGTTTTTTATTACTACTGTTGCTACACCTTGGTTAGATGGTAAACATACTTTATTCGGAAAAGTTATTGACGGAATGGATGTAGTTTATAAAATTGGCATAGTAGAAACCGACAGAATGGAAAAACCAATTAAATCTATCTTTATAAACAACATTACTTTTGAAAAAAGAATCCATTAAAATTTATGGCAAAGCAGAGTTTACAGCAGATAAATCAATTAAATAAATTTCTTACCAAAGAAACTCTTTTGCCTATTTATTTTCTTTGCGGAGAAGATAGTTATACAATTGAGCATGCAGTTGAAGATATAGAAAAAGTTGTTTCTCCTTTACTCGGCTCTGATTTTGACCGAGAAGTTTTTGCTGCTGATAAATCAACCGAATTGAATCAAATTTTAGATCTAGCCCTTTCTTTTCCGTTTGGAGGAGAAAAAAGACTTTTAGTGATCAAAAATTTTGAAAAATTTAACGATAAAAAGACTTTGTGCAGCTATGTTAAAGATCCTCCTTCTTTTTCTGTGCTTATTATTACACAAATGGGTGCAGTTTCTAATATATCAAGTGAACCGTACAACCTTCTTATTTCTAAAGGATTTTTGTTTGAAGCTAAACCAATAAGCGGAAACGAACTTGTTGATTGGTTCATAAGAATTGCTAAAAAAAGAGGTTTGGACCTTCCTGCAAACCATGCAGGAGCAGTAATTGAAGTAGTTGGTGAAAACAAAGCCTTGCTCGAAATGCAAATTCAGAAGTTTTTAGATTACTCTAACTCCGGTAAAAAACTTACTGTTGATGAATTGATAAAACTTTCTTCGCCTACTAAAGAATATTCGATTTTTGATTTCCAAGCTGTACTTGGTCAAGGCAATAAAACTAAATCTTTAGAGATTGGTCTCAACTTGCTAAACTCAGGCGTTGATATAGTATTGATAATAAACATGGTTGCAAAATTTATAATGACTGTTGCTCAAGTGTTTGATCTAAATAAGCAGGGCATCACAGATAAGTTTACTGCAGGTAAACTAGCAGGAGCTAATCCATTTTATTATTCTAATTGTCAAAAGGCAACTTATTTTTTATCCGAGGCAAAACTCCATAATGCGGCTAAAGCTCTACTCAATGCAGATTTATCAGTAAAAGGCTCTGGTATAGATCATAAAACGATATTGCAAATACTAATTGCTGAGCTGCTTGGCGAAGTTGCAGTTTCTCATTTTCAATATTGATTGCGAGAAATATAAAATATGGGTAAAATTGTTCACAAATTTGAAACTTTTTCAATTATTATTAGGTAAAACCAATTTTGGTAAAGCGTTTATCCGATTTGACAGATGAAGAACTAATTAAAGAGTATCAAGACAACAATACTCTTGAAGCCTATGAGATATTGGTTAAGCGGTATAAAGACCCGCTTATGAATTTTGTTTATAGGTTCCTTGGCGATAGAGATGCTTGTACAGATGTAGTTCAAGAAACGATGATTAAATTTTATCTTAACAAAGATTCTTATCGTTCTTTCGCAAAATTTTCTACTTGGATTTATACTATCGCCGCTAATCTGGCTAAGAATGAACTCAAGCGAAGAAAAAGAAGAGTGATTTTTTCGATTGATAATTCCGATGATGAAAAATCTCCTCAGATCGAAGATAAGATGTTCTTGGCACCGGATAAATCTGCCGATAGTGAAATCAAAAGCGAAATTATTCAGAAAGCATTGCTAAAAGTAAAACCAGTATACCGGGAAGTTGTTGTTTTGAGAGATATTCAAGACTTGTCTTACGAAGAAATTTCTGAAATTACAGGATTAGCATTGGGAACAGTAAAATCAAGAATTAATAGGGGTAGAATACAATTACAAAAACTACTTAAAAACATTTATAAAGAGTAGCCTATGAGCGAATTTTACAATAATAAAGATGAACAAAAGATTTCCAATTTAATTGCAGATCTTAAAAAACTTCCTAAAGTTGAAGCTCCAGAAAATTTTGAATTCAATCTGATGACCCGAATTCAAAATGAAAATTTTGGGCAAGCAGAAGAAGTTAGACCACGATTTAATCTGCTCAAATTTTTGGCACCATCGGCTGCTGTTTTAGCTACAGTTGTCTTGTTTTTCATTTTCTATCCACAACAGCAGGATATTCAAACTCAGATTGCTGAGAAGCAAAGTATTACCGATACACCATCAATTGCTGGAAATTCAGCCGATAAAAATGTTGAATCACTTTTTAGTGTGCCGCAAAAGAGCACTTCACCTGAAGTAAAAAGCCAAAGACCGTCAAATATTCAGAGTGTTGAACAAAATTACAAACCTGCAAAGCAAACCATTGAATTTAATCCAAGGAAATCGGTTTCTGTTGATGATTATATTTCTGGTGCAAATACCAGCCCAAATTCCGGTACAAGAAACAGTGTAGTAAATGTTGGCGAAAGGGCAATTGCTGATGGATTCTTTGTAGAAAAAAAGGCTGATCAAAAGACAATAGAAAAATATAGACACGAACTCGATTCACTCAAAAAAGCCCTATTGAAGGCGGATTCTTTGAAGAAAGCAAGAAAATAAAGGCTTTTTAAGTGTTCTTGATTTGGATATTTAATTCAGCATAGCTAAATTTGAGCCCAAAATTTTAAGGAAGTAGTGTTAAAATGAAACCAGGAATTCATCCAAGTTATAAGAAATGTGCAGTTACATGTGTTTGTGGAAATACATTTGTTACCCGTTCAACTGTAAGCAGCATCAAACTTGAAATATGTGCAGCTTGCCATCCGTTCTTTACAGGAAAACAAAAAATGTTAGATTCTACCGGGCGCGTTGAAAGATTCAATAAAAAATATGGCATGAAAAAAGCATAATTTTATTTTTTTTGTTAAACCAGGGCTGTTTTACAGCCCTTTTGCTTTTTAAATAGTGATGAGGTAGTAGTTGTATGGAAAAGACTTTGTTATTACAATCTGAAAATATGTCTAACACCCAAAAAGCTCTATTTATGGTTATGGGAATTCTATTGCTCACTCAAGGTGGTCTAAATTTTAATGAAGCAGCGCTATTTGGATGGATTCAAATTACAGTTGGTTTGTTTTCTTTGTTCCTTGTTATGTATTTAATTTTGAGTAGAAATAACTTAACCTCATTTATTAAGATTGTAGAAAACGGTATTTATTTTAAGAAACACCCTTTTACTAAAGAAATATTCATTAAATCTGAAGAAATTCGAAAACTGGAGTTTTCTAAAAGTTTAATTTTAGTAACTGATAATCACAATTCGTATAAAATTAGTCTTCAACACTTGACCTATAAACAGAGAAAAGAAGAACTGTCAAACTTTCTTAGAACGATAGAAGAGTTTAAGGTAATTAACAAAATAAGCGATAATGTCCCGAATACCGCTTAGTTATTAGCTTTGCAAGGTTACTTCTAAATGTATTATAGCAAGTACACTTTGCAATTCGGTTGTTTGCTAAGATTGGATTTCAGTGTAAACTATTTTATTAATTAAAGATGTTGCTTCTGCCAATGTTTGGTTTTCTATCAACATAAAGCAACTTATGGATATTAAGCACCTTTAAAATCTTGGATATTATGGAAGAAACAAACGAAAGTACCGGATTAAATCTCTATCAAGGTGTTAGAGGTTTTGCAGTAAAAATTCTTAACCGAGTTGACCGCACAGACGCTTATCTTGATAAACTTCTTGAAATCGAAATCAAAAATTCTAACCTTGCTGGCGCAGATAAAGCTCTACTTTTTGAAATTGTTCATGGCGTTACAAGATGGGAAGGTAGAATAGATTGGATTTTAACTGGGTTTTATAAAGGACAATTTTCTAAAGCAATTCCAAACGTAAAGAACGCACTGCGCGTAGCACTTTATCAGATATTGTTTTTAGATAAAGTACCAGACTATGCGGCAGTTAATGAAGCTGTTGAATTTGTTAAAAAACTTCAAGGGCAGGCTGCGGCAGATTTGACTAATGCAATTCTTCGCAACATTATTCGAAACAAAGAAAGTATACGCTATCCAAATCCGGATGAAGATATTAACGCTTATCTAAGCGCATATTATTCGCATCCTTCTTGGCTGGTGAAGAGATGGTTAAATAGATTTGGGAGAGAAGAGGTAGAAAAACTATTAGTTGCTAACAATAACAAACCTTCACTTTCTATTCGAGTCAATAATCTTGTTACTAATTCTGCCGAAATGAAATCTCTTTTGAATTCGGTTGATCTGAAGTTTACGGAGGGAAAATATCTTAAAGAATTTATTAGGATGAATTCTTTAACTAACATTACAGATTGGGAATATTTTGCAAAAGGATATTTCTCGGTTCAAGATGAGAGCACGGGTTTTCCAATAAAATTGTTAAATGCAGAGCCAGGTATGAGAGTTCTTGATTTATGTGCGGCGCCTGGTGGTAAAACCGGATTTATTGCAGATGAAATGAAAAATACAGGCGAGATTGTGGCTCTTGATAAATTTGAAAGCCGTCTTAAAATCTTGGAAAAAAACCTCGCAAGATTGAAAGTAACAAATGTAATTACAAAGGCTATTGATGCTTCTGATTATGAAGATGAAACTGGTTTTGACAGAGTTTTAATAGATGCTCCTTGCAGCGGACTTGGTACCTTAACAAAGAAGCCAGACCTAAAATGGAAAAGAGACTTGGGAGACATTAGAAAAATTGTTAATATACAATACGAACTATTGAAAAAAGGCGCTTCTTTAGTAAAAGAAAAAGGCTATGTTGTTTACAGTACTTGCACAATTGAGCCTGAAGAGAATTACGAATTAATTAAGAAATTCCTTGCAGAGAATTTAAATTTCTCACTTGTAAAAGATATTTCTATAATTCCAAAATCTGTTATTGATGAAAATGGTTGTGTTGCAACTTTGCCACATGTTCATGGCGTAGATGGAGCGTTTGCTGCAAAACTAATTAGAAACAATTAAATGTAGATAAATGGCATCGGAAGCATTACAAAAATTTGCAGTTGAACTAAGAACTGCCCGCGAAGCTAAGGGAATAAGCATTCTGCAAATTTCTACACGTACTAAAATTGACCCAAAATTTTTAACCGCAATTGAAAACGCTGAATTTGAGATTCTGCCGGAAATTTATGTACGTGCGTTTATTAAAGAATTTGCACAAACAGTCGAGCTTAATCCCAAAGAAATTATTCTAAAGTTTGACAATGCTAAATCTGGGATTTCTGATACTCCACCTATCGTAGTTAAAGAACCAATCGCGCAAACTTTTACTAAAAACGAACGGCTCGTAACCGAAAAAACCGAGCCAGAACACAAATCGGTTAAACACCAAAATTCCATTAAGCCGCCAAGTGAGTTTGGAGCTACACAATACCAACATTCAGTACAAATGGATAAGCCCCAAAATGGATTTATGCGTGCAAACCTAAATATTGTAGTTGGTGTATTAGTGCTAATTGCGGCTATGTTAGTTTTTTATTTCGCTTTCTTTTATGATTCTACGCCGGAAATTATTGCATATCAGCCTGAGCAATCACTTTCGGATAACACCAGTCGGTACGAAGTTAAAAAACCGGAAACACCTATTGTTCAAGATTCACTTCCATCTAATACATCTACTATTCTTACAGATAGTCTGCGTCTTAAAGTACAAAACAGAGAACAAGTTTGGATAAAAGTTTTAAGCGATGGAAAAATTGTTCAGGAAGGCGTTGTTAAGAAAGATAGCACACTAAATTTTAAAGCACTCAAACAATTCAGAATTAGCATAGGTAATGCCGGTGCGGTAAATCTTTTCTTTAATGATAAGCCGGTCAAAAACATTGGTAAAATCGGTGAAATCAGATCTATAACAATTACACCAGACACAATTCGTTATTTAACAATTAAGCGTAATGAAACAAAGCCAGCAAGCGCAGATAGATGAACTTCGTTCGTTAATAAGAGAACATGATTATAACTATTTTGTTCTCAACGACCCAAAGATAAGTGATTACGAATATGATCAACTTTTTAAAAAGCTTCTCCAACTTGAGTGTGAAAATCCGGAATTTGTTACTAACGATTCACCTACACAGCGAGTAGGTTCTGATTTAGTAAAAGATTTCAATTCTGTTACTCACAAAACACCAATGCTAAGTTTAACCAATACTTATAGTGAGAATGAGCTGCTTGATTTTGACCGCCGCGTGAGAGAAGGACTTCCAGCAAATGATAATATTGAATATGTGTGTGAATTAAAAATAGATGGGGTTTCTGTTAGTTTGCATTATGAAAATGGAAAACTTAAAACAGCTGTTACCAGAGGAGATGGAACTACGGGCGAAGAAGTAACAGCAAATGTTAGAACAATTCGTTCAATACCATTAAAAATAGATTTAAAAGAAAAAAACAGAATAAATCTTGACCAAATTGAGGTACGCGGAGAGATTTATATGGAAAACGAAGCTTTTAGAAAATGGAATGAAGTAAGAGAATTTAGTGGCGAAAAGACATTTGCAAACCCGCGCAATACTTCTGCTGGAACAATTAAACTGCAGGACCCAAAACTTGTTGCTAAACGTCCGCTACAAATATTTATTTATTATTTATATTCTTATTCTTCTGAGTTAAGTTCTCAAAAAGAAAATCTTGAGCTTCTAAAAGACCTTGGTTTTAGAGTTAATGTGAACTACAGATTTTGTAAATCGATTCAAGAGGTAATAGCTTTTTGCAGAGTTTGGGAAAATAGAAGAAGCGAACTTCCTTACGAAATTGACGGTGTTGTAATTAAAGTTAATTCCCTTAAACACCAGAGAATTCTTGGCAGCATAGCAAAATCACCAAGATGGGCAACTGCATTTAAGTATAAGGCAAAACAAGCCAAGACTAGGCTTAACAAGATTACTTGGCAGGTAGGAAGAACCGGTGCTTTAACTCCTGTTGCAGAACTTGAACCAGTCTTGTTAGCCGGATCAACAATCAGCAGAGCCACGTTGCATAATTATGATGAAGTTCAAAGAAAAGATATTAGAGAAGGTGACGTTGTAGTAATTGAAAAGGGAGGCGATGTAATTCCTAAAGTTGTTTCGGTGGAACTAAGTGCACGTGATCAGAATTCTAAAAAAGTTTCTCCGCCATCTGTTTGTCCAGAATGCAGTTCTAAACTTTATAGACAGGAAGAAGAAGCAGCTATTTATTGCGAAAACAAAGAATGCCCGGCTCAAGTGAAAGCGAGTATTATTCATTTTGCTTCTCGAACAGCAATGGATATTGAAGGACTTGGCGAGTCTTTGGTTAATTTATTTGTTGATTTAGGATATTTGTACACATACGCAGATGTATATTCGCTTAAAGAGAAAACAGATGAATTAATTAAGATAGATAGACTAGGCAAAAAAAGCGTATCTAATTTGATAGAAGCTATTGAAAAAAGTAAACAAAAACCTTTTGACAAAGTACTTTTTGCATTGGGAATTCGTTATGTTGGTTCCGGAGCAGCTAAGAAATTGGCAGATCACTTTCTCTCATTAGATGCTTTAGTAGATTCTACTGAAGTAAAAATTGAAGAAATACACGAGATAGGTCCAAGTATAAGTAAAAGTGTAAAGAGATTTTTCTGTGATAAACACAATATTAAACTTATTGAAAAACTAAAAGCTGCCGGAATTAATTTTGCCTTAGAACCTAAAAAGCTAAAGTCCGTATCACTTGCTGGTAAAACTTTTGTATTAACTGGAACGCTTGCATCAATGTCTCGCGAAGAAGCAAAAGCTAAAGTACAAGAGCATGGCGGTTTAGTAACTTCCTCTGTAAGCAAGAATACAGATTATGTTGTGGTTGGAGAAAGTCCAGGTTCCAAATTTGAGAAAGCACAGAAACTTGGTGTTAAAATTCTTACCGAAGAAGAATTAATAAAGATGATATAAAATGTTTGTAGAACTAAAACGTAAAATTGCTCACTACATTATCAAGAAAAAGTATTTTCGCCGTTATTCGGAAGCTATTGAATTTAAATCTGTTATAAGAGATGCTAAGAAAATATTTGTGATTATGCCAGAAAACGAATTGGACTTTACTGACTCATTAGAAATTGTAAAGTATTTTCATATTCACAAAAAAGATGTATCAATTTTTCTTTCTGAGGTAAAGCACAGCACTCTTCAATTATCTTATCCATTAAAATATGTCTCTTATCTTCCTGCTCAAATCAATCGTCTTTTTCTGCCGAATAAAATGTTAATTGCGCGATTAAAGGATAAGCATTATGACTTTGTTATAGATTTGAACCGGCAAGAAGATACTTTTTATAGTTGTGTTGCAAATGTTGTTAATTCGAAAATTCGCATAGGTTTCCACAAAAATCGTTCGGAAGATTATTATAACCTTCTTTTTGAAAGCAAGCAGAGAGAGAATTCTTCTGTATATAAAAGGCTTCTGGAACATCTTAGTATGTTTTAATTGTTTACATTGGGATTATTGGGCTTTATTTGTAACTTTGTATAAATAAAAAACAGAAAAAATATGGGCGAAAACTTCAATTACGAACTAAAGAAAATTGGTGATATAGCCATTTTTAAGTTGAATGAAAAAAGATTTGATTCTACTATAGCCGGTTTTGTTAAAGGCGAATTTACAATCTTACTACACACAGAGGATGTTCGTAAATTAATAATCGATCTTTCGGAAGTTGATTATTGCGACAGTTCGGGGTTAAGTTCAATTCTGCTTGCTTTTAGAATTCTTCAGTCTAACGAAGGTCACATCCGCTTAGCTTCACCAACTAAAAACGTTAAAACACTTATCGATATTTCTCAGTTAAATCGTGTTCTTACAATCTGTAACACTGTAAACGAAGCAATTAAAGATTTAGAAGCAGTTTAATTAGCTTTTGCAGCTAAGAAATTATAATAAATTCACGAAAAATTTTTGCGCTTATTTTCTGATGATTGATAAAGATATTTTAAAAAAAATTAAACTTGTTGTTTTCGACTTAGACGGTACATTAGTTAATGATCAAAACCAAATAGGTGAAGAAACAAAAAGTTTGATTAAAGAATTATCTGCTTTAGGTGTTCAATTTTCTATTGCAACAGGAAGATTATTAAGCGCAGTTACCGATCATGCTGATGAATTGGGCATAAAAATACCTCTTATTACCTTAGATGGCACTTTGATACAAAGGCATCCTGGAGAAAAAAGTATTTTTGAATCGCATCTTCCTAAAAAATATGTTCTACGCGCTTTAAAACTTGCTGATAAATATCTTGTTCAGGCTGCTCTGTGCCATGATAAGGCAATTTACTACACTGAAGAAAACGCACTGTTTCCTAAACTTATGGATAAATTTGGAGCAAAGTACCAGCAAGTATTTTCTTATGATAATTATTTGGACGAAACTTTAGAAGTAATAATGGTTAGCGATTACAAAGAAAATGTTAAGCATATTTCAAATAAAATGTCGTTCCCATATACTTTTGGTATAAGAACTGCTTTCTACAAATCGAGCGGACAAGGTGGTAATTATTATGTTGAAGTTAGAAAAATGGGATGCAGCAAAGGAGATGGACTTAAACGTTTGCTCAAACATCTTAAGATAAAGATTAAAGAAACAGTTGTTGTTGGAGATTGGTACAATGATAAATCATTATTCGAAAACGATTCGTTGAAAGTTGCAATGGAAAACGCTGTGCCAGAATTGAAAAGGATGGCCGATCTAGTGTTAAAGAAAAACAATAATGAAGATGGTACAGCAGACTTTCTAAGAATGCTGTTACAAGCTAAAAAATAAATGCACACACCAGAAATAAAATCCATACTGAGAAGAAGTAAGAGAATTAAAATTCTTCTGATATTCATTACAATTCTTACAATTGTACTATTATTTCCAAAAGGTGAATCCCTTGAATCTGAAATTACAGTAGGTTCAATTTGGATTCATGAGGATTTAATTGCATCAACAACATTCGAAATATTAAAAGACACTAAGATTTACGAAGCAGAGAAAAACCTTGCTCTAAAAAATGTTTATCCAATTTATGTACGTGATACGGCGTTGCAGTCTAAAATGATTGATTCTATGGCAGTTTATATAGAATTGTTACGAGCAAAATATAACAATCCGAACTTTGTTTCTGATAACGATAAATTAAGCAAAGCCGCTCTAACAATACTTCAAAAACTAAAAACTCCACAAACAAATGTCTTTGGTAAGAGAGTAACTATAAACGAACTCTTTTTAAATGCACAATCTACTTTAGAAGAGATTTACAAGCTCGGACTAATAAACGGAATTGAGAATAAACGCGATTCTATAGCTTTACGAGATGGTAATTATGAAAGAGTTTACTCAAAGAATAATTTTATAGATGTAGAAAAACTCAATGATTATGTGGCTTTCAAAGCCAAAGTGTTGGTAGGAAGTAAATCTGATTTAATTGAAGTAATAGAAGAAATCGTTCATCTTTTTTCTGAACCTAATATTGTTTTTAGCAAAGCATTAACAGACGAAGCAATTCTCAATGCGCAGTCTAAAGTTGTGCGTAACATTGGAATTGTAAATGAGAATGAAAGAATAATTGCTAAACATGATCGTATTTCGCACGAGGCTAAATTAAAAATAGATTCTTATAGAATTACCAAAGGAGAGGAACGCAGTTTTCTTAGCAGGCTCTTGCAAAATATTGGAAAATTTCTCCACATCTTCCTCGTTATGCTTCCAATGATGATTTACATTTATCTCTTCCGTCCCAAAATCCTAAACGATAATTTAAGCATTGGTTTAATTTCTGTTGTAATACTCTTTATTAGCTTTCTTACTTATCTGGTTTACAGCATAAGTGTTTCTTCGCCGCTTGAGTATTTAATACTTGTACCTGTAGCTTCTATGCTTCTCTCAATTATTTTTGATTCCCGAGTTGGTTTCTACAGTACTATTGTAATTTCTCTGATAGTTGGAGCATTACGAGGTAACGATTATGTTTTTGCTGTAACTAACATCGTTGCCGGCAGTTTAGCCGCTTACACAGTTCGAGACATTAAAAACAGAGCTCAAATCTACCGCTCTTTTCTTTACATTCTTCTTGGGTACTTTTTAAGCATTCTTGCCTTTGGCTTAGAACGTTTTGAATCAGTTGATGAAATACTTGCTGGTTTTACTTTCGCTGCTTTCAACGCACTAGTTAGTCCTGTGCTTACTTATGGTTTAATAGTATTTGTGGAAAAGATATTTAACTTAACTACAGATTTAACTTTTCTTGAACTTACAGATTTGAACCGTCCATTGTTAAAAGAATTGGCTAAGAATGCACCGGGTACTTTCAGTCATTCAATTTCGATGGGTACTTTGGCTGAAACAACAGCAGAAGCTGTTGGAGCAAATGCAATTTTGGCTAGAGTTGGCGCATATTATCATGATATTGGAAAGATATTAAACCCGGATAGTTTTGTTGAAAACCAAATTGATTCAAATAGTGTTCACGAGAATTTAGCTCCGGAAAGAAGCAAAGAATTAATTAAAGAGCATGTTAAAAATGGAATTGCCCTTGCTGAAAAACATAAATTACCCAAAGAGGTGATTGACTTTATTCCAATGCACCACGGTAATATGGTAATTACCTATTTTTATGAAAAGGCAAAAGAGCTTTACGGTGAAGAAAATGTTAAGCTCGATGAATTTAGGTATGACGGACCAAAGCCAAATACGAAAGAAACAGCAATTGTAATGCTTGCAGATGCATGCGAATCTACTGTAAGGTCTTTGCAAGAAGCTGACCCACAGGTTATTGAGAATGTAATTAATAATCTTATTAATTCTAGAATTGAAGATGGACAGTTAGATGAAGCGCCGTTAACGTTCAACGATATTAATAAAATTAAAGAGTCTTTTCTTAATATTTTAATGGGGCATCATCACAGAAGAATCCGCTATCCAAACCAAGAAGAGCTAGAAACAAAGCCGGAAGAATAAAGTAAATGGAACAGTTCATTAAAGAATTTATTTCCATTTTACGTTATGAAAAAAATCTTTCGGATAACACTGCCAAATCTTATTTGAGTGATCTAAAACGCTTACTTGCATATTTATTACTACACAAGATTAATGACTGGAATGAAACAAGCAGCATAATTTTATCAGAGTTCTTTAATGACCAGAGAAAGAGTAATTTGAGCAGTGCTACAACTGCGCGTTATATGACTTCATTCAGGAAGTTTTTTCAGTATTTGGAAGACAATAAGTACATCAAGAAAAATCCTACTATTACTTTAGGCAAAGTAAAGCGTTCCAGAAAATTACCTTCTGTACTTTCGTTCGATGAGATTGAAAGAATACTTAATGCTCCAAATGTAAAAGAGAAATCCGGTTTGCGAGATAAAGCAATTTTAGAATTGTTATACTCCTCGGGTTTGCGAGTAAGTGAACTCATAAATCTAAAAACAAATGATCTTTATTTTGACGAAGAAGTAATAAGAGTTCTTGGCAAAGGATCAAAAGAAAGAATAGTTCCAATAGGAAGCAGCGCAATAACTTGGATTAATGAATATCTTATTGCATCACGTCCTTTGTTTGAGAAAAAAGACAAAAGCAAAGGTTTTGTTTTCTTAAATTATCGTGGAACGAAGATCAGTAGAATTTCGATATGGAAAATGGTTGATTTATATGGTAAGCAGGCAGAAATTAGCAAGGAAATTCATCCGCATATTTTTCGCCATTCTTTTGCAACTCATTTACTTGAAGGTGGTGCAGATCTTCGTGCAGTTCAAGAAATGCTTGGGCATTCAGATATTTCGACTACTCAAATTTATACGCACGTGGATAGGCAATACATTAAGCAAATTCACAAAGATCACCACCCAAGAGGATGATGCTTGAATAAGTATTTGCTGAATATTTTATTACTCACTTTTATTATTATACTTTCAGTATCTGGATGTAAGCAGAAAGATGATGAGCTGCAAAAGGATAAACAAAATCCTTACTCTGTTTCGTTAGGGAATTTTAATACTTATGAACATGCATTGAAATTCAAAACGAAGTTGAGTGATTCTGTAAGAGCGCATTCCAGGTTAGAATCCACTGCAAAAAAGAGTTATAAAATTCTTTATGGAAAGTATTCAACTTCTTATGATGCAGGGGAAAAGGGATTTGAGTTGTTCTTGCAGAAGTACATAATGGATTATGAAATTAACCGCAACGGACAGCGTGTTTTAGACGAATTTATAAATGTTCCTTTCATAGGTTTTTATCTAGGCAAACCAGCTTTGTATAATTACAACTTGAAAACAAGACAGACAGAAATTTTATGGAGCAGATTTAATAAAAAAGTTCTTTCGGTAAGACTAACTCAAAAAGCAAAAGCGGTTTTTTTAATTACAGCAGAAACAATATCTAAGAATAAATCCCAATCATCTCTTAGAGAAGCAGCCGTACATTTTTTGAGAAGAAATGAAGATGAATCGGAAGAACTTAAGCAGCTTGGAAATGTAGATCGAATTTATTCTTATTGGGATTTACCAGATACTTTCCGTATCAATACAACCTTTCCAGATTCAAATAGCTCTCGTATAATTTACCAGAGAATATATTCTTGGGATAATTATGGCAGAATTGGAAAAATTAGCCAGCGTTCTTTTGATCTTTTGCTTCAAGGATATCCTGTAAAACCCAAAATTAAGCAAGAGGTTTTTTCTCCTAATTCCTTATTACAGATTAGAGTAACAAAGACTAACGAAACAGCATACTTTTATATTAAAAACTTCCCGGATAAATCAGAACTATTAGCATTAGCACTTCATGGAGAAATTAAAGACATAAGATGGTCAGATGATTCAAGGTATGTTCTTGTTATTTCTGAAGAAATTATAAAGCCCAACAAAACCGGCGCAAAACAAAACCAGCTTTTAGCTATTTATGATACTTTTAGTAAAAAAGTAGTAAGAATTATTGAAGGAACCGGCTTTAACAATTTATTACTTCGTGGAAAGTTCTTATTTTTTGATGAAAGCTTGAATGGCTCGAAACATATTGTAATAACTGATATTCAAGATAAAACTGTTTATGATAGAATTAACTTACCTGGCGGTTGTGCGCTGAATACTTTACCGGAATGAGAAATCAATGAAAATTTATTTAAGAGTTCTCTCTTACATCAAACCGTTTAGAAAGCATCTTGCGGCTTCAATTATTTTTACTATACTTTATGCAATATTAAATGGTGCATCTATTACTCTTACAATTCCATTGTTAGATACACTCTTTGCACAAGACTCATCTGTAAAAACAGAACAATCAATTCCCAAAACAATTAATGCTCCAACCTTGGGCTGGATAAACGAAATTATAGATTCGATTATAACTTCATTTAAGGAAATTGTTTTTTCAGGCTCTCAAAATCAGATATTATTAAAAATCTGTTTGCTGTTATTTTTTTCTTTCTTGTTGAAGAACTTATTTGGCTACTTGCAATCATATTATCTCGCATTTGTAGAACAGGGAATGATTAGAGATTTACGTAACCAGGCGTATTTCCATCTTCACAAATTGCCTATGAGTTATTTCAAAAATGAAAAAACCGGCAATCTGATTTCACGATTAACTAACGATGTTTACGTAGTCCAAACTAGTGTCTCTGCTGTATTCCTTAATATGATACGAGAACCTTTCTCAATACTTGTCTTTTTGTTAATTGCGTTGAGTATTAGCTGGCATTTAACACTTTTCTCATTACTTGTTATTCCGATTTCCGCTGGTATTATTGGCTGGATTGGGTTAAAGCTACGAAAACAAACTTGGATTTTACAAGATAAGATGAGTGAAATTACAACTACGCTGCACGAAACTATTACAGGCGTAAAGATTGTAAAAGCATTCGGTATGGAGTACTATGAAAACAAAAAGTTTTCAGGTCAAACTTTTAGCTTTTTCAAAACGATATTGAAAATTAACAGAATCCGTAATGCTGCGCCGCATATTACCGAAGTTCTAAGTGTAATTGTTGGATGTGTTATGATTTATTTTGGCGGGCAATTAGTGCTAGTTGATAAAACTCTAAGCGCAAGTGAGTTTATAACTTTTCTTCTTGCAATATTCCAAATGATGCCGCCGATAAAAGAATTAAGCAGTGTAAATAACCGTATTCAAGAATCTAGTGCTGCGGCAGAACGTGTGTTCGAAATTTTAGATACCGAACCGCGAATCAAAAATATTGAATCGCCTATAAATAAAAGTGATTTTGAAGAATCGTTGGAATTCAAAAATGTTTCATTCCATTATGATGATTCTGATGAATTAATTCTCGATTCAATTAACATCAAAGTAGAAAAAGGAAATATATTGGCAATTGTTGGAAGCAGCGGTGCAGGTAAAACTACTATGGTAGATTTGATTCCAAGATTTTACGACCCAACTAATGGTAAAATTCTCATAGATGGAATTGATTTAAAAGATGTTAAATTAGAAGACTTGCGCAAGCTATTAGGTATTGTAACTCAAGAAACAATACTATTTAACGAAACAGTACGCAGCAATATTTCTTATGGTATAGGAACCTGCACCGATGAAAATTTAATTGCTGCGGCAAAAGCAGCCAATGCTCATAATTTTATTATTGATTTGCCGAACGGGTACGATACAATTATTGGTGAAAAAGGAACAAAGCTTTCCGGCGGACAGCGCCAGCGGTTGAGCATTGCCAGAGCATTACTTAAAAATCCTCCGATTATGATTCTTGACGAAGCTACTTCTGCCTTGGATAATGAATCTGAAGTTCTTGTTCAAGAAGCAATAGAACGTTTAATGGCAGAGCGAACAACATTTGTTATTGCACACAGATTGAGTACAATCAGAAATGCTCATAGAATAATTGTCCTTGATAAAGGGAAAATAGTTCAGGATGGAAAGCATGATGAACTGCTTTCTCAAGAAAACGGTATTTATAAAAAACTTTATGAACTTCAATTCAGAGATCAGACATAAAATTAGAGTAGGTTTTATTTATGAAGCTATCTGCAATAATAATTGCAAAGAATGAAGAAAAAAATTTAGAAGTATGTCTTAAAAGCATGATTGAAGTTTTTGATGACATAGTTGTTATCGTAGATTCAAGTACAACCGATAATACTTTAACGGTTGCTTCAAAATATCAAATTGTGAATTGTGAAGTACGTCAATGGCAAGGCTATGCATTAGCTAAGAGCTATGCAGTTTCAAAAACTAAACACGATTGGGTGTTTTGGATTGATGCAGATGAAGAATTAACTAAAGAACTTGCAGATGAGTTAATTCAATTAAAGCAGAGCAGCCCAAGATATAATTGTTATAACGTAGCTCGCCGGGCTTATTTTCTTGGTAAATGGATCAAGCATAGCGGCTGGTATCCAGCAAGAGTTAAGCGCTTCTTTAACAAGAACTATATTCTTTTTGATGATAAGCAAGTACACGAAGGATTGATTGTTAATGGCGAGATTGGAAGTTTAAAATACGACCTCAATCACTACACCGATCCAAGTATCGAACATTATTTTATAAAATTTAATTTATACACATCTCTTGCTGCTAAAGAACTTTTTTCTAAAAAAAGAAAAGCAAAGCTAAGCGATATTCTCTTTCGCCCGCTTTTTTTATTTCTAAAAATGTATATCTTCAAAAGAGGGTTTTTAGATGGTTTGCATGGATTTATACTTGCAATATTTTCTTCGGTTTATGTTTTTGCAAAGTACAGTAAACTTTGGGAGCTTAATAGAAATAAATGACTATTGGAATAATTCCAAATATTACAAAGATGGAAGTTAGCGGAATACTTGAGCAGATCATTTTAGACATAACCAAGAATGAACTGGATTATGTAATAAGTAATTCTCTCTTACTTTCATCAACCGGGCTAACTGATAAAATTGACAAGCAAAAATTTGTCCCGCTTGAGCAAATAGGAACTCAAAGTGATATGGTTGTTTCAATAGGCGGTGACGGCACAATGCTAAACACTGCTTACCATGTTAGGAAAAGCGGAACCCCAATTGTAGGTGTAAATTTTGGCAAACTTGGTTTTTTAGCTGAGTTTGATGTTGATAGTTTTAGCAGTTTTTTAAAAGAAGTAAAAAACAATAATTACGTTGTTGAAGATAGAATTGCTTTAATAGGAAATTGTACTAATATTGAAGAAACATTGTATGCTATCAATGATTTGGTTATTGATAAAGGTTCTTGGTCAAAGATGATAGAGCTTACAGTTTATGTCGATGATGATTATGTAACTACTTTTGCCGCAGATGGAATTATTGTTGCAACTCCTACCGGTTCAACTGGTTATTCATTATCAACCGGCGGACCAATTGTTAATCCCAAAGCTGATGTAATTACTCTTAGCCCAATTTCACCTCATACTCTTACTATGCGCCCTCTTGTAATATCTAGCTCGCAAAAAATTAAAATAAAAGTAAATTCTCTCCACGATACGATTCAAGTAAGCAGCGATGGGCAGCGTGTGAACTTCATAAATCCTCCGGCTGAAATAAATATTGAAAAAAGTAACAAGCCGGTAAAACTTGTTCACTCTACTATAAATAATTATTTTGAAACACTACGCAAAAAACTTTTTTGGGGACTTGATATACGCCAATCTAACAACTCATAGAGGTTGTAATGAAATCGTTTTTCTTTATTCAATTTCTTCTAATAACAAGCTCTCTTTATGCTCAGCTCAATAAAACAATAATTGATGAAAAATCCGGGAAACAAATACTTATAGGAATTTGTGACCGCACAGCATTTGCAGATTCAAATTACTCTTGGTGGTTTAACGCAGAGTATGAGAATTACGAGCCGGATTCATCCGTTGTAGAAAAATTTAACCAAACCATTCATTATTTCAATATTAAAATTGTTATGGCTTCTTGGTGCGGAGACAGCAAAAGGGAAGTGCCTCGCTTTTTTAAGATTATAGACGCAGCACATTACGATTGTAATAAATTACAAATTGTAAGTGTAGATAGAACAAAGCAAAGTTCAGAAGGAGAGATAAATAATCTTGAAATTAAATTCGTACCAACATTTATCTTTTTCAAAGGCGAAACTGAGTTGGGGAGAATTATCGAAATGCCGAAGGGAAAGTTGGAAGAAGATATTTTAGAGATTGTATGTAAGTAGGAAACCGATAAAAAATTTAATTGTAATTATTTATCGCAAAAGGAATGGTTGGCGAAGTATTGCATAATTATAGCAATGTAGAATCAGTGTTTGTAATCTCTTTTGCACAAAGAGCAATTATTTGTCATTCTGAAACTATATATATATAGAATCTGAAAACTTCGTTATTGATAGATTTTGATATTCTTCTCCATCACACTTCAGTATGGTGGAGAAGAATGACATGCACTAAGGTAAAAAGTCAAACTTAGTTGAAATTAAAGAGACTCTCATATTTTAAGCAACCAACTTTTGTTTTAGTTTAAGTTCTGTTTTTAATGCTTCTCTTA
>WPAE01000226.1:0-1388 GCA_009773205.1 Ignavibacteria bacterium
GACTCCGTCTCCCCGCACCAGAATCTTGTCTCAAAACAGTTTCCAAAGTCTCGCCCCAAACTCGGCACAGATCGTGTCGCCGGTTTCCGTTCCCGCTCCGCAACTACTCCCAAGATCCCATTTGTTGCAAACGACACCGGTGTAAAGCGACCTCGAGGCCGTCCGCCCAAGTCACTCGAGCAACGGGCAGAAGAAGAGCGTGCGAGGAAAGCAGGCGAACAGACCAGTCCCTCAAGTCCCAACCTCAAACCAATCCCAATCCCTCTCGAGTGCAGTGCCAGTGCCGGTGCCAGCGTCAGTGTCGATGGCTGTAGCAAATCAAAGCGCAGTCGATCCTCAGCCATGTGTGATCGGGATGCAAACGAGTGCGACGACACAGACGATGACGACTGCACCTGTCTCGACGATGCCTGATGGACGAATTGGAGATGCAGTATTGATGCGAGAACAAGTAGATGCACCTGCTGAATTGATTCCCTTGATTATTCAAAACATTCTCTTGCCTACTACTCTCTATGGTCCTAATATTAATAATTTGATTCTTGAAATTTTTGATCATTTCATTTCATCACACATCACTGCTCCAAATCCTGCTCATACGAAAATTCTCATCTTCATCAATCGGGCCACATTAGCTTGTAATATTAGTCAAATCATGCAGCCACTTGACCATGTGTTTATTTCCCCTAATGATATCCTCGCCATCGTTCTCTACTCGCTCAGCTCACTTGGCATTACTATTGTTTAATTACCTTCACTTACTTCTTCTCTTGCTCCTACTCGTTAAATCTTCTTGCTTCATTTCCTGCTGTTCCTTAATCTCCTACCACTCGTTTTCTCTATTTGCTTCTTCCTCATCTTATCATTCTGTTCGATTTGTATCTTGTGTACTGCTTGTGCTCTATATAAACATGTGTATTGTTGTATCTGTGTACTCGTTTCATTAAATAAAATATATCAATAAAAAATACATACCTAAAAACAAAATGTCTAGTCTACAGAAAAGAAAACAAATATTTAAAAGGCTAAATGCCATTTATCAAAACCCAAAAGATCCAGGCTCATTGGGTGGAATAGCTAGACTAGCAAGACGAGCCAATCAATTAGCGATCACAAAAGATAAAAATATTATTCGAGAGTTCTTGCAAACTCAAAGAGCCTATACTTATCACAAGCCTGCTAAAAAACGTTATTCCAAAAATCGAACAATAGTTTCAGGAATAGACGCTCAATGGCAAGCAGATCTAGCAGATATGCAATCATTAGCGAGTGAAAACAATGGAATCAATTATCTTTTAACTTGCATTGATGTTTTTAGTAAATTTGCCTGGGTTGTTCCAATAAAAGATAAATCAACAAAAACAATGCTTGAAGCTCTTGATGTACTA
>WPAE01000226.1:1395-1848 GCA_009773205.1 Ignavibacteria bacterium
TAAACTAAAAAGCGAATACAATATTGATCATTTTACTACAATGGGTGAGACAAAAGCATCAATAGTTGAGCGGTTTAACAGAACAATAAAGGAACGAATTTGGCACTATTTTACATCATCCAATTCAAAATCCTATTTGAAAGTACTCCCAGATCTGGTCGATGCCTATAATCATTCCATGCATAGATCAATTCGCATGCGTCCTATAGATGTTAAATCAAGTAATGAGAATTTAGTATGGCGGCGCCTTTATGGCAATGGTGAACGAAATACTAAGCAGCCAAAGCAAAAGCAAGTAAAAGATGGCGACACTGTAAGAATAGCCAAGTGGAAAGGAGAGTTCGCCAAGGGATATGAACCGAACTGGACAGAGGAAGAGTTCAAAGTAGCTGAGACACATGAGAAACAGTGCCCTCGAAGGGTATATAAACTTGAAGATTCACAAGGTGAACC
>WPAE01000227.1 GCA_009773205.1 Ignavibacteria bacterium
CCTAAGGCCTCAAGAACTCCAAAGTAACTTCTTATATAGTCCCCATTAGCAAAATCTGGCTGATAAGCCAGCCTTGGTATTTGTATCCCATTAGCTTGCATGCAAAGATAATTTACTCCAAAATTTTGAAAATGAAATGGATTTCTTTGGTAACCCCCACTCATATCAGCATCAGATACCATAGCTAAAATTATTAGGTCCGGTAGCCTACCTTGATAAATATTGTCAAATTCTATTTGTGATGTGCCAGTAGGCACCGTAAGCGTTTTCGTTATGATCTTATGATAGGGAATAGAATAGTTAGTGGTTTGCAACACTTTTTCTTGGGCAAGAATCAAACTAGGTGAAATTTCTTTAGTACGAATAAATAGGCGAGCAGAGGTAATGTGAACCTTATAATTCACTTGAGCATGTCCGTCAGGTGCAGCGGTTTTCAAAAGAAATGGACTTGTATTGGGAATAAGCTTGAGCTTTAAGTCGATATTCGCGGGGATCAACTTTTCCTGGTGGAATAGATCCAGGTGAGGGCGCCCAATAAGAGTAACGACACGACTCCGGGTAAACCAAGCGCCACGATGGCTAAGACCAATATTGTCTCCATTCGGATCTGTTACTTGACAGTGTCCAGCTGTATCCTTTTCCCACCCTTCTGCAACCAAGCGAGTATCGGAAATTAGTTTGTTATAATTGATCAAATTTTCAATTATTGCTCTGTAAGGATATTTGGTATTTGGGTCGGTGACTAATACCCCGCCAAGTTCCATTTCCATGCTCATAAATAAGGCGTTTAATATATCATTAATTGGGGCCACATTATCTTGCCCATCCAGATCATGACCATCTTCTCTTGTAATTTTTAATTTGATTTCAATTTTGCTATTATTGAGATCCAAATAAAGTCCATCCGCTCCCCTGACGAAAAATTCCATTGGCCCTCCTTGAACAAGCGTTTGTCCCGTACCAAATACTCGGTCATATTCCCCGGTGACACTTAATTGCATTACACGAGGTTCAAAAAAGTCCAATTCGCTTAAAAGTCCTTCCATACCTTTTAGAAATTATATTTTCTTAACTTGGAATTATTTGAGGATTTTTCCTTTCGCTTAGTACTCTTTTTCGGGGCCTTATATACTATCGTTCGGTTTACAGAATGCTTCTTCTTTTTTCTCTTTTTGCCCTTTCTTTTTGGCATAATCGGTGGTGTTAATGGAGGATCATTTTCAGCTATTTGGGCCACTTCTGATTTTTGGGCTACTGGGACCACATGCCGTGTAGTACTGCGTAATACATCCCCAAATCCATTTCCATATTGAATAAAACGAGCACCTTTAAAGATCGGCAAACCACCACCTCGCTGTTGATAAATGTTGAAGTAAAATGCCTCTTG
>WPAE01000006.1 GCA_009773205.1 Ignavibacteria bacterium
TAGGGACTTTCTAAAAATCCTTTGATTTTATTCTGAAAACGAACAAACCCGATTACTCTGGATCAGAAGAGTTCAGGTTCGACCCCTGACGGGGCAGCAAAAAAAGCCCAGAAACGAATTGTTTCGGGGCTTTTTGTTTTTCCCCGTCAAATAAACCCGATGACTTTCCAGAATTTAAAGTAGGGACTGAGTAGGGACTTTTCGATTTCCTATCTTTTATTCTACCGAACATTATTTTGTATGAATAACAAATAAAGAAAGTTATGGATACCGAACCATTAAAAACTTTGTAGTTCTGTCATTTCAACATAATGTTGGCTTATATAAACTCGGCACTCGCCCCGTTTAGTCTTCTTAATTTTTCTGAACATCTTCATCATAACAATATTTATTTTTCTTTACATATTATTATCAATTATACTAAACGGGGCTTTACCTAATCGCCTCATCTTACATTTTCAAAACTTTCATCTGGTCATGATATTATTCATGTTCACCTTACATAAATTCCATTCGAGGGCGGCTCGCGCTCTCGACACGCCCACTCATTAAATAAGTCGAAATATTTTCTTTCATACATCACCAATTAAATATCGCTCGTTGAGTTTATCCCGTTTTTATAACGAGATGTCGCCGAGTCCGGCACACATGGAATTTGCCTCGGGGGGCTCGCTCCATAAGAAAAAAGATTCTCCAAGAGCCTGTCCTGAACGTAATGAAGGAAGGAGAATAAAAGATGGGGTCATAACCTTGTATTTGTGATCAATCTCATTTCACATGTTTATTTCGTTTTACTGAAAACAAACGAAAACAAATCATAAACATTGCGCATTGTAAAGCCCTTTAGTTAAACATATTTTTATAGAGGAAAGAATTTTTATGAAATGAAAAATCACCTGCTAAATATAGATGGGCTTCTTTCAGATCCTGATCTTAAAGTGCTCTATGATCTCGGCTTCATAGATGAAATTGCTGTGCGCAATCACATCATAAATTCTGAATTCAAGCAGTTAAGAAAGACACAGTCACAAATTGAATCTATTTTTCTTCTTTCCCAAAAGTACCATCTTGCTTTCAGAACTATTAACTCAATTATCTTCCGTAGAAGATCGAGAAAATCTCTGCAACTGGAGAAATTATTGCAAGGTTTCAGCAAGCCCGCATCAAGTATATAACAAGTATCTGTTAAGCCATCGGATTTTCGTCTATCAGCATTAATTATTAACTATGGTCATACTTGGTTACTCGCAGAAATGTACAGTGATTCGAATTATAGCCTTAACTAAAATTGACACCGTAATTAATAATATCAAAGGAGTACTTACAATGGCTATACTATCGGGTAATGTAATTGGCAATATGAAAGGAAAACTTGGTAACCTTTCGGCAAGAACAGTCGAGGGGAGAACTATCATGGCAGCTCGCCCATATAGTTTCAATGCGAGGCAAGACCCGGCTTCTCTCGAAGTCCGTGCAAAGTTTGCAGTTACTGCAAACTTCTCAAAGAGCGTTATATTTTTATCGACTCTATCTGCAATCTGGAATAAAGTGAAGTCTTCCGGCATTTCCGCTTTCAATGCAATCTTCAAAGCTAACTTTGCTTTTTCCGCTATTGACAAACCTACCGAGCATAATGTTCTAACTCCGGAAGGATTTCCTCTGCTGATTGCAGTTGTTGCAGTAGCCGCAGACAAGATTACCGCAACCATTCCTATTCTGAATGCTGCTTCGGTAT
Organism: Ignavibacteria bacterium; assembly: GCA_009773205.1. Taxonomy (GTDB): domain Bacteria; phylum Bacteroidota; class Ignavibacteria; order Ignavibacteriales; family Melioribacteraceae; genus Stygiobacter. The sequence continues at coordinate 1,736 of WPAE01000006.1, forward strand.
TCGGTGCTGATGAAGTCAATTTTTCTGCAAACGCTCTTGTCTGTTACTATGATCCAGCGAATGTGGAAGATGAGCCGTTCAAGATCATTTCTCTTTCAAAAGAAGTTGCTGCACACAACTTCGCTCAGACATACGATTTAGAAATCGATCTGAATGCAACTCAGAAAATCATTGCAGCGAAGTATCAGCACAGCATTTTGTACGTGTGTGTCGTAACCAAAACCGCTGATGGAAAGGTCGTTCAGAACTCTTCCACCTTCACTAAAATCAACTAACTTACATCAAGAATGGGTTACCCTACGCGATAACCCATTCGCATCTCTCAAACACCCCACAAACGGACGGCTTGCCCGGCGCACTCTGACGGGCTCAGTCACGGGTTTCGAATGTGTCATGCTTTTTGCAATAAAGGTGTGTAATTTTTTCTTACCCGCCTTGACTCGACTTCAATTCGAGGCAGGACGCCACAACAAAAAATAATCGTTCCACTGCTTATTATTCGTTCCTCTCATTGACTTCGCCTTACTCACAAAAAGCAAAACGTTTCACTATTTCTTGTCTCGGCTAAAAAAATTATCTCAACTTTGCCAAAAATCCCGCCATGAACAAAACTCGCGCCTTCGCCTCACTCTACTGAATTCTACTTTCAGTTCGGTCAATAATTTTTCACCAAGTACGTTCAAAAATATCTCCCTCATAAAAGAATGAAGCAAATTATTCGTCTCGCTTTGCGGGACTCATAAATTGCTTTTACCATCTTTCCGAATTGTATGCTTCACTTCCTGCCTCGACGGCAAGACGGGCGTTCAGCCAATCAAAGCATCATTTTGCCCGCCGATAAACAAGCTTAGTGTTATTCGAATCTTGTCAGTTGGTCAGGGCAAGGGTGTTTGAAACTCACCCGCTAATTATTTTGAAAATGTTTTGGTAAATCGGATTTCGTCCTTGCCTTGAATTACCCGCCTAGACTCGACGTCTAGGCGAGGCTGGTCATCTTTTCTCACACAATCATAGTAACAAACCATTTTTTTGCAAAACATCATCTAAGCGGGGAAAATATGTTTTTCAACAGCATAAAAGGTGTGTCGTGGCATCGGTTATTGTTAACTATTCTAAAAGGCATAAGGGTTTTCTTATTCGGCTAATTCAGTCAAAAGAAAAATTCTTTGTAAATGTATTTACAGGCAAAGGCGCTTTGCGCTCGTTGAGTTTTTCCTCACTCACCGCTGCTCAAAATTTCTTAAACAGTTTTATTAAATCAATCAACAAATTCTAAAGTAGTTATAGCCATGTTATCAAAAGAACAAACCTGTCGTGAGCGAAGTCGAAGGAAACAGCAAATGAAACAAGACAAAAAAGAAAAGATCATTCGTATTCGGAAAACACTTTCAGAAATGTCTGAAGAACACCGCCAAGCAGTAGCTGACAAATTCGGCATCGTTACAGTCGAAGGGCATTTATTAACACCTAATAATCAATGCTTTTTAGTTGCTCAACTCGCCTCGCTTGACGCAAGTCGAAGCGGGTCAGAAATCAATTTTACAGTAGTAGGTGGGTTTCAACACCTGCCTCGACTTGCGTCGGGCAAGGCGGGATGGAAAAAACCGGTAGGATTGTTCGCAAAGGCGAACACGGTTTCTTGATCTTGGTCCCTTCAAAGACTCAAAAGGAAGAAAATTCAGAAACATTCATCGATGATGAAACCAAATTTTATTCTGCTACTGTGTTTAATATTTCGCAAACTGAAGTAATTAACAAGCAAAATGAAGCGGCATATGCAGCTTCTCTAAATCGCTTACAAAAGTTCCATCTTTACCCTGTAATCATCTTAATCGAATTTTGTTTGACAAATTGCAGCAAAGAACATATTTTGCCTCCAGAATTGTTCATTACTATTGAACAATATCGTTCATTTCTAATGACTAAGGATGTCAAAATGATACTTAAAGAAACATTGCAAGAGATAGTGAATTTCCAGAAACGCGATTTATCAGACTCTAATAAAACTATTCCAAGAAGATTGCTGGATCAAATAACACTTGCAACCAATCACGCATTAATAATCTCCGGCATAAGAAGGTGTGGAAAAAGTACACTCCTTAAACAAATTATGAATGATATTAATGAATATCACTACTTCAATTTTGAGGATATCCGTGCGACTAATTTCGAAGTGAATGACTTTAATAAGCTCAATGAAGTATTCACAGAGAATAACAAAAAATGTTCTAACTATTTTTTTGATGAGATACAAAATGTTGAGCATTGGGAAAGATTTGTTCGTTCATTATTAGATCAAAAAAAGCAAATCTGCATAACTGGGTCAAATGCTTCTTTGCTTAGTAAAGAACTTGGTACAAAACTTACCGGGAGACATGTACGATATGAGTTATTTCCATTCTCATATAAAGAGATGCTTCTATTTACAAATAAAAAAGCGGGTGTTGAATCATTCAAGGAATATTTTACTTTCGGCGGATTGCCTGAATATCTCAAACAAAAGAATACAAGAATCCTCCAAGAATTGTTCAATGATATTATAACTCGTGACATTATAGTTCGTCATGGAATAAGAAATGCTAAAACTGTCAAAGAACTTGCTCTCTATCTGCTTTCAAATGTTGGTAAAGAATATTCGTATACTAATCTTAAAAAGGATTTTCAACTTGGTTCAGTAAATACCGTAATATCATTTGTTTCATATTTCGAAGACAGCTATTTATTATTCGGTGTTCCTAAGTTTGAATATTCTTACAGAAAACAATTAGTCAACCCTAAAAAGATTTATGCGATCGATAATGGTTTAATAAATTGTAATACTGTTTCATTTAGTAAAGATGATGGAAGGTTACTCGAAAACGCTGTATTTGTTGAACTGAAAAGACAAGGGAAGAATCTATTCTACTTTCGAAGCAAAAACGAATGTGATTTTGTAATAGAAGAAAAAAGAAAAATTACTGGAGCATATCAAGTATGTTATCAATTGACTGAAGATAATAAAACGAGAGAGATAAACGGATTGATGGAGGTCTTAAATGAAAGCAAACTTGATGAAGGTTGTATTCTTACATTTAATCAAGAAGATAAATTTGAAATAGAGGGAAGAACAATAAAAGTAATTCCAGTTTGGAAATGGATGAATGATTTTGAATAATACACTCCAAGCGTATTCGCCGGTTGCGAATTGTTGGGGAACCTTTTTGTTAGCATTGCAATATTTCACCCTGCGGTTTAGCAAATTTATTTTCTCTTTCTAAGCTAATTTGTAAATTGAGTTAGAAGAAATTTATACTTACTAATTTATATCGCAAAAAATTTTGCGATTAACAAAAAATACTGTAAGAATGTGTAGGTAGTACCTACCTAAAAGTTTTGTTTATAGCTTGTATTCAACGATTCGTTATGACTCTGGATCAGAAGAGTTCAGGTTCGACACCTGACGGGGCTTTTTTTGTTTTTCCCCGTCAAATAAACCCGATGACTTTCCAGAATTTAAAATAGGGAGTGAGTAGGGACTTTTCGATTTCCTATCTTTTATTCTACCGAACATTATTTTGTATGAATAACAAATAAAGAAAGTTATGGATGCCGAACCATTAAAAACTTTGTAGTTATTCACTGAACAAATTATTGCTTCCAAACTGCTTAGAACTTTTTTCATTTCCAATCACTACTAACCGACTAATTGTTTTCAAAAACAATAAATCGCTTGTTATTACTATCGTTTATTCGTTTTAACAGATAGATGAGGTGCTTAATCAAATCAAAAAAATGGAACTTGCCTGCGGCTGGCAGGCGCAGATTTTTTATGACCCCGAGCATTCGGGGTGATTTTCGCTGATAATCAAATCTTAACAAATCATAATAATCAGTGTCCGTTAGCTAACGGATCAGTTCTATCTTTTAGTCGGTTAGTAGTGAAAAACAATATTTTTTGAAGAGTTTAAAACCGATAATAAAAAAGAATCTCAATGGAAAGCATTCTTAAATAAAAGTAAAATTCTCTCTGATAAATCCTTTCTGGATATAGTAAATAATATCGAAAAATTCATAGAACCAATTTCCTCTAAAAAGAAATTAAGATGGAATCCACAGAAGCTTATTTGGGAATAAGTTTGTAGTGAACGGTTACTAACCGTTCCGATCTTGCAATTGAAATAAGAAGTGCTGGTAAGATAATCTTACACATACTTGACTGATAACCTAACATTGTTTATTTTTGCAACAGCCAATAGAAAGGTATAAATAATGTCTAATATCAATAAAATAATCGGTCAAAAAATTAGTCGGCTTAGAGCAGCTAAAGACTTAAGCCAGCAAAAGCTTGCTGATTATCTCGGTGTCTCTCGCCCAACAGTCACTCAAATCGAAAAAGGTGAACGATATTTAACACCGGAAGAAATTCTAAAACTTTCGGAATTCTTCAATGTTTCTCCGAACGAATTAATAAATCCAAAACTGAAAAGCGAGGTGATACTTCACGAAGATGAATTGGAATCTCATACTGAAGAATCAATTCGAATTTCTGTCCCACAAAAAAATCTGAAGAAATTCAAAGAAGTTCTTCTTTACATTCTCAACAAAGTAGGTGCTAAACCAAATATTGGTGAAACAGTTCTCTATAAACTTCTTTTTTATATGGATTTTGATTATTACGAAAGATATGAGGAGCAGTTAATCGGTGCCACGTATATTAAAAACCATTTCGGACCTACTCCCAAAGAGTTTGTTAAGATAGTTGAGAAGATGGAAAACGATGGAGAACTTATTCGAGTTAAAGACAAATATTTCAGCCATCCGCAGACAAAATATCTTCCCCTGCGTGAACCTGATCTTTCAATTGTTACCGGAAGGGAAATGGAATTGATTGATGAAGTTATTCATAAACTATCTGATATGAATTCAAATCAGATTAGTGATTATTCGCATCACGATGTACCCTGGCTTACGACTGATGAGGGGAAAGTAATTCCTTACGAATCAGTATTTTACCGTACACTGCCATATTCAGTAAGGAATTATTCCAACCAGCCGGAGTAAAGCACGATTGAGCAAACTATTCAAAGATATTATCTACCTGCCTGAATTTGAGAAAGACAAAAAGAAGTTATTAAAACGATTTCGGACACTTGATGAGGACTTAGAAACCTTCATCAATATTCAGTTAAGACTATTTCACAAACTTGGAATAGACAATAATGCTGTTGAACATATAAGTGATTTGGGAATCACTGAACCCAAGATTTACAAGGTAAAAAAATTTGCTTGTAAGTCTCTTAAAGGAAAGGGTGTCCTATCCGGTATAAGAATAATTTACTCATATTCTCTTGATCACGACAAAATCGAATTCGTAGAAATCTATTACAAAGGGGATAAACAAAACGAAGACCGTGAAAGGATTAACAAATTGTATAAATGAGCCGAATCTAACCCGCCTGCCTCTTTAGACCAAACATGGTGGTCAGGAAAGGTTAGTTTGACAATTTCTGGTTACGATTTCCTGCCCGCCAAGATTAGACTGATGAGGCAGGCGGGTTAGATTCGGCTCATAAATGAACAATTAAAACTGGTTAATGATTTTTTGTGGCAGTTAGGTGTATTTGCATATAACTTATCGGTTATGCTCAGATACAAGATAAAGAAATACCGGAAAGAAGAACGCAATACATTTAGAGATTGGTTTATTGAACTGTTGGAAAAAATTCTTATAGGCGGCAGACAAATAAAAATATACGAAAGCTATTACTATCTAAATGATTGTGAGTATCTTGCTTATCTGGCTGAGTGAAGCCAAACAGGCAATAGAGAATTAATTGCTTAAAATAAAATTCTACAATATCATTTATGGGAGAGCTACGTACAAGAATCACAGATGGGCTTGCTAAAATAATATCAAGAATAAAACAGCTTCCATCGGGACTATTATAATTTTAATAGACAATTAATGCTCTTGAAATAATACGTGAAGCATAATTGCTTTAGCAATCACTTTGTTTTAGAAATTTAAGTACTATATTTTCTTTCGTCCCCGGTCAGTTTTTATACCGGTTGGATCTTGCCTAAGAAAGAAACAAGAATTGGAATAAGTACTGACATATTAAAAGAGCTATTACAAGAAACATCTGAATAATTAATCTATTGTCACACTGAGTCAGTCGCCCGCCTGATGAGCTGACGCAACGTCCGCCTCGGCAAGTCGAAGGCGAGACGGGAGACAGGAAGTGTGGCAATTTCGTTTTTAGTGTCATGGTTCGACAAGCTCACCATGACTTAGCGTAAATATTTCAGATGTTTCTACAAATTACTCGCTTTTCTTTCGGTTCTGCTTATCTGCTAATTTTTCTCTCACTTCACGGCGGAAGCGCTCTTCAAAAGTCATTAATTGCAGCACTTGCTTTGGCGAAATTAGGTTAGACAACGACTTGTAGTAATGTCTTTTTTCTTTAAATATTTTTGCCTCAAGCTCAAAAACTTCTTCAACTTTATCATTAAATTTTTTTTGATTTTCACTTTCATCCTCTTTTAGTAAATCTTGAGTAGAGTCTATAAAGTCGCGGCGTTTTTGAAGAAGCTCGTGCATCTTTTGTAAGTATTCTTTTCTTCTCGCAAAAAACCGGATTGATTGTTCTTCGCTAAGGTCTAACAACTTTATCAGCCTTGCGTTTTCCATCTGCTCAATTTTTTCGAGTGTTGCTGGGTCTGCCTGCCTTCGCATTCCTTGAGCATTAATAAAAACAAGTGGAATAAATAAGAAAAATAAAACACGTACGATTTTCATCATACACTCCTAATTAATAATTCTTTTGTACAATTTTAGAGTAAATATTTGCCAATTCTTCATTAGATAGTTGCTGAGCAGAAAGCATTTCATCATTTACCGGGTAATCATAAACTGCTAAGATTCTATTTTTAGTCGGCTCATCATAATTAAGTTCTTGGCTTTCATATTTACCGTTAAGTGTTTTGAATATACTGTTTACATCAAGATCAAGATCTGTAATATATTTAGAAGATAATATTTCATCATCTATGTTATTAACTATTTCATTTAGCATATCAGAGTTTGATTTGTCTGTGTTAAAACCAGATTTTACGAAGACAATACCTGCAATAACAACTGCGGCAATAGTTGGCAGACCAAAAGCCAAACGTGGCAGAAGTTTACTTTTTACAGGTTTTGCAATTCGGCTTCTTACTTTTGGTAGAAGCAGGCTAAAATATCTTTCATCTACTTCAGTATCAGCAATTGTAAAATCGTTTAACTTATCTCTAAGTAAGTTAAGTTCACTCGTTAAATAAGAATTTGTTTTTAACTCTCTTTCAAAATCACTTTTGTCCTTCTCATCCATTAAGTCAGAAAGATACTTCATGATTCTTTCGCTATTGGCGTTCATTAGTTTTCTCCAGCACCTTTTTTATAGCATGAAAATAATTTGCTTTTAAACCGCCTACACTTTTGCCTGTAATTTCAGAAATTTCTTCGTAAGATAACTGCTCAAAATTCCGCATCACAAAAACCTGCCGTTGTTTAACAGGCAAAGTATCTAAAACTTTTCTTACCTTTTCAAGTTTTTCTTTATTTACCAAATCATTAACTATATCAACATTGCTTCGTATTTCAATTTCATTTTCTTCATCATTAACCGAAAAGAAATTTTTAACTTTTCTTTTTCTAATTTGGTTCAAACTTCTTGTAGTAACAATTCTATAAATCCAAGTAAACAAATTAGATTGAAAATTGAAACTCTTCAGTTTTTTGTACATAACAATAAGAACTTCCTGTGTAACTTCATCCGCATCCAAATGATTTCCAAGCATCTGCCGCGCGTGCCAATAAATCCTTTTCTGATATCTTCTGACAATCTCGTTGAATGCTTGTTCTGAGCCTCCAAGAAATTGTTTGACCAGATCATAATCTGCGTCTTGAACCATAATCCTATTTTCTCTTATTGGATTGACAGGCAAACAAGTTAAATGGTTTAAAAACTCTTTGTGCTGAGAATTAATTGCTATTTGTAAAACTTATGTGCTTCACAGATAATTTAAACCAAGACAAATAAGACGATGTCAAATTAGCAAAAGATCAAAACAAACAGTACATAAACAAAGAGGATATAAATGAAAAAAGTTGCTTTATTATTTGCTGCGTTTGTGTTTTTGGCACAAACCGTTTCTGCTAAAAACTTAGACAAGCCATGCGCGCGCAAAGAAGGTAAAGGCATTGTAAAAGCTCTAAAGCTTACATCTGATCAAGAAAAGAAATTTGATGACATCAATATAAATCATCAAAAAGCAATGGTTGATGTTAGAGCAAAAATCGAAAAAAATCAAATTGAACTCAAGAGCATGTTAAAAGAGGGCAATATTGATGAGAAAAAACTGCTTCAGCTTACAAACGAAAACAGCAAGATGAAAGCAGAGATGAAAGAAGCCGGTATTGAGAAATGGATTGAGATTAATAAGATGTTGGATAAAGATCAGAAAGAAGTTTGGGCTAAGCATTTAGCAAAATTTGCAGGCAGCGCCAAAATGATGAAAGATAAAATTAAAGCTGAAGCCAAATATTTTTTCAAGAAACAGGGCGTGCGTAAAAAAATGATGGAGCATAAAGATTCGTGCTGCGAATTGACGAAAGAGAGCTCAAAATAATCTTCTTATGTATTTAAAAACAAAAGCCCCGCTTGTTCAGCAGGGCTTTTTTAATTTCCACCGTAAAACAAAATTACTTCAACAACAACATCTTTCTTGTTTGGTTAAAGCTGCCTGCTTCTATTCTGTAGAAGTAAACACCGCTGCTTAAATTAGATGCGTTCCAATCAAAAGAATATGAGCCAGCTTTCAACTGCTTGTTTACAAGTGTTGCTACTTCTTGTCCCAATACGTTGAAAACTTTTAAGCTGACATTTTCATCTGCAGGAATAGCAAATTTAATCTTTGTTGTTGGGTTAAACGGATTCGGATAATTTTGATCCAAAGAGAACTTAGTTGGAATTCCCGTTTCAAGTTCTTGAATATTTGTTGGATTATATCCAGTCGGGAATGTTTCAACTTGATCAGATTTATCTGCTTTAGGTGTCCATTTATCAAGTGGAGCCGTGTAAGGTTGAACGAATTTGTTTTTACCTGTCATTGCTATAAATCTTACACGGTAAGCATTTTTACCAAATGAAGAAGGTTCCTCACCCCAACTTTTGTCTGCTGCTCTTAAAAATCTGTAACGATACTCAAAAGCATTAAAGCCTGGAGTCTTAACAGTAAGAGTACCTTCATAAATTCTATCGCCGTCTGGATCTGTTAATTCAAAGTTTGTTTGATCGTCTGTATCTCTCCATCCCATAAGCTTTGTAAATAATGGCTGCTCGGAAATCCAGTACAACTTATCGGCAGCCTTCATTGGGGTACCTTCTTTTGTTGGATCGAAAGCATCCCTCATATCTACACGGAATCTGATTGAAACCGGCGCTGTAAGAACATAACCTGGATAAACATCATCGTAAAATACTTTAGGTGTTTCCTGATTACCAATACCTCTATAAGTGAATTCGCGGTTACCGCCGCCTGTAGAGAGTGGTCTCTCCCATCCATCGGTCCAGCCTGCAGTATCTTTTTTAGCAACAAAGAATTTGTATGAGTTAATGGAGTTTACTTCGTATTTAACAAAGCCAACAGGTAAGAACCAGAATGTTGGTAGTAAGAAATCTTGAATCATTACAGAACGGTCTTTATCAGAATCGCTCCATCCGTTAAACCCGCCGCGTACTTGAAGACCATCAACAGCAGGGTTGTAAACTTTTAGCTGTTCTAGAACAGACATATCTACATAGAAGGAAACTGTTCCATCTTTAAGTTGAACGTTCGGATTAACATCGTTGAAAAATCTTTCAACTTTGTTAGTTCCATCAAGAATTACTGCGGTTTTGTTAGGATCGCCTTCCCAAGTTGTTCCGTTGGCTTTATTTCCGTATAAGAATTTGTAGTTGATTTTAATAGCGGATTTAATTGTATCAATAGTTGCTGTGTAGATCGAATCGCCATCAGCATCTGTTAACTCGGTTAAAGTTGTGCTCCAACCATTAAAATCTCCGGCAACAAAAACTTTTCCGGGAAGAGGAACCTTTAACAGGTCGCCTTGCTTCAAAGGCAATTTCATATTTGCACGGAACTCAACAACAGATTTTACACCTGTAGCAACTTGATCATTATACCAAAACTCTTCCGTTTTATTTGTTGCAGGCGCAACATACTTACGGTCGGTAGATTCATCTTTCCCATCCCAGCCTGTTCCAATATTAAACTTGAAGAAATACTCTTTTCCAGCATCAAGTTCCAGCGTTTTACTATACCATTCTTTATTGGCATCGGCTGTTAAAATTTTTGTAGTGTTTGCAGGCGGCTCGTTAAGCCAATTATGAAATGAGCCGGGTATTGATACTACATCTTTTGCAGGGTCAAATTTGCCTAAAAGTGTTTGTACTTTCATATTCACCTTGAAAGTAATTTGTACTTTTTGAGCAAGTATTGGTGTTACAAAAAATGCTGTTAAAAGAACTAGTAAACCTAGTTTTTTCATGTGTGCCTCCATCATTTTGTTTGTTATGGAATATTATTTATTGTGGTGGAAAATATCATTTTTATCCTTAATTAAAAACCTAACATTACACCAAAACTGTGCATGTTATCTAAGTACTTCAACTTTTGATAAGCGTAATCAACCGAAATTCTAAAGAAGCCAAGTCCATCATATTTAATTCCGGCTCCTAAAGTTAAGCCTTCTTGTGTATCTTTTAAGAAAAGAGTTTTATAACCGCCTCTAAGAGAAATCAGATTATTAAACATAGAAATCTCGCCGCCAACATTTACCCACTGGTTATTATCATTTGGATGAATTGCATCAACTGCAATAGTAAATCTGTGCTCATCCAAAATAGAAAAATCGCGTGCAATGCCAACTTGCAGGCGCAGCGGCAATTCAAATTGATCTGTTTTATAGTATGCATCAATTGTTTGGTTATTGCCTGCTCTTGTTGGGTCGGGATCGTGGCGGATGAGTAAGTCATCGCCTGCCATCTGCATTTTAGAACCATAGTTAGAAATGCTTGAGGCAAATTTAATACCATAGAAAGGCGTGTTGAAAACAGTTCCAATATCAAAGCCAATACCATCGGCAGATGAATTAAAAATATCTTCGCGGATATATTTTATATTGAAGCCTACAGCAAAGTCTTGAGTTATAAAACGTGAATACGTTAAAGTAAAAGCATAACTGCCGGCATCAAATTTTTCGCCTGTTCCATCCGGAAAGTACTCGGAAGTTACATCCATCTCTCCAATATTTAAAGAAGTTACACTGGCTCCAAATGTTCCTATACTTCCAGCAGGGAAAACAATTCCAAAATAGTTTACGTTTATATCGGCAAACATTCTTGTGTAAGTAAACAAAGTTTGCACTTCGTTTACATTAGCAATGCCTGCAGGATTCCAGTACATAGCAGAAACATCGTTAGCAGATGCGGCATAAGCGCCGCCCATTGCATTAGCTCTTGGACCAACTCCAATGCTAAGAAATTTGGCTGCAGTAGTGCCTGTTTTAGTAACTTGCTGAGCCAGAATTGGCTGCAGTAAAGCAGCAGCCAACAAGACCATTATTATTTTTTTATTTAACACGATTTGCTCCTTAAAATTTTTCGTCCATTTACATTATTTAATTATTGCAAACTTTCCAATTTTCTCACCAATACCTGGAGCCGTTATGTGATAAACATAAATTCCGTATGCAACATTTAACTTATCCTTTGTTAACATTTTCCACTCTGCCGCACCTTCATTAAACGGACTGTCGTGCTCAATTACATCAACTAATTCACCATTTATCGTAAATATTCTTATAGTACACTTACTTGGTAAGTGAGTAAAGTGGAGCGAGCGAGGACCTCTTCCGCTGGCGTAAGGGTTTTTTGGTTCCCAGAGTGCGCTTGCAACGTATGGATTTGGAACAACTTTAATTTTATCCATATCTTTTTTTGCTTTATCAACATCTATGAACGCTTTCTTTGCAGCAAACCTAAACTTATCGGAAGACAAGAATGGTTTTTTCAGTTTAAGTTCTATCTTATCGCCTTTAGCTGGTAAGCGAGTTCCCGCAGTTGGATCTGGTGTATCAAACAAATAGAACCACCAAGTAAAGACAAGCGCGCCTTTGTTATCCGGTTCTAGAAAAACAATTCTATCTCGGCGGGCGCCATTAACAGAAAATATTCCGTCTGTTCCATCAACTTCTAAAAATGCAAAATCAATAAACTTTTGGGTACTAATATTGAACACCTTAAAGTTTACAGGCTTAGCAGGAAACGTATTAGCGCCAAGTTTAATTTCTTTAGAAGTACCGAAGCCAACATCGCCAAATTCTATTCTATAATCATTAGGTCGTTCCTCGCCTAAAAATCCACCAGTTGCTTGAAATTTCTCAAAACGATAATCAACAATTTTGGGGTCATTCCAAACGGCAGTTGTTCTATCTAATTCTACTCTTGCTTCATTTCTAAATTTAAGTCTAAAGCCATCAACTAATGGCTGCTCAAAATCTGCGGCTAAGTTCTTACTCTTATTAATTATAGTCTTGTTTGATGTAGAGTCTCTTAAAGTCCAATTTTTTGTTGTAAGAGTATCTGGCTGTCCAACTCGTTTTGAAACTTTAATTGTATCTTCAAAAGTGATGTGATAAACATGACCTTCTTTAATTTTGTTCAAATCAATTATTTCGTAAGCAATATTGCCGCTTGTAGTTCCTTGAACTAATTGAACTTTTCCTAAAGTAGGACCAACGAAACCTGCTGCCGGAGCTTCAGGCTTAACGCGTGCTACATTTTGTCCAAGCTTAACAGAACCGTCAGGCAGTAATGATAATCTGATTGGAGACTCAGACGGTGCAATATTACCTGCTTTATAACCAAAATCGTAAGCTACAACAGCATAATAATAAGTAAATCCGTTCTGCACAGTAGAATCAACAAAAGTATGTTTTAATCCGGTATCATCACCTAAATAATATTTTACGCCATCAATTCCAACAGGATCGAAGCCGGTAATTCCATTTTTCAAATCGAATTGAGCTATAGGAGTTTTAAACTGTTTAACTCCAAAGCCGTTTGTAATATTTTCTGCATCTCTAAAAGCGGCATCGGAAGCTCTGTAGATTTTATAACCTTCAAAGTCTTTACCAATACCTCCAATTGCGTCAATGTACTGGTCGAACGAACTTTCGGCTACATCATCCCAGTATAAAGTAACGCGGTTATTTCCTGGTACGGCTGTTAGAGTAGGTGTTAACGGAGCATTAGCAAAACGATAATCGTTATTGTAAGTTTCTTGAGCACGCACTCTTTTACGCAATATTTCATTCTTTCTGTACGTTCCATTTGGGTCAGGTACGGGTCCGTTAGAAAACAAAACAGCAATAGAGATAGGTTCTGATTGCCCTGCCCTAAGCGGAAACAGTCCGCATGAAACAAACAGATCGTACTCGCCAGCAACAACTTCTTGTGGATCGTAAAATTTACCTGGTATCATAAAATCGAACCACATTTGAGCATCGCTGTTAATATTTAAACCGCCTGCAGGAACATAATCTGCATTAGTAATACCAATTTGATCTGTTTCGTAAACATCTGTAACATCAATGTTAGGCTCACCTGGTAAACCAAATCTAGCTCCGCTTGTTGGCTTGCCATCGTTCTCACCTTCATCGCCAGTATCAGGAACTCCATCAAGTCCAACATCATCGCGTAACGGATCCCAATCATAATCATTATCAATTCCATCATCTCTTGCTTCATCAATCATAACATCTATGCCTTCATCAATATCTTCATCTATTGCGCCGTCATTATTGTTATCAATTCCGTCTGCATACTTTTTGCCTAAAGAAGCCGCTGTAAGGTTGTACAGCACAATTTTTTCATTCACTCTATATCGGTAGAAAGGGGCATCTTTAGCTGCTTGATCAATCATAGCTTGAGTTACTACAGGAGAGCCAGTTTCTCCATCTCCATCATTGTCAATACCATCTTTAAATGGTAAACCTAAATCATCGGCACCAACACCAATCAAATGTACCTGCCCTTTTTGAAAAGCATCAAGCGGCGGCCATATATTCCATTTATTACCTGTCTTTGAAGCTATATCTACCATTTCTTGAGTTACTAAAGGAGAATTCTTTTCTACTTCAAATCTAGGACGTTTAGAAGTCCACGCAGCAGATACAGGTTGAGCAATTCTGTCTGCGTAAGTAACTCCTCTTTGCGTGCCAAAAGGAATATGCGTTTCATTTTCGTCAATCAATCCATTACCATTGTCATCAACACCGTTATCGGGAATCTCACCTTCAATCATGGCTTTAGTTACCAATGGACCTGCTTCAGGAGAATCGCCATCGTTGTCAATTCTGTCAAGTGCATTTCCAGGAGTTTCCAAAAAAGCCACAGCAACCATACCAACCGGGTCGCTTCCAAAATCTGGAGCGCGGTGATCGCTGTCTCTTGACCATGCAATATCCTGTATCAGATCGAACTCAGAAATATCATCTTGCGAATCTCCGTTGCCGCCAACAAAATCTGCATACCAAAGAGTAACACCAACTTTATTAATGTCTTTTGTTCCATCGTTCTTAATTGTATGCAAGAAAAAGAGAGCGTCTTCAACAAGAACTTGAGACCACGCAAGCGCTCTTACATCCATTAAAATACCTAATCCTTTTCGTGATAAATCAGTATCATCGGGAAAGTAATTTACGTAGCGGTCATATCTATCATCAGAAGTTCTGTAAAACATTTCTTGATCGGCATTAAAAATATTTTTGCCGAAGTAACCATTCCAAGATCCTTTCCAGCCTGGGTCAACTTCATCAGTCATTCTATCAGGCCACGAACTTGGCCAAGTATCTTTATCCACACTTGTAGCAATTTGGTTTTCGTTAGTCCTCATGTTAGGAATGCTGTATCCAGGAGTCGGTTCAAAATTCCAAGATTTTCCTTCTGGGGATCTTCGATAGTTAGGCACAACAATTGGGTGCTGAATTTCATTTTTGTTATCAGTTACTTCTCCGCCAACTAACACTCCCAATAAAGCAAGGTAAACTTGCCCGGTGTTTTTGGGCCACTCATACGGGGTTTGAATCGCAATAGGAAAACTACCGGATTCTCTGCCTGATAAACCAAAATTGAAAACCGAAGTTCTAATTTTGTTTCCCTCCATTTGCCCTTTAGCGCGTTTTGCAGGGTCGCCCCTTTCTTTGCCAGGCTTATATTGAGCATCAACATTAGCCGTCATTATCATCGCGATGAAAATTATCATCAACATTTTTAATGCTCTATTCATTTATTTCTCCTCTTTATAATCTCTTGTTTTAGTCCGCAGAAAAAATTTTCTAATAGCGGAAACCACTTAGAACGAGAACTCAAAACCAAATTCTACTCTTCTCGGTTCGCCGTAATTCCATGGATAACGAAGCCATTCTTCAACAGTGTTTGGTCTGTTAGGATCGTAACCAATGTTCTTGCCTTCTGTTGTATATTCGGGCTTTCCGGTATCACCAAATACGTTAACCGCAATTTTGCTATCAAGTAAATTGAATACTCTCAAAAATGTAGTAACATTAAGACCAAAAACATCTAAAGTTTTATGCATTCTCATATCAAGTGAGAATTGAGTTGGTCTTCTTCTGCTGTTGCGCTGCAAACCGCTTGTAATTCCTCTATCGGCAGTGTACTGTGTTATTGAAGGAGAATAAGGCAGTCCCGTTCCATACCTTGCAATTGTAGAAATTCCCCAGTCTTTATCTCCAACAAACATCGAGAAGTTGAGTAAATGCCTCTGATCCCAATCGAGTGGAATTAAGTAAAGAGTTGGTTCGTTGTTACCGAGCTGCGCAAAGAATTCATCCTCTGGGTTAGAATTACTTCCTTCAGCAACTTGGTAAGTATAATTCAAATCAAGTGAATAATAATTAGTAAACCTCTTGTTAAGATTTAGAGTAATACCTTTTACGTTAGAATAATCTTTGTTAATAAATGTAGAATATGTAACAAGATTTCTTGTAGTAATAAGTGGACCTGCGGTAATCCAGTTTCTGATATCGCGGTAGAAACCGGTAAGATCAATAGAAAAATATTCGAAGAATTGCTGTTTGAAGCCAATCTCGTACATTGTTGTTGTTTGTGGTTTCAAATCAGGGTTGCCGTAAGGACCGTAACCAGAACCGGTTTCGGGTACATAGTAAGGTCCGCGGTTGAATAAATATTGGAATGAAGGAACTTGTAAAAACTGTCCGTAAGAGAAGTGCAAAACGCCTTGATCGCTGATAGGATACGCAATTCCAAAGCGAGGACCAACAGACCATTTTGGCTCAGCTTTTTTGTAAAAATACTGCTCACGCTCAGCTAAACTCAGCTTTTGAAGCTCGCTCCTAAGAGGAAGATTAATATTCGGGTCAGAAGGGTCAACTAAAATATTTCCTTTAGAATCGAAGTAGTCTAAACGAAGACCAATATTAATAATCACATTATCAAACTCAATCTTGTCTTGTAAATAAGCAGAAAATTCTATCGGTTCAGAATCATACTTTGTTCTGTTAGGCGTATTTGGGTCTGGAATTGAGGGAACAAAAGGTTCTACAGGCACTCCATTTACTCTCATCGGTTCAAGGTTAAAATCATCGAAAGAAAGACTATGTCTTCTTCCTTCTAAGCCAAACTTAATCATGTGATTTTCATTTACTTGACTTGTATAATCAAGTTTTGCAATCAAAGTATTAGTCTTTCTGAAAAATCTGTGGTTATTTGTTCCTTTTGTAACAAAAGCATAACCAACTGTACGTAAGGAATCTGGGTGAACATACCGAGCATCAAAAGGATCTTCATACAAGTATTCGTTAAAGTCTTTGTAGAAATCTGAAATCTTTAATGTATAGAATGCAGAACTGGAAATAGTGTGAGTCATTGTAAAAGTAGCGTTGTAGCTGTTTGCAAATTTGTTTACATCGCCGCTTGGGTTCCATTTGAAAAAGTGGCTGTAATCTCTAAATTTTTCATTAGAGAATAATACTTCTGCGTTAAACTTAATTGAACCGGAAGCCATCCAGCTTAAATTAGCCTGACCAATTAGTCTCTTATTCCAATTCATAGCAGTTAAAGCGCCATTGGCAGAATCGCCAAGAGTAGTAAATTTGTTATAGCCGTACAAGTAGCCATCATCATAAACGTAGCGTAAGTTTCCAAAGAAATTTGCTTTGCTGTCTGTAAATGGAATTGGTCCGCTTAAACTACCCTGAATATTGTAATTAGCAACAGGGCTGTATTTGTCAATTCCCACAAAATAATCTTTGAAGTTACTTGCGTAATCACTTCCGTATAATTTGAAATCGCCTTTGTAACTTCTTCCTCCTTCTTTAGTAACGGTATTAATAATGCCAGAAAGCGCCTGTCCATACTCAGCATTGAAAGTACCACTTATAACTTGTAACTCTTGAACGCTTGAGTTGTCAATTTCAATGCCACGGCTGTTATCGAAAGCATCTGTAATTGAAATACCGTTTACCCAATAAGCAATTTCGGAAGAACGACCGCCACGAATGTGGAATTCGCCGCCGGCACCTCTTGTAACACCAGCTTGTAATTGTAAGACATCCGAAAGTTCTGCTACAGGCAGGTTTCTAATTTCTTCTGAAGTTACTCTTGCCTGGCTGGAAGTAACATCTCTTTGAATTTTATCAACATTACCTTGAACAACAATTGCCTGCATTTCAACAGCTGTTTCCTCAAGAGCAGCATCTTGAGTTGTTGTTAAATCAATAGAGATTTGTATGTTTTGGATAACTACTGATTGGTATCCAACGTATTGATACTTAACACTATATCTTCCGGGCGGAATATTTAGTATTGTATATTTTCCATCAAGGTCTGTCGCTGCGCCAAGTGGTGTGCCATCAATTACAACATTAACAAAGGGCAGCGGCTCGCCAGTTTTTTTATCGGTTACTTTTCCTGTCAGCTTTCCGGTGGTTCCGGCTAAAAGGCAGTAAGGTACCAAAGCAACCAATAATAGTAACTTGGTAACTATTTTTTTCATAGTGCGCTCCTATATTCAAACAATAAATAATACAAATAAATTACTGTTAGTCTATTGTTAAAGACCCTAACAGTTCATCATTCCACTTTACAATAGTTTTCTTTCTAAGTCCAGTAATGTACTCCTCCATTATCGGTTTCGATTTTTCTTTTCGTAAAAGTTTTTCAGCTAATTCTTTCACTTCATCAAAGCTTTTAATTCCGCCCTCTTTTTTCCCTAGGAGTTTAAAAATTCCAAACATCTCTTGAATCTTTAAAGGACCAATAATATTTCCAATTTCTGCATTTGCTAATGTATCTTTCAAACCGCCAAATTTGGAAATTTCAGAAAAGCCCATTTCTCCTTTGTTTTTAGCAGACCAAGTTCTTAGAGAGTACTTTGCCGCCAAATCACCAAAATCTGAACCGGATTTTATTCTTCCAATTAATGAATCTGCTAAAGTTTTTCTGCTAACAATAATTTCTTGAACATTTATTTGGTCTTCGCTCTTAAAATAAATCGGATTATCATTATAAAATTTTTCTACTTCGTTTAGATTAAAAATTTTAGTTTCGGCAACCTGGGCGCGTTTATATTTTAGGAAAATATTGTTGTTATACTTTTTGATTGTCTTTTGTACTTCGTCTGCTTTATTATAACCTTTCTTTACTGCTAAACCTAACAAAATATCTTGAAGCACAAAACCCTTAATTACAGCTTCAAAGTTCTTTTCTGTATCAACTTTTTCTCTATGAAAGAATGGCATTTCGTTTATTCTATTTAAAATATCTTTTTGCAAATAATTTTTTCTTTGATATTTAACAAAAACACCCGGCAAAAAATCTCTGGTATTCAACTCTACCAAATTCACTGTTGAATATGTTAAATTCTCTAATGTTTTGCTAAGTATTTTTTTGTCCACTATAACGTTATGCGGATTAAAATATTTCTTTACGAAATCTGCTTCAGCTACACTGCGGTTTCTCATTCTCACAGTTCGTTCGATATGCCTTTTATTCTTAATAAACTCTGTTTCTGTTAATAAAGGATTTGGCACTCTTTCCTCAACTTTAATGATGCTGTAACCAAACTTAGTTTTAATTGGTTTCGAGATTTCTCCCGGATTTAATGAGTACGCAGCATCTTCAAAAGCCGGGTCCATATCGCCCCATGAAAAGAAACCTAAATAACCTCCATTGTTTTGCAGCGTAGAATCTGTAAAAACTTGTTTGGCTAAAGTGTAAAAATCCTCTCCGGTTTGAAGCAACTGATATAAACTGTTTGCCTCTTCTTCTGTTTCTGCATGTAAATGTCTTGCAGAAATTTTGAGGTTGGTTTTGTAAAAAGCATCTCTCAACTCAGCTTCGGAAACTTTCATTTTTGCATAAATATCTCTATCCTTAAGAAATGCTAAAACAGTTTGCTTCTCTGCCCATTTAAGTTCTTTCTTGTATTCAATGTTATCAAAAATGCTTTTGTTGTCATCGTACTGAAGAAGAAGAGTTTCGTTGATTAAATTGTTGAGGATTGCCCGGCGCGTTACAATATTGTCTTTAATGCCGGATGCGAAGATGTAATCGGAATAACGTGTAAGAAAAT
This sequence comes from Ignavibacteria bacterium, assembly GCA_009773205.1. Lineage (GTDB taxonomy): Bacteria > Bacteroidota > Ignavibacteria > Ignavibacteriales > Melioribacteraceae > Stygiobacter. The sequence continues at coordinate 21,434 of WPAE01000006.1, forward strand.
CTGATGTGTAAATCTTAGTTGGGCCGACTTCTGCAATTACATTTTTAGGTAGCGCTAACTGTTGCGATTGGAAAACTTGGTTGTTTAGTAAAGTAAGGATGCAAATTAACGTGAATACAGTTTTGTACTGTTTAATCATTTTACCGTTACAAAAAACCAAATAACAATGTTTTGAAAGGACGAATTTTTTTTGATTACTTGTTACAAAATACTAAAAGCTGCTCTTTAAAATCAAATATATAAATGGATTATTAAAGTCTTTGTTCTTTCATTGTCCCGCATTGTGAGGTTAAAATTTTTAAAATACTAATTTTTAGAGGTGCCCTAAATTGATAACTTTTGAGCAGTTTGCAGACTTTAAAGCACTAATTGCTTAGACATTATTTCCTTATATTAACACGTAAATTTATAGAAATGAATTACTTAGCTCATAGAACAAGGTGGTAATCTTTTTGAAAAGGAAGAGCACAAAAACCGATTATAGCACAAAGCTTATTACTCTTAATGATATTGCAGCTAAATTAGGAGTATCTACCATTACTGTTTCAAAAGCTTTGCGGGGTCATCCGGATATTTCCAAAACAACTGCCGAGTTAATTAAGAAAACCGCCGATGAATTAGGCTACTCTCCTAACTTTATGGCTCGCAGTTTAGCTGCTAGAAAATCCAATACTATTGGCGTTGTTCTTCCACAGATCGATCATCACTTTTTCAGCTCTGTTATAGATCATATTTACAATTTTGCGCTAGATCACCAATACCATGCTTTTTTAACAGTTTCTCATGAAAATGCAGAATTGCAGAAAAAGCAAATTCAATCTCTGCTTTCCATGCGCGTTGACGGTATAATTATTTCAGTTTCTCAAGACACAAAAGATTTTGAAATTTTTGAAACTGCAAAGAAACGACGAGTTCCACTTGTTTTTATGGACCGAATACCGGATTTGGCAGATTGCAACACAGTAGCGGTAGATGACAAAGGCGCATCTTACAAGGCTATCGAACATGCTATAAATCTTGGTTATAGAAGAATTGCTCACTTTGCCGGGCATACTAACATCAGCATTGGCAGAGAGCGCATGCTTGGTTTTCACAAAGCTATGAAGGATAATGGATTAAATGTAAACCCAGACTGGGTAATTGAGGGCGATTTTGATGAAAAAAGCGGCTACGATTCATTTATGAAACTTTACCGCGAAAAGAACCTGCCCGATTTTATTCTTGCCGTTACATATCCCACAGCAATTGGAATTTATACTGCCGCTCAAGAAGTTGGTTTAACAATTCCAGATGATATTGATTTGATTTGCTTCGGCAACTCAGAAGTACAAAACTTTTTATCTCCTCCACTTAGCTGTGTTAATCAACCTACAGACCAATTAGCCTCTAAATCTATGAACCTGCTTATTGACAACATTAACAATATAGATAATTTCAAGTGCAAGAAGATTGTAATAGATACTGAGTTGATCTTAAGAGGAACTTGCATTAAATATAATCGTAGTTAGCAAACTTAATTCTCTCATAACTTTCTCATCTAAGACTCAATGCTAAAAGAAAAAGCTATTTCAAAAATAAACGAACTTAAAAAAAATATTGACAACTCCGGTTTAACTTCCACTTCTATCATTCAGAAAAATTACCATTATGAGTTTGATGCCATTCAAGATGGAAAGAAGATTAAAATCTTACTCTACTTTGGGAAAAAAGGATTAAACCTTGTTATTCAAGGAGATCAAAAATCAACACTTTACAGCACAGTAAACAATTTAGTTAACGAAGAGCCTGTGCTTGGTCTAACGGAAGCAAAAGTTGAAGAACCAAATTCATACATAGGAACTGACGAAGCTGGCAAAGGGGACATTTTTGGTCCATTGGTTATAGCTGCAGTTTTTGTTGATAAAGATTCGAAAAAAGAATTGTTAAGAATTGGCGTTCGGGATAGCAAAGCACTTAGCGATCCGCAGATTGATTTTCTCGCAGCAAAAATCAAAAATATTTGTAAAGGCTATTATTCGATTATTGAGCTTAGACCGGAACTTTATAACAGAAAATATGAAGAGTATAAAAACTTAAACAAGCTCTTAAGCTTTGGGCATTCTAAAGCAATAAAGATTTTACTCGATGATATAGATGCTAAAACTGTTATCTCGGATAAATTTAGCACTCAAGGTCTCGAGATTCACAGAGATAAGTCTTTTTCGCATGTAGAATTTATTGATACTGAAAAAGCAGAACGCTTTATTGCTGTTGCAGCTGCTTCAATACTTGCGCGCAATACTTTTAATAAGTGGTTCTACGAACTTGAGTATAAAGGACTGGATTTTCCAAAAGGCTCAAGTGAAAAAGCCAAGAGTTTTCTTAAAAGATTCTTAAAGCAAAATGAATATTCTACACTAATAAATTTTGCCAAATTACATTTTAAGACTATCAAAGAATCATTGAAGTAAAAATATATGGAGCCTAAGTGAAAACGAAAATTAAGAGAATTGGCATTCTTACTGGCGGCGGTGATTGTCCCGGCTTAAACGCAGTTATACGCGGAGTTACAAAGCCTGCTCACGATAATGGCATTTCCGTTTTCGGAATATTAGATGGATTTGAAGGTTTAGTAAATGGAAAGACAATTGAGCTATACAACAAAGACGTATCTGGTATTTTGGGAAAAGGAGGAACAATACTTGGATCATCAAATAAAGGCGATCCATTTCATTGGCCTGAAGAAACTAACGGAAAAATTAAAATTGTGGACCGATCAAAAGAAGCATTAAAAAACTATGATGGCTGGGGACTTGATGCATTAGTTGCTATTGGCGGAGATGGTACAATGAACATTGCACATAAGATGAGTTTGATGGGAATGAATATAGTTGGTGTTCCTAAAACAATAGATAACGACCTTGAAGCTACAGATTTAACATTCGGACACGATTCTGCAGTTTATGTTGTATCTGAAGCATTGGATCGGCTTCACACTACTGCATCGGCTCATCATCGTGTAATGGTTTGCGAAGTTATGGGGAGATATGCAGGCTGGATTGCACTAAACGGTGGAATTGCCGGCGGTGCAGATATTATTCTTATTCCGGAAATACCGTTCAACTGGAATACAGTTTATGAAAAAGTTTTACAAAGGAATATGCGCGGCAAACGTTTCAGTCTTGTTTGTGTTGCAGAGGGCGCAAGACCTAAAAATGGCTCTTTAATTACAAAAGCCAAAGACAAAAGGAGAACCGATCCTATTCAGCTTGGTGGTATTGGAGAATATGTTGCCAAGATGATTAGCAGCAATACCGGTTTGGAAACAAGAACTACTGTACTCGGGCATTTGCAGAGAGGCGGAAGCCCAACTCCTTTTGATAGAATTCTTTCAACCAAATTTGGTACAAATGCCATACAGTTAGTTATGAAAAGACAATTTGGAAGAATGGTGGCTTTGAAAGGATCGGAAATAATTAGCGTTAAGCTTGCAAATGCCATATCTAAGCAAAAACTAGTTAAACAAAAAGACCAGGCTGTGCTTGCAGCTTTATCGGTTGGTGTAAGTTTTGGCAGCGAAAAGTTATAACATTTCTTGCATTGGATTGGTAAGAATCATTATTTTCGCACACGTTATTTGAAAAGCTGTTTAATATAGTAAGATCATGCAGATAAACTTTGCTCAGAGTGGTTAGAACGCAGCGAATTGAGTTTTGAGTTTAATGTATTTGGGTCGTAGTTCAGCCTGTCCGCCTTTGGCGGATTGGTTAGAAATTGAGTTTTGAGTTTAATGTATTTGGGGTCGTAGTTCAGTTGGTTAGAACGCCTGCCTGTCACGCAGGAGGTCGCGAGTTCGAGTCTCGTCGGCCCCGCCAAAAAAAACGGGTAAACCCGCTCTTAAAAGCCCCGATTCTTAGCGAATCGGGGCTTTTTGTTTTTATGACTTCATTTAATGCTTTATAGGGTTGCTAAAAGGGTTGCTGATTTTGGGATGTTGCCAATTTTGTCAAGCGAATGCGGAATATTTGTTCATGGCGCCAGTCTCTCCCATCAAGTCTTGGTAGGTTCTGGCTGTTTTTAGGTCAGCCTTCAACTGAGTGCCTTCGGAAGTAGCGAGGGTTTATGAAAAAGTAAAAGGGGTAAGGATTTTTATCATGATCCAAAATTATTGTGAAGCATAAAAAAACCCACTTTAGCAGCGGGTTTAAATTCTAAAAAGCCTATGAATAAAATATAGTTTTAAACTTCCATAATTTCTTTTTCTTTGTGCTTAATTAGTTCGTCAATTTTTGTAATGTGTTCGTCAGTAAGTTTCTGCGTTTCTTTTTCGGCTTCTTTCAATTCGTCTTCAGTAAGTTTCTTTTCTTTTTCCTGTTTTTTCAAATGGTCATTGGCATCGCGGCGTACATTACGCAAAGCAATTTTAGATTCTTCTCCAAATTTCTTTACTAGCTTAACTAATTCTTTTCTTCTTTCTTCGTTAAGCGGGGGAATGGGAATTTTGAGATTTGTTCCATCACTAATGGGATTTAGACCTAACCCTGCAGACATAATAGCTTTATCAATAGCCTGCACCATAGATTTATCCCAAGGAGTAATTCCAATTGTATGGGCATCAATAACGCTAACATTGCCCACTTGATTAAGTGGACTCATAGTTCCGTAGTAATCTACTTTAATGCCATCAAGCAATGCAGTAGTTGCTTTACCAGTTCTTATTTTAACAATTTCACTTCTAAAAGCTTCTACGGTTTTGTCCATTCTTAGTTTTGCGTCTTTAATAACTTCGTTATTCATCATTTTTCCTCGAAATTAATTCTTACTTACTGCAAAATTTCCAACCGAAGTTCCAATACTTTCGCCTGTACAGAGTTTTAGCAAGTTATCCGGTTTATCCATATTAAATACAATTATAGGCAAGTTATTTTCTTTGCAAAGCGAAATAGCTGTCATATCCATTACGCGTAAGTTTTTCTGAATTACATCTAAATATGAAATTTCGTTAAACATACTCGCTTCTGGGTTTTTTTCCGGATCGGCATCATAAACACCGTCAACTCTTGTTCCTTTAATAATCGCATCTGCCTCAATTTCAACAGCGCGTAAAGAAGCTGCAGTATCTGTGCTAAAATACGGATGCCCTGTTCCCGCACCAAAAATTACAATTCTCTTTTTCTCAAGATGGCGTATTGCTCTTCTTCGAATGTAAGGCTCAGCTATTGCACTCATATTGATTGCTGTCATCAAACGTGTAAACATTCCATTGTTTTCTAATGTGTTTTGCAATGCCAATGAGTTAATCATTGTTGCAAGCATACCCATTTGATCGCCGGTTACTCGGTCTATACCTTGTCCTTCGGCATTTAATCCGCGGTAAATATTCCCTCCGCCAATTACAATTCCAACCTGTACGCCAAGTTCATAAATTTTCTTGATCTCCTTAGCAAAAAAAGTTAGAATCTGTGGATCAATGCCAAATTCGCCTTCTCCGGCAAGCGACTCGCCAGAAAGCTTTAGCAAAATTCTTTTGTACTTAAGGTTATTATTCATCGTGATTCCAATATAAAAAAAAAGGTCTTATTGTAAAATAAGACCTTTCCGCGTTTTACTTCTTTTCATCGCTAAGATGAAAACGTTTGAACTGAATTAACTTTGCCTTTGTAGCGTGCTTCTGGTTAAACTCTTCGATAAGAGTAGAAACTTTCTTCGAGTTATCCTTAACAAAAGCCTGCTCAAACAAACAATTTTCTTCATAATACTTATTTAGCTTGCCAGCAGCAATCTTTTCTAAGATTTGTTCCGGCTTGCCTTCTTTGCGAGCTAATTCTTTATAGATTTCCATTTCTTTTTCGATCAAAGTTTTATCAACCTCTTCGCGGTAAACAGAAATTGGTCTCATAGCTGCAACTTGCATTGCAAAATCTTTTAATATAGGTGTAAACTCTGCTGCTTTATCACCCTGAATATTTTCTGCAGAAATTAAAACACCAAGTTTACTGCCATGATGAATATAATCTACAATAACACCATTATCCGCTTTTTCTATTGTAAAACGGGAAACTTGAATCTTTTCACCAATCTTTCCTATTAAAGAGTTTAATTCATCAGATAAATTTTTTCCATTAACAGATAATGTCATTAATGCTTCAACATCTGCCGGTTGATTAGTTATTACTGCTTCTAAAGCTAAATTTGCAAAACTAGCAAAGTCTTCATTCTTAGCTACAAAATCTGTTTCGCAATTAACTTCAATCATTACGGCAGATTTTCCATCATCGAAAATCTTAGTTAAAACAACTCCTTCGTTAGCTGCTCTTTCAGCACGTTTTGCAGCAACAGCAGCTCCTTTCTTTCTTAAAATATCAATAGCAACTTCTAAATCACCGTTAGAATCTTCAAGCGCTTTTTTACAGTCAATCATTCCTGCGCCGGTTTTATCTCTTAATTCTTTCACTTGTTGTGCACTAACTGCCATAAAACTAATTCCTTGTAATTACTATGTTAATAAATCTAATCTCTTTTAGAGAGAAATATTCGCAACTAATTTGCTTTCTACAAGCACATGATAATTTGTTACTCGTCTGCCAAAAGCGGCTTAATTTTCTGATTTCTTTTCTGTTGGTTTTTCTTCATGTTTTACTTCAGGTACTGCTGCCGGTTTAGATTCGCTCTTATGAAAAGGTTTTCTATCTGTTCTGGGTTTTCTATCTCCGCTTCCTCGTCTGTCATCACGACCTTCAAACTTAACGCGGCGAACTTTTCCTTTACCATCTTTCTTATCAACTTCTTCTTCAATTTTATTAGTCTTTTCACCTTCGGCAATTTCGTGTGCTTTTAATTCTTTAGCTTTAGCAGCACCTTCAATAACAGCATCTGCTATAACTCTTCCAATAATTTCTACTGCACGAGCTGCATCATCATTAGCCGGAATTACATAATCAATAGGATTAGGATCGCAGTTAGTATCCACAATTGCAAATACCGGAATGTTTAATCTCTTTGCTTCATTTACTGCAATAGATTCCTTTTTAACATCAACAATAAACAATGCGCCTGGAAGTTTACCCATTGTTTCTACGCCATCAAGTAGTTTTCTTAGTTTATCTCTTTCGCGCGATTTTAACAAACGCTCTTTTTTTGTAATCTTCTCGAACGTACCGTCACTTTCCATTTTATCAATCAATTGCAAACGTTTAATGCTTTTGCGTATTGTTGAAAAATTTGTTAGCATTCCGCCAAGCCAGCGTTCGCTAACCCAATTGCTATCGCTTCTTTTAGCCTCTTGCGCAATTACTCCTTTTGCCTGTTTCTTTGTGCCAACAAAAAGAATTCTTTTACCTTGAGAAACAATTTCTGTCATTGCATCTGCTGCTGCGTCAATAGCGTCGGAAGTTTTCTTTAGATCAATTATATGAATTCCATTCTTCTCCATAAAAATGAATGGTTTCATTTTGGGGTTCCATCTGCGAGTTAAGTGCCCGAAATGTGCACCTGATTCGATGAGTTCGGTGAGTTGTACTCTTGCCATTATTACTCCTGTTTAACTTCTACTCTCTTCAACTTTGCCCTTAATCCATTTTCTAGTAGGACACAGGAGGCAAATCCGAGAGTATGAATGATTTTATATAAATAAGTTGATTATCTCTTTGAGAATTGGAAGCGTTTACGCGCTTTTTTCTGTCCATATTTTTTACGCTCAACCATTCTAGGATCTCTTTTAAGTAATCCTTCAGATTTTAGCGCTGGGCGGAAATCAGCGTTCATTTCTTCTAAAGCTCTTGCAATACCTAAACGGATAGCATCTGATTGACCGTTAGTGCCGCCTCCATTAGTGTTTGCAAAAACATCATACTTTCCACTTGTTTCTGTAACTACAAATGGCATAAGAACATTGTCTCTTTGCTCTTTCATCGGGAAGTAGTTTTCAAATGCTCTATCGTTAATTGTAACTTTTCCGGAGCCTGTTCTTAAATAGACTCTGGCTACAGCATCTTTTCTTCTACCAACATAAATTTTATCTATCATTAAAAAGCTCCATTAAAAACTTAATACTTCAGGCATTTGTGCGCTGTGCGGATGAGAATCACCGGCATATACTTTTAACTTCTTGCCTAATCTTTTTCCGAGTTTAGTTTTTGGCAGCATGCCCTTTACAGCATTTTCTACAACCCAAGATGGGTTTTTTGCCATAACTTCGGAGTAAGAGCGAAATTTAGCACCGCCGGGATACATAGAATGAGAGAAATACTCTTTTTGAGTTTCTCTTTTTCCTGTCATGCGTATTTTATCTGCGTTGATAACTACAACAAAATCTCCAGCATCCATGTTAGGTGTAAAAAACGGTTTGTTTTTCCCGCGTATTACGCGTGCAACCTGTGCGGCTAAGCGTCCTAAAACCTGATCTTTTGCATCAACCACGTACCATTTCTGATTGGCATCTTCCGGTTTGATGAATCTTGTAATTCTTTCTTGCTTCAAAACTTCCTCCAAACACAAAATAACTATTTTTCAAGGGGTGTAAATATATTGGCACGAAGTTAGAATGTCAAGAAATGCAGACATTTTATTTTTAAGCTCTGTTTTGATGCTTGATACTGGATAAAACTAAACTGCATGACTTAAGCGTAGGAAAATGACGACTAAATTTTAATTGCCATAAGCTAATAAGCGAGCCATAGAAAACGCAAATCCTGCAAAGCCTTGATATTTTTTAGAAGCTCTCGAAACCATTTTTGCTTAACTTTGCGGCAAATATTGGCAAAAAATGAAAATACTTGTTACTGGTGGCTCGGGATTCCTTGGAATTAACCTAATCAGATTCTTGCTTAACAGAAATCACGAAATCGTTTCGCTCGATATAGCGGATTTCGATTACCCGGAAAAAGATAAAATCAAAATAATAAGAGGAGACATTCGTGATAAACAAAAGGTAGAAGAAGCTGTTTCGATAGTTGAAATTATTATTCATGCTGCGGCTGCTTTACCTCTTTACACACCTGATGATATTCACACAACAGATGTTATAGGAACAAAAAACCTTCTTGAGGCGGCAGAAAAGTACGAAGCCAAGCGATTTATTCACATTTCTTCCACTGCTGTTTACGGAATTCCAGATCATCATCCTATCTACGAAACCGACAAACTTGATGGCGTTGGTGCTTACGGGAAAGCGAAAATTGAAGCCGAGAATGTTTGTCTTGAGTTTCGGGTAAAAGGAATGTGCGTTCCAATTCTCCGCCCAAAATCTTTTATTGGACCAGAACGGCTTGGAGTGTTTGCACTTTTTTATGATTGGGCAAAAGATGGAAAAGGTTTTCCTATGATTGGTGAAGGCAACAATCGTTATCAATTGTTGGATGTTGAAGACTTATGTGAATCAATTTATCAGTGCATTGTGTTAGATTGCCAAAAAGTGAATAACACATTTAATATCGGGGCAAAAGAATTCGCGACAATGAAGGAAGATTATCAAGCTGTTTTGGATTATGCAGGCTTCGGAAAAAAGATTGCTCCTCTTCCGGAAAAACCGATAATTGCAACACTAAAATTGCTCGAAACGATGAAACTTTCTCCTCTTTACAAATGGGTTTACGAAACTGCTTCAAAAGATTCTTTCGTTTCCATAGAAAAAGCAGAAAGAGTTTTGGGTTTTTCTCCAAAGCATTCTAACAAAGATGCTTTGATAAGAAATTTCAAATGGTATTTAGAACATCTTGATTCATTTAAAAGGCAAAGTGGAATTAGCCACCGCGTTCCTTGGAAACAAGGTATTTTAAAACTTGCCAAGAGGTTTTTCTAATAATGGAAACAAATATTACAATTCGTAAATGGAACGAGAATGATGCAGAAGCTGTTCGCAATGTTTTGCAGCAATCTTGGCAAGACACTTATTCATCATTCATTCCTAAAAATGATTTGGATTTTTATCTTGATAAAACTTACTCTGTAGATTTGCTAAAACAAGCAAATGAAAATCTTGCTTTTACCTGTTTCGTATCTGAAGCAAATAATAAAGTGTGCGGCTGGCTTAAACTTTACGACTGCATAGAAGAAAAGCGATTCTATCTTTCTTCGATTTATGTTTTGCCGGAATATCAAAAATTAAAAATTGGAATAAAGTTTTTTGAATTGGCTTGTAGTACAGCAATAGAAAAACATTATAAAGAAATTTACATAGGAGTAATGGTGCATAATGAGCGGGTTTTAAACTGGTATAAAAAACTCGGGTTCGTCTTCATCGAAGAAAAGCCGTTTAGTATGGGAGATACTTTTGTTCCTCATTTAATCGGTAAGAAAATTTTAGATAAATTAGCCTACTCTAAAAAGCCATGATTATTAAAAAATGTTGTTTTCGACTTATCCGCCCAACCCTCATAAAACGGCAGGCGGGTTTGATTCGGCTCATAAATAATTTTTATCTTTGCGCACAAAAAAAGGAGAAATAAATGGCAACGAAACAAGATTATCTTAAAGAAGTGATTAAACATATAGACATTAAAGAGCACAATGTTATTAAACTTGTAGATTCAATGGAAGCGATGGCATTTAGCGCACGCGATTTAAACCGCGCAGCTCAGATTTACGATATGATGTTAAAGGATAAAGACTGCGCAATTATTTTAACATTAGCAGGCAGCTTATTTAGTGCCGGTTTAAAAAAAGTAGTTTTTGACTTAGTTAACAACAATATGGTTGATGCTATTGTTTCTACAGGCGCAATTATGGTTGATCAAGATTTCTTTGAAGCGCTTGGTTTTAAGCATTACATTGGTACACCGTTTGTTGATGATAACGAAATGCGTGATTTACACATTGACCGCATTTACGATACTTTTATTGATGAAGACGAATTGCGCATTTGTGATGATACAACAGCAATAATTTTCGATTCACTCGAACCGCGTCCATATTCATCACGCGAATTGCTTTGGCATTTTGGTAAATACTTAGAAGATAACGGCGGACCAAAAGTTGATGATAGTGTTGTTTACACTGCATACAAAAAGAATGTGCCGATTTTTGTTCCGGCATTTTCTGATTGCTCTGCCGGCTTTGGTATTGTAATGCATCAAGTAAAAAATCCCGATAAGCATGTTTCTATAGACAGCGGAAAAGATTTTCTTGAATTAACACAAGTAAAGCTTAAGAACAAAGAAACCGGAATCTTTATGATAGGCGGCGGCGTTCCGAAAAACTTTACTCAAGATATTGTTGTTGCGGCGGATCTATTACAAGAAGATGCCCCAATGCACAAATACGCTATTCAAATTACTGTTGCAGATGTTCGTGATGGCGCTCTTTCTTCTTCAACACTTAAAGAAGCAAGTTCTTGGGGCAAGGTAGAAACAACATTTGAGCAGATGGTTTATAGCGAAGCAACGCTGGCAATGCCATTAATTGCAGGTTATGGTTATCATAAAGGCAGCTGGAAAAACAGAACTGCAAAAGAATTAACAAAGATTTACGCTAAGTAATTTTTTCTTGTAAAACAAGAGCCGCTTTTATTAAGCGGCTCTTGTTTTTAGCAAAGGCTGATTAGGGATTTGCTAAATTTTTTGTTTCACAAAACAGAGTTACAAACGACAGAATAATTATAACTCGCCTGTAATTGGATTTAGCACAATCTCTTCTGCAACAAGGTTGGTTTTCTCTTCGTAGATTCTAAAAATTAACTTAGCAATTGCTTCGGCATTCATCATTTTTTCAGAATATTTTGCCAAAGTTTTTTCGGGCCAAATTTCTGTTGCTGTGGCTCCGGGAGAAACATTTATCACTCTAATATTTTTATCGCGCAGCTCTTCTCTAACTACTTTTGCAAAAGCTAATAATCCCGATTTTGAAGCCGAGTAAGCGCTGCTGCCTGTAAATATTTTTTGTGTAACTACAGAAAGAATGTTAATGATTGTTCCACTTTGTCTTTCGATCATTTCTGGTAAGACACTTTTGGTTGTGTAAACTGAACCAAGAAGATTTGTTTGAATTATTTGCTCAATAGAATCAAGTGAATCATCAACAATTTTTTTGAACGAAGTTATACCTGCATTGTTGATAAGGGTTACTATTTCATATTCTTGAGAAAGTTTTTTATAAACTTCTTCTACGTTGGATTTATCCGAGACATCCATTTTGATTGGGAGAAAAAGTACACCTAATTTTTCAGTAAGTTCATTCAGCAAATCAATTCTTCTCGAAGAGCCGGCGACCAAAATACCGTTAGCAACAAACACTTCTGCAATTGCTTTTCCAATACCGGAGCTTGCGCCGGTAAGCCAAACAATTTTTTTCTTTTCTGTCATTAGATTCTCTTTGCAATTAGATCTAAGAACTCGCTTCTTGTTCTTGCATCTGATTTAAATATTCCGTGCATCGCGCTTGTTGTAGTAATGGAATTTTGTTTTTGAACTCCGCGCATCATCATGCACATGTGATAACCTTCTGCAACAACAGCTACGCCGCGCGGCAGAAGATATTTCTCAACAGTATCGGCTATTTCTTGTGTCATTCTTTCTTGAACTTGAAGTCTTCTTGCAAAAACATCAACTATGCGTGGAATTTTACTCAAACCAATAATCTTGCCTTTTGGAATATAAGCAATGTGAATTTTACCGTAAAAGGGAAGCAGGTGATGCTCGCACAAACTGTAAAAATCAATGTCTTTTACTATAACCATTTCATCATACTTCTCTCTAAAAATGGCATCGTTCAAAATCTCGTCTATATTTTTAGAATATCCGTCAGTAAGAAATTCAAAAGATTTAGCCACACGCGATGGGGTTTTTAGCAGCCCTTCTCTTTTTGAATCTTCTCCAATCTCTTCTAAAATAGTTTTTATGCACTCTTCAACCTTTGAGTAATTCATTAACTAACCTTCCCTTTGTATTCTACAAAATTGTTTTCAGTCTCTTTTAGTTTTACAGAAAAAAGATTTCCATTTGGAATTTTGTTTTCCAGCTCTTCCCAAATTGAGATGGCAATGTTTTCCGCAGTTGGAATTTTGCCTGTTAAAAAATTAACGTCAAGATTCAAATTTTTGTGGTCAACTTTGCTAATCACATTATCTATAATAATTTGTTTGAGCAGTTTTAGATCCATTAAATAACCGGTTTTAGAATCAACTTCACCGCAAATTGTAATTTCGAGTACATAATTGTGCCCATGTCCGTTTTCGTTACTGCATTTTCCAAACAATGAATAGTTTTCTTCTTCTGTAAGATTTGGATTGAACAAACGGTGTGATGCAGAAAAAACTTCTCTTCGAGTTACATAAACCATATTATTATCCTTTAATTACTTTTAAAACTTCTTCTACGTGTCCGCTTACTTTCACTTTAGAAAAAATGTGCAGAATCTTTTCTTCTTCATCTATCACAAAGGTAGTTCTTTCAATTCCCATATATTTTTTGCCATACATGCTTTTCTCTTTCCATACTTTATATCTATTTAAAATTTTTTTGCTTTCATCGCTTAGTAAAATAAATGGCAGGCTATACTTTTCGATAAACTTTTTGTGGATGCTCGCTGAATCAGCGTTTACACCAATTATAACGGCATTCAACTTGCTGAAATCTGGAAACGCATCACGGAAATTGCATGCTTCTTGTGAGCAGCCGGAAGTCATATCCTTTGGATAGAAATATAGAATTACTTTTTTCCCTCTGAAATCTCTTAAAGAAACATTTCTTCCGTTTGAGTCTGCAAGATTAAATGCGGGAGCTTTCTTTCCAACTTCGAGCATAAATTCCTCTTTTAATTTCTCAACACAACACGTTGAGTTTTTAGTTCCGTTTAAAATAAAAAAGGAGACGTAAATAGTCTCCTTTTTCTTTTCAAACAAAACAGATTAGTTTAGATTTTTTAAGCATTCTTGAACTGCGGCATAGTTTGGTTCTTCGCCGGCGCTTTCAAGAATTTCTGCATATTGAACAAGTCCTTGTTTATCAATTACAAATGCTGAACGTTTAGCAACTCCTTTGAGATCCCACTTGCCTGCAAGCCACACATCGTAGAAAGCGCCGTAAGCAGGTGAAACTTCTTTGTTGAAATCGCTCAACAAAGGGAAATTGAATTGATACTTATCAACCCAAAGTTTTTGTGCGAACGGTCCATCAACGCTAATGCCTAAAACTTGTGCATTGAGACCTTCATAATCTTTCATACTGTCTCTTGTAGAGCATAATTCTTTTTCACAAACACCAGTTCCAACTGCGGGAAAGAATAACAACACAACATTCTTTCCTTTATAATCCGAAAGATTATGCGTTTGGTTTGATGTATCTTTTAATGAAAAATTTGGTGCTGCATCTCCAACTTTAATTGCCATTTTTAACTCCTTAGTCTTTTAGTTTTCTGCCAATTTTTACTTTAACCTGAAACTCAACTTTTCCTTCAGAGGTAACTCTTCCTCGTTGTTCAAGAACTTCAAACCAGCCAACTTTTTTTTCTGAATTAGCTTCTAAAACCACTTCGCGAACTGCATCTGCAATGCTTTCTGTTGATATTCCAACGCGTTCTACAACTTCGAATGTCTTTGACATAATAACTCCATTGTTATATTGAAAAGTTCACTTGTTACAGGCTAAAATAGCTGTTTATATCCTAACATAAAACAGAAGTAAATTAGTTCGATTGGCGCTAACTTTATTAATCCGCCAGAGGCGGACGAGGGTCAAATTCCCCGCCTCTTGAGGCGAATAAATAAAATTTGTTTTCAGAAACCTCGCTGCCCCGCCTGCCAAAGCAATCAATATTAGTTGCCCCGTTTGCGAGATGAAATTTTTTAAGACAACAGTTTTTAGAGACGCTCTTAAGTGAACTTAGAAAAGCCATGTTTGTTAATGAGATAGCAACATCCGCCAGATCGAAATAAACTTGGTTGGTTTTGATGAATCGCTTAATTTGCCAAACAAATTCCAACAATCATTACGAGAGGATACAATGAAAAGAATTTCGATTCTTTTACTTATTGCTGTTTCATTTATTTGGGCACAGGATAAGAGCAGCAATCCAGAAATTACAGCAGACGAAATAAAAGCACATATAAATTACCTTGCTTCAGATGCTATGAAAGGACGTTTTACCGGTTCGCCTGAAGAGCGCTTAGCCGGGAATTATATACAAGCTCAATTTGAATCTTACGGATTAAAACCAGCTTTCAACGGAAAGTGGTTTCAAGAATTTCCGTTTATCGAAAAAGTTGAGCTGACCAAAAATAACTCACTCAATTTTAGTGTTGAAGGAAAAAGAAAAAGTCTTACTCTTAAAAAAGATTTTACAACAATTGGATTTTCAGGTAAATCAAAAGTGAGTGGAGAAATTTTTTTTGTGGGCTATGGAATTTCTGCTTCCAAGCTAAATTATGATGACTATGATGGTATTGATGTAACCGGTAAAATTGTTTTACTGATGAGAAATCATCCGGAGCATGACAGCTCACGATCAGAGTTTGAGCGTTTTTCAACCCTTCGAAACAAAGCCAGTAATGCAAAAGATAAAGGCGCTGCCGGATTAATAATTGTGAACGGCTGGCTTCCAAAGAATGATGATATTTTACCTGAACCACGTTACGATGGCGCGCCTGGAATGAAAGATTTTCCGGTGTTGCAAGTTTCCCGCTCTGTTGTAGATGAGATTCTAAAAAAGCAAGGTGTTTCTTTTGCAGATGTTCAAAAACAAATTGATGATTCAAAAAAACCAAAATCATTCTTACTAAAAAATGCAAATGTGCAGCTTGTTTCAGAAGCAGTTGAAGTACAAAAAATTGCCAGAAACGTGGGTGGTGTTCTTGAAGGTAACAATCCAGCCCTTAAGAATGAATACATTGTTATAGGCGGGCATTATGATCATCTTGGAATTGATCATCTTAAAGAGGCTTCGATGTACAAAGGTGCAGATAAGCAAATTCATAATGGCGCTGATGATAATGCTTCCGGTACAACAGGAGTAATGGAAACGGCAGAAAAATTTGCATCAATAAAAAACGAATTAAAGCGCAGTATAATTTTCTTAGCTTTTTCCGGCGAAGAATTAGGCATTCTTGGTTCTACTTACTATACAAACAATCCATCTGTTGAAATTGGAAATATTACAGCTATGATAAACCTGGATATGGTTGGACGCTTGAACGAAGAAAACAATTTGACAATAATTGGAACCGGAACTTCATCAAGATGGAAAGAAATTCTAAACGAAAAGAACAGTTACGGATTTAAGTTAGCAATGAGTGATGGCGGCTCAGGCGGAAGCGATCATCAAGCATTTTCTAACAAAAGTATTCCAGTTCTATTCTTCTTCAGCGGTACGCACTCGGATTATCATAAGCCTTCTGACGATATAGATAAAATAAACTTTGCCGGGCAAGAAAAAATATTAAAATATGTATTTGATGTTGCCAATGTGATTCAGAAAGCCGAGAAAAGATTGGATTACGTTAAAGTTCAAGAAGCTGCGCAAAGACCAACTGGCAGGGCAAGAGTTACAGTTGGAAGTGTGCCGGAATTTGGTTATTCTGGAAACGGCTATAAACTTTCGGGCACTACAGAAGGAAGCCCGGCCGCAAAAGCTGGTATGAAAGCTGGAGATATTATAATTAAGTTTGGTACTAAGGAAGTAGGTAACATTTACGATTTTATGTACGCAGTACAAGATTACAAAGCCGGCGATAAAGTTAATGTTGTTGCATTAAGAGATGGTAAGGAAATGGCATTTACACTTGAATTAATTGCTAAATGAAAATTGCATATGCCCAGAAACAATGCGTTTCGGGACTTTTACTGATGCCATACAAGGTCATTGAGTCAACCTAATTTTTTGTAAATGAATTCTTCAGAACATAATATGTTATGAAATATTTTGGCTCATCATAAAAATTCGTACTTCTTTTAATGTAACCAGTAGATATTTTTTGGATAAACCACACGCTTCTCCCGTAGGGAAGTATTTGACGCGCGCGGGAGTATAATTTGGGTAACATAAACTATTTGTTAGCATTTAATGCAATACGCGATTGCAAAAGTTATTCAACTGATAAATGAAGTAGCCGTATATTGGGCAAATAAGAATTCGTTGCTAAAGCCGAAATTAGTATGGTAAATAAGTACTTTGCTGTATCTGTGAGTTAATCAACGCTCAATGAAGTTCGGATTTAATAATTATGGCTGAAGACCTAATCCAAAGGCATGTGTTGCGCCACGATAAAACGTGGTGTTAATTTCTGAGGTATGCCTTCAGAACAAAAAAAAGACTACTTGACTTAATATAATCTTCTCACTACTTTGAACGCATTAAAATTAGTCCTATTCATTCCGAGATTAGTTAAATCAAATTTAAAAGTGTTGGCTGATGTTTCAATAATACTGAAGACTATTCTTAACACAGTTAAGGCAGTCTGGCAAACGCACAGCAGAAAGCTAAAAGATTTTTTTCACAAATAAGTTTTGAAAGGAACAGATGGAGAACTCGAAGTTTAACAGCGGCAAATTGAATGCAGTCATTGTTGATGATGAACTTCACGGAAGAGAAAATCTGAAAATGATTTTGGAAAATTATTGTATTGAAGTCGAAGTTATTGGAACAGCTGACTCCGTTAAAGAAGCCAAAAAACTTGTTAATTCTCTTAAACCAGATGTAGTGTTTCTTGATATTAATATGCCCGTGCTCGACGGCTTTGATTTTATAGCTGAATATGACGAGTTAAATTTTATGGTTGTGTTTGTTAGTGCTTACGAAGAGTTTGGTATCAAGGCTGTAAAAGCGGGTGCAGTAGATTATTTACTTAAGCCAATTAATATTAAAGAACTCAAACAAACTATTAAAAAACTACTAGCACTTAAAACTAAAGAGTGGAAGACTGAGTCTTCATCAGAATCAGAGAAGCTATTGTTGCCTGCTTCGTATGGATTTGAAGTAATGCTGACTGATAATATTATTCAGTTAGAAGCGGAAGGTTGTTATACGAAAGTAGTTCTGTTGGATGGGAAAAAGAAAATCATCACCCGCACATTAAAAGATTTTGAGAATTCACTTTCAGATAAATTCTTTTTTAGAACTCATAAATCTCATATGATCAACTTGAAGCATATCAAAGATTACTCAAAATTAAGCGGCGGTTATGCAACAATGATTGATGGAAGCAAAGTGGAAATCTCGCGAAGAAAAGCTCCAGAATTTTTAAAGAAAGTAAAATCTTTACTTAGCGCTGTTTGATGGTAAAACAGATTCTGAAAAGAGTTACTCAAAAAGAAATTGTGAAAAATAACTTCTATGTTATTTGGGTTAAGCTTTACAAAAGAATCTTTACACTTGTAATACTTTTTTCTCTCACATTTATTGCTTCTATTTACTCACAAACTCCTTCGTATTATCATTACAAATCAACAGATGGACTTGCATCTGCAACAGTGTTTGAGATTATACAGGACAAAGAAGGATTTATCTGGCTCGCTACACAAAGTGGTGTAAGTAGGTTTGATGGAAAACGTTTTACTACTTACACAGTTGAAGACGGACTAAATTCAAACATGATAACTTCGTTAACGTTAGGAATTAAAGGAGAGATTTTCTTTGCCACTTATGAAAAAGGAATTAATATTCTTAAAAATGGACACATCAAAAGCTATTACGATCATACTAAAGGAAAGTTAGACCATATTACCTTTTTAATAAATGTTCCATCAGCAAATAATAACAAGTTACTTGCTAATACAAGAGGTAGTTACATTAACGCCCTTGAAAAGAATAATACAGGGAAACTAGTGAACAAGGTAGTTTATCTTGAGCAATTTATTTTAAATAAAATAGACACACTAACAGATGGCAGAATAATTGCTCTAACTAAAAAAGGGCTATTTGAAATAAAGAATGATGCAGCAAGAAAAATAAACATTGAGGGAAATCCAAGTATAGAATCTTACTCTTTGGCAAATTCAAGTGATGGAAGTTTCTACATTGGTTCAAAAGGAAATATTTATAGCATAAAAAACAATAAGGTTATTTATACATACAAAGTAAATGTTGGCGGGAATAATGAAGTATCTAACTTGCTGAAAGATAAAAAAGGAAATCTTTGGTTCTCTGTTATGAATAAAGGGTTTTTTAAAATTCCGTACGACTCGAAGGAAATTATTAATATTGGGAAAAAAATGAATCTTCAGACAACAAACGTGAATCATTTGTTTGAAGATAAAGAAGGAAACATTTGGCTTGGAACTTATGGCAAAGGTGCTTATTGTCTTACTAATTTTCATTTATCAAGTTATACAGAAGAAGATGGCTTAAGCAATAACAGTGTCCATTCAATAACCAAAGATAAATCTGGTAAAGTTTTTATCGGTACATACAACGGAGTAAATTTATTTTATAAAAATAAATTCGAGCATATAAAGAAAGACCCGGTTAGCCCGTTAACCGAATACATTCATAATGTCAAGGTACTGAATGATGGCGTTTATATTGCAGGTGGTTTTCCGAATACTGATAGAGAGCGGGTTGTTTATAAAGGAGTAAATTATAATTTTCACAACCGTCCAACTTTTATTCGAACAAAAAACGGCTTGAATATATTTGGAACAACCGGAAATCATATAAAAATACATCGTAATTTCTTTTTAGCTAATAGATTTGCATTTCAAGACTTCAGCATTTTGGGTGATAGTTTAATATCTAACCGAATAAATGATTTGTATGAAGACACAGATGGAAACATTTGGGTTGGCTCAACTTTTGGCTTATGCCAATTATCCAATTTTACAGAAACTTCTGGTAAAGTAAATTGGGATAAAACTTATTTCCCTTCTTACCCGGTTTTAAATTCAAAAATAAGATCAATTTATCAAGACAGTAATGGTAAAGTATGGTTTGCTGGTGATTTAGGTATTGCAAATTACGATCTTCGCAGCGGTTCTATTTCAGAGTATAAAAGTATTAATGGTTACGATCTTTCTTTCTCCACTTCAATTTCGTCTGATAAAAAGGGTAGAATTTGGATTGGAACTATGCGTGGACTTTATTTATTAAACGGCGCTGAAATAATTTACTTGAACAGTAAAACTGGACTACCGACAGATGAAGTGCTTTCACTTTTTTATGATGAAGAAAAAAACATTTTATACGTTGGAACAAGCAGCGGCATCTCTTTGCTGGATATTAAATTGTTCGATGAGTTTCTTCCGCTTCCTCCGGCGATAAAATTAATTAGCATTCAAGCCGGCGATTCAATCTATACTGAAAATCAAAAATTGGTTTTTGAACACGAAGCAAATAATATTTACATCGAATTTGCCGGATTGAATTTTTCTTCACCTGGCGCAATGAAATACAAATACAAGTTAAATAACGAGTGGATAGAAACTGATTACAATTTTCTAAACTTCACTTCGTTAAAGCATGGAGAATATAATATTGCTATCTCTGCAAAAGCACAAAATACAAGCTGGGGTAAGCCAATTACTGTTTCATTTATAGTTCTTCCCCGTTTTGTTGAAACAGTTTGGTTTATTCTGCTAATCTTCGGCTTAATTCTTTTACTTGTATTGGCTGTTGTTGTATGGAGGATTAAACTTCTATCGAAAAAGAATAAAGATAAATTAGAATTAACAGAAAGAATAAATGAACTTAAGCATCAAGCGTTATCTGCTATGATGAATCCGCATTTTATTTTCAACTCTTTAAACTCAGTACAGTATCTTATTAATCACCAAAAAAATGAAGAAGCGAATAATTACATTGCAATGATGGCAAAGCTAATCAGAAAAAACCTTGATACTGCCGGGAGCGGATTTATTAGTTTATCCGAAGAGATTAACAGATTAAAACTCTACCTCGACCTAGAAAAGTTGAGGTTCCAAGAAAAGTTTTCTTATGAGATTATTTTGGGTAACAATGTTGAATCTGATTCTCTTCTGATTCCAAATATGATAATTCAGCCGTTTGTAGAAAATTCTTTGTGGCATGGAATAATAAATTCTGGTGCAACTGGGCAGCTAACAGTTTCCTTTTTATTTGAGTATGTAGAGATTGATTCTCTTGTTAGTAAATCGTTGGTAATAAGAGTAACGGATAATGGAGTTGGAATTAAAGAAGCATCGAGGAAGAAAAAAGAAGACCATATTTCAAAAGGGATTCAAATTATTGAAGAGCGCTTAAAGCTGCTGAGTGCCAAAATGGAATTACCGAAGCCAATTATACTAGAAGATTTGAGTGAACGAAATAATAACTCGCAAGGAACAGAAGTAATAATTTCTCTTTCATCACCTATGTATAAACACATTTCTAACAATTAATCTAAGTGCAGCTAAAAATATTTACATATAAAAATTAGCAGATCTAAGTTGTTACTAAGCAAGTAATAAGTAAAATGCACGGCTTTCTTTTCTTCTTATCGAAACTTTGAGTTGTTTTTACTCCACACAAAGTAAACGGGAATTCCGAGAGCAACTATTAATAATCCGGGCCAAGTATAATTTGGTTTGTAGATTAAAAGAATTATGGATATTGAAGCAGCGAGCAATATGTAAATAATAGGTAAATAAGGATAGCCAAAAGCTTTGTAAGGGCGCTCGGCATTAGGCATTCTCATTCTTAGTATAAAAATGCCTGCAATAGTGAGTATGTAAAATATCAAAACTGTGCAGACAACATAATCGAGCAGCTGCCCATAAGTTCCGGAAAGACATAGTAAACTTGTCCATGCAGCTTGAATCCATAATGCTTTTGCCGGAACCGATTTACAGTTAAGTTCTTTAGCAAATTTAAAGAACAGATTATCTTTGGACATAGCATAAAACACTCTTGCGCCAGCAAGAATTAATCCGTTATTGCAGCCAAATGTAGAGATCATAATTAGTATTGCCATTACTACAACAGCTACATCACCAAAAATAAAATGCGCTGCTGCTGTTCCCACTCTGTCTTCAGATGCAAATTGAATTCCCAAACCGGTAACATCTTTAGCTGAAGGATTGCCTTGAAGTGGAAGTACAACAAGGTAGGCAATATTTACAATAATGTATAAAACTGTTACAATCATAGTTCCCAAGAACAAGCTCCAAGGAATTACTTTCTTTGGGTCTTTCACTTCGGCAGCAATAAAAGTTATGTTTTCCCACGCAACGCTCGAAAAGAGAGAACCAACCATAGATGTTCCAATTGCTGCAACAACTGCAAATCCGGCAAGCGGTTCTATTACATCAATCAATCCATTTTTAAGATGAACTTGTTTAGCGCTCCACATATCGGCAAAGTTGGAGGTAATAACTTCAGCATTTGAACCAATAACAAAACCAAGCACAATCAATCCAAATAGTGCAATTGTTTTAGAGAATGTAAAAACATTTTGAACTGTTCTTCCTTCTTTAACGCCGCGAACATTTACAAACGTTAAAAAGACAACGCTTGCAATAGCCAATAATTGTGCTGCCGAAATCCTTAAAGCGGATAACTCAAGCAAGACATTGTTTGTGCTAAACCAAGGAATAATTACACCGGTAAATTTTGCAAATGCAACTGCAACCGCCGCAATTGTCCCGGTTTGAACTACAAGAAATAAAGTCCAGCCATATAAAAATCCAACTAATGGATTATATGCTTCTCGAATGTAAACATACTGTCCGCCTGCAAAAGGCATCATAGATGCAAGCTCGCCGTAACTTAGCGCGCCAATTAATGTAATCACCCCGGTAATAAGCCAGACTAAAATCAATAATCCGCTTGAACCTACAGTACGCGCAATATCTGCGCTAACAATAAAAATTCCGGATCCAATCATTGAACCAACTACAATCATCGTTGAATCGAATAGTCCGAGTTCTCTTTTGAATTCTAATGAACTTTCTTGCTGAGACATTTTACCTCTGCAAACAATTAATGGTTTTAGTCTAAATAAAGTTGTTTATCTCGCAGCAAATAATTTTTTTATTTCCAGTTTTATACAAATCCAATCTAAAGAGTATATTGCATATCATCAATAAGAAATTTGGAAAACCATGGAATTCAAAATGTCTCGTTTTTCGCTTGGCTTCTGGCGATCGAAAGAATGGAATTACAATTCACAACAGCTTAAAGATTTTGTTAATCAATCAATTGAGCTTGGAATAACAACAATTGATCATGCAGATATCTACGGACAATATTCTTGCGAAGATATCTTCGGAAGTATTTTAAAAGAAGAACCATCTCTACGGCAAAAGCTTCAGCTTATTACTAAGTGCGGAATAAAAATTGTAACTAAACGCTTTCCAGAGTTTAATATTCACTCGTACGATACATCAAAAGCGCATATAATTTGGTCGGCAGAAAATTCTTTGCGTAACATGAATACGGATTACTTAGATGTTCTTCTCATTCACCGGCCAGATCCATTAATGAACGCCGATGAAGTTGCAGAAGCAATGATAGAGCTTAAACAATGCGGCAAGGTTTTGAATTTTGGTGTGTCAAATTTTCTCCCGCGCCAATTTAATTTATTGCAATCGAGATTGGATTTTCCGCTTGTAACAAATCAAATAGAAGCTTCTGTTCTTTGTACAGAACATTTTAATAACGGCAATATAGATTTTCTTCAAGAGAAACGAATATCGCCAATGGTGTGGTCACCTTTTGCAGGCGGAAGAATTTTTCATGATAACACAGAACAGGCAAATAGAGTAAGAAGCATTTTGTTTGAACTTGCATACAAGTATCAAGTAGAAATTGACGCTGTTGCCGCTTCGTGGCTGCTTATTCATCCTGTTAATTTTGTTATTGTACTTGGTACAAGAAAGATTGATAGAATTAAAACGGCAATGAAAGGATTAACTGTTAATTTGACGCGTGAGGAATGGTTTAAAATCTGGGTCGCATCACATGGTCGCGATATTCCTTGATGCTTAGTATTAAAGGCATTTCTATTACATTGTATTTTGTTCATTGCTTGAACGAAATGGGAATTGTAATCTGAACTTTAATTGGTTTTCCATTTTTTTTACCGGGACGAAAGCGTGCGTTTTTTACAACCCACATAGCTTCTTCGTCGCAGCCGTAGCCGAGTCCTTTTACAATCTCAGTACGTGTTACCTCACCATTTTCATTAACAAAAGCTTTAACCAAAACTCTGCCCACAATACTTTCTTTTTTCGCTTCTTCAGGGTAATTAACATTCTGCTGTAACTTTTCCAACCCGCCAAACGGTTCCGGCATAATATCAACGGCAACGTAATATGTTTCATCAACAGGCTCTGGTTTTTTCTCTGCTAGTTTTGCTTCTTCAACTTTAATGTTTTCAACAGGGGATGAAGTATTGGGAATTTCAAACTCGCTTGTCTCTTCACCTTTTTTTGCAATCTTTAAATTGCCAAAAGTTGATTTAGCAGAAGAAACGGCATCTGTCTGTTGATCCGGAATTATTGATGGCGGCGGACCTAAATCCACGTAAGTTACTATCTGTAATTTTGCTGAGGATTTTTTTTCTTCAACTTTTGGAAAAGACAAAAAATAGAATACAATAATTACCAAATGAATAACTACCGCTCCTGCAACACCAATGGAATAGTTCTTAGGGTAAATTCGCTTTAATTCAAAAAAGCCATAGACATTATTTTTTGCTTTATGTTTCATTAAACATTTTTTTACCCAAAGTTAGCTTAAAGTGATCTTTAATGTGATAAATAATTGAGGGTGAATGAACATCCACTCCGCAACCTGTACGTCGCTTTGCTTTATCAGGCATGGCAATGGGAATTTAATCCATAGTGATTAAGTAAACAAGTTGAGTGTCAATTTAACAATTCCGGTTTCCCGCCACCCGAAACTTTTCGTGTAAATTTTCTGTATGAGCAGTAAATTAAAGCATAAAATTTGTGAGAGTAATTATGGCATTCAATTTAAATAAGTTTACAGTTAAAGCCCAAGAGCTTGTTCAAAACTCTATAGAGATTGCTCAGAACTATAACAATCAAATTGTAGAGCCAGAGCATATACTTGCCTCTCTTCTCCAAGATCAAAATAGTGTTGCAGGTTCTTTACTTCAAAAAGTTGGCGCAAACTTAAATCAAATGAAAATTAAAACCGGTGAACTTTTGGAAAAACTTCCTAAGGTAACCGGTGCTGGAATCGGCAATCAACAGCTTTCTCTCAATAGCGCAAAACTTTTTGATCAGTCCGTGGAAGAAGCAAAAATGCTTAAGGATGAATATGTTTCTGTTGAACATATACTTTTGGCTTTGAGCGAAGAAAAGGGAATTATTGGAAAAATGTTTACTGAGAATGGAATCAGTAAAAAAGTTCTTCTATTTGCATTAAAAGATATTCGCGGAAACCAAAGAGTTACAAATCAGAACCCGGAAGAAACTTACCAGGCGCTTCAAAAATATGGACGCGATTTAAATGATCTCGCTAAATCTAATAAACTGGATCCGGTAATTGGAAGAGATGAAGAAATCCGCAGGGTTCTTCAAGTTCTTTCCCGGAGAACAAAAAATAACCCTGTATTGATAGGCGAGCCCGGCGTAGGCAAAACAGCAATAGCCGAAGGAATAGCGCACAGAATTATTGCAGGCGACGTGCCGGAGCCTTTGAAGACAAAAAGAATTATAGCGCTTGATTTGAGCGCGCTTGTTGCTGGCGCTCAATACCGCGGACAGTTTGAAGAAAGATTAAAAGCGGTAGTAAAGGAAGTTCAAGAATCTGAAGGTGAAATAATATTATTTATTGATGAACTTCATCTTTTAGTTGGCGCTGGAAAAACCGATGGCGCTATGGATGCAGCTAATATTCTAAAGCCGGCGCTTGCCCGCGGCGAGCTTCACGCAATTGGCGCTACTACTTTAGATGAGTTTAGAAAGTACATCGAAAAAGATGCGGCACTCGAAAGAAGATTTCAGCCTGTTCTTGTTGTAGAACCAAGCGAGGAAGATTCCGTTTCGATCTTGCGCGGATTAAAAGAACGATATGAAATTCATCACGGCGTTCGTATAACAGACAGCGCAATAGTTGCTGCTGTTCAGCTTTCAAACAGATACATAGCCGATAGATTTTTACCAGATAAAGCAATTGACTTGATTGACGAATCCGCTTCTAAACTAAGAATAGAAATTGATTCTATGCCGGAAGAATTAGACGCAATTGAAAGAAAAGTTAAACAGCTAGAAATCGAAAAGGAAGCTTTGAAAAGAGAAAGCGATCCGGAATCTGCGGCAAGATTAACCGAGCTTCAAAAAGAGTTAAACGAAATTCTTGACAGCAGAACAAGTTTGCGCGCGCATTGGCAATTAGAGAAAGATAAGATTAATAAAATACGCGCGATGAAAAGCGATATTGAAAAAGTAAAAAAAGAAGCAGACCGTTTTGAGCGCGATGGAAACTTGGGCAAGGTAGCAGAAATTCGTTATGGCGTAATCAATCAACTCGAAAGAAATATTAAAAAGGAAAGTGAAGAATTAGAAGCAATTCAAAAAAACAACAAAATGCTTAAAGAAGAAGTTGATGCAGAAGACATTGCCGAAGTTGTTGCTAAATGGACTGGAATTCCAGTTAGCAGAATGTTAGAAAGTGAAAGAATTAAATTACTTCGCTTAGAAGAAGAGCTGCACAAAAGAGTTGTTGGGCAAGATGATGCAGTTGCAGCAGTTGCAAACGCAATTAGAAGATCGCGTGCGGGGCTGCAAGATACCCAAAAACCAATTGGCTCTTTTATTTTTATTGGAACTACCGGCGTTGGAAAAACAGAACTTGCTCGCGCTTTAGCAGATTATTTGTTCAACGATGAGCATGCTATGATTCGCATTGATATGAGCGAGTATATGGAAAAATTTTCTGTAACCAGATTAATTGGCGCGCCTCCAGGTTATGTTGGTTATGATGAAGGCGGACAGCTTACTGAAGCCGTGCGCCGAAAACCATACTCTGTTCTGCTTCTTGATGAAATTGAAAAAGCGCATCCAGATGTTTTTAATGTTCTGCTTCAAGTGCTTGATGACGGGCGTTTAACAGATAATCAAGGAAGAACTGTTGATTTCAAAAACACAATTATAATAATGACTTCAAACTTGGGTTCACATTTAATTCAAGAGAAATTGATTGAGCTTAACGAAAACAATTTTGAAAGCATTATTGGAGAAATGCGCGTAACCCTAAGCGAACTTTTACGCGCAGCTATTCGTCCAGAATTTTTAAACCGCATTGATGAGATTGTTCTATTTAAACCGTTGTTAAGTAACGAGCTTAAGAAAATAATTGATATACAACTTCAAAAAGTTGGCAAAATGCTGGCAGAAAAAAATTTAACACTCGAAATAAACGAAGATGCAAAAGATTTTCTGCTTCGGCTTGGCTTCGATGTAACTTTTGGTGCGCGTCCATTGAAGCGGACAATTCAAAAATATTTAATCAATGTGCTTTCGGCTGAACTTTTGATGAACAGGTTTGAAAGTGGAGACAAAATTTATGTTTGCTGCCCAAAAGGCGATAAACTCAAATTCGAGAAGCATTAACAACTGAGCAGATAATTTTTAAGATGCAATAGTAAAATGTCTTTTTTATTTTTCAAACAGAATATTGTATGGCTTCAAAAGAGAAACGTTCTTATAATTTTATGTTTGTTTGCATCAAGACATGAAATTGCAGCTTTTAAAACCGCTGTATTGATGGAAAGCTGTTTCGAAATTTTGATGTTAACGTAGTTCTGTTTATAAGCTTCTATTCGTTCTTCCATGCAAGCCAGGTTTCGGGGCTAATGCAATTTAGATGATCGAAAGTACAAGCAACCAAATTTTTGATAGGACTTGCAATGAAAAAAATATTTATTACGGCAATTTTGTCTTTATACTTGATTGCGGATGTTGAAGCTCAAAACAACAAGCCAAACGAAAAAAACAATTTTCCGGATGTAACAATCTTTGAAGATGCTATCGGCCACTTTAACGATTCGCTCGCATTGAAATTCAAGTTTGAGAGATACAAACAAACTCAAGTTAAAGAGATTGCATGGAATTTAGTTAAATATCAAAACAAGGATGGCGGCTGGCCCAAAAACATTGATTGGCTTGCAATTATTGAGCCGGATTCGGTTAAAAACCTATTGAGCGCTCTTTACAAAACCAGCACTCTTGATAACCGCAACACTTATAGTCAAGCTGAATATTTAGCACAAGCTTATTTAATAACCAAAGAAGAGAAGTTTAGAAAAAGCTCAGAACGCGCAATAGATTTTGTTCTTAATACTCAAAAATCTTCCGGCGGCTGGCGCGGCTGGGATGTTGACGCCATCACTTATAACGATGAAGTTATGACTGGCGCTATGAAATTGCTGTTAGATATTAAAGAAGAAAAAGAATATTTCTGGTGGATAAACAAGGAGCGTAAATTAAAAGCAGAAGCAGCACTTCAAAAGGCAATTGATATAACTCTTAAATGCCAAATAGTTGTTGATGGCAATAAAACCGGCTGGGGGCAGCAGCATGATCACAACACCTTGCAGGCGGTTAAAGCAAGAGCTTATGAACTTCCAGGTATCTCTTCGCTTGAATCCGCTGCGATTGTAAAATTTTTAATGCTAATAAAGAATCCATCGCCAGAAATTATAAGTGCAATTAATTCTGCCGTTGATTGGATGCAGAAATCGAAATTGTATGAAATTCGTATTGTTGCCGATAAAGAAGATTCGTTAAAAACATTTTATAACTCACGAAGACCAGATAGAAAATTGATTAAAGATGAAACGGCGCCGCCAATTTGGGCACGTTATTATGAAATTGAGACGAATAGACCATTCTTTTGCAACCGAGATGGAATAAAAGTTTACTCACTCTCGGAAGTATTACCAGAAAGAAGGCGCGGCTATGCTTGGTATGGCTATTGGCCTTCCGATGTCTTAAACTTACATACCAAATGGAAGAAGAATTTGAAATAAACAAATTATTGTGTGAAGAATATAAGTTGAATCTGCATGATTTTTTTATAAAAATTACTTCACAAATATTAATTTTCATAAAAGGTTATATCAATTAATTATTTAAGAAGGAAAAAAAATTGAATGAATTATTACTAAATGGTTTTTCAAATCTAAATAACCCGGCTATACTTTTTTTTGTTCTTGGGTTTATTGCTTCAATAATACGCTCTGATATTAAAATTCCCGAGTCTATTGTTAAGATATTGTCTATCTACTTGATGATATCTATCGGTTACAAAGGGGGATTTGAAATTTCGCACAGCGGCATGAGCGATGATTTGCTCAAATCTTTTTTCATTTCTTTGGTTATAAGTGTTACTACTACAACAATAGTGTTTATAACTATTTATCACTTATTAAAAAAAGATTTTCTAAACGCCGGCGCTATTGCGGCTCATTACGGCTCTGTAAGTGTTGTAACTTTTATAACAGCGGTTTCTTTTCTAGATAAAATTGGAGTGGAATACAATAGCTATATAGTTGGTATGCTTGCCATAATGGAATCGCCCGCTATTTTAATTGCCCTACTGCTTGTTAAGTTTTTTAACAAAAGTAATTCTAACACCGAAGTAACAAACATAAAAGAAATATTTAAGGAAGCCTTATTTAATGGAAGCATAGTGCTGCTTTTTGGAAGTTTACTAATTGGATTTGTAACCGGCTCAAAAGGATATAATTTAATCTCTCCTTTTTTTGTTACTCCTTTTCAAGGCGTTCTTACTTTGTTTTTATTGGAAATGGGAATGATTGCCGGCAAAAGAATAGAAGAGTTTAAAAAAGTTGGACTAAAGTTAGGCATTGTTGCAGTTTTTTTTCCAATCATAAACGGTATTATTGGAGTTTTGTTAGCTTCATTTATCGGCTTAAATTTAGGAACTACAACTTTATTTGGAGTGCTTGCTGCCAGTTCTTCATATATTGCTGCGCCCGCCGCCGTCCGATTAGCTCTGCCGCAAGCAAACCCAATTTATTATATCACAATGTCCCTTGCAATTACTTTCCCTTTTAACATAATATTGGGCATTCCTCTTTATTACTCTCTATCATCTATGTTACAATAATTTTTAGGATAATTATGAAAAAACTCGAAATAATAATCGAATCTGTTGAACTCAATAACATGAGAACTATAATTGAAAAAATTGGCGTTAGCGGATATACCATTGTAAAAGATGTTGCTGGTATGGGAAAACATGGGAAAAGTGTTTCTACTTCGTTAGTTGATGTTGGAGAATATCATTTATTAATTATAGTTGATAACGAAAATATTATCAACCACGTTGTTGAAAATTTAAAACCTTTGTTCAAAAACTACTCGGGCGTTATGTTTCTTTCTGATGTTGTAAAAATTACTTGATCCAAATTTTCATTTAGGAATCCGCTTTTGATAATACCATAGGCAGACGCGTGAACTTAGCTATTCATCGTAATGACTTTGGTAAAAAAATTTCAGTAACCAAGATTAATAAAATCTTATCCCGCATTGCGGTACTTTTCGGGGTTAACGGTTTATAATTGCAAGCGGTTAACTTGAGTTATAAAAATTCGATTAACGAGTAAAGGGATTTACTCAAATATTTTTAAGATTTTCCCGTGTTCAGAAAGCCGCTTATAAAATTGCCTGGCTGTTAATAAGCAAAAAGTATTGATTTTAAAACCCGCTGCTTTAATT
Source organism: Ignavibacteria bacterium (assembly GCA_009773205.1). Lineage (GTDB taxonomy): Bacteria > Bacteroidota > Ignavibacteria > Ignavibacteriales > Melioribacteraceae > Stygiobacter. The sequence continues at coordinate 52,003 of WPAE01000006.1, forward strand.
GCCTGGGCTGCCCAAGTATTACAAGTTCGGAACATATGATATTTGTCTTTAGACTTAAAAAATATTATAGGTTGTCCCTCAACCTTTTTAGAAATGATGTAATTACCGGTGTCATCGTATTTAAGAGAGTTTTTAATAAAGGTTATAAACTTTATAAATGAATCTCTTGGTAATCTGAATAGAATGGCAAATTCTCTCCACTTAATAACTTCTTCCATTGGAAAGCGATAGCCGTCAATCCTAATTACAGTTGGAGTTGGAATGAGTATGGCTTTTGCAGCATAATATAAATTAAAATCTTCAGCTTGATAAAAATCTTCATCTCCCCATCCAATATCTACATATTGATAATCAGCATAAAGTTTCAGTAATGGCAGTTGTTCTATTGTAAATTCACTAACCTCAAACATTAAACCAGTATGCCAATTTTCCTTTACACAATAAACATTTATTGAATCTGGCAAAATGGATTGAGCTGGTTTAATTTCAGTCAGAACAAAAAAACTAATTAAAAATAAAATGAGCATAATATTTTAAAATACTCTAAAATTCTGCCATAATATACGTATCGAAAAAAATGAATTGCAACAGTATTTATAAATGAGCCGAATCTAACCAGCCTGCCTCTTTATACCGTTACCACAAGAGTAAAGAAGTTTTTTCTTGTTAAGCATTACACGTTCAGTTATCTCATCAGAAAAGTAGGTGGAATATTTGTGTAATGTAATGCTTCAGATGAAAATGGAATTTCCTAAATTACCATTATGTAAAACTAAAGGAGAATTTTATTCGGCAAAGAAAACATTATAAAGCTAACAAAAAGTAATTATTTGTTTCGTCTGCTTAAATCTCTATACCAAAGCTGTTTACTTCAAAACAAAGAGCGCTGAACAAATAAAAACAGCTTGATTTTCAAGTATACATTAAAAACCAAACACAAAGCTGAAAAATCTTCGAGAGCTAATTGTAAATCATTCAAAAATTTTAACGCGGAGTGCATTAAAAAAACGTAAAAGTTGTTAATACGATTTTACGTAATAAATACAAAGTGCTGTTAATTACAAAACAACTTTTGACATAGATACATCCATGTAAAATGCACTGGACAGTTCTGGCGCGTCTCTACAGAGCAGTGTTTTTTCTACAGATTAACACAGAAGTATTTACGCTTGTTGAGTAAATGTGATTTTAAATACCGACAAATGCAGACACAATAAAAAGGAAGTTATGAAGAGAATAGTTTTACAAACTCAAGAAAAGTATTTAGAAAAAATGCGCGCTAAGCAAGAAGATTTAACCTTGAAAATGGAAGCATACGCGCAAGATAATTTAGTCCCGATTTTAAATTGGAATGCTGCGGATTTTTTAGAGGTTATGATTCGAGCTTATAAACCAAAGAGAGTTTTAGAAATTGGGATGGCAATTGGCTATTCTTCAATACGTATTGCTAGGCAGTTAAAAGCAAAATCTGTTCTGCATGCAATCGAAAAAAGTAATGCAAACATAAAACTTGCTGCTCAGTATATAAATAAAGCAGGGCTTGATGATAAAATAAAAATATTTCAAGGCGATGCTTTAGAAATAATTCCTGACCTTAAAAAGAAGTATGATTTCATTTTTCTTGATGCCGATAAGCAAGATTATGAAAAACTTTTCAATCTATTGCTGCCGATATTAAAAAAGAATGGGATTATATTTATAGATAATCTACTGTGGCATGGTTATGCAGCTGCAAGAAAAGTACCGGCTAAAGAAAATAAATCCGCTCAAGTTATCCGCAGTTTTAACAAGTTATTTATGAACTCGCCTTTAGTAAAAAGCATAATTATACCAGTTGGCGATGGAATTGGGATAGGAGTAAAGGTTAAAAATGATTGCTGATTCTGTTGAAAAAATAATACGCCAAGTAGAAGAAGCATCAGGGCAAATATTAAAATCGAAAGAGGATTTCCGGTTAATAGTAGAAGCTGCTTTGTCTTCCCAAAAAATTGATGAATTGAACGAGCTTGCATTTCATGCAAAATTTGTTTTTGGTCTTTTGAGCGTTATTAAAAAAAGAGAAGCTGTAGTTGATGAAGAATACTTCAAAAAAGTTGGCGAAGAGTTTAGTCAGTCTTATGAAATAATTAGAAAGTTGATTCAAATAATATTGGGAAATTCATCCGGTTTTGTTAAAAACATTTTTAGTGAAAAGTATTTTCAACTTTCCCAAACTTCTCTTCAAAACCTAAACAAACTATGCGAAGATTTCGCACAATTAAAACTTTACCTAAACGATTTAAAACAAAAAAAGGATTCGTAATAAATCACGAATCCTTTTTGGCAGAACAATTCTTTATTGCTTGCTTTTTCTCAACGTCTCCGCATATTTTTCTGCTACATCTTGAACCGATTTACTAGAGATCAAATTGTAAATTCTATTCCTAAGCTCCGCCCATTCATCATGCAGCGGGCAGGGGTTTTCATCCTGGCATTCTTTGAGACCTGTTACACATTTTAAATTAATAACAGGACCTTCAACTCTTTCCACAATTTCTAAAATAGAACTTTTCTTTGCTAACTCAGTAATTTTAAATCCGCCGCCTCTTCCTTTAAAAGAATCTACGTATCCGTATTTAGCCATTCTTTGCAAAATTTTGGCTAGATAATGTGCTGGAATATCTTCACTTTTTGCAATATCAGAAGACATAATTAAAGCGTCTTTTTGCTGGCGTGCCAAAAAGAGTATTGCTCTTATTGCATATTCGCCGGTTTTAGTGTAAATCATGCTTCCCTCGTTTAATTTGGAAACTTCTAATAAAGATTTATAGGAGCTACTTATCTTTTATTAAAATTAAGTAAATAGGAACTTTATGTCAAGAATTTAACCCTGTTTAATGAAATTTGAAGATAAATACATAAACTCGTCCAAAGGTTGTATTTGAACCTTATTCTGCGCTGCTGCTAATAACTCGTTAGTGAATGACTTATAAAATGTAGGGCGGATAAAGCAAACCAACTTAGCTTTTGTGTCAAAATCGTTCTTGAAAATTAACAACTTAAATTTCGAAACAAAATGATGAACAGTTTTACTAAAAGCAAAATCATAAGTTATTTCAATTTTATTGTACAATTCTTTTTCTTCAATTACAGAGCTGCTTAAACACTGGAAAGTTGAATTGTAGTAAACTTTACCTAATAGCCCTACACCAAGTTTTGTACCGCCATAATAACGAATTACAACAGAAATCAAGTTTGTTGCTTCAAAATAGTTCTGAGCATTGTAAATTCTAATTCCTGCTGTTCCGCTTGGTTCGCCGTCATCGGAGTATTTGAAACTTCCGTTCTGTAACTTGAATGAGTAACAATGATGTGTCGCATCATAGTACTGTTTCCGAATCCGTGTAAGAAAGTTTAGTGCTTCTTCTTCGCTTTCACATGGTTCAGTAATACAAATAAAAAGCGAACCTTTTTCTTTTTGCTTGAACTCGAATGAATTACTAATAGTTTTAATCGAGGGTAACAAGTAGTTGTTATTAATCATATCAGTTGCCAAACGTCTTTATTACACTTTTTGCTTATTTTAGAAAAGAAAATATACTTTCATTTTTACGATTTTGAGTTTTACTTTTCAACTGAAACAAAATGATTGTACTTTTCTTTTAATAATTCTAATTTCAACACTCGGATTATTGTAATGAAAAATAATAACGAACACAAGTTTAATCCGCCAGAGGCGGACGAGGGTCAAATTTCCCGCCTCTTGAGGCGAATAAATAAAATTTGTTTTCAGAAACCTCGCTGCCCCGCCTGCCAAAGCATTACTGTTATTGAAAAAAATACTTTCTATTTCTATAATCCTGTGTTTCAAGAAAAATATGAAAGCTACATTAATTCTTTGACAGAGACTTTGTTAGTTCTTAAAAATAAAGTGGAGACACAAGGATTAAAAAAAGAAATATTTGAAAACTTATTGAAAGAAAAGGAAAATGGTCTTAAGGCTCTATTAGCCTTGACTGGCTTTGCAAATGAATCGTTAAAAAGATTAGTTACAGTTTTACGAGTTTCAGAAAATAAAGAACTTTCAACTCTCTTATACAAAAGTAAATGGGCTGAAGAAGGGAATAACGCTGAAATAATTGAATGGACAGACACAAAAATTGCTAAATTATTAGCTGATAATGTTTACTTCCGGAAGGGAATTATCAATCTATTTTTTGAAGGTTCCACCATTCCTTATTTAACCAATACACTTCCTCTTTTTGAACTTAAAAAACTAAGTATCTCTAAGCTCCAGTTCAATACTCACTCTTTACTAGACACTTTAGTTCGTTATAAAGAAAAAGGTTCCTATTCTGGGAAAGCCGACAATAACCCAGAAAAATTAATTTCATCACTAATTAAAGATTGTGAATTGACTTCTGAAAAAGGTGATTTAACTGAACTATTTAAGAAAGAAAAAATTTCAAAACGAACGATGGATTTTATTATACCAAATAAAATTAATCCTAAAGTAATTATTGAAAGTTCGTTTCTTGTTACAACTTCTTCCGGACAAGGTGATAAATCAAAAACAGAAGGGACAATTAAAAGATTAATTAGAAAATATTATCCCAAAGCAAAGTTTATCGGATTTGTTGATGGAATCGGATGGTACGTTCGGAAAGGAGATTTAGCAAGAATGGTAAGTGCTTACGATGATGTATTTACTTTTCATAAAGATGAGGTTGAAAGATTTAAACAATTTCTCAAGAGTGAATTTCAAGTATGATTGAAAAATATTTAAATAAAATTATTTCAGGCGATTGCTTACAGCTACTCAAGAAGTTACCCGATAATTCGGTTGATGTTACATTTGCAGATCCGCCTTTTAATTTGAAAAAGAGTTATAACAGTTACAAGGACAGCTTGAGCTTGCAAGAATACTTAAACTGGTGTGAACAGTGGATAACAGAACTAGTTCGAATAACAAAACCAACGGGTTCAATATTTATTCATAATATTCCCAAGTGGTTGACCTATTATGCAGCTTTTCTAAACAGACAAGCAGATTTTAAGCATTGGATAAGCTGGGATGCGCCAACTGCTCCTATGGGAAAATCGCTTCAACCGGGTCATTATGGAATATTATTTTATGCGAAGGATTCCAAAAGATTGAAATATTATGAAATTCGACATCCTCACAAGAGAACAAGAAAAACCGGTTTGCTTGCTAAAGATTACGGAGGCAAAAAATCATTACTTCATCCTTTTGGTCCATTAGTATCTGATGTCTGGACAGATATTCATAGGATAAAACACAACAAGTTTAGGGATGAGCATCCATGCCAATTACCAATTCATTTACTCGAAAGAATTATTTTAATGAGTACTGATGAAGGAGATATCGTACTTGATCCATTTATGGGCACAGGTACTACTGCAATTGCTGCAAAACGATTAGGCAGACAGTTTATTGGTTTTGATTTAGATGAACATTATGTAAAAATTACTCAACGGAAGTTAGATTTTGAAGAGCCAAACACAAAAATTGGTAACGCTTGGGTTAGTTTTTATCTTGATGAAGTTGTTACTCTTCGAAATGCCGATTGGGATTACTTAAAAAATTATTTTCACATTCCGCCTACTGCTGAGCAAATTGATACGACTAAGATAGTACTTAAAAAAGGAAGTAAAGTTTATTCAACATTGAATGATTTATCTGTTCTGAAGTACAAGAATAATGGGTCTAAACAACCTCATCTTTCATTGTTTGAACCGAATGTTTTGTATCACCCAAGTAATAAAAGGAAGGAAAGCAAATTGAATGAATCGGAAAAAAAGAAGTCCACTATTAAGAATTACCAATCAATGAAAAACAAAAAAACTAAGAAAAATTAATTCTAATCTTTCCAAAAGTATTATCAAGAAATTTTTAACTGTAATGGTGAGCCACATATTGGGCTTACCTTTTTGTAGAGTTATTCCATAAACTTAAAAATAATTGCTTTTCGTTTTTACTTTGTCTAAAATAACTGTTCAAACTTTGGTAAAAAACATTAATGGAATCAAAAGTTGTAATTAGGGGTGCACGCGAACATAATCTTAAAAATATAGATCTGGAAATCCCTCGCGATTCGTTTGTGGTTATTACGGGGCTTTCTGGCTCAGGCAAATCTTCACTCGCATTCGATACAATCTATGCAGAAGGGCAAAGAAGATACATCGAATCGCTTTCTTCCTATGCGCGACAGTTTTTAGATCAACTTGAAAAACCGGATGTTGATTTGATAGAAGGTTTAAGCCCGGCAATTTCTATTGAGCAAAAATCAACTCATGGAAATCCTCGCTCTACTGTTGGAACAGTAACTGAGATTTACGATTACCTACGGTTGCTATTTGCAAGAGTTGGACATGTAAACTGTTACAACTGCGGCAGACCAGTAGTTAAGCAATCTTCAGATCAAATAACTGAAACTGTTCTAAAAGAGTTTGCTGACAAACGAATTATCGTTCTCGCACCTGTAATTCGTGGCAGAAAAGGGCATTACCGCGAACTGTTCCAAGAAATTCTAAGAGATGGCTTTATTCGTGCGCGTATTGATGGTGAAATAATTGAGATTACTGATGAGTTTAAAGTTGATCGTTATAAAACACATGATATAGAAATAGTTGTTGATAGATTAAAATTGAGTGAGAAAGCAAGCTCGCGTGTAACTGAATCAATTGGAGTTGCTCTCAATTATGGAAATGGAAATGTAATTGTAAATGATGGAACTAAGGATTTTGTTTACAGCCGAAACTTTGCTTGTCTTGATTGCGGAATTGGTTTTGCAGAATTAGCTCCAAATTCTTTTTCATTTAATTCGCCTTATGGTTCCTGTCCAGATTGCGATGGGCTTGGCGAGAAACGTGAACTTGATGTTAATCTTATTATTCCGGATTGGTATAAAACAATTAATGAAGAGGGAATTGCTGCAATAGGCAAGCCGCGTAGCACTTGGTTTTTTAATCAACTTAAAATTATTGCAGAAAAGTTTGGCTTTACATACGATACAAAGCTTAGCGATTTTACTAAAGAGCAATTGGATGTACTGCTAAACGGCACTAAAGAAAAAATTGCGTTTTCATATACTTACGGTGGTGGAAAGCAGGTTACTTACATGCATAAGTTCAATGGCGTAATGAATTATATAAACCATTATTATCAAAATACCTCTTCCAACAAAATTCGTGAGTGGGCAGAAGCATATATGGAAATAATGACTTGCTCGGCATGCAAAGGCGGAAGGCTTAAGAAAGAATCTCTTTCTGTAACTTTGAATGGATTAAACATAGCCCAAGTTTCTGCTCAATCTATTGACAAGGCTAAAAGATTTTTTAATACTCTGAAACTTACTGAACGGGAAAAATTAATCGCTGCACAAATTCTAAAAGAAATTACTTCACGTTTAGATTTCTTATTGAATGTTGGATTAGATTATTTAACTCTTTCCCGCTCTGCAAGAACTCTTTCTGGCGGCGAATCTCAAAGAATTAGACTTGCAACTCAAATTGGCTCTCAATTGGCAGGCGTTCTTTATATACTTGATGAACCAAGTATCGGGCTACATCAATCTGATAATGTTAAGCTCATTAATTCGCTTAAAAATTTACGCGATCTTGGGAATACTGTAATAGTTGTTGAACACGATAGAGAAACAATTGAAAGTTCGGATTACATTGTAGATCTTGGACCCAAAGCTGGCGTGCATGGCGGTGAGGTTGTTTTACAAGGTAGGACAATAAACATTCTTAAATCTAAAAATGGGAACCATTCTCTAACTCTTGAATATTTGAAAAACAATAAACAAATAGAGTTTAACTCGAAAAGAAGAAGTGGAAGTGGAAAGTTTATAGAGCTTAAGAAAGCAAACGGAAACAATCTTAAAAATGTTAATCTCAAAATTCCTCTTAGCACATTTATTGCAGTTACAGGTGTAAGCGGCTCAGGAAAATCTTCTTTGATCAATGAAACTCTTGTGAAAATCCTTACCAAGAAAATTTACAATTCTAAAGTTGTTCCGCTAGCTTACAAAGAAATTATTGGTCTCGAACATGTTGATAAAGTTATCGAAATTGATCAATCGCCCATTGGAAGAACTCCGAGATCAAACCCGGCAACTTATACTGGATTGTTCACTCATATTAGAGATTTGTTTGCTCAGCTTCCAGAATCGAAAATGCGCGGATACTCTCCAGGCCGTTTCAGTTTTAATGTTAACGGCGGCAGGTGCGAAGAATGCGAAGGAGACGGCTTAAAGAAAATAGAAATGAATTTTCTTCCAAATGTTTATGTACTCTGCGAGGTTTGCAACGGTAAAAGATACAACAGAGAAACTTTAGAAATACTATACAAGACAAAATCTGTTGCTGATATTCTTGATATGACTGTTGAAGAATCAGTCGGTTTCTTTGAAGACTATCCAGCGCTCCAGCGAAAAGTAAAAGCGTTAAATGATGTTGGTCTTAGTTACATTAAACTTGGGCAGCAAGCAACTACTTTAAGCGGAGGCGAAGCACAACGTGTGAAACTTGCCACTGAATTGAGCAAAGTTCAAACAGGCAGCACAATTTATATTTTGGATGAACCTACAACAGGGCTTCATTTTGAAGATGTAAATATTCTTCTAAAAGTTTTGAATCAATTAGTTGAAAAGGGGAATACAGTTATTGTAGTTGAACACAATTTAGATGTCATTAAAGTTGCTGATCATGTTGTAGATCTTGGTCCCGGCGGCGGTGAATATGGAGGAAATATAATTGCTGAAGGAACGCCGGAACAAATTGCAAATAATGCCGAAAGCATAACAGGCAGGTTTTTACTAAAAGAATTAGAAAGGAAGCAAATATGAAAACTACAGTTAATGAGTTTAGAACTTACCGCTCTGAAATGAACGAGAGAATATTAAATTCGGGTTTTCGCGATTTCAACAAATTTTTTGCACTTGATAACAAAGCTTATGTTAGCGGCGCTTTAAACTCTAAAACAAAAGAATTGATGGGGCTAGTTGCTTCAATGGTTCTTCGCTGCAACGACTGCATTCTTTATCATGTTGACCGCTCAATACATGAAGGCGCAACTGAACAAGAAATGTACGAATCATTTAACATAGCTTTAGTTGTTGGCGGTTCAATTGTAATTCCGCATCTCCGCTATGCGATTGAAAAAATGGATGAACTTTTTGCAGAGAAAAAGAATGAAAGCCAAACTAATAATTCCTAAACAAGTAGTTACTGTTAATAATAACAACGATGTTTTTGTAAATCACGCTGTTGAAATTTCCAACGGTGTTATAACCAAGATTGAACCCGTTCAAAATTTTGTTCTTTCTGAGTATGAAGTCCTGAACTATCAGAATTATGTTTTAATTCCCGGCTTTGTTCAAACACATATTCATTTATGCCAAACACTTTTCCGGGGTTTTGCAGATGATCTCGAACTGCTCGATTGGCTTCAGAAAAGAATCTTTCCTTTTGAAAACTCACATAACAAAAATTCATTAAGAATTTCTGTTCAACTTGGGATAAACGATTTGTTAGCCGGCGGAACAACAACTTTGCTTGATATGGGAACTCTCCGTCATCAGGAAGTGATTTTTGAAGAGCTGATTTATTCTGGTATGCGTGCTTTTGCCGGAAACTGTATGATTGATCAAAACAACTTATTCTCTACTTTTTCCGAAACTACTGATTGGAATTTGAAGGCAAGCTATGATTGGGCAAAGTCGTTCCATAATTTGTGTAGCGGAAAAATTAAGTATGGATTTGCGCCGCGCTTTGTTCTTTCTTGCTCCGAAAAACTTCTCAAAGAAACCAAAGAAATGATGAAAGATTTTCCCGGCTCTGTTTTACACACTCATTCTTCAGAAAATAAAAATGAAGTTGAAACCGTTAGAGATTTAACCGGCAAAGAAAATGTTGAATACTTTGATTCCATTGGTTTACTTGATGATCATACAGTATTAGCTCATTGTATTCATTTGAACGAAAACGAAATTAAATCTCTTAAGAACAACAAAGTTAAAATTTCTCACTGTCCTTCTTCTAATCTGAAACTCGGCTCAGGTGTTGCAAACGTTCCGCGTTTTATAAAAGAAGGAATCTCGGTTTCACTTGGCGCAGACGGTGCGCCTTGCAACAATAGCCTAAGCGCTTTTACAGAAATGAGGCACGCAGGGTTGATTCAAAAACCAATTTATGGTCCAACAGCGATGGATGCGCTTACAGTTTTTCGTCTTGCAACTATGGAAGGCGCAAAAGCTCTACATCTCGAAAAAGAAGTTGGAAGTATAGAAGTTGGAAAGAAAGCAGATTTTGTTCTGTTAGATTTGGATAAAGCAGACCAGCCCATACAAATGAATGAACAAAGCATTTATTCCAGTATTGTTTACTCTGCCACTAAAGAAAATGTAAAAGCGGTATTTGTAGATGGAGAGTTGAAAGTAGAAAGCGGGAAATCGGTTATTTATGATGAACAAAAGCTGACAGCTAATGGTAAAAATCAATTTGAAGAATTATTAAAGAGGGTTAATTGAAAATTATTTTTGCAACTCAGAACCAAGGAAAAGCAAAAGAAGTAAAAAATCTTTTCGAGAGGACCAAAATTAAAATTGTTTCACTTGCAGATTTAGGAAACGATATTGACATAGAAGAAACCGGAACAACTTTTTATGAGAATGCATTTATAAAAGCAAAAGCTATTTATGATATTTATAAAACGCCGGTAATCTCAGATGATTCGGGGTTAGAAATTGAACAACTTGATGGCAGACCTGGAGTTTATAGTGCACGTTATGCCGGAGAAAGTTGCAGCTTTGATGACAACAACAGAAAAGTAATTGCAGAATTGAAGGACTTCTCACATCCGCATAGAGCAAAGTTTATTTCTCAAGCTTTATATTACGATGGGGGCGAAGCAATTGCTTTTGTTGGAGAATTACACGGCAGAATTATTGATAAACCAAGGGGCAGTTTTGGATTTGGGTACGATCCAATTTTCATACCCGATGGTTTTGCAAACACTTTAGCTGAATTAATGATAGAAGAAAAAAACACAATCAGCCATCGCGCAAAATCTTTTGAGCAGCTTCGGGCAAAGATTTTAGCGAAAGCTCAGGTGTAGCGAATAACAATGCAATACTAATAATACATCGAGAGAATTCTTTACTACATAGACGAGGAAAACTTAATGGAACTTATTCTACTTATCGGTTGGTTGATGATTATCAATGGCGCTTTAGGCGGGCAATATATTCTGAAATGGATGGGTAACCAACCTGAATTTGTTGGCAATCAACCTGTTGGTGTTTCTCCAGGAGTTATGACATGGTGGAGAGAACTTTCAAAACTTATTTGGGCTGTAATTGCTGTTATTATTGAAGTTATACGAGGGAAAGAATTAAAATATTTGATGCCAGGTGCTGCCTCTATGATAACTATTATGATCTGTGCGTTCACAGGTGTTATCGAAAACATAGGATTTTTTTATCTCCCTAAATATTATTCGCCTCATCTCTATGCTCCTTATGTAAATGTTTATCTTGTAATGCTTCCATTTTTTGGTAAGATATTATTTAATGCTTCTATTAGAAAAGAACATTGGATTGGTATCTCACTTGTTGTTATTGGGCTTGCTGTTCCACACATACCAAGAATTTTAGGGGATAGCATAAGTGCAAGCGAAACCTTGGATTTTACAGCAATAATTTGGGTAATTATTATTAACTGTTGTTTGTGCTCACAGCAAGTATTGAATAACAAAACAGTTCAACTTGCTGTAAAGGGAGTTGGTCCAAACGCACTTGTTATGTGGCGCGAAATCTGGAAAATGACTTTCATTTGGTCTGCGTTAATAATTTTTCCATTAATTGGCAGCATTATAGATATTAACTTTCCACAAAATGTTTCTGTAGAAAAATTTGAAAGAAGAGTTCTTTCATTTGTTAACGAGAGCGATAAAACATTTTTGCTTTCTTACTACGAAAAATCTGGCGATGAATATGTAATAAACAAAAATGTGTCTTTGGAATCTGAAGAAAAAATTAAAACCATTATATCAGATGTTGGCTACAACCGCTTCTTTTCTTTGTTCGATGGCAGCATTATTCCAGAAAACTGGTGGCCTATTTTCTTTGTAGTACTTGCAGGTTTAACAGGCTACATTTATAGCTTTGGCTTCTTTAAACTCTCAAAATTTGCTGCACATTATTGGGTACCATACACTAATATTTGGCTGGCGGTACTTCCATTTGTAATGTTTCTGTTCGGTAAAGAAGTAACTACATTTCAAGTAATTGGTGCGGTGGTTACATCCATTGGATTGATAGTTGGAGTGTCTGACCATAAACATCACAAAGTTGAGGAGATAGAAAAAAAGAATAAATGAGCCTATTCTAAAAAGGCAGGCGGGTTAGATTCGGCTCATAAATAATTGCGGCTGCAGGAAATTGTCTAATACACTTCCTAAAACGAAAACGGTCGAGTCTACGACTCGACCCTACGATGGAGTTTTTATCTTCTCCAATTCTTCCCACCGCTCGTAAAGAAATTTTACTTTCATCTTTGATTCTTCAAGCTGCTTGTTTAGCTCAACAGTTTTGTTTGCAAACTTGACATAAAAATCCGACGAAGAAAATATTGTTTCAATTCTTGCTACATCGGATTCAGCATTGAAAATATTCTCCTCCATCATTTCAAGTTCTTTATTCTCTTTCCAAGTGAGCTTTCTAACTTTTGGTTTTTCTTGCACTTCTTCTTTTATAATCTTTGGCAGTTCGGCTACTATCGCTGCTTGTCTTAGTTTTCTTTTCTGTACATAGTAATCATAGTCGCCTTCGCTATAAATAATTTGTCCATCGCCTTCGAGTGCTATTATACCATTGCATACCCGGTTTAAGAAATATCTATCGTGGCTAACTACCACAACGCAGCCATCGAATGAGATTAACGCTTCTTCAAGAACGCGCAAAGTTGGCAAGTCCAAATCATTTGTAGGTTCATCAAGAAGCAAAAAGTTACCGCCGTTTTTTAAGATGCGAGCAAGTGTAAGCCTGCTTTTTTCGCCGCCGGAAAGTCTGCCGACCAAAGTATTAATTCTATCATCCGTAAAAAGGAAACGGCGCAGGTAAGTCCAAACGCTAATTTGCCGTCTGCCAAACTTTACATAATCGTTCCCTTCACCAATGGCTTTAATTACTGTGTCTTCATCGTTCAGCAAAAGCCTTGATTGATCAACATAGTTGAAATCGGTTTTTTCTCCATACTCAATTTGTCCGTAGGTAGGAGAGATTTCACCAAGAAGAATTTTAAGTAATGTAGTTTTCCCGGTTCCGTTTTTGCCAACTACTCCAATTCTTTTTTTGTATGGAAACGCATAATGGAATCCTGTAAAAAGTGTTTTGCCTCCAAGCTCAATGCCTACATTTTTTAATTCCAGAATCTTGTTGCCAAGTTTTTCCGGCTCTGGAATTATCATTTCAACATCAAGCTCAACTTCTTTTACTTGCTGAGCTTGAACTTCGTAAAAATTATCCAACCGGCTCTTTGCTTTTGTTCTTCTCGCGCGCGGACCTTTCAAAACCCACTCTAATTCCCTGCGCAAAAAATTATTCCTTTTCTTCTCTTCAATTTCTTTTACTGCATGCCGCTGAGATTTGTTAATCAAATAATCTGTGTAATTGCCTTGATGCGAGTAAAACGTTCCGTTAGAAAGCTCTACAATTCTGTTTGCAATTCTATCAAGAAAGTAGCGGTCGTGAGTAACAAAAATGCATGTGCCAGAGTATTCTGCAAGATAGTTCTCTATCCACTCAATAGAATTTGTATCGAGATGGTTTGTTGGCTCGTCGAGAATGAGCAAATCCGGATGTGAAATTAACGCGCGGCAGAGTGCAACTCTTCTTTTTTCTCCACCGGAAAGTGTTGCAACCATTCTTTCTTTTGGAGGCGCATTGAGCGATTTCATTAGCATCTCAATATTCTTCTCAAGATTCCAACCGTCTAAATCGTCAATTTGAATTTGCAGCTTTTCATGCTGCGGAGAATCAAACGGAGTGCTATTGTATTCTTCAATTAAGGAAATAACTTTTTCGGAACCGCTGAGAATGTTTGCATGAACATTTTTTGTTTCGTCAAGAGTAAATTCTTGAGATAGGAACCCGATAACAAGCTCGCGTCGTTTGGCAACTTCACCGGAATCGCAAGGCATTAAGCCGGAAATGATTTTTAGAAATGTAGATTTGCCGGCGCCGTTTCTTCCAACGAGTCCAATTCTATCTTGCTCGTGAATGCTTAGAGAAGCTTTGTCAAGAATAATTTGTTCGCCAAAGTGAACTGCAAGTTCTTTTGCAGTTAGAATAACCGGTGTAATAGAATATGCCATTTATTTCTCTGCAATTACAACTTGAACCAAACCGAAGGTAAGGGAATGCTTGTTTACCTTTGCAAATCCGCATTCGGTAAAAATTTTTACGATGTCAACTTTTTTATCGAACTCGCCGACAGATTCTGGCAGATAAGTGTAAGCTTCTTGGTCTTTAGAAATTATTCTTCCGATTAGTGGAAGAATTTTATTGAAGTAAAACATGTAGAAATTTCTAACAATCTTGTTTTCCGGTAAACGAAATTCTAGCACAGTAGCTTTCCCTTGATTTACAAGCACGCGATGAAACTCTGTGAAAGCAGACGGAATATCGTAAAAGTTTCTAACTCCAAAGGCTACAGTAATATTTGAGAATGAGTTGCTATGAAAAGGCAAATGTTCGGCAACAGTTTCAAGCATTTTTCCATTTATCCAATCAACTTTTTTGCCGAAAAGTGAAAGCATCTTGAAAGATAAATCGCCGCCAAAGATTTTTTGCACACCGGAATTCTTTGCGGTGATTGCAAAATCTCCTGTGCCGCAAGCCAAATCCAGTAGAACAGAATCTTTATTCATTTTAGAAAGCTTAATTGCTTTCTTTCGCCAATAAAAATCTATTCCTGCGCTAAGAAAGTGGTTTAAAAAATCATATCTATGAGAGATTGAATCAAAAATTCTTCTTACTTGTATCTTTTTATTTGTGTCTTCCATTTATGCTAACTATTTTTTCTTAAAAGTAATGGAGCAAAAATATGGATAAATATCTCAAGGCAATAAAACAAAATGTCTGCTCGATTTGTGTAGATTCCAGCGAGCGCGGAGTCTGCACTCTTACGAATAAAGAAACATGCGCGGTAGAATTCTATTTGCCATCTGTCGTAGAAATTGTGCACAGTTTCTATTCGGAAGACTTTTCAGAATATCATAAAATTGTGAAAGAGAAAATTTGTGCGTACTGCAAAGCTGAAATTGATGGACACTGTTATCTTCATGAAGATGCTAACTGTTCTCTGGATAGATATTTCCCTGTAATCGTTGAGACGATTCAGAAAGTTGATCGGGGATTACTTAATTGAGTTTTGAATTAGCTTGCAAGTGAAAGGAAAAAACTGTAGGTGCAAGCTCTCGCCTTGACGAGCCGAAGGCAGGAAGCGGGTTAAGTCGCTGATTTCATAAGAGAAGAAAACGCAACATGAAGGTTGCGGCTGCCATAAATAAACTTTACAACCCTAAAAGTTTTGTTGGATTAGTTTTGTCAGTTCTACAAATTGCTCAATTGTTAATTCTTCAGCGCGTCTGGTCAAGTCAAAGGGGAAAGATGCTAAATCCAAATCGCCAAAGGCGTTGTTGCTAAGAGAATTTTTTAGAGTTTTTCTTCGATTGCCGAAAGCGGCTTTAACAACTTTCACAAAAAGCTTATCATCTACATCCGCTGGAGTTGATTTGCCAAACTTAAAAGAAACTATTGCTGAATCAACATTTGGTTTAGGATAAAAAACTGTTGGCGGAATTTTGAAACAAAACTCAGCATCAGCAAAGTAATTGGTCAGTACAGAAAGAATTCCATAATCTTTTGTTCTCGGCTTGCCGGTAATTCGTTTAGCCACTTCAAATTGAACCATAATCAATGCGTCGGAAACAAATTGGCGTTCTTCAATTAGTTTAAAAATTATTGGTGAAGTTATGTTGTACGGAATGTTTCCAATTACCCGAAGCTTTTTCCCGTTAGCTAATTCACTTAAACTCATTTCTAAAAAATCTGCGTTGATAAACTCAACAGACGAAAAGTTTATCTTCAAATCATCAATAACTCGTTTGTCAATTTCGATGGCTTTATAATTCTTAACAGCGCGAGAAAGCAGTGCAGTTAAAGCTCCTTGCCCCGGACCAATTTCTACTATGTTGTCATCTTCATTTGGAGAAAATTGGCTTACAATTTTCTGAATTGTGTTCTTATCAACCAAATAATTTTGCCCGAATCGTTTCAAGGGCTTCAGCTTTTCCACATTTACCTATTATTTTCTTTAGCAATATAACTTTTACGGTCTTAAATTATCACCGTAATTTTTATGGTTAAAGATGACTCTTTTTGAAATAATTTTCATAGCTGTACTTTCACTTTACTTCATTCATTTGGTTGTTTTCTCTATTGGCGCATCTAAGAAATATCCAAAAGTTAATGATGATGCATTGCCTTCGTCTACAGTAATTGTTGCGGCTCGTAACGAAGAAGATAAAATTCTCGAATGCATTACTTCTCTTGATAAAATGGAATTTCCTGAAGGAAAGCTGGAAATAATTCTTGTTAACGATCACTCAACAGATAGAACGGGAGATATAATTTCTGAGTTCATAAAAGATAAACCAAAGTTTAAGTTGCTTGTTCCGGAGAAGGCAATTGGCTCGCTCAAGGGAAAAACAAACGCACTGGCAAATGCAATTAAATTTGCAGCAGGGGAAATTATTTTAACTACTGATGCAGATTGCAATGTAAATCCCCTTTGGGCAAAAACTATGGCTTCTTATTATCAAAAAGATGTTGCCTTTGTTGGCGGCTTTACAACTCAAGAAGATAAAACCTCTTTCGGGGGTATGCAGGCAATTGATTTTCTTTATTTGCTAACCATTGCCAGCGGCGCTTTGAATCTTGGTAAACCTCTTGCTGCAATTGGCAATAATATGTCTTACCGAAAAAGTGTTTATGATGAAATTGGCGGATATGAAAACATCCCTTTCTCAATTACAGAAGATTTTCGTTTGCTTATGGCAATCTGGAATTTAAAAAAATATAAATGTATTTATCCAATAGATCAGAATTCTATGATTACTTCTAAAGCCTGTCCTGATTTCCCAACTTTGTTTTGGCAAAAAAAACGCTGGGCAGTTGGCGGTATGGAAAGTGATTTTATCAGTTACTTAATTATGGTTTGGGGATATATTTCAAAAGCGGCAATTCTGTTAACACCATTGTTTTTTTCTCTCACGGCTTTATATTTGTGCATCTTCAAAATTGCTGTGGATTACTTTTTCGTTAAACCCGTTTTCAACCGATTACGAGTGAGAATGAAGTTTTCTCACTTCATAGCTTTTGAGATTTACTACACTCTTTATGTATTGATGCTTCCATTTATTGTTCTGCCTAGCAGAAAAGTAAAATGGAAAGGAAGAACATTTTGAAATTTATCCGGTATATAAATTTTGGAGGTCGTAGATGAAAAAGACTTTATGCGTATTGATGCTGATGTCATCTCTACAATTTGCACAACAATTGGAGTTTTTCCCGAACGAATTAAATGTTAATCCTTTTGTCGCTAATGTAATAGAACCAAAACTTGGCTTTATGTTTAAAACAGAAGTAAACGAGCTGCGTTTGGATATTGGTAATACAGTGGATATTGCATTGCTAAGAACAACTTCTGGAGTTATTTCTATGGGAGCGGATCTGTTCACATGGACTTTACTACGCAAAGAAAATAATTTTCACTTTCCTGTTGATGCAGTTGATTATTTGTTTGGCTTGAATTTCGGTTTCAAAAAATCTGTTCATGATTATGCTTTTGGTGCACGCTTGAGAATCAGTCATATAAGCGCTCACTTTGTTGATGGACATTACGACAAAGAAAAACTTTCTTGGAGGAATACCCGCACGCCTCGAGTTTACTCGCGAGAGTTTATTGAGCTTATGCCTTTTTATCAGTACAAACACCTTAGAATGTATGCTGGGTTCACCTACTTGTTTAATGTAAATCCTAAAGTTGAACAGCGCGATCTTTACCAGCTTGGCTTCGATTATTTTAGAAAAGATTTTATTACTGATTATCTTTCTCCATTTATTGCTTATGATGTAAAGATTTCCGGCTCTACAAAAAGTACTCCCAATCATTCTTTTAATGCAGGGATAAAATTTGGAAATCCTGAAGGCAAAGGAATTAGTTTGTACTTTCATTACTACTCCGGCTGGAGCATACACGGACAGTATTTTGATTATAGAGAAAAATACTCTGGCATTGGCGTAAACCTGGATTTATAGAATGGAAGAAAAGTTTCAATCAAATCAGAAAAGAAGTTTTGCATTTAAGCTAAAGAATAGCCCGCTAATTAATCTTGCCCTTTTTCTTGTAACAATTGTAACAACAACAATAGCCGGCGTTTATTGGAGCACAAATATTCAAGGACCAATCGAGTTTTCACAACTTTCGTATGGGCTTCCTTATGCGGCTTCTATATTGCTTATACTTGGAGTTCATGAGTTTGGACATTACTTTGCTGCTGTTCTTCACAAAGTAAAAGTAACACTGCCATACTTTATTCCATTTCCTCCTTTACAAATATTAAGTTTTGGAACAATGGGCGCTGTAATAAAAACTAAGACTATAATTCCAAACAACAAAGCAATGTTTGATATTGGCGCTTCTGGACCTATTGCAGGCTTCTTTGTTTGTCTTGCAATTTTGATTTACGGATTCACCAATCTTCCAACAGTTGATTATATATTAGCAATTCACCCGGATTATTTTTCTCCGGAGTATGGCAAGGGTGCAATCAATTTTGCTTTTGGCGATTCTCTTCTTTTTACAATGCTTAGGGAACTGCTTACTCAGCCCGGACAGTTTGTTCCTCCAATGTCGGAGATTTATCACTATCCATATTTATGTGCAGGCTGGTTTGGTTTATTTGTAACATCAATGAACTTGATACCTGTTGGACAGTTAGATGGCGGGCACATTATTTATTCAATGTTTGGGGAAAAAAAGCATGAAGCAGTTGCAAGTGTTTCACTAATTGCATTAATCATTTTGGGCGTTTCCGAAATAATGGCGGCATTACTCGAAATTAATTTTTCTTTTGGCTGGAGCGGATGGCTTTTTTGGGCGTTGATTTTATATTTCATAATCAAGGTTAAGCATACACCGGTAACATATTTTGAACCACTTGGAAGGGGCAGGATGGCAATTGGTATTTTTACAATTATCATTTTTATACTTTCGTTTTCACCATCTCCATTTATTTTTTCATTCTAGAACAGAAATTTTGCCTTGCATTTCTAAGTAAACATACTTTAACTTTCGCATAACAAAAGGAAGAAGTATAGAGAATTTGCTACTGTAATAAATTTGAAAACTAAAAGGCAGTTTCTCTATGATTATTTCTTTTTTATCCTCTAAAAAACAATTCTTGATTAAATCCGTTATGAACAGAAAATTTGCATTGGCTTTGTTTGCTTTGCTCGCATTTGCTTTTTCAGCTTGCGAAGATTTGCCAGATTCTATAATTGACAACAAGTTTGCTGATTATAAAATTCTTAAGATAGAAACTCCTTCCAGCTTTGCTTATGCTAACCCAGATTCTCTCTTTACAGCTTCTATTACAATCCAAAACACAAAAAGTGTTGAACGAGTTTTGCTTTCTGTGAAAGCTGTAGATGGAACTAGTTATGTTGCTAAACAGATTGTTATGATTAAAGGTACTACAACACAAAGTTCTACTATTTATTCAGCTAAAGTTCCAATGAGCAAAAAAAGTTCAAGTGGAAAATATTTAGTTGAGTTTTTTGTGAGCGATAACATTCGTGTTGTGCCGGATAATGTATCGAAGGTTGGTGAGCAAGTTTTAGTTTACAATAACAATCAAACAAATTATGCACCGGTTATTTCTAATCTTGTTTTGGTTGATAATATAACCAGAGAAACACCTTTTACATTTACCATAAAAGTTGATGATCAAAACGGACTTGGAGACATAGAGCAAGTTACTTTTAAGCTTACTCGTCCGGATGGTACTTTGGTTATTCCAAATCCAAACACACCCAGTATAAATTATTTCTTGATGGTTGATAACGGAGATGCTGTTTTAGGCGATGCGAAGGCTGGTGATGGAATTTATTCCTTTAAAAATACTTTTGGTTCTACAGCTCAAACCGGAAGTTGGCAATTTGAGTTTCAAGCTAAAGACAAGAGTGGTGCTTTAAGCAATGTAATTAAGCAAACGCTTAGGGTGAACTGATGGAAAATGTTAAAGAGAATCATAGCATGAGCAAGATCAAGAAAGAAATTATTTTATTCATTTTAGTTTTTGCCGGGTTTGTTTCATACATAAATGCACAAGGTATTCCAACTGATTACGGTTCTGAAAGCAGATTGAAAAAGACAAGCGATGTTACACCGGCGAGCAACACAATTGATAGAATATTGATTCAAGGCAAGAATAGCATTTGGCTTGGAACTTCGCGCGGATTAAGCAGATCTACAGATAACGGCACTAACTGGAAAAATTATTATAAAACAAAAGATTTTGGTACAGATAGAATTTCTGCAGTTGCAGAAGGTTTAGGCGCTGTTTGGGCAGCAACTTGGCATTACGTTTCAGATGCAAGTGGCAATCCAGTGCCAAAAGGAACCGGACTCCGTTATTCAATTGATAATGGCGAAACATGGGTTACTATTAAGCAGGCTGTTGATTCATCAGATGCAGTGAAAGTTACTTATGGCGTTAGTGAAATAAATGCGTTGCCAATAACCGCAACAGAGCAAAACTTTATCTATGATATAGCGTTTACTAAAAACGCGGTTTGGATTGTTTCTTTTTCCGGAGGCTTAAGAAAATCAACTGATATGGGAAAATCATGGCAGCGTGTTGTTCTTCCTCCCGATAATCTAAACTCAATTAAACCTTCAGAGAAGTTAGATTTTGATCTAGCTCCATCTTCAGGCAGATTGAATATGCGGGGGAATTTGAATCATCGTGCATTTTCTATTGCTGCTGCGGGTGATGATACGCTTTACGTTGGAACTGCTAATGGAATTAATAAAACTATTGATGCTAATTCTCAATTTCCTAGCTGGGTAAAATTTAACCGTACAAATCAACAAAAATCAATCAGCGGAAATTTTGTTTTATCGCTAGATAGAAACGCTATTGACGGAACTATTTGGGCGGGAACATGGAAAGCAGAAGGACAAACTGAATATTGGGCGGTAAGCTCGTCTGCTAACGGCGGCAAAACTTGGGAAACCTTTTTAACCAGTGAAAAAGTTCGTGACTTTGCTTTTAGATATTACACAGATGGAAGCACCGACGTTTTTGCCGCAGCTGAAACCGGGCTTTACAGAAGTTCGAATAACGGAATGACTTGGATTGCCGCTCCAAAAATTGTTGATAGCGAATCTAAAGTTGAACTTCGCCCAACTTTGTTTCTGAGTGTAGAATGTAATGTTCTTAACTCAAACGCAACTGAAGTATGGATTGGTACAAATGATGGATTAGCTAAAGCCATAGAATCTCCATCTGCGTCTTGGTTTGAAAAATGGAAAGTTTATTTTGCATCGAGCGGAACGATAACTACGAATGAAAGTTTTGCATTTCCAAATCCTTATAATCCTAAATTGGATTTGCTTAGAATTAAATATAATCTGAGCAAAGCTTCATCAGTGAGTTTAAGAATTTTCGATTTCGGAATGAATTTAGTTCGTACAGTTTTACAAAATGCTTCAAGAGGAAGCAATATAGAACAAATAGATTATTGGGATGGTAAAAATGATGAAGGCATAATAGTTCCCAATGGAGTTTATTTCTATAGGTTAGATATTGGGGACGGCACTCAGCTCTTTGGTAAAATTTTGGTTATGATGTGAGGCGCGCAATGAAAAAATTATTCTTATTAGCAATTATATTTTCAATTTCGTTACAGGCGCAATCTCATTATTCTGAGATAAGCAGTATGCCCGGGGCATTCAGCCGCTTAGGTTTTGGTGCTCGTGGAATTGGGATGGGTAATGCGGTATCTTCAATTAAAGAGGGAAATATAGTTTCATATTACAATCCGGCTTTGGCAGCTTATCAAGAAGGGAATTCTTTTCAAACATCTTACACATTTCTTTCGTTAGATAGGCATCTCAATTTTTTGAACTTCACAAGAAAATTCGAATTTGGAAAAATAGAAACGCCTGATGGAACTGTAAAACCAAGATCAATTGCTGGCGTAAGTGTTGGAATAATTAACGCCGGAGTTTCTAATATTGATGGGCGCGATGGACAAGGTAACAAGACTGAAACTTTATCAACATCGGAAAATCAATTTTTTGTTGCAGTTGCAAATAAGTTTTCTGACAAACTTACAATTGGAATTGCTTTTAAGTTTTACTACTATAAATTATATGAAGAAGTTACAAGCAATGCTTTTGGGATTGATATTGGAGCGCTTTATTCTATTAATGATGCTATGACTGTTTCACTTGCTGTTGCCGATCTCAATACAAAATACAAATGGGATACCGGCAAAATTTACGGTTCAAGCGGATTGGCAAGTGAAGATAAATTCCCACTGATGAAGAAAGTTGGATTCTCTTACAAGTTTAATGAACCAAGAATTATTGCATCAATTGAATATGAAAGTAGTAATGCAAAGGCAGCATACTTGCGTGCAGGTGCCGAGTACAATCTGTTTCAAGATTTGTTTTTGCGTGCAGGTGTAGATAAAGTGAACATAAACAATTTTAATATTCCGGTGCGTCCTTCTTTCGGATTATCATATTTTTACGGAGCCGGTTCAATTAATTTTGGTTTCGATTACGCATTTGTAGTTGAACCTTATTCTGCCGGCGATCAACATGTAATAGGAATTAATGTGAACTTCTAATGAAAAAAATATTTTTAATCATTTTATTTGTATCGTTTCAATCATTTGCACAAGCTGTAGGCGAGAGCGGCCTGGCATTTCTAAAACATGGCTTTGGCGCACGCAATATAGCAATGGGAGATTTTGCTGTTGCTTCAGCAAATGATTTAACCGCGTTGAATTACAACCCTGCGCTCCTTTCTAAAAATGAATTTGCACAAATTGGTTTTTCGCATAATTCGATATTTCAAGATCTTAGCTCCCAATTCTTTGGAGTTAGTCTCAAAGCTTTTGGGCTGCCTTTTGCAATCGGCGCAAATACAACAAACATCAGTAACATAGAGATTAGAACTAAGCCGGGGGAAGCAGAAGGTACATTTAACGCACATTACTTTTTCGGAAGTCTTTCTACTGCATATCAAATTAATTCAGATATATCCGCCGGAGCTACAGTTAAATTATTGTACGAAAGTCTTTACAGCGATGAATCAACCGGACTTGCTTTCGATTTTGGCTTGAGCTACAAAGATATGATTGATGGATTAACACTCGGTGCTTCAATCAAAAACATAGGCAGTATGAACTCATTAAGAAATAAATCCACAGAACTCCCTAATGAATTAAACGCAGGCGCTGCTTATGATATTTACTTGGGTAACATTAGGGTTACTGCTGCAGGAGGAGTTCGAGAATATCTAAAAGAAGAAAAAGCGCATGCTCATTTTGGCGGTGAATTTTCTTACAAAGAAAACTTCTTCGTTCGGTTTGGTTATTTAAGCGGTTACGAATCCAAAAATATTAGCACAGGCTTTGGAATTAACTGGAGCAGTTTGAATATTGATTACGCATACGTTCCCATAAAGTATGGCTTAGGAGATTCACATATTATTAGCTTGACATACTCATTCAAGTAAATATCAGAGACCTCTGAAAAATTTAGTTGCAATACGCTGTGTGTCAGACTGAGCTTGTCGCCCGCCTGATAAGCAGACGGCGAGGCAGGAAGTCTGGCTTTTTAGAGGATTTCGTCATGGTTCGACAAACCCTGTCATGAGCTTGCCGAATGATCACCATGACTCTGTAATGCTTCACAAATTTCTACAATAGAGCGCGATGGAAATAATTAAATATTCGGAAGAGTGGAAAGAGAATTGGGATGAGTTTGTTCTCGCTTCAAATAATGGCACAATGTTTCATCTTCAAAAATTTTTCGATTATCACACTCCAGGAAAGTTCAAGTTTGATCATCTCATTTTTTTAGAGAAAGGAAAAATTGCGGCGTTACTTCCAGGTGCAATAAGAAAAGGTGCGTTTGAATCTCCAATTGGCGCAAGTTACGGCTCTATTGTAACCAAAGATGTAAAATTTGCTGATGCAATGGAAATCGTTTCAACACTTAAAAATTACTGTAAGCAAATTGGATTGAAGGAAATTCTTCTCACTGCAGCGCCAATGGTTTACGAAAGACATCAAAACCAGAATCTCGATTTTGCAATGCTATGGCAAGGGTTTCGTTATTCGCTGCATTATATATCCAGCGCCATTAAGCTTAATCCATACACAGACATTCTCGAAAGATTTGCTCCTACTACACGCCGAAATGTTCGTAAATCAATTAAAGATTTCAAGTTGCGCGTTGAAATGAATGACAGATACGATGAGTTTTATCCAATACTTTTAGAAAACAAAGCGCGCCACAATGTTAAACCAACTCATTCTTATGAAGACTTGCTAAAACTAAAGCAGCTTCTGCCGGATAATCTAAAACTTTTTATGGTTTATCTTGAGAACAAACCAATTGGCGGTTCGTTAATGTTTATAGCAAACAAAACTGTAGCAGTATGTTTTTACAATATGCTTTATTATGAGTATGAACAATACAAACCAATTCAGCGTGTGATGTACGAAGTAGTAAAACATTACACTGAAGCCGGTTTTGAGTACGTAGATATTGGCGTTTCTCAAGATACTAAAGCGGCAAATCCAATGACACCAAGTATGAGCTTGATTGACTTCAAAGAAAAGTTTGATGCCAAGACAATAATGCGCAACACGCTTCATATTAATTTGTAATTGCATGGCTTCAAGAAAAAAAATCTGTTTAGTTTTTCTCGGCAATCCTTTTTTAGATTCCCGCATTACCAACCTTAGCAATTCACTTCACCAAGATGGCTATTCTGTTTCTGTAATCGGCTTCGATTGGTTTTCTCTAAAAGAAAATTTTATAGAAAAAGACTTCAAGGTGTTCCGCATTTTCAAACCAAAGCTTAGCTTGTTGTTTTATCTTCAGTACAATTTCATTTTGCTGAAAGAATTAATTAAAACTGATGCGCGAATTTATTTTGCCGAAGACTTTTACACACTTCCGCTTGTAACTTTCTTTGCAAAACTTAAATCTGCTAAAGTCTTTTATAACAGCCGCGAGATTTACGCATACATTGGCGGATTGCACAGCAAGCCATATTTACAAAAGCTAATCACTGAAATCGAAAGATTCTTCATCAAAAAAGTTGATTTGGTAATGACAACCGGAGAGTTGGATTCAGAATTTCTGGAAAAGTTTTATTCGCTTCAAAAGACTTCGGTAATTAGAAATATTCCACTTTATCAAAAACCGACCGAAAAATTTGAGTTTAGAAAGAAGTATAATATTGCAGATGATAAATTGATCTTACTGTATCAAGGAATAATTATTCCCGGAAGAGGTATTGAAAAAATTATACGAGCTCTGTCGCAGATTCCGAATGTAGTTTTTGTTTTACTTGGAAATGGAGAGCAAAAAGAAAATTATTTCAAGCTCGCACAGGAAATAAAAGTTGAAGACAGAGTTGTTTTTGCAGGTGCGTTCAATCAAAAAGAACTAATCAATTATACATCTGCAGCAGATGTTGGGCTTTCTTTGATTGAGAACATTAGCATCAGTTATTATCACGCTCTTCCAAATAAACTTTTTGAGTACATAATGGCAGAGCTTCCGGTAATTTCCAGCAATCTTCCGCAAATGAAAAGAATTGTTGAAACATACAAAGTTGGCGAAGTGATTAATCCCGAAAGCAGGCAAGAGTTAATTGATGTTGTAAATAAATGGACAGCTAACAGAGAATTATTGACTGAATATAAAAAGAACTGTCAGCACGCATCTCGAGAATTGAATTGGCAAAAGGAATACGAGCGATTTAGGAAAGATTTACTTTCTCATATCTAAATTCTTAGCATAATGGCATCTCTAAAAATATCAATATTCTTTGCGGGCTTTGCTTTTTCTTTGCAAACTCCGCGTTAAAATTTTTGAAATACTAATTTTTAGAGGTGTCCATAAGAAATTTTTCCTATATTTCGCCCCAATTTTTGCCAGGCTCTAATCGGCAAGTTAATACCCAACCCCGCTAGGTCCGGAAGGAAGCAACGGTCAGTATCTAACTTGGGTGATTGGTAGTCTGGCATTTTTGTTATTCGCTTATACATCATAAAAGTCGAAAATCAACTTCGCTTTTGCTTTACCAACAATTTTTAGTAATTCTTCTTCCGATGCCTTTTTTACAGCTTCTAAACTTCCAAGCCCTGTTAAAAGTTTTTGAGCAACTTTTTCGCCAATTCCTTTTATCTCAGTTAGTTCTGTTAAAAAAGTACGTTTGCTTCTTCGCTCTCGGTGAAAAGTAATTGCAAAGCGGTGTGCTTCATCGCGGATATGCTGAAGAAGTTTTAAGCTGCTAGATGTTTTGGGAATTGACTGTGCTTCAGAATTACCCGGAATGAAAATTTCTTCTAAGCGTTTTGCTAATCCAATTATTTCGTAGTTTTTAATTTTTAGTTCATCCAAAATTTCTACTGCGCTGCTAAGCTGCCCTTTCCCCCCATCAACCATAATTAAATCTGGGAAGCGTAGTTTATCTTCAACAACGCGGCTGTAACGCCGGCGAATAATTTCACGCATGCTTGCAAAATCATCCGGACCTTCTACTGTTTTAATAATAAATTTTCGGTACAGACTTTTTTTAGGTTTTCCATCTTCAAATACAACCATACTTGCAACAGCATCGCTTCCTTGAATGTTACTGTTATCGAAGCATTCTATTAATCTCGGAAGTTTTTTCAAACGCAAATCTCTTTGCAGAGCGGAAAGCACATAAGGAATGTTTCCTTCTTTTTTCATCTTCTGAAGCTGTATCTCTTTTAATGCGAGAATAGCATTTTGCTTACACATTACTAACAAAGATTTCGCTTCGCTTTGTCTTTGCGGAATAGTAAAACTAGTTTTTCTAACAGCTCTGCTGTTTAACCATTCCAATAGCGCGTCCGAATCTTCTGGTTCAAACTCAATTATAATTTCTTTAGGCACTTCCACAAATTCATCGTAGTAAAATTTTAAGACTGCAGAATATATGTTTGCCGCACTTTCGTTTACTTCGGCAGATAATGTTAATTGTCTTTTGCCAACAAGTTTACCAGACCGAATGTTCAAGATTGTTGCAGAAACATCTTTACCTTCAAAAGCAGCGCTTATAATGTCTCTGTCTTCCATATCAGCCGAAACAACTCGCTGCTTCGATGTATAAACTTGAAGCTGTTCTAATCTATCTCGCAGTTCGGCGGCTTTTTCAAATTCTAATCTGCTCGAGGCTTCGAGCATCAGTTTTTTTAACTCATCAAGCAATTCATCGCCTTTGCCTCTAAATACTTTCACTGCTTGATTTACCATAGAATTATATCTTTCTGCATTAACAAGCCCTTCGCAGGGACCTTCACATTTTTTAATGTGATAATCCAAACAGATTTTAATCTTTTTCTTTTCAATTGCATCTTGAGTAATATCGAATTTGCAGCTGCGGATTCTGAAAATTTTGGTTATCAGTCTTAACGATGAGCGCATATTTTTAACATCTGTGTAAGGACCAAAATAGCGCGAGCCATCTTTAATTATATTTCTTGTAGGAAATATTTGCGGAAAGAGTTCATTGGTTACTCGTATATACGGAAATGATTTATCATCTTTTAATAAAACATTGTAGCGCGGTTTTAATTCTTTTATAAGATTGTTTTCTAAAACTAAAGCTTCTATTTCCGAATTAGTTACAATTATCTGCAAGTCTTCAATCTTAGATACTAAAATTTCTGTCTTTGGAGTATCAATACATTTATGAAAATATGAACGAACTCTGTTCTTTAGATTTTTTGCCTTGCCGATATAAATTACTTTCCCTTTCTCGTTTAAGAATTGATAAATACCCGGCAGAGACGGAAGATTTTCTAATTTATCATTTAGCAGTTCGTTCATACTATGGAATTTTGTTGAGGAAAAAATAACAACAGATTAGTAAAATAAAAAAGCCGGAAGTAACTCCGGCGTTAAATTGCTGCGGCAGTTAAAATTTGTAATCTTTTGGAATGATTACAATACCAGTTTCAGAAACTGTAAAACGTTTCTTATCGGTTTCAATGTCAAAACCAATTTCCATTCCTTCCGGCACAGAAACATTTTTATCAATAATCGAACGCCTAATTCTTGCGTGTCTATTTATTTTACAATTATCAAAAATTATCGAGTCTGTTATGTAAGAGTAACTGTTTATACGCACATTAAACCCAACAATAGAGCGTTCAACTAAACCACCGGAAACTATAGTTCCATCAGATATTAAAGAGTTGAACGCGCGCCCAACTCTTTCACCCTCGTGCGAAATTGTTTTTGCCGGAGGGAACTGCAATTGACGTGTTCTTAGCGGCCAATCAAAATCGTATAAATTAAAATGAGGATTAACGTTAATTAAATCCATACTTGCAGCATAATAGCTGTCAATTGTTCCAACATCAACCCAGTAAGGCTGTGCTTTTTTATTCTCATCTATAAAGCGGTAAGATTGAACGTGGTAATTATTCTTGATCATATAAGGTATTACATCTTTACCAAAATCATGGTTTGGAATTTTTTCCTTGTCCATTTTGTGAAGTACTTCTTTAAGCGCATTAACGTTAAAAACATAAATGCCCATATTTACAAATGATAAAGCCTGTTTGCCGGGAATAGATGGCGGGTTCTTCGGCTTTTCGATGAATGATTTTACTTTGTAATCGTTATCAATCTCAATCACGCCAAATCTATCAGCTATAGATTTAGGTACTTCCATACTTGCAATAGAAAGCGCAGCATTTTTTTCGTGGTGATATTGAATCATTTTCAAGTAATCCATCTTGTAAATGTGATCTCCGGAAAGCAGCAGCAACTGTTCATAATTTTCATCTTCAATCAAATTTAGGTTCTGATGAACGGCATTTGCAGTTCCTAAATACCAGTTGTTGCTGGTTTTAAGCTGCGGTGGAATTGAGTAAATAAATTCTCCCAAATCTGGATTGAAGATATTCCATGCTTCGTAGAGGTGGCGGCTTAATGAATCCGATTTGTACTGAGTTATTACAAAAATTTTACGAAGACCGGAATTCAAGCAATTAGAAAGTGTGAAATCAATAATTCTGTACTTACCGCCGAATGGTACAGAAGGTTTAGTTCTTTCTTTTGTTAATGGAAAAAGACGTTCGCCCTGCCCGCCGGCTAAAATCATAGTAAGAGTTTTGCGTAAAGTGGTTGATCCTGTGTAAGCCATATTTATCTCGATGGAGTGTTACTTAAAATATATTTAATTAGCAATTGATTGGCAAACTATGAAATTGTTAACTTTGAATTGAGGTCATACATAAATTCAATATTAATGAAGCAAAAAAACGTTATTTATCTTTTTTTATCATTCTTAATCTGCACTCTTATAGTTGGCAGTTATTCAATTTATTATATTATTCAGAATAGCTTCGCGCTAGGATTAAGCAATGCCTATTCCGCTGGACTTGCGCTTAAAGAATTTAACGCTGAAAAACTTGCCAAGTATAACCCAAGCACACAGCGAGCTTTAGATGTTATTCATTACTTGTTAAAGATTGATCTTGATACTCAAAAGAAAAAAATAAGCGGCGATGTTACTATTACCATGAATATTAATGATCCTAACGCAAAGTTAATTCCCATTAACTTCTATGATAATATGGTGGTAAAGTCTGTTCAGATAAACGGAGTAGAAGCAAGATTTAGCCGCGAGACAAAAATTCTTTCCATTCAAAAAAACTCTATTGAACAGGATTCGGTAAAGGTTAGAATTATTTACAGCGGCACTCCAAAAAGTTTAGGGTTTGGCTCTTTCAATTTTGAAACACATCAAAACCATCCATTTGTATATACACTCAACGAACCTGTTTTTGCATCTACTTGGTTCCCTTGCGTTGATTTACCTGATGACAAGGCTCAAGCAGATATTTACATAACAAACGATTCTTGCTGTGTTTCTATTTCAAATGGTAGATTAATCAGTATAAAAGATGTAGGCATCAAAAAAACTTATCATTGGAAAACTATTTACCCAATCTCCACTTATTTGATTGCAATATACTCGGGCAAGTATAAATCGTTTTCGCAGAAATATGTTTCTGTAACTAAAGACACACTTAATCTTACTTACTACGCTTTTGAAAGCAACCTTGAAAATGCAAGAAAAGATTTCTCTGATCATCCAGAGTACTTTAAAGTCTTTGAAGAAATATTTGGTGAATATCCTTTCGTTAAGGAAAAATATAGCGTAGCTGAATTTCTTTGGCAGTATGGTGCTATGGAACACCAAACTATTACTGGTATTGGTTCTAACTTTGTTGGAGGAAATAAATTCTTTACAGACGTTTTAGTACACGAACTTGCTCATCACTGGTGGGGAAATGCTGTTGGGCCAAAAACATGGAAAGACATTTGGCTTAACGAAGGGTTTGCAACATATTCTGAAGCGCTTTATTGGGAAGTAATTGCCGGACACAAAGCATTACAAACAACAATCAATGCAAAGTTTGGAACTTTTAACGATGGTAAGCTATATGATCCAGGCGATGCCTTGTTTGGAACTCTTATTTACAACAAAGGCGCTTGGGTTTTGCACATGCTTCGTAAAGAAATTGGCGACGAAAAATTTTTCTTGGCTCTAAAAGAATATTTGAAGCTGTACAAATACTCAAATGCTTCTACAAATGATTTCAAAAAAGTTTGCGAGAAAGTTAGTGGAATTAAACTCAATCAGTTTTTTAATCAGTGGGTTTATAACGGAGAAGGAATAATTGAACTCGCTTACGATTGGAGCTTTGAGGAAGCCAATTCAGAATTTTCTTTTGTCTTGAACACAGAACAGTTACAAAATGGCTACGATATTTATAAATTTCCAGTCGAAGTAAAAATTATTTATGATGAAAACGAAAGCGAAACAAAAATTTTGCGTATAGAAAACAGGCGGCAAAGATTTAATTTTATACTTAAGAAGAAACCAAAAAATGTTTTGTTTGATCCAGATAAGTGGCTTTTGGCTACTTTCGAATCGAGGAACGATTAAGATTTGAAAACCTATTTCTTTATATCGGACGTTCATTTAGGACTGCAAAGCGAGCAGTTAGAAAAAGCTAAAGAAAAAAAGTTTGTTGAATTTCTAAAATATGCTAAGTCAAACGCCGATGAATTGTTTATTGTTGGTGATTTATTTGATTACTGGTTTGAATACAAACGCGTAATGCAAAAAGGATTTATTCGTACACTCGGAGCTTTGGCTTCGCTTAGAGATTCCGGCAAAGAAATCCACTACATAATTGGCAACCACGATTTTCTACATAAAGATTTCTTTACTAAAGAAATTGGTGCTAAAGTTTATGAAGAAGAATTAAGCATAGAACTAAACGGTAAAAAGTTTTTTATTGCTCACGGCGATGGCTTGATGGTTGGAGATAACGGTTACAAAATGCTGAAGAAAGTTCTTCGCAATAAATTTATACAAAGAGTTTATTCTCTAATTCATCCAGATTTGGGAATAAAGATAGCCAGCCGTACAAGCAAAGCGAGCAGAGATTATACATCAACAAAAGATTACGGCAAGTTTAGCGGCTTACTTGAGACCGCAAAGCAACTTATTGACAAAGAATATGATTACATAATTTTCGGGCATTCACACGAAAGAATAATTGAAACAATTGATAACGGGACCTATGTTAATCTAGGCGCTTGGCTGCAAAAACCATGCTACGGAAAATTTACAAACAATTTTGAGATTATAGACTGGTAATAAAATGGAAATTAAGAGACCTAATCAGCTTCTAAAAAATGTGAAGAAACCTAAAAAGAAAAACTTACGATATATAATTCTTAGTACTGGATTATTATTTCTAACTGCATCAATTCTCTTTTTCTTGTATGTATTTGAAGGATTAGTTTCGCTCGAAGAACTTGAAAACCCGAAGGCGCAATTAGCGAGCAATGTTTATAGTATAGATGGCGAATTGATTGATCAGTTTTATAACGAGAACCGTGTTGAAGTAAGCATAGACAGCATTCCGCCTCTTGTAATTAACGCACTTATTGCTACAGAAGACAAAAAATTCTACGATCATTGGGGCGTTGATTTGCAAAGATTTATCAAAGCTATGGTTAAGAATGTTGTTTTGTTTAGAAGAGAGGGCGCAAGTACAATTACAATGCAGCTTGCAAAAAACCTTTACGGATTTAAAGTTAAGAATGAAAACAGAGTTGGAACGGTAATAAGAAAAATTAGAGAGTGGATAACAGCCGTTCAGATTGAAAAAACTTATACTAAGCGCGAAATTTTAGAAATGTACTTTAATATTTCATATTTCGGGAGAAGTGCTTACGGAATTTCTATGGCGTCTAAAATCTATTTTGATAAAGATGTTAAAGACCTGTCAGTTCAAGATGCAGGAATTCTAGTATCACTTCTCAAATCACCTGGCGGATATGACCCGTTTAAAAAGTACGATAACGCTTTTAGAAGAAGAAATCTTGTAATGCAAAACATGGTTGATGAAGGATTCTTATCAGAAGAATCTTATGAAAAATTGAAACTCGAAAAAATTAAAGTGTCGTATAAAAAAGTTCATGAAAAAATTTATGGCTCGTTAGCTCCCCACTTTGTTGAATATATTCGTCAGCAGTTAGAAAGGCTTTCCGATAAATATGGCTTCGATATTTATGAAGGAGGCTTGAGAATTTACACCACGTTAGACAGCAGAATGCAAAAAATTGCAAACAGAGCGGCACAACTGCATCTTGATAGATACCAAAAACAATTTGACGCCAGCTGGAATTGGAATAGATATAATGCTATTCTCAAAGAAGTTTTAGACCGTGCTATTAAAAATAGACCGGAGTACAAATCTGCTAACACTCCAGAGGAAAGAAGAACTTTCTATAACAAAATTATTAAAGACCAAAATTTTGTTGATTCTGTAAAGAATGAAGAAAAGAAAATTGAAGTAGGTTTTGTAGCATTAGATACAAAGACTGGGGAAATCCGAGCAATGGTAGGCGGGCGCGATCCAAAATTTAAATATGGATTGAACCACACTACACAAATTAGGAGACAGCCTGGTTCCGCTTTTAAACCGTTTGTTTATACAGTTGCTATAGATCGCGGATTATATCCAGCTTATCCAATAGAAAACAAACCTTTTTCTTTTAACGATGGTTCTGCAAAACTTTGGAGCCCGGCAAATTTTGATCATACTACTGGTGGGTTCACTACTCTGCGTTCGGCATTAGCGCAGTCTTACAATCTTGTAGCTGCAAGATTAGTAATTGAAAATGATTACGTTCCACTTCCAGAACTTGGAAGGTTTGCTGCTTTAATGGGAATCAAAACGAAGTTAAACTTAACACCAGCAATTTCCTTAGGTACCTCTGTTGTTACTCCATTAGAGCTTGTTAGCGGTTTTGCTACTTTAGGCAACAAAGGGGTTTATAATGAACCAATCTCGATCTTAAGGATTGAAGATAAAGATGGTGTTGTAATTGCAAATTTTAATAGCGAGGCAAGAGAAGCAATATCTGAAGAAACTGCTTACATTGTAACAGATATGATGACTACAGTAATGCAATCCGGAACAGGCGCTTCCGCTCGCTCTGTATATAATTTCCAAAGACCAGCAGCGGGCAAAACTGGAACTAACACAGATTATGCAGATGCATGGTTTGTTGGGTTTACGCCGCAAATAACAGCAGGGGTTTGGGTTGGGTTTGATGATCAAAGGATTACATTTACCGGAAGTTATGGACAAGGTTCTGCCGCCGCATTACCTATCTGGGCAATTTTTATGCACGATGTTTATGCGCAGATAAATATTCCGTTTGAAGATTTTCAAGTTCCTGCAAATGGAAATGTAATTCAAGCAATTTTCTGCAAAGAATCAATTTATGAGACCGGAAGACCTCGACTCGTTTCACCTGCATGTAGATCTGGGTCTGTTACAGATATTATTAATGTAAAAGATTTGCCGCCGGTTTATGATCCGGATGATATATTTGAACCAAGATTTAATTCTTTTCCGTACAATGATACAATCGGTTCGAAAATTAGAAATTAAAGAGGATGATTTTTGTAAAACCAAAACCTCTTCTGTAAGTTTGAAATGAAATTTTGTTTTGACTGCCCGGATGGCGGAAATGGTAGACGCGTTAGTTTCAGGAGCTAATTGGCGAAAGTCAGTGCAGGTTCGAGTCCTGTTCCGGGCACAATTTTTTACAAACAACTAACCGGCAGCCTGCCCAAATTTCAAATAATTAAATGAAAAAATTTCTTCTCATATTATTTTTTTTAAATATTTCTAAAACAATTATTGCTCAAACTAATTGGTTGATTTTTAAAGCTGCTCCAATTCCCTCTAATTCTTTAGAGAATCATTTTCCATTTAAAATACAAAAAGGCAACAAAGAAAATATATCTATTAACGATACACAGATATATAGCTTTTTGAAGGAAGAATATTTAAGGAAAGTTAATACAATTCCAGAAAATTTTATTGTATGCATGCTTCAAGATAAAAAAGGAAGTATTTGGTTTGGCACTTTCGGCGGCGGCTTAGCAAAGTTTGATGGTATAAAATGGAAAGTTTTCAACACATTCAATTCTTTGCTGCCCAGCGATGTTGTTTATTCTCTTGCTGTTGATAATAATAATAATATTTGGATTGGTACAGTTGACGGCTTAGCAAAATTTGATGGTATAAACTGGGAAGTGTTCAACGAAACTAATTCTAAGATTCCTTCCAATATGATTTACTCTTTAGCAATTGATAAACAAGATAACAAGTGGATAGGGACAACAAAAGGATTGGCGCGGCTGTCGCGAACAAACTGGAAAATTTTTGACAAGCGTAATTCTAAAATCCCACACAATCACGTTACATCTCTTGCCGTAGATAATGAAAATAGGTTGTGGGCAGGAACATTTGGTGGTTTAGCAAAATTTGATGGTGTAAGCTGGAGCTTATTTAAAGAAAGCAATTCACCATTACCATATAACGATATTTATTCACTTTCTGTTGATAAAGCAAATAAAATTTATATTGGAACTTGGGGAGGCGGGTTTGCAACACTGCATAAAAGCAAATGGAAAATTTTTAGAAAGAGTAATTCTAAACTTCCGGATAATTTTGTGTCTTCTATTATTATAGACGACAGAAAAAGAGTGTTTGTGGGTACGCTTAGCGGCATGGCAAAAGTAAACGGTTCTAAATGGAGTATATTCAAAAATTCAAATTCTCCGTTGCCAAGCAACTTTATCTATTCTTTATTGAAGGATAATTTTGGCAATACTTGGGTGGGTACTGAAAATGGATTGGCTGTTTATAATGATTCTGGGTTTAGATTTGAAATAAAAAAATTTGAAACTGTAAAAGAAGAATTGTCAAAAGTAGCTCATCATCAGCAAATATTAATTGGTTACACTAAACCTAGCAATAACAATACAATCGAAAATATTTTCTATAACAGAAAAGGAAACAAAATATTTGCGACATTCACAATTCAAAAAAGAGAGTACTTTTCTGTTGTACTTGAAAATCCTTTAACCAATGAATCAGTCGCAATAAAAAATGAAATTCTTGAAATTGGGAAACATCTATTAGAATTTAGTTTAGAAAATGCTGAAGAAAACTTCTATCTGCTCAGAATTACTATTGGAGATTATATTTGTATTAAAAAAATTCACTTTGTTGATTTCGACTGATAAACAAACTAACATTCTTTAACAGAAGTTCTATTCTGATGTTGAGAATAACTTCTAACAACAAAAGAAATCCTTTAGCAACAAAGAGGTTGAAAAAAAACAATTTTTCCCCGATAATAGACTTGCGGTTAAAAATAACTTTGTAATAAAGTTAATAAAGGAGACTGCTATGGATATTCAAACGACTAACGATAATCTACCCAAACTTAAAATTCCGAGTTTATTCGATTCTCCTAAGAATCCGAAACTAACGCCAAACCCGTTAGGCTTCACAACCGAGTCTTCAATGGAAGAAACTGCAAAAGTAACTCCGCAGAAAAAGGACTCGGATAAAAAGCAAAAGAATTATCGCACATCGGAAAATTGGTACGGATGAGTTCACTAAAGCATTTTCTCTCAATAAATTGTTAACTTAATGCAGTTCAATAACATTTATTAGAAGATGCTTACAGAATCTTATAAAAACGCAGAGGGCTTTGCAAAATCACACTACGAAAATTTTCCGGTCATATCATTAACCCTTCCTAAAGAAGCAAGGAAACATATTGCTGTAATTTATCAGTTTGCGCGCCAAGCAGATGATATAACCGATGAAGGAGAAGTAAATTCTGAATCGAGGACCGAGAGTTTAGAATTATATGAAAGCCAATTGGCAGATTGTTCATCGGGAAAATTTGCAAATGATTTCTGGGCTGCTCTTTACAATACTATAAATGATTGCAAACTCAATAAGCAATACTTATACGATTTGCTCAGCGCATTCAAGCAAGATATTCATACTAAAAGATATTCCCATTACGAAAACTTGTTGGATTACTGCCGCCGCTCTGCAAACCCAGTTGGAAGACTTGTTTTAGAAGTATGCGGCGTAAGAAATGAAGAAGCTTTCTTGTATTCCGATTCTATTTGTACAGCTTTGCAGCTAACAAATTTCTATCAAGATGTTTCGGTTGATATTCAAAAGGGAAGGATATACATACCACAAATAGAAATGACAAAATTTGGAGTTGAAGAAAAAATATTTGAAGAAAAACAAATTAATGCTAACTTTAAATCATTGTTGAAATACCAGATTGATCGAACAAGATTACTTTTTGTTGAAGGAAGAAAACTGCTGCCATTATTACCAAAACCGCTTCTTGTTCAAATTAAAATGACTATTCTTGGCGGCGAAAAAATATTAGATAAGATTGTAGAATTGGATTATAACGTTTTAGCACAAAGACCTAAGTTAAACAAGTTTGATTACATAAGAATATTTACGAAAGGTTTATTAACAGATGCAAAATGAATCGAAAATAATTGCTAAAGAAAGTAAAAGTAGTTTTTACTATGCCTTTACTTTGCTTGAAAAACCAAAACGTGAAGCAATGAACACAGTTTATGCTTTCTGCCGCAAGACTGATGACATTGTAGATTTGGGAAATGAACCTGATGAGATTAAACACGAACAATTACATAAATGGAGAATAGAACTTGAGAAAGCTTTAAGAAGCGGCAATTCAGAAATTCAACTTCTTAACAGACTTGTTACATACATAAAGCAATTCAACATTCCCCTCGATCCATTTTTTGAGTTGATTGCGGGCGTAGAAATGGATTTACAAAGAAAGCGGTTCCCAACTTTTAATGACCTTTCTCACTATTGCTATCTAGTAGCTTCCACAGTTGGTTTAATGTGCATAGAAATTTTTGGCTACAAGCACAGTTCCGCTAAAGATTATGCTGTTAATCTTGGCTTGGCTTTGCAGCTTACAAATATTTTGCGCGATGTTGGCAAAGACTACGAGAATGGAAGAATTTATTTACCGCAAGAAGATATGATAGCTTTTAACTATTCTGAAGCAGAGCTTAAGAACAAGGTTTACAACGAACATTTTGTAAACTTGATGAGCTATCAAGCAAAACGCGCAAAGCTATATTTCAAAAATGCAAACAACTCGCTCAATTATGAAGACAAACATTCTATGTTTGCTGCAAGAGCAATGCAGCATATTTACTTCAGATTGCTTAAACGATTAGAAGCTGAAAAGTATAATGTATTTAACAAGAAGATAAAAGTTGGTAGGTTTGAAAAAGTGGCAATCTCACTTGGCGTTTGGGCTAAATATCGTTTAGTTTACGGATGAAACATGTAATTGTTATTGGCGGGGGATTAGCCGGCTTATCTACTGCAGTTTACATTTCTGAGAAGGGAATTAAAGTAACTCTACTAGAGGCATCGCCAAAACTTGGCGGAAGAGCTTATTCTATCTCTAACCAAAATCAAAATGATGTTTACGATAATGGGCAGCATTTAATGATGGGCTGCTATAACGAAACGCTCTCTTTTCTAAAAAAAATCGGTTCACACGAACTAGTTGAAATTCAAAAAAATATGGAAGTTACATTTGTTGAAGAAGGAGGAATAGTAAATAAATTATCTGCGCCGGGAATTTTTTATCCATTTAACTTACTGACAGCAGTTCTAAAGTATAAAGCACTTTCGCTAAGAAATAGATTTAGAGTAATTAATTTTATTATGGATCTAAGCTGTTGTGCCGATGAAGATCTAAAAGATTTATCAGTAATTGAATGGCTATTGCAGAAAAATCAAAATGATGAAACGCTTAAAAAATTTTGGGAGATTTTGATTGTTGGAACTATGAACACTACACCTGAAAAAGCTTCTGCCCAAATTTTTGATGAGGTGCTGCGCGAAGTTTTTCTTGGCGGAAACAGAGCTAGTAAAATTGTAATTCCTAAAGTTGGACTTAGCGAACTATTTTCGATTCCGGCTGACAAATTCTTAAAATCGCTGAAATGCGAAGCATTAACTTCAGAAAAAGTAGAAAAGGTTTTGCTTGATAATAACATTATTAACAAGATTAAAACAAATAAACATGAATACGAAAAATTTGATGCAGTAGTTTTTGCAATTCCTCCACATTCTTTCGATAAAATATTATTTTTAGATTCAAGAGGGCATGCTGCAACTCACAGATTTCAACTTGCCTTTAACGAATTCAAATATTCCTCAATTCTTAATATCCATCTCTGGCTTAAAGAAAATCCTTTCAAAGAAAAGTTTTACGGATTTATTGAATCAGAAATTCACTGGCTTTTTAATCATGGTAAACATATCAGCTTAACTGTTAGCTCTGCAGATTCACTATGCAAAATTGAAAATGAGAAGATAGTTGAGGATTTTTATTCGGAGTTAAAAATTTATTTTCCTATTTTCAAAAAGGAATTAGTAACTGAATGGAAAGTAATTAAAGAAAAACGTGCAACGTTTATTCCTGATTGTGCATCAAACGAGTTGCGGAAAAGCATTGCTTCACCATTTCCTAATATGTTTTTTGCTGGAGATTGGACAGATACAGAACTTCCGGCAACAATTGAAGGAGCCGTATTAAGCGGAAAACTCGCGGCTCAAAAATCGTGTTCTTTTCTAAATTATTAACCCTTATTTAGAAGTTCCGATTTAGCAAGTAATTCACTGATTGAATAAATGTCTCGGAGGAAACAAATGTCCTTGCTAAAACAAAAACTACAAGAAAAAATTCTTGTTGAGCGTCCCCGTACCGAAAAGTTAAACAAAGAGTATGGAAACGTTAAAGTTGATGAAGTTACAATTGGGCAAATTATTGGCGGAATGCGCGATATAAAAAGCCTTGTTACAGATGTATCTTATCTTGATCCTCACGAAGGTATAAGATTTAGAGGACTTACAATTCCCGAAGTGCTGGAGAAACTTCCTAAATATCCGGGTGCAGAAATGCCTGCCGTAGAAGCTTTCTTCTATTTCTTGCTAACTGGCGATTTGCCAACTGAAGCAGAAATTGAAGATGTACACGCCGAGTTCGATAAAAGAAAAACTGTTCCGGATTATGTTTTTAGAATAATCCGCGCAATGCCAATAGATTCTCACCCGATGACAATGTTTGCAACCGGCATAATGTCTATGCAGAAAGAATCGGTGTTCGCAAAAAAATATCATGAGAATTTGAAGAAGGGCGATTATTGGGATGCTTATTACGAAGATGCAATGAATCTTCTCGCAAAGCTACCGGAAATTGCTGCTTTCATTTATCGCCTGAAATATAAAAACGGCGAAATTATTCCCTCTGACCCAACATTAGATTTTGGCGGCAACTTTGCTCAAATGATGGGAATTGCAAAACCTTACGATGATATTGCACGTTTATATTTTCTGCTTCACAGCGATCATGAAAGCGGAAACGTAAGTGCACATACCGGGCACTTAGTGGCAAGTGCGCTTTCTGATATGTATTACGCAATAAGCGCAATGTTAAACGGTCTTGCCGGACCTTTGCATGGTTTAGCAAATGAAGAAGTATTACGCTGGCTCCATAGCGTTTATGAAGGTATGGGCGGCAAAGTTCCAACTGAAGAAGAAATGAAAAAATTTGTTTACGATACTTTGGACAGCGGAAAAGTTATACCTGGATTTGGACACGCAGTTCTTCGCAAGACGGATCCGCGCTACACAGCACAACGCGAGTTTTGCTTAAAGCATTTACCAGAAGATCCGTTGTTCAAATATGTTGATCTACTATACAAAGTTGTTCCGAATATTTTACTTGAAAAAGGAAAAGCAAAAAACCCGTGGCCAAATGTTGATGCTCAATCGGGTGTTATTCAATGGTACTACGGAATAAAAGAGTATGAGTTTTATACAGTGCTGTTTGGAATTGGACGCGCACTTGGCGTAACATCAAATATCATTTGGGCAAGAGCGCTCGGCTATCCGCTAGAAAGACCAAAATCTCTTACAACAAAAATGTTAGAAGATGCAGCATTAGGTAGTATATAATTGTAGAGACTTGCCGCGGCAAGTATTTACGAAACAGTTTTTAACCCTCTCGAACAAGAGGGTTTTTTTATTCACGGATACCCTATGAAGAAAAATTGAAAGAATGTTGCACACCAAAATTGCGCAATGGTTAGATAGTAAATAAATTAGTCTTCCATTACTGGAGATTTTTTTGGTATTAGACCTTATTGTAACAAAAACAGATGACGGCTACACAACAAATGTTCCTTCAATTAACGGATGTGAATCTTGGGCGCATGAGGAAGAAGAAGCAATTTCTAAAACTGTTGAGCTTGTTAAGTATTATTTGCAAAGACCAAATTTAAAAATTAAGATTGATTTGGCAAGAAAGGAATCACCCGATATTATATACAAACTAATTTTTGATAAGTGATGAGAAAATTTAAGACTGAAAGAAGATTACAGCGGCTTACTGAAGCGGCAGAATCGCGCCAAGCCACACTAAGATTAATATTAGAAAATATTCACGATCCTCATAATGTAAGCGCTATTTACCGCACTTGTGATGCTACTGGTGTGCAGAATGTTGGGCTCGTTTACACAAACGAAGAATTTCCAAAGATTAGCAGAGTTACTTCTTCTTCGGCAAATAAATGGATTGACACACAGCGGTATAAATCCGTAGAAGAATGCTGCGATGAATTACATAAGCAAGGTTTTAAAGTTTATGCTAGTACGCTTGAGGATAATGCAGTTGATTTTTACCAGCTCGATTTAACAGAACCGGTTGCTCTTGTTGTTGGCAACGAGCACAGAGGAATTTCTGATGAACTGAAAAATCTTGCCGACAAAACTTTTTTTATTCCTATGAGAGGAATGGTGCAAAGCCTTAATGTTTCAGTTGCTTCAGCAGTAATTTTGTATGAAGCGCAAAGGCAAAGGAGTTTGAAGGGAATGTACTCGCTTCCTTCTTTACCTCAAAAGGAATTGGATAATTTAATAGATAAATGGTGCGATAAATGATTCAGAAATTTGAAAAGATAAATAGCTTAAAAGGGGAATTGTATCTCGCGGGTGATAAATCAATTTCGCACCGCGCAGTAATGTTTGCTTCTATGGCGGAAGGAAAATCTATAATCCGCAACTGCTCAGAATCCGAAGATGTAATATCAACAATGAACTGCTTTGCTAAATTGGGCTGCAAGTATAAGAGAGATGGAAATACAATCGAAGTTATAGGTAAAGGTATTGGCAAATTAACACCGCCGCAAACACAACTTGATGCCGGAAACTCCGGTACTACAACAAGATTAATAAGCGGAATTTTAGCAGCTCAGAATTTTGAATCGGAAATTATTGGCGATGCGTCTTTATCTAAACGACCGATGAAAAGAATTGTTGAACCGCTAAAACTTATGGGCGCTAATTTAGAGGCAAACAAATATGGAACACTGCCGCTAAAAATTTTCCCTTCAAAAGATATTCAAAGTATAAGCTACACTTTTCAAGTTGCAAGTGCACAAGTAAAAAGCGCAATGATACTTTTGGCAATTCATTTAGATGAGGTTTCTGAGTTTATCGAAACAGTCCCTACTAGAAACCACACTGAATTAATGCTTGGCTTGAAGAGAGAAAAAGCAAACAGCGGAACGAAAATATTTGCATCGAAGAAGAATTATCCAAAACCATTTGATATTACTGTTCCTGCAGACATTTCCAGCGCAGCTTTTTTTATTGTTGCAGCGCTGCTTTCTTACGATTCTGAAATTATACTGAGTAATGTTTCTCTCAATCCAACGAGAACAGGATTAATTTCTGTTCTTAAAGAAATGGGCGGACAAATTGAAATATTAAACCGCCGAGATGAAGCCGGAGAGGAAGCAGGTGATATTAGAATAGTTTCGAGCCAACTAAAGAATGTTAGTATTCCAAAGGAAATTATTCCAAATGTCATAGATGAAATTCCAATTCTTTCTGCTGCGGGCTTATTTGCCGAAGGAAATTTTAGAATTGAAAACGCTAAAGAGCTGCGAGTTAAAGAATCGGATAGAATTAAATCTCTATGCGAAAACTACAAGAAAGTTGGCGTAAATGTAATTGAGTTAGAAGATGGTTTTGAACTCAGAGGAACTCCATCAAACATTCAAGCTGTGTTTGAAAGCTATGACGACCATAGAATAGCTATGACATTTGGAGTTCTCTCATCCTTGCTTGATAGCGGCGGTTATGTTTCCGGTTTTGAATGTGTTGGAATTTCAAATCCCAAATTTTATGAACAACTTACAACTCTTGTTTACAACTCCAAGATTTGATGTTCAAATTTGTCTATCTCAAGTTCGTTGATAAGCCATTTTATAAAATCAATTCCATACTTGTTCACAAAGTAAATGAAATTTATTTCTCTTTCTTGCAGATTGCCGTTTGGGAAGAGAATGTTTCTAACTTTTGTTAGTTGGCGTATTGAAGTATCATACTTTCTTTTTTCGGCTTCGGTTGCTTTAGTTTTGAGATAATCAAGCGCCTGTTCAATTCTCTGTTTAGACTTCTCTGATAAATCGCCAAGTGTTTTATCTATAGAAGTAAGAGTTTCCGAAATCTCGGTGAACATATTTGCGATATCTTTACTCGATTTTGCAAAAATAACTTCCAAGTTTATATCTGAAGAATCTTTAATAATCTTTTTAATCAATTCATCTTCATCACAAAAAATATCTGTGAAGCTAAAAGAGTGCTTATTTAAAACTTGATTAACACCTTGTTCAACTATTGTTGCACTTGCTCTTGGATAAATGAAAGGCTCTTCGATATCATAAATTTCGTATAGTGGATTTACCTGAGCGAAGTAGCTTATCTCGCCTGGTCCGCCAATATAAAATCCGGTTGAAAATAAATAATCCTGGCAAATTGGACGAAGCAGAACA
Source organism: Ignavibacteria bacterium (assembly GCA_009773205.1). GTDB lineage: Bacteria > Bacteroidota > Ignavibacteria > Ignavibacteriales > Melioribacteraceae > Stygiobacter. The sequence continues at coordinate 95,762 of WPAE01000006.1, forward strand.
TTAGGGCTGAATTTTTCTGGTGTAAATTCTATATGATTAAGAATATCGTCAAAAGAGAATTTTTTTCTTTTCCCTTTTAAACGCAGCTCACCAGAATCTGTAGGCTCAATCAATAAGCGCTCATTTTCTTCTAAATAAAACAAGTTAATTGGTTTTACTTTTACCTGAGCATGATATACTTCTTCAAGTTCTGCGCTTCTTTCTACAAGAACAAGTGATTGATCAGAATATTCTGCTATGGCTTTCTTAAAAACAGGTATTAACAACCTCTTTGCCTTACTATCGAGCGGATTAAATATTACCAATCCGTACTCATCGAAGAAATTAATCATCAATTCGCGGAACGATTCTAAAAATGTTTTGTCTGTCTGATAAAAGGATTTAAGTAAATCAATCAAAGAAGCTTTGAACTCTGTTTCGCGTAGTGAACTGGAAATCTTGTTGAAAACGGCATTTAGATTGTCGTTAAACTTTAATTCTCCTATAGAACCGCGATTGTTTTCTTCCTCTAATCCATCTTCATACTTAATATTAAGCAAAGAGTTTTCATTGCTTAGCATAGAAAAATTGCGTACTTCGTCAAAATCGTGATCGTCACCTTCTAACCAAAAAACTGGAACGAAATTGAAATCAGAATACTGCTCACTTAGTGTTTGGCAAAGTTTAATTGCAGTAATAGTTTTATAGAAAGTGTAAAGCGGTCCGCCAAAAAGCCCAAGCTGTTGGCCCGTAATTACAGCAATAGTTTTAGGAGAAGATAAAATCTCGATATTATGCTTAGTAAGATTGGAAATTTTGTGATTATGATATTGAGTTTGAATAATTTCGGAAAGTAGCGCTCGATGCGGTTTCTCAACGCCTGCAAGTTTTCGAAAATGATTCAGATACTGATCTGAAGCTCTGAAATTTTTGCCGTAAAATCTGGCTACGTTGTTAAATTCTTCGATATAATCCAGAAACAAATTCTGGTGCGCAGGGATACTTGAAAAATTTATATACATTAACTCTCCCGCATAATTCAAAAAACTATTATTTTATGTGAGTGGAAATCTCAATTCGTTTATCATTTTGCAAAAGAAATTTAGTAAAAAATAAATAACTATTCTTGAAGTATAGTATAATCATGGAGACAAAATGGAAGCTGCTTACATAATTAGTGTAGATTTAGGTGGAACAAAAATTCTTTCTGCTCTTCTTAATGATCAAAATGAAATTGTCTCTAAGTTAAAAATTGCTACAGAAATTGAAAAAGGCGGCAATGAAATTGTACGTGCTGTTGCAGAATCTGTTAAACAAATTCTTACAGAAAACAACCTTGCCGAAAGCAATATTAAAGCTGTTTGTATGGGCGTTCCCGGAACGGTTAATCCTTTCACTGGTATTATAGCAGTTGCGCCAAATCTGGGCTTAGTAGAATTCAACATTAAAGAGGCTTTAGCAAGTCATATATCAATTCCTGTTCTGATTGAAAACGATGTAAACCTTGCCGGGCTTGGCATTAAGAAATATGAATTGAAGGATGAAGTAAAAAACATGATTGTAGTTTTTGTAGGAACTGGAATTGGCGGCGCATTATTCTTCGATGGAAAAATTTACCGTGGCTCTTCATTCTATGCCGGAGAAATTGGGCATATGCTTGTAGATTCTAAAGGAGCTTTTTCAATTTCGCCGCTCCACTCTACATTTGAATTAACTGCGAGCCGTACAGCAATAGTTCGAGAAATTAAAAAGAATATTATAAAAGGAAAGAATAGTGTACTCAGAGATTATTCAAAATCTAAAAAGCCGATAAAAAGCAAAGTACTTTTGGACGCGCTTAAAAAAGAGGATCCGGTTGTAATAAAGCAGCTATCAAAAGCAGGTAGAACAATTGGTACAGTTTTAGGAAGCATAACTACTTTACTCAACATAGATACAATTATTTTAGGCGGCGGTGTAATTGAAGCTATGCACGAGTTTATGGTTCCGATTATAACGGAAACATTTAATCATTCTGTTTTAGAAGCCCCAGGTAAATGCGTTAAAATTTTTGAAACAAAGCTTGGCGATGATGCCGCTTTATACGGCGGCATTGCATTAGCTGAAGAGTTTTTGGGAACTAAATAGTTTCAAATTCTTTTTCTATTTCTTCTAATTTATCACTTAACTCAGTCCATAGGCTATATGATTTATCTAACTGAGTTTTTGTTTGCTCGTATTCAAAATTCTTTTCTTTTGCAAGATGTGGATTGCTGAAAATATTCGAATCAGAAAGTTCGTTTTCTAACCTTAACTTTTGTTCTTCTAAAATAGCTGCTTCCTTTTCACACTTTTCTAATTTAGCTCGAACTTCTTTTGTAGCAGCAAATTTTTTCTGACGCAATTCAGCTTCTATTCTTTTTAGGTCTTTACGTGTTGTTTTTTCGTTAGACATAGTTTCACTTGGCTCTGCTTTTTGCTCAAGTAATTCTTGCCGTTTCATTATGTAATAATCAATTGTGTCTGGATAGACTTTAACAAAACAATCACGAATTTCTACTACTTTGTTTACTATCGGCCGAAGAAAATCTATATCGTGAGAAACGATTATTAAAGTTCCGCTAAAGTTAATAAGTGCTTCTTGCAAAATTGTTTTGGAAGAAAAATCTAGATGGTTTGTCGGCTCATCAAGAAGAATTACATTGGCTTTAGTAAGAAGAAGTCTTGATAAAGCTACACGGCTTCTTTCTCCGCCTGAAAGAACTTTAATTTTTTTGAAAACATCATCACCAGAAAAAAGAAAAGAACCAAGAATTGAGCGTATTTGTCCGGCAGATAGTTCACTATTTACTTCTTCGAGCGCATCTATTAAATCAAATTCCGGTTCTATTGAATCGGCTACTTCTTGTTCGTAGTAAGAAAGCAAAGTGTTGTGCCCAAGTACAACAGAGCCTGTAGTTGGTATTAATTTTGAAGCTATAATTTTTGCTAAGGTTGTTTTGCCGGCACCGTTTGGACCAACTATTGCAATTTTATCTTCACGCTCAATTTGTAGATTTACATTCTTAAGAACATCTAAAGAACCATATGAATGGTTAACATCGAAAATTTCTACCGGGATTATTCCGCTTTTAGGCGGCTCTGGGAATCGTATCTCAATCTTTTTTTCATCGGCTGCAATATCAATCGTTTCAATTTTTTCAAGTTGCTTTATACGGCTTTGGACCTGCTTTGCTTTAGTAGCTTTGTATCTAAACCGCTCAACAAATTTTTCAATTTCCTTCTTACGCTTTTCTACACTTTTCTGAATAGAGGTTAGTTGTTTTTCTCGTTCTTCTTTATAAACTAAATATTGACTGTAGTTGCCGGAATAAAAATTTACCTGCTTGTCAAAAATTTCTATTGTTCTGTTTGTTACGCTGTTAATAAAATATCTATCGTGCGAAATTATGAGAAGCGCTGCGTTTGATAACTGAAGAAAATTTATAAGCCAGCCAAGTGTATCAATATCAAGATGATTTGTAGGCTCGTCCATTAAGAGTAAATCGTTTTGAGAGAGAAGAATCTTTGCCATCTGGATTCTCATTTGCCAGCCGCCGGAAAACTCTTCTGTTCTTCTAAAAAAATCTTTCTCCTTAAAACCTAATCCCATCAAAATTTTTTCTATTCTAGAATCAGCGGAGTAAAAATCAATCTGCTCTTTTCTTTGTTGAATTTCCCCTAATTCCTCTAAAACTTCGGTACGGTCTTCTTCAGAAATATTTGGATCGTTAAGATTTTCAAAAACAAGTTTTTCTCTTTCATCGAGCGAATTGATATCTGGCATGGAAGATTTTACTTCGTTGAAAAGGGATTGCCCTCGGAAAGCAATAATATCTTGAGGCAGATAGCCAATCTTAATTCCTTTTTGTTTTTTAATATTTCCTGTTTCGGGCTGCTCAGTTCCATAAAGTAGTTTCAAAAATGTTGTTTTGCCGGTTCCGTTTGAACCGACAAGTGCAATTTTATCGTGCCTGGAAATTCTGAGGTTTACACCATCAAATAAATTTTCTCCGGTAAACTGAATTGAGAGGTCAGAAATATCAATCATGAAAAATTATTTCCGTATTACAGCAACTTTAGCTGTTTTTATGTTGTTGCCTTCATCATCATAAGCAACAATAAAATAAATACCGCTTGCAACAAGATTGCCCCTCGAATCCTTTCCATCCCAAAAAGCTATTTTGCCGCCTGGAGTATCATAATCTGCAATTAGATCGCCTGTAATGCTCAACACTTTTATGCTGCTTCCTTTTATCAATCCATCAATTGTAATGTTGTTACTTTTCCCAATTACAAATGGGTTCGGGTAAATGAATAAATCATCGAAGTTTTCTCTTGGTTCTACGAAAGAAGTGGAAAGTTCTGCTAAACCAAAATTTGTTCCGATGAAAACTTTTCCGCTTTTAGGATCTATGGCTAAACTGACAACGTTATTGTCTGGGAGAGGACTGTTTTCCGCAGTGAAGTTTTGAATTAATTGATAGCCGTCTGAAGAAAGAACAAATAAACCTTTATTTGTTCCAATCCATTTTTGATCAATAGGATCAACAGCAATACAGTTTACGGAAAGATTTCTAACTGCCAAGCCTACTAATTTTGTTAAAGTAGTTTTTGGTCTTGCCGGATCGCTAATCATATTAACGCCGATATCCATTCCTATCCAAAGCTGTCCGCGTCTATCCACAGCAAGACTCGAAATCAAATCGCTCGAAAGTCCATCTGATTTTGATAAATAACCTTGCGTATCATCCAAAGTATTTTCAAAAGTGCCTTTATCGTTGAAGTAATAAAGCCCGCGGTTACCTTGAATAGGGAAAAACCATTTTGAACCATATTCATCAATTACCATTTTATCTAAAAAATCACTTGTAGATATTATTGGATTTGTAAAAGAATAGTGATACCATTTTTTATCTTTTGTAAACAAACTAATTGGCTTCCCTGCATTCGATAATGGATTAATCATCCATACATTACCTTTAGAATCTGTTTTAATATCCGAAATCACTAAAAACTTATCGTTTGCCGGTATTCCTACCATACCCGAGTTAGTTGTGTTGTAAGTTTCAAATTTACCATTCTTATAAAAAACGGCACCTTGTCCCCAAGTACCAAGATAAATAGTAGAATCGCTGCCAGCAGTTAAATTATATATAGCGTTTGAAACTAACTGAGGATAACTCTTCATATCATAAGTTTTCCATCTTGTCCCATCAAATTCAAAAAAACCTTTACCTGTTACATCTTTTCCTGTTGCTACCCAAACTGAACCACTTTTTGAAACAGACAAATTCAAAAAAGAATTACTAGCCGGCGAACTTGGTAAGATTATTCTTGTTCTGTTGTTCTTTAATTCCAACAAACCATTTGCTGTGGCAATATAAACTCCAGAGGCGTTTATATTCAGCGATTGAAATTTGGTTGAAGCATTTTCATATAGAGTAACATCCTGAAGATTTACTAATTGGTATAAAGCATTTTCTCCAAGCATATAGAGGGAGTTATTATAAACAACTAGATCAATAACCTTTTTATCCTTAAGTAAAAAGTGACTCCAATTATTATTCTGAAATCTGTACAAACCGTTTGAAGTAGCTGCAATAATTTCTGAGTTGAATTGAACAATTTTGTAAGGCACAACAGTAGTGCTTCCACTTTTCAGCGTGAAACTATCCCAAGACTCTGGCGCCGCAAGGTTTTGTGCATTGCTTTTTTGGACTGCAATTCCGGACTGAGTACATGCAAAGAACACTTTACTTTTGAAAACGCTTAACACTTTAGTTTCGGAAGGAAAAGAACCTAATTTTAAGTAGCTATCAAGCAAAGCAAGCTTCTGTGCGCTCACTACAGTAATTCCAAGATCTGAGGAGATTATTACAGAGTCACCTTTAATGAAAATATTATTAATACTTTTTTGTGTTCTATTTGTGCTGTAGATGTCTAAAATTTTATCAATAGAATTTGTTTTTGGGTTAAGTGAATTAATATGCCCTTCACCGGTGCCAAACCATAATTTGTTGTTAGCGTCTAAACCAATTGCGGTTAGGTTTTGACTGCTTAGCCCATCTGCTTTTGTGTAAACTGTGTAGGATGTATCGCTAACTCCCGTTTTGAAAGCTCCGCCAGAAGTTGCAGCCCAAATTTCATTCCCAATTAGAACGGATCCCTTTACACTTTTCATATCAGCATAAATTTTCCAATTCCCAAAATTTTGCGCGGACATGCACGTTGAGAAGACAATAAGAATTATGAGAATTCTTGATACTTTCATTTAATCCTCGTTTTATGATTACAGATGGTAGAAAAATTAATAATCAAATTTACCTAATAATGGTAGAACAAAAAGTAGAAAAATTCATAGGCGATATGTTGTGTAGAAAGGTTTATGCATTATTCTTTTGCAGCATTTTTCTCATTGCATCTAATTGATTGCCCGAAATATAATATTTACCAAGGTTTTCGTTATCCATTTTTTTGCCTCCATGAAAATCAGAACCGCCGGATTCTAAAAGACAGTATTGGTTTACTATTCCACGGTAAAACTGAATCTGGTTTTCGTTGTGGCACGGATGAATAGTTTCGATACCGTCTACGCCGGTTTTTATTAAACTCATCAACAAATTTTCTTTCATAAAACCGGGATGAGCAATAAACGATAATCCGCCGGCATCGTTTATCAGTTTTAAGGCGCTTTGAGGAGAAACATGAATTTTCCTTTCAAAAGCAGGCCCATAATCACCAATATATTTTTCAAAAGCTTCTTGATAATTCTTTACTATTCCAAGATCTGCCATAGCGTATGCAATGTGTGGTCTTCCTACAGCAGAGTTTTTAGCATGATCCAGAACGTCATCAAAAGTAATTTTAAGCCCGAGGTTTTGAAGTTTCTTTACAATTCTCTTAGCGCGGTGAATTCTTTCATCCCGAAAAAATTGTAAATACTTTTGAAGTTCATCATTATCTAAATCAATAAAGTATGCAAGCAAATGAATTTCTTTATCATCTAGATCAGTGCTAATTTCAACACCGGTTATTAGTTCAATGCCTAAATCAAGGGCACATTCTGTAGCTTCTTTTATCGCATAGACCGAATCGTGATCGGTTATGCTTAGTGTATTTATTTCATTTTTATAAGCTAACTGAACTAACTCACAAGGAGTTAAAGCGCCATCGGAGTATAAGGTGTGTGTATGTAGATCAATTTTTGTATACATGTTTAGAAGAACATTTCCTTAAACTTTTCGTAATCAAGTATTCTAAGTTTACTTCCTTCCATTTCCACAAGACCTTTTTTTGCAAAAGAATGTAATGTTCTAGAAATGGTTTCTCTTGAAGTGCCCGCCATATTAGCCAAATCTTGCTGCAGAGGCAGTTTGTCTATTTCTACTTTGCCATGTTTTATTTTTCCAACATCATCAGCTAATTGTAAAATAACAGTAGCTACTTTGCCTTCAGCATCTTTAAGAGAAAGCGCTTTAATTTTCATATCGGCGTTTCTTAATCTTCTTGTAAGTTCTTGAAGAAGTGCAATAGAAACTTCAGGATGTTCATACAGCAGAGTTAAAAAGTCATTTCTTTGAATAATAAACAATTCGCTCTTCTCTATTGTTGTTACAGTAGCAGAACGGGTTAGTCCATCAAGAATTGCCATTTCTCCAAAGAAATCACTTTCTCCCAATATTGTTAAGATAACCTCTTTTCCATCGTTGCTGGTTCTGCTAACTTTTACTTTCCCGCTAACAATTACAAAAAGAGCAGTACCTGCTTCTTCTTCCAGTAAAATAACTTCATTCTTTGTGTAAGTTTTTCTCGAGCCAATTCTTTCTATTTTTTCTATAGAATCCTTATCAAGTTCAGAAAAAATTGGAACATAATTAAGAAATTCTGAATCTGCCATCAAAGTCCTCTTGTTTATTAAAAAATTTACTTTGTTTCTAAATGAAAGATAATTTTTTCAATATTAAGGAACAATGTTCATTTTGAGAATTAGGTGCTACACTTTTAGTGCATTGAAACTTCCGACGTGATTATCTATATTTGCTGGCGTGAGATATAACCACATGTAATAGGAGATAAGACTAATGGCAGTAAAAGTAGGTATCAACGGATTCGGTAGAATTGGAAGACAAATAATTGGTGTTCTTGCCTAGCAGTAGTTGATGTAAGCACCGACGCAAAATATTTTGCTTATCAACAAAAGTATGATTCAATTCATGGAAAATTCAAAGGAACCGTAAGCAGCAAAAAAAGCGATCCGGCTTTAGAAACAGACGATGTATTAGTTGTTAATGGTGAAGAAATTAAATGTATTATGGCTCAGAAAGACCCTTCGCAGCTTCCTTGGAAGGAATTGGGTGTAGATATTGTTCTCGAAGCTACAGGCTTGTTTACAGACTCTGAGAAAGCAAAAGGACACTTAACAGCAGGCGCAAAGAAAGTACTAATCACTGCTCCTGGAAAAGGCGATGTTAAAACAATAGTTGTTGGCGTTAATGATGATCAATACGATGCAGAAAAACACACAATTGTTTCCAACGCATCTTGTACAACAAATTGTTTGGCGCCAGTAGTTCATGTGCTTCTCAAAGAAGGAATTGGTATTGAAACCGGATTGATGACAACAATCCATTCTTACACCGCCACACAAAAGACTGTTGATGGTCCATCTAAAAAAGATTGGAGAGGCGGGCGCGCTGCTGCAATCAATATTATTCCATCTACTACCGGAGCAGCAAAAGCAGTTGGTGAAGTACTACCGGCTACTAAAGGCAAATTAACCGGTATGTCTTTCCGTGTTCCTACAGCTAATGTTTCTGTCGTAGATTTGACTTTCCGTACTGAAAAAGAAACTTCAATTGAAGAAATTGATGCTCTCTTAAAAACAGCAAGTGAAACTTATTTGAAAGGAATATTAGGGTATGCTGATGAAGAAGTTGTTTCAACAGATTTTATTCATGATGAACGCTCATCAATTTATGATTCGCTCGCATCTAAACAAAATAATTTAAAAGGCGAAAAGAGATTTTTCAAAATTGTTACTTGGTATGATAACGAATGGGGTTACTCACACCGTGTTGTTGATTTACTCTTAAAGATGGCTTAACAAGCAATTAATATTTTTTGCTACTGCGTCCGCCAACTGGCGGACGTCTTTTTATAACGAAGAATTTCTGGAGGAAACATGAAAAAGCTAAGCATTGATAAAGTTGAGTTAAAAGGTAAAAGAGTATTAGTTCGTGTAGATTTTAACGTCCCATTAGATGAAAACTTACAAATTACCGATGATATTAGAATTACATCTGCGCTTCCAACCGTAAAGAAAATTATAGTTGAAGGAGGTAAATGTATTTTGATGAGCCACCTTGGAAGGCCTAAAGGCGGACCAAATCCAAAATATAGTCTTAAGCCGGTTGCAGTTCGTTTAGGCGAATTACTAGAAACAGAAGTAAAATTTGCGCCCGATTGCATTGGCGCACAAGTTAAAATGATTGTTGATTCTATGAAGGAAGGGGAAGTTCTTCTTCTCGAAAATTTACGCTTCCATACTGAAGAAGAAAAGAACATTCCAGAGTTTGCACAACAATTAGCAGAACTTGGCGATGTTTACATCAACGATGCATTTGGATCTGCGCACCGTGCGCATGCTTCTACTGAAGGTGTTACAAAGTTTATCAAAGTTTGCGCTTCCGGTTATTTGATGCAAAAAGAATTAGACTACTTAGGCAGCGCTGTTGCAAATCCGGTTCGTCCTTTCACTGCAATTTTAGGCGGTTCAAAAATTTCTGGCAAAATTGATGTTATAGAAAATTTACTTCCAAAAGTAGATTATTTATTAATTGGCGGAGGAATGGCTTATACTTTCTATAAAGCTATGGGTTATGAAATAGGGAACTCATTACTCGAAGCCGAAAAGGTTGAGCTTGCAAAAGAAATGTTGGAGAAATTCAAAACTTCTAAGGCAAAAGTTCTCCTGCCAAAAGACAATGTAGTTACATCTGAGTTCAAGAATGAATCTATGGCAAATGTTGTTGATTCAAACATGATTCCATCTGATAAAATGGGCTTAGATATTGGTCCAAATACAGTTGAAGAATTCTCAAAAATTATTTCTGAGAGCAAAACTATTGTTTGGAACGGACCAATGGGTGTTTTCGAGTTTGATAACTTTGCAGCAGGAACAAACGCTGTTGCTCAGGCTTTAGCAGATGCTACTGAAAAAGGCGCTGTTACAATTATAGGCGGCGGAGATTCTGCAGCAGCCATAAGCAAAGCTGGTTTAGATGATAAAGTTTCTCACGTATCAACTGGCGGCGGCGCTTCTTTAGAGTTCTTGGAAGGGAAAGTCCTTCCAGGCGTTGCTGCTTTGAACGATGCGAACTGAGTTGTTGTTTAGTAGATCAAGGTCATGACCAAGTGTAAGATCAAGAAAAATCTTAATCTTACTCTTGATCTTGTTCTTACTCTTTTTTTCTTGCTCTTGTTCTTAAAATAAAAGGAAATATTATGGGTTTAGATTCACGTGATTATTACCGTCCATCCGGCGGCTTTTCTTTTTTCCCGCCAATGATAAAAAATCTGTTGATCATCAACATCGCTGTTTTCTTTATCCAAAAAATATTTGCGAGCATTGCTTTCGATGGTGTTCGCGGCGATCTAATTCTTAATCATTATTTTGCTCTAAACCCTTTGGTTGGGATTGATTCTAATTTTCAACTCTGGCAGTTTTTTACTTATCAATTTATGCATGGCGATTTTATGCATATCTTCTTCAACATGCTTATGCTTTGGATGTTTGGAATGGAAATAGAAAACCTAATGGGCTCAAAAAAATTTTTAGTTTTCTATCTAATTAGCGGATTAGGTGCCGGGATATTGCAATTGATTGGGACACCTCTTCTTTCCGATAGTTTTGGATATACCATTGGTGCAAGCGGCGCTGTTTATGGTGTAATGATTGCTTTCGCTATGTTTTTCCCTGATAGATACATTATGTTCTATTTCTTGATTCCTGTTAAAGCCAAATACCTTATTGCTTTCTTCATTGTACTTGAATTTATTTCGGTAAGTGAAGTTTCTTTTGTAGCTCACTTGGCACATATTGGAGGCGCACTTACAGGTTTTATTTTCTTACTAATAGATCGCAAAAATCAATTTAACTTAGATCGGTTGTTTAACAATTTTAAAAGACAAAACAGTTTTAGAAATAATCCATTTAAAACTGGATACAAGAAAAGACCGGTGAGCAGTTCTGATGTTGAAGAAGCTCAGTACTATGATATAAATGAAAAACCTAAGGAAGAAGAAGCTACTCAAGAAGTAATTGATAAAATCTTAGATAAAATTTCTAAAAGCGGATACCAAGGATTAAGCGATCGTGAAAAACGGATTTTATTTGAAGCAAGTAAAAAGAAATAATCTTTTACTTCTTTTGGTAATTACATTTTTTGTTTTCCTTTCTTGCCAAAAGAGTGAAATGGATGAGGACATACTTGTAAGAATTTATGTAGAAAACCTTATTATCGAGGAAACACATCGGAGCAATCTAGAAATTCTTAAACAGGAAAAACTAAATCTGTTCAAAAGATTTAACTCTACTAAAGAAAAATTTGAAACTGAACTAACTAAAATTGGTCTCGATAAATACAAGTGGGAAAGTTTTTTTAATAAATCTAGAGAACTATTGGAAGATTTAAGAAAAAGCGGGGCAGTTAACTAAAGTTATATTTTGCTAAAACTAACCTAATTTTCGAATAGCTGATTTTACTGCCTAGCGCATTTTTTAGCTCTTTGATTTCTGTTATCCCTTCTTTTATTTTCTGGTTTATCAAATGTAAATCATCTTTGTTAATTAAACTGTTTATATCAAAGTTGGGAAGCAGGCTAATTAATCCTTCAAGTTGAATTGCTAATAGCGATTCCGAAGTCTTTGATAACTCGGCAATTTCTTCAAGCGAGTATTTCTTTTCAACTAATTCTAAAATTAATTTAGATTTACGCGGCAAATTATTTCTAACATACTCCACTTTGTTGCCGCAAATCTTAATCTCTTCTTTTACTGCATTTAATATATCTTCGCCAATCTTGTTATACATACGTTGGTTAAAGCCAGCTATACTTAACAAGGCAGAATGACTTTGCGGCTTAACCTTTGAAATTGTTCGTAAGATTTCATCGCTGCAAATAAGATGAGGCTGCTGCGCAAATTTATCCGATGCTTCTTTTCTAACTTGCCTCAATTTATTGAACATCTTTAATTCATATTCATAATCAACAAGAGCTTCTTTAGCTTCTGTTAACTTATCATCGGCAAATAAATCAATGCCAAATTCAGATAATTTAATTGTATCGTTACTAAATAGAATTTTTTTTGAAATTACCAGCTGCTGAATTGCATCTTCTATATCTTCTTTTCCGAAGTGTACACAAGTACCGAAAGAACTGAATTTCTTCAAATTGCCAAGTGTGCTGCTTCCGTGTAGAATTTGTAAAATTGTTTTTATTCTAAGAGGATGCTTAACCTCGTGTAAAGTTTGTAAAATAATTTCGTCTAAATATTCTATAGTAGAGTTCTGTTTATCTTTGTTGCAGTTATCACACTTGCCACATTCATAACCTTCTGTACTCTGCCCAAAATAATTCAACATATAACTCATTCTGCACTGCTCAGAAGAAACATACTCAACCATCATTTTAAGCTTATTCTGAAGGTTCTTTTTGATTTTACTAGTTTCGAGTAAATTTAATTTTAGAACTTTAGAGTGAACTCGAGGCTGCGCAAGAACGAAACTTGGGTTCTTCTGCGGTTTTTGGTGCTCAATAATTCCGCCGCGTGCAAGTTCAGATAAATCATTTATTATTTCTTCTTCATCAGTTTCTAACAGCTCAGCAGTAGTTTTAATATCTATTCTGCAGAATTCAGAAAATATTTTGCTGCCAAACCTCTTGGCTAGTATAACTACCAAATCTTTATGTTTAGCATCAGCAAAATTTAGAATGAAGGAGCGTAATTGATCCGGCTTTAAAGGAAAGCGAACCGAATGATGAGTTAGTAAATCAGATTTAAGTTGTAGGTAACCGGATTCATTTAATACTTTGGCAGCAGATTGAACGATTCCGCTTGTAAGTTTTTTTAGCTCAAGAAGGTTTTGCAATCCTGTATCAAAGGCAATAGGAACAGTGTTTACCATACCAAGCGCAACTTTACCATAATCGCATATACAATTGTATAGTAATTCAATTTGCTCTCTTGTTGGTGAAGAACTGTTAATGAAAAAGTCTTGTATTTGTTTGTCCCGCTCTTCATAAAGCAGAAAAATTTTTGATGGTTTAGAATCTCTTCCTGCTCTGCCAATTTCTTGGTAATAATTTTCGATAGAGCCGGGCATATTGTAATGAACAACAAGACGAATATCGTTCTTATCAATTCCCATTCCGAAAGCATTTGTAGCACAAATTACCTTTACTCTTCCCGTCATAAAATCATCTTGTATTATTCTTTTCATCTCGGAAGGCAAGCCGGCATGATAAAAAACTGTGTTAATCATTTCTTTACGGAGATATTCTGTAAGTTCTTCTGCTCCGTTTCTAGTTGCAGTGTAAATTATTGCAGGAAGTTTATTGTTTCTGAGTATTTCGACAGCTTTCCCTTTTTTTTGTGTAGTTGTAACTACATTTAGGCTTAAGTTATCTCTTTCGAACCCGCGTACAAAAACTTTTGGATTTGTCAGAGAAAGCTGTTTCAGAATATCTAAGCGAACTTCTTCTGTAGCAGTTGCAGTAAATGCAGAAACTTTTTGCACTTTGGCAATCTCTATAAACTCATGAATTTTTCTGTAGCTTGGACGAAAATTATGTCCCCATTCGCTTATGCAATGAGCTTCATCTATAAAAACATATTCTGGTGAAAGATGTTTAATTTTTTCTACAAAAGCGCTGTTAGCAAGCTTTTCTGGTGATACATAAAGTATTTTAGTTTTTCCAGATGCAACTTCTTGCAAAACTTTTTCGCCTGCCCGAAAGTCTTGTGAGCTGTTTATAAACGATGCAATAATTTCGTTCTTGTTTAATGAATCTACCTGGTCTTTCATCAATGCTATCAAAGGCGAAATAACTATTGCAAAAGATGTAGAAAGCAGTGCTGGAATTTGATAACATAAGGATTTTCCTGCTCCGGTTGGCAGAACAGCTAATACACAATTGCCGGAAATTATCGCGTTGATTATTTCTTCCTGCCCGGTGCGGAATTGTTCGTAGCCAAAGTATTTCCTTAATACATCAATCGGTTTCATTTTTTTCTGCTTTTCCGTGCACGTTTTTCAATAATTTTTATAAGCTAAAATAAAGATAGAAAAGAAAATATGCTGATAGTTGGGTTAAAGATTTCTATCACATTACTTAACTATGTTTCAGAAATTTCATTCAAATTTCTAATTCTTTTTGCTTCCATAATGATTTTACTTGTGCTTACCGTTGTGTTAAGATTATTCTGGCGCATATTGTATCGCACGTAAGTTGTTAAATACAAGAATAATACCGCATGCTCCTTGCTTGTCCCGTGTACTTTACAAAACCTTTTAAGGAGGTTAGCATTTGACCTTTTACGTTTGCCATTCCCATTTTATCTAAAATACTTTCATTTTCCAGAAAAAATGTTTGGCTTATCTTCGGTTATAAAGCATTTTAAGCATATTTTAGTGGTATAATTTTTGAGCACGAAACAGATTAATTTATTAAAAGAGAATTTTATGGCGGATGGAAAACTAAAATTAGAGGACTTACTAGGCGAAGTTCAACGAACAGAGGAAAAAGAACGAATTGATTTCGTTGCTATAATTGGTGGCGGAATTATGGGACAAGGAATAGCACAAACAATTTCTGGGGCCGGAATTGATGTTCTTATAGTAGAAAAAGACGAAGAACAAGTTGAAAAATCCAAAGATAATTTGAAAGCTACAATGGAAAGAGAAATTACACGCTGGGCTATGACTCAAAGCGAAATGAAATCTATTCTTAGTAGAATCAAATGGACAGTAGACAAAATGGAAGTCCCAGATTGCGACTTAGTTATTGAGGCTGTTGATGAGGATTACGAGCTTAAAATGAAAATTTTTAAGGAGTTAGACTCTATAGCCAAACCAGGGACCATATTTATTTCTAATACTTCTACGCTAAGTTTAACTAAAATAGCCGAAGTTACAAATCGCAAAGACAAAATTATTGGTATGCACTTTTTGAACCCGGTTCCTAAAGTACCACTCGTTGAGTTGATCCGCGCTATGGATACTTCTAACAAAACTGTAGAAATAATTAAAAAATTTGCTTCAAAAATTGGTAAGACAGCAGTTGAAGTCTATGAATATCCCGGTTTTGTTACAACCCGTGCAATCGTTCCTCTATTAAACGAAGCAATGTTTATTTTGTTAGAAGACGTGGCAACAGCTAAAGATATTGATACCGCTATGCGTTTAGGTTACAACTTTAATATGGGCCCACTCGAAATGGCAGATACAATGGGACTTGATGAAGTCTTAGCATGGATGGAAACTTTATGGACTACACTGGGCGAGCCAAGATACCGTCCTTGCCCAATTCTTAGAAAATTAGTTCGCGAACGCAAACTTGGTAAGAAAACAGGCGAAGGATTCTTTAAATATGATTCTGATGGTAGAATAATTTCTTAAAAAGAGGATAGAATGAAAGTTTTAGTGCTTAATTGTGGAAGCTCATCAATAAAATATCAATTTATGGATACGACTCTATATGTTCCCTTAGCAAAAGGTATGGTAGAGCGAATTGGAATGTCTAGCGCAGTTTTAACGCATCAGCCGCATGATAGAGAAAAAATTAGAATTGTTGGGGAGATTTTAGACCATACAATCGCAATCGAGTATGTTATTGCGGTTTTGCTTTCTCCTAACCACGGAGTTATTAAGGATAAAAAAGAGATTGATGCAGTTGGGCACCGTGTAGTTCATGGCGGCGAAACTTTTAGTGGCTCAGTTTTAATTACAGAAGAAGTTATGAAAGCGCTCAAAGATAACATTGAATTAGCTCCGCTTCACAATCCGCCAAACATAAAAGGCATTCAAGCAACAAAAGAACATCTGCCTTCAACTCCGCAAGTTGGAGTTTTTGACACTTCTTTCCACGTAAAGATGCCTCCTAAAGCATACTTATATGGAATTCCTTACGAACTATACAAGAAGTATAAAATACGCCGTTACGGATTTCACGGAACTTCTCATAGATATGTTTCTCAAAGAGCTGCCTCTTTATTGGGGCAACCTTTTGAGGAACTTAAAATTATTACTGCACATCTCGGTAACGGGTGCTCTATGGCTGCAATTGATAAAGGACACTCTGTTGATACAACTATGGGCTTTACTCCGCTTGAAGGCTTGCTAATGGGAACAAGAAGTGGCGATATGGACCCATCTGTAATTTTATACATTATGGCTAAAGAGGGTCTATCGCTTTCCGAAGCAAATACTTTACTTAACAAACATAGCGGTCTTATAGGCATAAGCGGCGAAAGCAGCGATATGCGGGAGATTGAAGATGCTGTTGCAGAAGGGAACAAAAAAGCAAAAATGGCTTTTGATGTTTTTACTTATAAAATCAAAAAATATGTTGGCGCTTATGCTGCTGCCATGGGCGGTGCTGATGCTCTTGTTTTTACTGGCGGAATTGGAGAAAACTCGGATTTGGTTAGAAGAGATGTTTGTTCTGAAATGGAATACATGGGAATTGACTTTGATGACGATGCAAATAAAAACGTGAAAGGTGAGTGTATTATTTCTAAACCGAACTCTAAAGTTAAAGTTCTAAGAATTCCTACCAATGAAGAGTTGGTTATTGCTCTTGATACTGAAAAAATTGTGAACGAACAGATGAAGCAGATCGGTAGCTAATAGTTTTCTGATTTTAGTTTAAATGCCGGAGTTGATCCGGCATTTGTTTTTTAAAGTAGCTTTACTCAAAACTCAGTAAATTCATTCTAAAAAAAAGGTGATTTATGAATCTTCATTTGAAAGATAAAACCGTATTGGTTTTAGCATCAAGTGCCGGAATTGGTAAAGCTGCTGCTGAATTATTTATTATAGAAGGCAGCCGCGTAGCTATCTCTTCAAGCAACAAAGAGAATTTGATTAAAGCTGTAAATGAAATCAAATCTCAATATGGCATTGAACCGCTATGGGAACAATGTGATATTAATAATCCGAATGAAATTGAAGGCTTAGTTAAACATGTTAATAATAATTTTGGCGCAATAGATATTCTTGTGAATAATTGCGGCGGACCAGCCACCGGCTTTTTTGATGACTTAAATGACGAAAAATGGGAACTTGCATTTGAACATGTATTAATGAGCGCTGTTCGTTTTACAAGATTAGTTTTACCAGATATGAAAGAGAAAAACTGGGGTAGAATTATTAACATTACCTCGCTTTCTGTAAAACAGCCTGTTGATAATTTAATACTTTCTAATTCTTTGAGAAGCAGTGTAACAGCTTTTGCTAAAACACTAAGCGCTCAAGTTGGTAAACATAATATTACTGTTAATAATGTTGCGCCAGGATATACTTTGACTGGGCGGCTTTATGAACTTGCTGTAGTAAAAGCAAAACTAAAAGGTATATCGCACGAAGAAGTATTGGCATCTATGGCAGCAGAAGTTCCGTTGAAGCGACTTGCCCGTCCAGATGAAATTGCTTCTATGATTGTTTTCTTAGCTTCCGAACAAGCCGGTTACATTACCGGGCAAACAATTGTTGTTGATGGCGGCGTGATAAAAGCAACGTATTAATTGAGAATTGGGAATTGACCCGCTTTCTGCCTCGTCTTGCGTCTTCGGCAAGGCGGGCGACTCGCGTCCAGCGAGGCGAGGAATGGAGAATTGCAAAAATGAAAGTATTTGAGAAGAATGCTGATTATGGTAATCCGATTTTAGAAAAGAGTTTTAGATTTAGTGTAAGAATTGTAAAATTCTATCTACTTAGAATCAAAAATGAGTATCATTTAAAAGATATATTAAACCCAAAAAATTCATTAGAAATGAATTTTTTGCCGAAGGCCGATAGTAAGATGTTGTTTCATAACGTCTTACTATCGGGGTTAACCCCGACAAGCATGTAAGATTTTAGTAAGTGTTGAAAATTGAGAATTTCGACATAAGCTATTTACTCTAAATGACTTAATGCTTGTCGGCCCAAAGGGCAAATTTTCCTAACGGAAAATTTGGGTTAAAACAACTGGTAAGATGTGGAACTTCGATTGGCGCTAATGTAACTGAATCGCAAGAGGCTTCTTCAAAAAAAGATTTTATAAATAAACTTAGCATTGCGTTAAAAGAAGCTCGCGAATGCGAATATTGGTTGAAATTATTGAAGGAGACAGAAGTTGTAAACGAAAAAGAGTTTTTAAGCCTGATAAACGATTGTGATGAATTAATACGTTTATTAATTGTTATAATCAAACGATGCAAACAAATTTAATACTCAATTTAATACTCAATTCTAAATTCTCCATTATCAATTGCCATGAAGCATGAAATTGAAATAGTAATTCCGCCAGACAGATTAAATGATGCTGAATTTCTTAGAGCTCTGTCGTCGCAAATACTAAGAGTAAACATTTCAGAAATATCTGCTGTTCGGCAAATTAGGCGTTCACTTGATGCGCGCAGCAAAATCCCCGTTTATAGAATTAAAACATTAGTTTATATAAATGAGCAGCCACAAGAAATCAGAAAACAAATTGAGTACAAATCTGTTGAATCAAAAAGAGAAGTAATTATTGTTGGAATGGGTCCAGCCGGAATGTTTGCGGCGTTAAGGTTAATTGAACTTGGAATCAAACCAATTCTTGTGGAAAGAGGAAAAGATGTTCAAACTCGGCGTAAAGATTTGAAAGCTATACAACAAGGTGGTTATGTAAATCCAGATTCAAATTATTGCTTTGGCGAAGGCGGCGCCGGAACATACAGCGATGGAAAACTTTATACGCGTTCTACTAAACGTGGTGATGTTGGAAGAATTCTAAACATACTTGTTCAGCATGGCGCACATGAAGAAATTCTTATTGACGCTCATCCGCATATTGGTTCGAACAAACTCCCTATTGTGGTTCAAACAATTAGAGAAATAATTTTGAATTGCGGCGGAGAAATTCATTTTGATTCTCGTGTAACGGATTTTATACAAACCGGAAATAAAATTACTGGCGTTGTAATCAACAACGAAAAAGAACTATTAGGAGAATCTGTTATTCTTGCAACTGGACATTCTGCAAGAGATATTTATTACTTACTCGATAAACATAAAATCAAACTTGAAGCTAAACCATTTGCAATTGGCGTTCGGATTGAACATCCGCAGACATTAATAGATGAAATTCAATATCATTCTAAAGTAAGAAATCCATATCTGCCTGCTTCGAGTTATAGTTTAACTTGCCAGGTTGATAACCGCGGCGTTTATTCTTTTTGCATGTGTCCTGGAGGAATTATTATTCCAGCATCAACCGATAAGGATGAATTGGTTCTGAATGGAATGAGTGTATCGCGGAGAGATTCGTCATTTGCTAACTCCGGTTTTGTTGTTTCTGTAAACGAAAATGATTGGAAAGAATATTCTTCTTTTGGAGTTTTTGCTGGATTGGAATTTCAGAAAAAAATTGAAAAAATTGCTTTTGAAGCGGGTGGAAAAACACAACGCGCGCCTGCCCAAAGAATTACAGATTTTGTAAAAGAAAAAATTTCTTCCTCGTTACCTCAAACGTCTTATATTCCTGGAATTGTTTCATCGCCATTGCATGAGCTTTTACCAAAACAAATTACTAATGGATTAAAGCAAAGCCTTTTTCTCTTTGATAAAAAAATGAAAGGTTATCTTACAGAAGAGGCACAAATTCTTGCGGCTGAAACAAGAACCAGCTCGCCAATAAAAATACCACGCGATAGTGAAACATTAATGCATACTGAAGTTGAAGGATTATTCCCCTGCGGAGAAGGCGCTGGCTATGCAGGTGGAATTGTATCTGCTGCGATTGATGGAGAGAGAAGCGCAGATGCAGTATGTAAATTTTTAAACTTTAGTTGAAAACCCAATTGCTTCAACAACTTGTTTAGCCTTCTTAGCATCTTCTTTAGTGCTGAATGCCAAACGGAAAGTTCCACCCATTCCTTCGCGTATTTTCAGTAGCTCCATGTCTTTGATGTTGATATCATTTTCAAACAGTGCAGTAGAAATTTTAGATATTTCTCCAGGCTGATCTTTAACATAAACAAACAAATCGTAAAGCTGAGATAACATTCCTTTTGTGTTTTTAGGAATTTCATCCCGTTTAATTCTAGCGGATTCAAACCGTTCTTCAAGCTGATTTAGTTTACCTTCGCTAATAAGTCTTTTCATTTGGTTTAATTCTTCATGAAACGAATCTAAAGCGGAAAGAATTTTATCTTTATTTTGTTTAACAACCGGTTCCCAAATATCAAATGCGCTTGAAGCAATACGTGTCATATCCCGGAAACCGCCGGCAGCATAATCATAAAAGTTAATATCGCTGTCTTTAAGATTAGCAGAATTGATAAGCGAAACAGCAACAAGCTGCGGAAGATGACTAACAGAAGCAACAACCATATCGTGTACTTTTGGGTTTAACAGTGCTACTCTTGCGCCAATTGAATGAAGCATTTCAATAAAATCATTCCAACCAAAAAAATCTTTTGCTTCGTTTGTAAGTATGTAAATCGAGTTTTCAAAAAGAAGAGAATCGGAGTTTTCAAAACCTCCTTTCTCTTTTCCGGTCATCGGATGCCCGCCGCAGTAAAAACCTTTCGATTGGCAGCTCATCCATTCATTATGAAAAATACTTTTTACGCCGCAGACATCCGTAAACAGATTTCTTTCACTTAGCTTTGGTACAATTGATTTAAATACTTCTATAGAAGCATCAAGCGGAAGGCAGAGAAAAATTAATTCTGATTCGAGCGCTTCTTCAACCGAGTTTAACTTCCGGTCAATAGCGTTTTCAGAAAAAGCTAAATCAAGAACATTAGGAAGATCGAAAGCAGAAATATTTAAAGGCAGATTACTAACCTTCAAAGCTTTTGCTATTGAGCCGCCTATTAATCCGAGACCAATTATTGAAACGCTTTTAATTTCCAATTATAAAGTCCTGCCAATTGCTTTAGCTATCAATCTCAATTCATCCATAAGTTTTAAGTAAGTAGATGGAAGCAACGCCTGCGGTCCATCACTTAAAGCCGATTCTGGATCGTGATGAATTTCGATCATCAAACCATCTGCGCCAGCTGCAACCGCCGCGCGTGCCATTGGCGGAACTTGGTCTCGTATCCCTGTTGCATGAGATGGGTCGGCAATTATTGGTAAATGGCTTTTCTTATGCACTACAGGAATTGCAGATAAGTCGAACGTATTGCGCGTGTAATTTTCGAATGTTCTAATGCCGCGTTCGCAGAGTATAACATCTTTGTTACCACCAGCTAAAATGTATTCAGCAGACATCAGCCATTCTTCTATTGTTGCAGCAATACCTCTTTTAATCAAGATTGGTTTGCTAATCTTTCCAAGCTCTTTGAGAAGTGAAAAGTTTTGCATATTGCGTGCGCCGACTTGAAATATGTCCGTATATCTGGAAATCAAATCTATCTGCTCATTTTGCATAACTTCCGTTATAACAAGAAGATTATATTGATCTGCTGCTGCCCGCAGTAATTTTAATCCTTCTTCTCCCAATCCTTGAAACGAATAAGGAGAAGTCCTTGGCTTAAATGCACCGGCTCTCAATATTTTTGCGCCAGATTCTGCAACTATTTTAGCAAGGTGGAAAATCTGGTCTTCACTTTCTACAGAACATGGACCGGACATCATAACCACGTGATTGCCGCCAATCTCTACATCTTTTATCTTAACAACAGTATTAGTCTCTTGAAAATTTCTTCCAGCAAGCTTGAAAGGAGTTGTAACGCGATAGACTTCATCTACGCCGTCAAGTATGCTGATGTTTCTCGTATCGAAATTTGGCTTAACACCAATTGCGCCAATAATTATTCTTTCAACGCCTATTGATTTATGTGTCTGAAAACCATAACCCTCCAAATGTTTAATTACATTTTCAATCTGGGCTTCGGTTGCGTTTCTATGTAAAATTACTACCAATTTATACTCCGTAATTAATCATGAAATTTTTTCTCGCCTGCTCTTATTTCAACCGGAATGAAATCTTCTTTGGTTGGAATAGCGCAAGAAAAATTAGGACTGTATGCACAATAAGGATTATATGCTAAATTGAAATCAACTTCATAAATATAGTTTGGATCGTTATCTAATTCAAAATTTATGTAACGCCCAACGCCGTAAGATTCTTTGTTTGTAGTTAGATCTGTAAACCAAATTGAATGATATGCCATACCGGTTTTAGAAGAGCCTTCATAAACATTAATCTTTAGTTCTTTGCCTTTATGGTTAATTGTTAAATATCCATAGCGAACAGTTTTACGTGCCTCGCCTTTAGTGCCGTAAACAATTACAGTATCTTTCTCATCAAAGACTGTAAGTTTACTGTTAAATACAAAATCCGGGTCGGGATCAAAGTAGTTAAGATTATGAAATTCAACTTTTCCTTTTAAGTTGAAAGGTGAAGATGGATCATTTTTCATTTCAACATTTTTTTGGGCGCGAAAGTCTTCAATCTTTTTGATGTAAGATTCTTGTTCCGGTGTATAGATTTTACCACAACTATTTAGAATGAATAGAACGCAGATTACACTGATGACGCGGATTAGCACGGATAAATCAGCGTAAACATGCATGCTCTTTGTCATCCGTCTTATATTAAGATTCTTTGTTTTCATCTATATGCTTCTTTAGTTTACTAAGTTTATTTAGTGCTTCAAGTGGTGTTAAGCTGTCTATTGCAATATCGGAAATTTCTTTTCTAAGCAATTCATCTTTCATTTCAAATAAATTTATCTGCATATCGTCTTGTTTAAATTTTTTCATTTTGGCTTTTTTTACTTCGTAAGGAGTAAGTTCTTTTCCTTCAAGATTAACAAGAATTTCCTTTGCGCGGTTCGTTACAAATTGAGGAAGTCCTGCCATTTGTGCTACGTGAATACCATAACTGTGGTCTGCGCCGCCTGGTGTAACTTTATGAAGGAAAATAACTTTATCACCATATTCTCGTACATCAACTTTGTAATTTCTTATTCGTGGAAAAATATCTGCCATTTCATTTAGTTCGTGATAGTGAGTTGCGAACAATGTTTTTGCACTAAGGTTAGGATTTTCGTGCAGATACTCGGTTATAGCCCAAGCGATAGAAATTCCATCAAACGTACTTGTGCCGCGACCGATTTCGTCCAGAAGTATCAAACTTTTGTTTGTAGCGTTGTTAAGAATATTAGCAGCTTCCTGCATCTCAACTAAGAAAGTTGATTCGCCGGCTGAAATATTATCGCTTGCGCCAACGCGTGTGTAAATTCTATCAACTAAACCTATTGCTGCCTGCTTAGCGGGAATGTAAGAACCTATCTGTGCCATAAGAACAAGCAAACCAATTTGACGAAGATAAACCGATTTGCCCGCCATATTTGGTCCGGTTAGAATAATTATTTGCTCTTCAGATGAAGAAAGTTTGCAGTTGTTTGAAGTGAATTTTTCTCCAGGCGGAAGAATTCTTTCTACAACAGGATGCCGTCCTTCTATAATTTCAAGGTTGTCTGAGTTATTTAATACCGGCTTGCTGTAATTGTATTCTACAGCGCATTCAGCTAATGATTGATAACAATCCAGCATCGAGATCAACTGTGCAGTTTCTTGAATTGCTTCTGTTTCTAATGAAACATAAGTTCTAATTTCGTCAAACAATTTGTACTCAAGGTTTTGAATATTCTCCTGAGCATTCAAAATTTTGTCTTCGTACTCTTTTAATTCTGGAGTAATAAAGCGTTCGCCGTTTACAAGTGTTTGTTTGCGAATGTAGTTATCCGGCGCTTTCTCTTTGTTGGCGTTGCTAATTTCGATGTAGTAGCCGAAAACTTTATTGTAGCTTACTTTAAGAGAAGAAATCTTTGTCCGCTCACGTTCTGTCTTCTGTAGGTTAGCAATCCAATTCTTTGCGTTTGTAGAAAGCGAGCGAAGTTCATCAAGCTCTGCATTAAAACCTTTACGAATTATTCCACCATCTGAAATTGATATTGGCGCGTCATCGGCAATTGCACTCTCAATTTTTTCAACTATGCTTTCAAGCGGATTAAGCTTGTTGTTTATTGCAGTAATCGTTTCAACAGTAGATTGATCTAACAATTGTTTAATAAGAGGAATTTTTTTTAGCGAAAGTTTAAGACTTACAATTTCTCTCGGATTTGCTCTTCCAGTGCAAACTTTAGAAATCAATCTCTCTAGATCGGCAATCTCACGTAATTCATTCTGAATGTTCTTGCGCAGCGTTTTTTTATTAACAAATTCTTCTACACATTCTTGCCGTTTTAAAATCTGTTCAAGTTTTCTTAGCGGTGATGTAATCCACTTCTTAAGCATTCTTCCGCCCATAGAAGTTTCTGTCTTATCAAGTATCGAAATAAGAGAACCTTCCCGGTCGCCATCTTGCATCGTAAAAGTAATTTCGAGATTGCGCTTTGTAGAGTAATCAAGCAGCATATACTCTGAAGGATTGAAACGAATAATCTTATTTATATGTGTTAGATTGACTTTCTGTGTTTCGCGAAGATAATTTAATGCAGCGCCGGCAGCACAAATTCCGTTGTAAAGATTTTCTATGCCAAATCCTTTTAGATTTTTGGTCTTTAAATGATTCGTCATGAGTTCTGAGCCGTAGCTGAAATCGAAAATCCAATCATCAATTTTTGTTATTCTCGCATTTGGAACAGCTTTGTTTATTATCGGCTCAAGAGTTTGTTTCAGCTTTTTGGGAATCAAAATCTCAGCTGGATTTATCGCGCCAAACTGCTGAGCTAACTCACTTTGTTTTACTTCGTACGTCTGAAATTCGCCGGTAGAAATATCCGCAAAAGCTAAACCGGCAATTTCATTTTCAGTATAGATTGAGAGAATGTAATTATTCTTTTTATGTTCTAACAGTTTATCGGAAATTGCAACTCCGGGAGTTACAACTTCTACAACTTCGCGCTTAACAATTCCTTTTGCAAACTTTGGGTTTTCCATCTGTTCGCAAACTGCAACACGGTAACCGGCGCGCACTAACTTTGGTAAATAATTATCAATTGCATGATGAGGAAAACCGGCAAGCGGTACTTCTCCAGCAGCGCCGTTAGCTCGTTTGGTCAAAGTTATACCTAACACTTTGGAAGCAGTCTTAGCGTCTTCTTCAAAAGTTTCAAAGAAATCTCCAACACGGAACAGCAAAACTGTATCCGGGTAGCTTTCTTTTACTTTTGCATATTGCGCCATCAATGGTGTAACGCTCATCGTCTTTCTCTTAATTGCGGCGTAAAAATAGGCTAATGAGATTTTAGAATCAAAGAACCAAAAATTTGCATCAAATTATATTTGTTAACTGAGAGAAAAATCTTGCATAAAGTCTCTGTTCAAAGATTTTATAATGATTTTGGAATCACGCTAAGAATAATTATTATTTGCTAAACAAAAACCACATCAAGAAAGGAAATTTTATGCAAGGCATTACAAACTGTCTTTGGTTCGATTTTCAAGCAGAAGAAGCAGCGCTTTTCTACACTTCCATTTTCAATAATTCTAAGATTGGAAAAATTGCCCGCTACACAAATGAAGGTTTCGAGTTTCATCAGAAGCCGGATGGAAGTGTTATGACAATTGAATTTGAACTAAACGGACAAAACTTTCTCGGCTTAAATGGCGGACCCGTTTTTAAATTCACAGAAGCAATTTCTTTTGTTATTTATTGCCAAACACAAGAAGAAATTAATCATTATTGGGATAAACTTTCTGAAGGCGGCGATCCTAATGCGCAGCAGTGCGGCTGGCTTAAAGATAAATTCGGCGTTTCTTGGCAGATTGTACCAACTCAGCTACCGAATTTAATGGCGGGCAAAAATGGAGAAAAAGTTACTCGAGTTCTTTTCCAAATGAAAAAACTTGAGATTGCTAAGTTAATAGAAGCTTCTGATGATTAACGAATTTTATTTTAGGAAAGGCTGCAAAATAGCCTCAAGGGAGAATGTTCAAGATGTAAGCTAAAGAGACGCCGCTTCGTTAAACGGATTGGGGTTTTTAGGTTATAAACAAAACTTAATTAATGAATTAACTAATTTACTACTGACATTTCCAAAGAGTTATTACAATTACATTATTCTTAAAATAGGATAGTTATGAAAACGAAATTTTTATTTACCTTATTGTTTATAGCTTCTATTTCACTTCCACAAAGCAAAATAAATTACAAATTGCTTGATGCAAATAATATTACACTTGGGTTACAAAATATTGGTAATCTTTATAATAAATTTGGCATCGGAGGTGGATATTGGAAAATGCTTATCAAAGATTCTGTAATTGTTTACGATCAAGGTCCATGGGTAATTGGAAAAATTGATAACAAAGTTCACCTCGCAATATCTCAATGGGGAACAAACTACTCGCCGGGTCCAATTATTAATAACCAAGCAGCAATGCAGTATAAACCAGAAGATTCACTTAAGTATAGAATTTATAAAATTTCTAAAGGCGACAACCAAACAAACAAAGATTATGCTGAATGGCCTGCTCAGTACGGCGCACCAATTACAGAAGATGGAAAACCTAAGATATATCAAGACCAAACTCTTTGGTGTGTTTATAATGCAATGTTTCCAGCTGTTAAAAAACAAATCACCACTTTCCTAGATTCTTTACCAACAATGCCGATAGAAATTCATCAGTTGGCTTATGCAAAAAGGGGAAGTAGTAAAGATGAAGTAGATTTATTTTCTAATACAGTATTCTTTGAATGGACAATTATTAATAAGGGAAATGCGCCAATTGATTCAGCATATTTTTCATTTTGGACAGACATTGATTTTTGTCTTGGTTCACCAGGTAATGCATATAACATACCACAAATGGATTCACTGACTGGACTGGGCTATTTGTGGTCAAATACAACAGTTCCCGAACCCGCAGTTGGATATGTACTGTTGTATGGACCTTCAGTACCAACTTTTGGAAGTAAATCTATAATAAAAGGAAAAGTAAAAAACGGCTATAAAAATCTTGGAGTATCTTCTAATGATGCTTTTTTTGGTGGAGCAGCCGGAGATAAACGTTTTGCTCTTTCTAAAAATAGAAAGGAGGCGTGGAATATAGCCCGAGGTTTATTCACAACAGGAGAGACTAAAATAAATCCTACAAACGGCGGTTCTACAAAGTTTACATTCAGCGGAGACCCGGTAACCAATACAGGCTGGTTATGGAATGTTAAAGGAACTGGCGGCGGAGCTGGGTTTAATCTTTTTTCTGGGCCTTTTAATATGGCACCAAATGATACACAATGGGTAATGATGGCTCTTGTTCCGGCACTTGGGAAAGATTATAAAGAAAGCATTACAATAATGCGTAACAAGGTACAATTGTTAAAATCCATGCCTTATGATAGCCTTGCCTTTGGAAGAAAGTCAGTAATGGTTGCGGTTGAAAATGAAAATGATATTCCAACGGAATTCAAGTTAGAACAGAACTATCCGAATCCGTTTAACCCAAGTACAGTTATAAGCTACAAGTTGCAAGCTGCAAGCCGCATAACTCTTAAAGTTTACGATGTTTTAGGAAGAGAAGTTGCAACCTTAGTTGATGAACACAAACAGCCCGGCAGTTATAAAATTGTTTTTAATCCAGCATCAAGTATCAAGAATCCAGCATCTGGAATTTATTTCTACCGTTTAACAACGCCAACGACAACGATTACAAGGAAGATGGCTCTAACAAAGTAGCTTTCAACTTTTAGGGCACCTCTAAAAACTTTTGTTTTAAAATATTTCACGCTAAGAACACAAAGAAAAAGGAAAGCCTGCAAAGGAAATTGATATTTTTAGAGGCGCCTTTAGGTAAATTAAAGAAACCCAGGTTCGTTCAAACGGATTGGGGTTTTTTATTGCTCGATCTTTATCTTTGCATAATTCTTAGGAGACTACTTTGTTAGAAAGAAAAACGAATTTTATTCTCATCGCGATTATCGTTGTTTTATTTGGCGCAATAGGATTCACATATTTTTACTTAAGCGCAAAGATAAAAGCTGCTATTCATCATCAGCCTGTTATTATTACAGAAAATGAAAGAAGGATTTACACTCCGCCAGTTCCAAATGAGCTTGATTTTTGCGGCGAGAAAGTTCCAATGGAAGATTTTGATGTTCGCGAAAGAATTGAAAGAGAATTTCTTGTTAACACATATTGGCATTCGGCAACGCTTCTTTATATAAAAAGAGCTAATAGATGGTTCCCGGTTATCGAGCCTATTTTGAAAGCGAATGGAATCCCCGATGATTTTAAGTATATGGCTGTTGCAGAAAGCGGATTAATTAATGTAGTTTCGCCGGATGGCGCAACCGGTTTCTGGCAGTTTATGGAAAACGCTGCAAAGCAATATGGACTTGAAGTTTCCAAAGAAGTTGATGAACGATACAATGTAGAAAAATCTACACAAGCAGCGTGTGATTATCTGAAAGTAGCAAAAGCAAAACTTGGTAATTGGACTTTAGCCGGCGCTTCTTATAATTACGGAGTTGCCGGTATTTCTAAGCAGATGCAGCGGCAAAACAGCAAAAATTATTACAATCTCTTTCTTAATGATGAAACCTACCGTTTTGTTGCAAGAATTATTGCCATTAAAGAAATCTTCAAAGACCCAAAGAGATATGGTTTTTATTTTGTTGAGGAAGAATTATATCCGAGAATTGAAACTACAGATTTGAAAGTAAATTACCCGATTAAGGACTTGGCAAAATTTGCCAAGGGAAATGGGATCAACTACAAATTGCTTAAGATTTTTAATCCTTGGCTGCGGGATAATTTTCTACCAAACCGTGATAGAAAAACTTATAATATTAAAATTTCTAAGCCGGGCGTAGTAAAAATTGCAGAAGAAGAGTAAAATCCTTCCAAACTATTGATACGAAATAGAGAATTTTTTTTATTTTTGACAAACAAAATAGGTCCAACCTTTGCGCCATGCCTTCAAAGAAAAAAGTTAAGTATATATTCGTTACTGGCGGAGTTGTTTCTTCATTAGGAAAAGGAATTACAGCTTCTTCAATTGGTCTGCTTTTAAAACTACGCGGATACAATGTTACAATTCAAAAGTTTGATCCATATATCAACGTGGATCCAGGAACAATGAATCCTTTTCAGCACGGCGAGGTTTACGTTACTGATGACGGCGCCGAAACCGATTTGGATTTAGGGCACTACGAAAGATTTCTTGATGTTGATACATCGCGGGCAAACAACACAACCACCGGACAAATTTATTTTGATGTAATTACAAAGGAACGCCGCGGTGATTTTCTCGGCGCTACCGTGCAAGTAATTCCTCACATTACCGATGAGATAAAACACAGAATGATGTTCCTTGGCGAAAGTGGTAAGTATGATATTGTAATTACGGAAATAGGCGGAACTGTTGGCGATATAGAAAGCTTGCCTTTTATTGAAGCTATGCGCCAGATAATGTTGGAAATGGGAAGAAAAAATGCGCTTAATATTCACGTAACGCTTGTTCCTTATATTGTTTCTGCCGGTGAGATGAAAACAAAACCAACACAGCATAGTGTTAAAAATTTGTTAGAGCTTGGTATTCAACCAAATATTCTTGTCTGCCGTTCAGAAAATAAACTGTCTAAAGACATTCGCGAAAAAATTGCCCTGTTTACAAATGTTAAAAAAGAAGCGGTCATTTCTGCGCACGATTGTTCTACTATTTACGAAGTGCCTATTGTCCTTTATGAACAAAATCTTGATCAGATAATTTTGGAAAGATTAAAACTACCAGAGTTAACAATCAAACTTGAGGATTGGCAAAATTTTGTTAATACAGTTGTTAATCCGTTAAACAAAGTTAAGGTTGCAATTTGCGGCAAGTATATTGAAAACCAAGATGCTTATAAAAGTATTTCGGAGGCTTTTGTTCATTCCGGCGCAGAAAATAACTCTCGCGTAAAAGTAGATTTCATAAGCTCAGAAACTATTGAAGACAAAGGCGCAGATAATGTACTAAAAGATTACGATGGAATTTTAATTCCCGGCGGATTTGGCGAAAGAGGTATTGAAGGGAAAATTTTAGCAATACAATATGCCAGAGAAAACAAAATTCCTTTCTTTGGTATTTGTTTGGGAATGCAGTGTGCGGTTATAGAATTTGCACGCAATGTTTGCGGAATTAATAATGCAAACAGCGAAGAGTTTGTAAAGAATACTAAAAGTGTAATTCACATTATGCCGGAGCAAAAGAAGATTAAGACTAAAGGCGCTACTATGCGTCTTGGCGCTTATCCTTGTGTTCTTAAAAAAGGAACTAAATCTTATGATGCATACCGCAAACCCAAAATTTCGGAAAGACACAGGCACCGTTTTGAAGTTAATAATAAGTACAGATCAGTATTAGAAGAAAAGGGAATGATAATTAGCGGTACATCTCCGGACGAGTATTTGGTAGAAATGGTCGAACTTAACGATCACCCATGGTTTGTAGGCTGCCAGTTTCATCCAGAATTGAAATCACGCGCAATTAAAGCGCACCCGCTTTTTAGAGAATTTATAAAAGCTTCACTTGAATACACACAAAGGAAAAATCAAAATTGAAAGCAAGATTAGTTTTATTTGTTCTTTTTATTTCATCAATCAGTTTATTTGCTCAAGTTCAATCGTTAGTTCGTAAGGGAATGAACGAAGCGTACAACTTTCAGTTCGAATCTGCTGAAAAAACTTTTAACCGTATTTTAGAAATCAAGCCAAACTCTCCGGAAGGATATTACAGAATTTCACAAATGCACTTTTGGATTTTCCTTGGCTCGCGCGATGAAGGTGAATATCAAACATTCTTGAAATTTGCTGATCTCGCTCAAGAAAAAATTGATGCTGTGCTAGATAAAAACCCTAAAGACCTTAACACAAAATATCTCGCTGCAAATCTTGCTTCTTTTAGAGCAATGGCGCAGGCAACAAGCAATCAATCTGTTGATGCTTTTTGGTACAGCAAAAAAGCTGTAAGCCAATTTGAAGAAATCATTAAAGCCAATCCTAAATATTACGATGCTTACTTAGGGGTAGGTTTGTTTGATTATGCAATGAGCTTTGTTCCAGATTTTTTGAAATGGGCGGTTAACTTAACCGGATTAAGCTCTGATAAAGAAAGAGGATTTAGGTACATCAAAACTGCTTTACGAAAAGGCAATAATGTTAAAACGGAAGCTGCATTTCATCTTTCTAAAATCTATAACGATTATCTTGCTGAGTATGACAGCGGCTATGTTATACTTCAAGACCTAACAGCAAAGTATCCTCGCAATGGTTTGTTTGCTTATCAATCTGCAGTAAGCTTAATTAAAGCTAAAAAATTGGACAGAGCATTAACAGTTTTGGATAGAGTAATTCAGCTTAACAACAAACATGTTCCGCAAATTACTGCTTTGGCTTATTATAGACGCGGAGAAATTTACTTCAAGAAAAATCAGTTTAGAACTGCTATAAGAAATTATACTAAGTTTTTGGAATTAACTAAAGAACTTGATTTTATAGGCATAGCCGCGTTAAACACTGCATTAGCATACAAAATGTTAGGAGATGAAGCCGAGTATAAAACGTACCTTGATATGGCTGGCAATGGTAACTTGGATTTGTTCGAAGATACTTATGCTATGCAGAAAAAAGAGCAGTATCAAAACCAAGTAATTTCTAATACAGAGTTGAAACTTGTTAGAATGAGAAACAGAATTTATTCGGGCAATTATAAAACCGTTTATGACAGCTTAAATGTAGAACTCCCGAAAATTGATAACAAAGATACCAAAGCACTAGCACAGATTTATTTAGCAAAAGCTGCTTCAAATTTGAAAAAGCATGAAGAAGTTGAAGAACTTTGCAACCAACTTGCAGAAGTTAGTTTATCATCGGATAAATGGATTAAGCCAATGGCATCTTTGTTGAATGCAAAAGCTAAATTTGCTCTTGGAGACAAAACTTCTGCTAAAGAATTGCTTCTGGATGCTGAAGAAGAGAACGATTATGATTTTAGAGATTATATCCAATCTCAAATTGAGTGGCTGAAAAGGAGAGTTAAGTAAATTGTTGTAAAATCCTTATAAAATCTTGATATAAACGAAGCTTTTAATTGCTTATTTAACCTCATTTAGATAATTTTTTTCACCAAAAAACGTAATCTATGTTTAATGTTGCTGTTTTCGCATCTGGACGCGGCTCTAACTTAAGGGTCTTGTTCGAAAAGATTTCTCCAGAGAACATTAAAATTTGCGCTGTTATAAGTGATAAAAAAGATTGCGGGGCAGTAGAATTTGCAGAACAAAATT
This sequence comes from Ignavibacteria bacterium, assembly GCA_009773205.1. GTDB lineage: Bacteria > Bacteroidota > Ignavibacteria > Ignavibacteriales > Melioribacteraceae > Stygiobacter. The sequence continues at coordinate 128,297 of WPAE01000006.1, forward strand.
CTATCCCCGTTTTTTTTGTAAGCAGCATGCACAAAGATGGTTTTAATTCTTACAATTACGTTGCACAAGAGCTAAAAAAAATGTTTGTTGATTTAATTGTTCTTACCGGATTTCTAAAAAAAATTCCGGATGAATTTATTGATGAGTTTGAAAAGAAGATTATAAACATTCACCCGGCGCTTCTTCCTTCTTATGGCGGAAAAGGAATGTACGGAATGAATGTTCACAGAGCAGTCTTTAATGCAAAAGAAAAATTTTCCGGAGCAACTGTTCATATTGTTGATAAGATTTATGACAACGGTGAAATTATAGCTCAGCGAAGTGTTGAAATAAGCAAGCTAACTTCTCCAGAAGAAATTGCAGTTGAGGTTTTGAAGATTGAACATGAATTATTACCGGAAGTTGTATTAAATTTTTCAAAAAGCAGTATCAAGATAAATTAGTGCCGCAATGCGGTAAGCAAAAGGATGGAGTGTGAGTAAGTACGCTTTAATAAGTGTATCGGATAAGACTAATGTTGTGGAATTTGCCCGCGAATTAAATCTTCTCAATTATCAAATAATTGCTACAGGCAACACACACAAACTGCTAATTGAAAATGCTGTTAGCTGCATTGAGATAAAAGAATTTACAAAGTTTCCGGAGATTTTTGAAGGTAGAGTTAAAACTCTTCATCCAAAAATTTTTGGAGGAATATTAATGCGTCGTAATCATATTACAGACCACGGCGAAGCAGAAAAAAACGAAATTGAAGCCATAGATATTGTTTGCGTTAATCTTTATCCTTTTCCAAAAGTAGTTGATAGAGATGATTTTTCTCTCGATCAAAAAATAGAGAACATAGATATTGGCGGACCTAGTTTGATTAGAGCTTCTGCTAAAAATTATAAGTTTGTAAGCGTACTAACAGATTCTTCTCAATACTCTAACTTTCTAACAGAATTGAGAAACGGCTCTATTAGTTTGGAAACAAGACAAAAACTTGCTTACGAAGCTTTTGCATATACATCTTACTACGATACATTAATTGCAAATTATATAGAAAAAGAATTCAATCAGCCGAAGCTTGATTTCCGCTTAAACTTACAAGCCAACTTTGGTTTACGCTACGGAGAAAACCCGCATCAAAAAGCTTATCTGTTTGGCAATTTTCATAAATATTTTGAAATACTTAGCGGGAAAGAATTAAGCTACAACAACATTGTGGATTTAGCGGCAGCAGTTGATTTGGTTGATGATTTGGATGCAACCGCTTGCGCAATTATTAAGCACACAAATCCTTGCGGCGCTGCTGTAGGTAAAAGCGTTTTGGATTCTTACGCAAAAGCGCTTTCGTGCGATAACGTTTCTGCCTTTGGCGGAATTGTCGCTTTCAACGCCGAAGTTGATGAAGCAACCGCTGAAAAGTTGAATGAAATATTCTTGGAGATAGTTGTTGCGCCTTCGTTCACAAAAAAAGCTTTGGAAATTTTAGCTGAAAAGAAGAATAGAAGAATTGTAAAACAAAGAACTAAACTTTCGGAATCAGACGTTCAAATCAAGTCCGTGCCGGGCGGAGTTTTGATTCAAGAAAAGGACAATTCGAAGATATCTGAAATTGAATTAAAAGTTGTAACCGAAAAACAAGTGGATGAAGATCAGTTAGAAGATCTAAAAATTGCTTGGACAGTCTGCAAGCATACAAAATCAAATGCGATAATTTTTGTGAAAGATAAAAAAACAATTGGTGTTGGTGCCGGACAAATGTCGCGTGTGGATTCAGCCCGTTTAGCTTCAGAAAAAGCAAAGCAGTTTGGGCTTAATTTGAATGGCGCTGTTGCAGCATCCGATGCTTTCTTTCCATTTGCAGATGGATTAATTCAAATTGCAGAACAAGGAATTACAGCAGTAATTCAACCGGGCGGTTCTGTTCGTGATGATGAAGTTATTAAAGCAGCAAACGAAAAAAATATAGCAATGGTATTTACCGGAATAAGAAATTTTAAGCACTAAGGAATTACATGGGTATTCTAGATTTTTTCTCTACAGATGTTGCAATTGATTTAGGAACTGCAAACACATTAATTTACATAAAAGGAAAAGGCATCGTACTAAACGAGCCATCAATAGTTGCGTTTGATAGAAACACAAAAAAGATTATTGAGCTTGGAAATAAAGCTAAAGAGATGCAAGGACGCGAGCATAGAGAGATTCGCGTTACGCGCCCAATGCGCGATGGCGTTATAGCAGATTTTGAAATTGCCGAGGGGATGATTCGGGCGTTTATTAAAATGGTTACTCCAAACACATTTCAAAGCAAACGAATTGTTATTGCAGTTCCAAGCGGTGTAACAGAAGTAGAAAAACGAGCAGTGCGCGATGCAGCCGAACATGCCGGCGCAAAAGAAGTTCATTTAATTGCCGAACCAATGGCTGCCGCTATTGGAATTGGCATTGATGTTGAAGCTCCGGTTGGCAATATGATTATTGATATTGGCGGCGGAACAACCGAGATTGCCGTAATTGCTCTTGCCGGAATTGTGAATGAAGAATCTGTCCGCATCGCAGGCGATGAAATGAATAATGCTATTATGCAGTTCTTCAAAAAAAATTACAACTTGTTAATTGGCGAACGCACTGCAGAATCAATTAAATGTGAAGTAGGAAGCGCAGTTCCACTTAAAGAGGAAGTTACAATTCAAGTTAAAGGAAGAGATTTGGTTGGCGGAATTCCTAAAACTGCCGAAGTTAGCTCTGTTGAAATTCGCGAAGCATTGAATGAAAATGTTTCGCAGATTGTAGAAGCAATTAAACAAACTTTAGAAAGAACTCCACCTGAACTATCGGCTGATATTCTAGACCGCGGTGTAATGCTTAGCGGTGGCGGCGCGCTTCTTAAAGGATTGGATGAAAGAATTAGAATGGAAACAAATCTTCCCGTTCACGTTGCAGATGATCCATTAACCGCTGTTGTACGAGGCGCTGGTAAAGCAATCGAAAATATTAACAAATATTCTAAGGTCTTTATTCGTAAAAGAACTTATTAATGATAAAGAATTTTCAAAGACTTGGTAATCAATTCAAAGAATACGTTTTACTCGTAGTTCTTGTTGTTGTTAGTTTAATCTCAATCTCTCTTAGTGAAAATCCTCAAGCAAAAAAATTAAAAGCTTTTGCATTATCAAACTTTGCTGTGTTGAGCGAACTGGCAGAATCGGGGTCTTCTATTTTCTCAAAAGATGTTTCGCTTGAAGAACTGAAACTTGAAAACGCTAAAATGACTTTGGAGTTAAGCAGACTCAAAAATGCTGCTTTAGAAAACGACGAATTACGCAGAATGATAAATATGCGCGATACATCCACTATCCCGCTAATTCCTGTGCGTATTGTCTCTAAGCTGGCAACCAAAATTCAAGGTAATTATATTGTAAACCGCGGTTCAAGCTCCGGCATAATTAAAGGTATGCCTGTAATTAATTATCAAGGTCTTGTTGGTTTAATTATGGATGTTTCCGTAGATTACTCTGTAGTAAGAAATTTGAACAACAGCGGTTTAAATATTGCAGTTACTTTACAGCGTTCAAATGTAGATGGTATCCTAAGCTTCGACGGACGAAACTTAGTAATGAAAAATATTCCTACTACTTACGATGTTAAAGTTGGCGACAGGATAGAAACATCGGATTTCAGCTCACTTTTCCCTCCTTCAATTCCAGTTGGAAAAGTTGCAAAGAAAGAATCTAATGAACTTGGTTTACTTCATAGCTTAGTTGTAAAGCCATACGCTTCAATTGAAGCAGCAAGCAGTCTTTTTGTAATTGGAATTGTTCCAAGTAAGCAAATCAATCAGCTTGAAATGAATTTGTTAAAGAAACCATGAGCAACTTTTTAAAACCAATATTGTATTTCTTTCCTTTGCTAATATTACAGCTTACAGTCATTCCACTTATTTCAATTTTTGGCGTGGGTCCTAATTTGATAATCATTACAGCAATCTATTATGCTTTGCATGGCGGTCAGATTTACGGAATGATGCTCGGATTTCTCTTCGGTTTTTTCTTTGACTTGCTTTCAGGTGGAGTACTCGGCGCTTCTATGCTCTCGATGACAATCGCTGTTTTCATTGCTGGGTATTTCTACAATGAAAATAGGGTTGATAATAATACCGCCAGTTACTTTTTCTTGGTAATACTTTTTATTGCAGCTTTTATTAATTCATTAATATATTCTTTCGCCGGTAATTTTAACCCAGAAGTTCGCTTTTCAGCTTTGCTGTTAGAAGGCGCTTTACTTCCAGCTTGTTATACTACGGTTATTGGCTTGGCTGTTGTTGCATTCAAAATGAGAAATGGAAGACTATGAATGATAATGCGTTTGGCTCTCCAGCTAGAAAAAGAATATTGTCTATCATCATAATTGGTTTTGTTGCGCTGATTGTAGCTCAGCTTTTTAATATGCAGATTATTAATTCTCCAACCTATGCAGAGCGATCGGATGATAATAGCGTAAAGCCAATTTATCAAACCGCTCCTCGCGGAATCTTGTTCGATAGAAATGGAGAAGTACTAGTTGGAAATAAACCTTCTTTCACACTCAGAATTACACCTTCAGATTATAAAGATTCTCTTTCGCCATACATAGAAAACATTTTAGGCGTTGACTCTGGCTATGTACGCCGTATTCTAAAAGCAAATGAAAACTACTCGAAATATATTCCACGAAGAATTGCTAAGGATGTAAGTTTCAATGTAATGGCATGGTACGAAGAAAACGCTAGCAAACTTCCGGGTGTAGATTATGTGATGGAAACACAGCGCGATTATTCTTTTGGTGTTGCAGGCGCGCATATGTTTGGTTATGCACGAGAAATTCCTATGAGCATTCTTCAAAAAAGAAAAGACGAATATTCTTTGGGAGATGAAATTGGGCTTGCCGGTTTAGAAAAAACTTACGAAGATATTCTGCGAGGCAAAAAAGGAATTCATTATGTTCTAGTTGATTCAAGGCAAAAAACAATTGGCAAATACAAAAGCGGAGAGGAAGATTTTTCTGCCATAAAAGGTTATGATTTAATTCTAACAATTGACAAAGCGGCCCAAAAAGCTGCTGAAGAGGCATTTAAGGATAGACGAGGAGCTTTAGTTGCAATAGAACCTTCAACTGGAGAAATCTTAGCTTTTATTAGTTCACCTCAATATAACCTGGAAGATTTTTCTAAAGTAACAACTTTAGCTAATTATAATGCGCTTCGTAATAACCCAGATAAACCAATGCTAAACCGCGCAACAATGGGTTATTACTCTCCCGGCTCAACCTATAAAATGATTACTGCAATTGCCGCCCTTGAAGAAGGAATTATTGACGAAGAAACAAAAATAGGCTGCAGCGGCGGTTTTCAATTTGGAGACCGGTTCTTCAAATGTTTACACGTTCACGGAGCAACTGACGTTGGAACTTCTATAGAAAAATCTTGCAACACCTTTTATTATTCTCTTGTTAACAAACTCGGATTAGACAGATGGTCAATCTATTCTAAGAAATTTGGGTTCGGTAAAAATAGCAATGTGGATCTAGCTGAAGAAAAAGATGGTATTGTTCCTTCATCTGAATATTATAACAAAAGATATGGCAAAAGAGGATGGACGAAAGGTTTTGTTATCAGCTTAGGCATTGGGCAGGGTGAACTTAGTGTTACACCTTTACAGCTTGCGCAATACACAGCACTCTTTGCAAATTTTGGCAAATCTGCTAAACCTCATTTTCTAAAATCTTATTCTGATTCAAAAACTAAGGTAAGAACTGAAGTTAAGCCAAGCTATTTTGATATCGGAATAAGCCGGCGTTCTTTTGAAATTGTTAGGCATGGAATGTGGCGTGTTGTTAACGGCGCTGGCACAGCAGGTAATATTCGAAATCCGGAATTAGACATTTCTGGAAAAACAGGAACTGCTCAAAACCCGCATGGAGATAACCATGCTGTTTTTGTTGGCTTTGCTCCTTATGATAACCCTAAAATTGCCATAGCTGTAATAGTTGAAAATGCAGGATATGGAAGCGCATCTGCCGCTCCAATTGCCCGCGATGTGATTGCCGCTTATATGAGAAAGACAATTCCTAACCAGCAAAACAATGAAGTTGCACAAGTGCATTAAGGATATTTGCTTTGAAAATTAATTACAAATTACAAGATCAGTTTGATTTGGCTGTATTTATTCCAGTTCTTTTATTAATAGGTTTTGGGTTGCTGGCTATTTACAGCTCTACACTTAATCTGCCTAACGCTCGCGCCGATTTTTACAAACAAATTGTTTTTGCAGTTATTTCTCTTGTAATTTTTTTGGTTGCTTATTCCCTGCCTCACCAAACAATTAAAATGACAGTAATTCCCGTTTATGGTATTTCCTTGTTCTTTTTGCTTGCTGTATTAGCTTTTGGTAAAACTGTTTACGGCGCTAAAAGCTGGTTAAGTATTGGCGGATTTGGCTTTCAACCTTCCGAGCTTGCAAAGTTAGGAACCATTTTAATGCTGGCTTATTGGCTCACTTACAAAAATCGCGATATAAATAATCTCATAGATTTAACAATCGCTTTAGGAATCGGGTTTGTCCCAATTTTTCTAATTATGCTTGAACCTGATATGGGCACGGCTATTGTATTTGGGCTTATCACTCTTGTAATGGTATTTTGGAGCGGTTTAAGTTTGTTCGGAATTTTTGTAGTACTTTCTCCTTTAGTCGTAATTTTTGTTTCATTATTCGGCACCATAGCTCTCATTATAGCGTTGCTTGTAATAATTGCAGCATTATTATTTTTCAAAAGAGATTTATTTAACAGCGTTACAGTTTTTGTAATTAATCTGGCTTCAGGTTTTTTCTTCGATTATATTTTTAGGATTCTAAAACCGCATCAGCAAAAAAGAATTGAATCGTTTTTAGACCCAATGGCAGATCCGCTTGGCGCAGGATATAATGCCATGCAAGCTAAAGTTGCCATTGGTTCTGGAGGAATGTTTGGAAAAGGTTTTCTTGAAGGGAACCAAACTCAGCTTAGATTTATTCCTAAACAATGGACAGATTTTATCTACAGTGTAATTGGTGAAGAATTTGGTTTTATTGGAAGCGTAACTGTAGTTATTCTTTTTACTATTATTTTTATAAGAATGCTGAATATTGCCAGTTTAGCAAAGGACAAATTTAGTGCGCTTGTTGTGGTTGGTATTTTAACATTGCTCTTTTCTCATTTTGCTCTAAATATTGGGATGGATTTAGGAATTACGCCGGTAATTGGTTTGCCACTTCCGTTTTTAAGTTACGGTGGAAGCTCTTTAATGATTAATATGCTGCTCGTTGGTTTAGCTCTCAACATTTACCGGAACAGAAAATTACACACTTGATTTTGTGAGGATAAAATGACCGCACGTGAAAAATTAGATACTAAGTTTGAAAATAATTTTCATGTTTGTGTTGGGCTGGATACGGATATAAATAAAATTCCCAAACATCTGTTATCCGAAAAAGATCCTGTTCTTCAGTTCAATAAAATTATAATTGAAAGCACATCGGAACATGCCGCTTGTTTTAAAATAAATTTTGCTTTCTACGAAAAGATTGGAGCAAAAGGATTTGATGTCTTAGCCCAGACTTTAGAACTAATTCCCAAAGATATCTTTGTTATTGCGGATGCTAAGCGTGGCGATATTGGCAACACTTCCGAAATGTATGCAGTTGCTGTTTTTGATGAACTCAAGTTCGACTCAATTACGCTTCATCCTTATATGGGCTTTGATTCGCTGCAGCCATTTTTAAATTACAAGGACAAAATCAATTTTATCCTTGCGCTTACTTCAAATAAAGGCGCACTTGATTTTGAAAAACAAAAATTGGAAGACGGTAGATTTTTATTCCAGCATGTTATTGAAAAGGCAAATATTTGGAACGAACATAAAAACTGTGGAATTGTATTTGGCGCTACCAAAATTGAAGAGCTTAAAGAGAACATTGCTTCCTTTGATGATTTAGTTGTTTTACTACCCGGAGTTGGTGCGCAAGGCGGCAGCTTAGAGGAAGTTGCCACTGTATTTAATCATCACAAGAACAATAACTTTCTGATAAACATTAGCCGCGCTCTTCTTTACTGCGATGAATCTAAGTCATTCCATACTAAAGTTATTGAGCAAATAAAAACTTATAATCAATCAGTCTTCAATTTAGTACTATAGATTTTATAATTGGATTTGTATGAATCAAATTGTAATTTGATCTCGAAATGGGGAGATGACAAATATTTCATTCAAAAATTTTGGCAAATAGATGGGAAGGGAAACCAAAATAAAAGAAAATGTTTTGTACGAAATTTGGAATCATCATGGTTTCAAGAGCAAGCTGAGTACTCCTACCGGAGATGATATTGTAATCCTTGATAAAGGAACGCAAAACATCGAGGTCGGTGGACCTGATTTTCACAATGCCAGAATTGTAATTGGCAATCTCACTTATGTTGGTGATGTTGAAATAGACTGCGCTTACTCAGATTGGAAAACGCACGGACATCACCTTGACAGTAAATATAATAGAGTAGTACTTCACGTAACATTGCTTAATAAAAACAATTATTCTCATGTTTACACTAGAGATGGGAGGAAAGTCCCAACAGTTTGCTTAAAAGATTTTTTAGAACCAGAACTAACCGAATCCATTACACACGAATATGAAGAATCTCAAAAAAATAGCGCCAAAGTATTAAAATGCGATGAAGTTAATGAATCTTTCCCTCGTGAAGAAAAAGAAAGGTTTTTGTCAGAACTCGGAATAATTAGATTTGAGAAAAAGTGCAAAAAAATTTATACACGTCTTAAAGAATTAGTATTCTTAAGTGAAATGAAAGTAAACGAGCCTGTTATATCTTACGAGTTAACTGGAAGATTTCAAGAAAAATCTTTTAGCCATAATGACTTTAGAATTAAAGATGTCTGGCAGCAGCTTATGTACGAATTAATTTTTGAAGCTCTCGGTTACTCAAAAAATAAAACTCAAATGGCAGATTTAGCTAAGCATGCCAATATTAAGTTTTTCTCTAAAATTGAAACTGATGGAGTTGTTATTGAGAAGTATGAATCAATTTTATTTTTCATAAGCGGGCTTATTCAAAACACAACGGCGGGCACCGGGGTTCAAACTAAAGAATATTTGGAACGCCTCAACTTTCACTGGAATTCTAGCCGCACAATGTATGATGGTAAATTAATGGATGAAACCGAATGGCATTTTTTCCGTCTTCGTCCGCAGAATTTTCCAACAATACGGATTGCGGGCGGCGCAAGGATTCTATTTTCACTTTTGCACGGCGAACTTATTCGAACAATGATCAAGAAGATTACAGAAATTCATAGTCATAACGTTTTAAGTAATTCCTTACGCTCGTTAATGATTGTTAAGGCAGAAGGGTATTGGAAGAATCACTATGTTTTTGATGAAGCAGCTAATTCTGAATTGAAATACTTTGTAGGCGTTTCTCGTGCAGATGAAATTGTTGTTAATGTTCTTATTCCATTCTTTACGGTATATTTTGATGTATTCGGCAATCAAAGCTTATCAAAGAAGCTGCTTAAAATGTACACAAGTTTTCAACAGAAAGGTGAAAATCAAATTATTACAGAGGTTGCCGTATCGTTAAAGATTAATGAGTTGGTTAGAAAAACTGTAATTGCGCAAGGTTCGATAGAACTTTACAGAAATTATTGCTCAAGAAATAAGTGTTTGGAATGTAGGATCGGGAAATCAGTTTTCAGTTAGTTCTGCAAGCCCGAAATTCTGTTGATCTCGTCTCTTAGTTTAGCGGCTCTTTCGTAATCCTCTTTTTCTAAAGATTCACGCAGCTGATTTTGCAAACTCGCCAATTTTGTTTCCTGTGTTTTACTTTTCTGTTGAGTTTCTTGCTCATCATATTCATCATCAACTGCCTGCCGAGATTCTTCCTGGTCTTCAGAAGATGGTACAAATGCTGCTGCTTTCATTACTGCTTCCGAAACGAAAATAGGCGAACCGGTTCTCACTCCTAAAGCGATAGCATCGCTCGGGCGTGAGTCAATCTCATTTGTCATTGTAGAGTATTCAAGTTTTATCTTAGCGTAAAAAGTATTGTCTTTTAGCTCATCTATAACTACTTCTACAACTGTGCCGCCAAGATTATCAATAACATTTTTCAAAAGATCATGCGTAAGCGGGCGCGGTGGTTTTATGCTTTCCATTTCTAGAGCTATAGACTGAGCCTCGAAAGAGCCGATAATAATTGGCAGGCGGCGTACACCATAAATTTCCTTTAACAATAATGCGTATGCGCCGCCAGCCGATGGACTTGCAGAAAGTCCTAATATTTCTACTTGTACTTTTTGCACTTTTATGATTTTACTTTCTTTATTTCATCAATGAACTTTGGTAATACTTCAAAGACATCGCCTGCAATTCCATAATCGGCTATCTGGAATATTGGTGCGTCTTTATCTTTATTTATAGCAACAATGTATTTAGATGATCGCATTCCGGCTATGTGCTGAATTGCCCCAGAAATTCCTACTGCAATATAAAGCGTTGGAGAAACGACTTTACCAGTTTGACCAACTTGTTCAGAGTGAGGTCTCCAGCCAGAATCAACAACTGCGCGCGAAGCGCCAGTTGCAGCGCCTAACAACTTGGCTAATTCTTCTATCATTCCGAAGTGTTCCGGTCCCTTCATTCCACGTCCGCCGGCTACAATTGCATCTGCTTCTGATACATCTAATTTGCCTTCAGATTTTTTTACTTCAACTACTTTTACATTCAAATTCGGCGAATCAATAATTGTTACTGCAACTTCTGCTTTAGCATCGGTTGGTGTGCCAGCGCTAAAAACATTTGGACGAAGAGCAAAAACTTTTACTGAGGAAGTAACTTTAACATCAACTAAAGCTTTGCCGGCGTAAACAGGGCGCGTTGCAATTATGTTTGAGCCTTCTACATTTAACGCAACACAATCAACAGCAAGACCAGCATCTAATTTAGCTGCTACTCTTGGAGCTAAATCTTTTCCCATAGAACTTGCTGCCAAAAGAATTGAATCAAATCCATTCTCGGAAACAAATTTTACAACTGCTTGAGTGTAAGCAGAAGGTGAATAGTTAGTTACTGTTTCATTTTTAAGATGAGTTACTTTGTCAACTCCAAAACCGCCGAGCGATTCTAAATTAGAAATTTCGCTTCCAACTGCTACAGCTTCAACCGAGCCGCCAAGCTTGGATGCTAAACCAGAGGCAGTTTTTGCAGCTTCAAAAGAGGACTTTTTAATTTGTCCGTTTCTTTGTTCAATGAATACTAAAAATTTTGTCATATCAACCTCATATTACCTTTGCTTCTTCTCTTAATAAACGAACTAATTCCGGTACAGCGCTGGAATCTGTTCCAACAATTTTTCCGGCTTGTTTTGCTGCCGGACGTTTCATAGCAATAACTTCAACAAAGTTGTTTGCTGGAGCAGGCTGCTTTTCAGCAATTTCTTTTTTCTTTGCAGCCATAATTCCTTTTAAAGAAGCATAGCGAGGTTCGTTTAAGCCTTTTTGCGTAGTAATTACAGCCGGTAGCGAAGTTTCAACTACTTCTTTTCCTCCTTCTATTTCTCGTTCACAAGTAACTTTTGATCCATCAAGAGCAAAGCTAACAACAACTGATACGCAATTGTAGCCGAGAAGTTCTGAGGTCATTTGTCCAACTACAGAGTTATCAAAATCTACAGATTGCTTACCGAAGAAAACCAACTCTGCACCTTGAGTTTTAATTTCTTCTGCTAAAGCTTTCGCAACAGAAAGTGAATCACGGTAAGAATTATCTTTTAGCAATACGGCATTGTCTATTCCCATTGCTAATGCTTTACGAAGAGTTTCTTTGTGCGAATCTCCGCCAAGACTAATAGCAACAGTTTCACCGCCTAATTTTTCTTTTGTCTTTAACGCTTCTTCAATTGCATATTCATCGTATGGATTAACTACAAAAGTAACACCAGCCGGGTCAATACATTTTCCATCGCCGCCAATGCTAATTTTAGCTGCTGTATCCGGTACGTGGCTTACGCACACAGCAATTTTCATCTAACCTCCTAAAACTTTTTTTTGATTTATTTACACTTACAAATCAAATATAAACAAATTTATTTTTGTGGAACAATTTTATAAATTTCTGCCGTACTTGGAATTAATATGGTTGAACAAAACCCTCAAGAAATTAACGAAATACAGAATGATGAAGATGTTGCTGTCCGGCAGCCGTTCAAAGTTGTACTTTTCAACGATGATTTTCATTCGTTTGATGAAGTGATTTTTCAACTTATAAAAGCAATTAAATGCAGTTTTGAAGCTGCGCGTGATTTTGCTTTTGAAGCTCATGTGAAAGGTAAAGCAATTGTTTTTAACGGAGCGCTTAATGAATGCCTGAAAGTTTCTTCTGTACTTGAAGAAATTGCGCTGCACACACAAATTCTTTCCTGAAAAAGAATAAATTTTTTCCTCAAAAAGTATTCGTTGTTGTACAATAAATTGAGTAAGCGTTAAAATAGTTTATCGTTTCTTAAGTGCTATTGGCATTACGATTTCAATTATTCGAAATTTGTTTCTGCGCAACATATCTTAATTTTTTATTTTCGTATTTATAAATCAAAAAGGAAAAGCATTGAACAACTTTATATTTTACAACCCAACAGTAATTGTTTTTGGTAAAGACCGTTTACACGAGTTAACTAATTATATTCCCGCTGGCTCAAAAGTATTAATTACTTACGGTGGTGGAAGCGTTATAAAATCTGGTACGCTTCAAAAAGTAAAAGATGCTTTGCAAACAAATACTGTGTTAGAGTTCGGAGGAATTGAACCAAATCCAAGATTTGAAACATTGATGAAAGCTGTTGAACTGATAAAAAAAGAAAACGCAACTTTTCTTTTAGCAGTTGGCGGCGGCTCGGTTATGGATGGCACAAAGTTTATTTCTCTCGCTGTTAAGTATAACGGTAACCCAGAAGATATACTTTATCATGGCTTCAAACCGGTTGATCTTAAAGAAGCCATGCCGCTTGGTAATGTGGTAACTCTGCCTGCAACAGGTTCGGAAATGAATATTGCTGGTGTTATTAGCTATAAAAAAGGAAAGTATGGCGTGTTAAGTCCATTAACATTTCCAAAATTTTCTTTTCTCGATCCAACGCTAACTTATACCTTGCCGGAAACGCAAGTTGCAAATGGAGTTGTAGATACATTTGTTCATGTTATGGAGCAGTACTTAACATTTCCTGTAGAAGCCCGCTTTCAGGATAGAACTGCTGAAGGAATTTTGCAAACCTTAATTGAGATTGGCAGAAAGACTATTGATAATCCGCAAGATTATGATGCAAGAGCAAATCTTGTTTGGTGTTCTACAATGGCTCTAAACGGATTAATTGGCGCCGGTGTTCCTCAAGATTGGGCAACGCACATGATTGGGCATGAGCTTACAGCATCTTTCGGTATTGATCATGCAAAAACTCTAGCTATAATTATGCCGGCTCTGTTAGAAGTCCGGTTTGAACAAAAGAAATCTAAACTTGTTCAGTATGCAGAGCGTGTTTGGAAAATTGAAAATGGAAATGATGATGAGAAGGCAACTTTGGCAATCTCTAAAACCCGTGAATTTTTTGAAAGTCTTGGCGTTAAAACCAGATTGACAGATTATGGTGTAACTCAGTTTGCCTTCGATGATATTTTAACAGGGCTTGAGGAAAAGAAACTAACTGCTCTTTCTGAAACAAGAGATGTAACGCTTGATATATCGAGACTAATTTTGGAAAAGGCTCTATAAAATTATACCGGACAGAAGAATGTTCTGTCCGGGCTTTCCTTACTCCAAAATTAGCCCGCTTGATACTTCCGATTATTACTTGTTGAAGTGCTAATATTTTGCATTATAAAACCGCTAAATGATGTGACATTTTTTCTTAATATCGCTTGTAAAAAGAAGGGAAAAATTTTGTTCTCCAATCGAAAAATAAATTTAGTATTACTAATCTTATTTCTTACCGTATTATCGGTAGGAAACACCAAAGCAGCAAGTACTGGCGATAGTTTAAAAAAACTTTTACAGAAATCGGATCAGATAATTGTTGTTGTATCGGAGAATTGGGATTCCCCTAATGCAGTGATGACTTGCCTAGAGAAGAAAGACGGTAAATATGTTAAGATAGGAGAAGATGTAAATGTGTTTCTCGGAAAATCCGGCTTGGGCTGGGGAAGAGGACTAATTGAGTTTGTCGAAAAAGATGGCCCTATCAAACGAGAAGGCGATAAGAAAGCACCGGCTGGTGTTTTTTCACTTCCTTATGTATTCGGGTTATTGCCGCCGGACACCCTGAATTGGTTGAAATACACTTACAAGCAAGTTTCAAAAATAGACGAGTGCGTTGACGACACTACATCAAATTATTACAACAAGATTGTTAATACTTTGGAAACTGAAAAGAGCTGGAAAAGCTCGGAGAATATGGAAGACCCCGATTACAAGTATGGAATAGTAATAGACCACAATTATTCTGTAGTTGAAAAAGGATGCGGCTCTTGTATATTTTTTCATTTAACGGGCACAAAACCAAAGCCAACTGCAGGCTGCACTGCTATGGATGAAAAATCTTTTCTCACTCTTTTACGCTGGTTAGATGAAAAGAAAAAAACATTGTTAATTCAATTACCTAAAATGGAATTTGATAAACTCAGAAGCGAGTTCTCTTTGTGATGAAGTTCTTAAATATAATCTTATTGATTTTAATTGTGCCTTAATTTTGTGATGCAAATTTTTTGAACAATATTAGGTTGCCGCTAAAAACTTTTGTTTTAAAAATTCCATCCCGCAAAGCGGGGCGAAGGATATTGATATTTTTAGAGGCACCCATTAAATAGTTACAAAGTAATTGTATTAACGAGCTAATTAAATTTTATCAAGGTGAATAATTATGAAAAATAACAAAACAAATTTTGAAAAATCGCGCAGAGACTTTCTTAAAAAAACTTCCGCTGGATTAATTGGCGCAGCGCTGCTTGGAAACATTCCGGTTAGTTTAGCTAATTCTTTTTCACCATTCGAAACTTTAAAAAGCAAAGTTGTACTTGTTCGTCATTCTAAAGTGGTAGATCAAGAAGGCAATGTTAATTTAGAAATTTTAGCAGAGATGCTCGAAACTGCTCTTACAAGTTTTAACAATGGGAAAAATTCTGCTGACTTGTGGAATAAGCTGTTCATTCCTAAAGATATAATTGGTATTAAAGTTAATTTACTTGGGTTAAACTCTATTGCTGGCAGCAGCAGTGTTAAACATTACGCTGCTATGATTGATACAGTTCTTAGGAGTGCAGGCAATGCTGGTTTGATAAGTGAAAACTTTATTGTTTGGGATAGAAACAACGATGAGTTTAACGGATCCGGTTTGAGAATTCAAAAAGAAATTGGTAAAACAAAATATTATGGAACTTTAGCAACCAAAAACGATGATATTGATGCTGTGTTTAGTGCAGAAGTTAAAGCAGGAGAAAAATTTACTAGAATTTCCAAAATACTTACAGAGTCTTGCACAGCATTAATTAATATGCCAGTTATTAAAGACCACGGATTAGCTGGTATTACCGGCGCACTTAAAAATCACTACGGTACTATTAACAATCCAAGAGATTTTCATTCTAACAATTGCACAACTCCTGGAATACCAGAAATAAATGCTCTGCATCAAATTCGCTCCAAACAAAAATTAATTATTGTTGATGCGCTTATTGCTCTGTTCAACGGCGGTCCGCGCTGGAACAGAGATTATATGTGGAACTATGGAGGAATTCTTGTCTCTACAGATCCTGTTGCCATAGATAGAATTATGTTTGGTATTATTAATGAAAAACGGCAAGCTGAAGGTATGAATTTGATTTCTGAAAACACCGCCAAACACATTAATCTTTCTGCTGGACTTAAGTTAGGAACTGATGTTTTATCAGAAATTGATTTTCAAAAAATTGAATTAGGTTAAATCTTTATACAGCTACCAAATATTAAGGACATCGTTGTGCTAATTAAGAAATAATTCTTGCATTGCATTTAATGAAATACGAAATTGTCCTAGTACTTAAATAGAAAAGCACATTCCATTCTCTCTTCATCGCATTTCTATAAAGACCATTAAACAAAACTAAAATTAAGCTGGAGATAAAAATGTTATTGCATCAACAGTTTGTAAAATCGGCAAAGAAATTTGAAAATAAACTTGCAATTGCAGATAGAACATTGAACCGAAGAGTTACATACAAGCGGGCTTTAATAGGTTCACTAATTCTCATGAAGAAGTTCGAGAATTATGAGCCGGGCTTTTTGGGAATCATGCTGCCAAACTCAGCGGGCTCAGTGCTGTCTATTTTAGCTTCTCTAATGAGCGGTAGAATTCCTGTTATGATAAATTATTCTACCGGCGCTGCAGCTAACTGCGAATTTGCACAGAAGAAGTGCGCATTCAAAACAATTATAACTTCGAGAGCTTTACTGGAAAAAATTAACTGCAGGCATATTGATGGAATGGTCTATCTCGAAGACATAATGAAATCCGTAAATGTTTTTAATAAAATTGGAGCTGCATTAAAAGCAGCAGCATCCGTTGAAAAAATATTAAACAGCATCCACGCCGGAAATGAAGATGATACTTTAATGATTTTATTTACAAGCGGAAGTGAAAAAGAACCTAAAGGAGTTCAACTCACACATAAAAACATTTCTTCAAATTACCAAAGCCTTGTGAAGGCATATAACTTTACAGGAGATGATATTTTTCTTGCTAACTTACCTTACTTTCATATTTTTGGGCAAACAGCTAACCTTTGGGTGCCGTTGATAGAAGGCATGACATTAGTTACTTATGCTAATCCATTAGATTTCAAAAAAATTAGTGAGATTATTCGCGAAGAGAAAACAACACTTGTAGCTGGAACTCCAACATTTTTCTGGGGGTATTTGAGAAATTCTAAGCCGGGAGATTTTGAATCTGTACGAATTCTTTTATCCGGCGCCGATAAATGTCCCGATGCTTTACGGAAAGGATTTATGGAAAAACATGGCAAAACTTTACTTGAAGCTTACGGCGCAACTGAAACAAGCCCGGCAATTACTGTAAACACTTTTGAAAACAACAGACCAGGCAGCGTTGGCAAACCAATTGATAATGTTTTGGTGAGAGTTGAAAACTACGAAACAGGCGAAGAATGCAAAGCAGGGGAGATTGGTAAAATTCTTGTTAAAGGCGATAACGTAATGAAAGGGTACTTTGATGATTTTGAGCAGACTTCACTTAGCATTAGACATGGCTGGTACGATACCGGCGATATGGGCTATATGGATGAAGATGGTTATTTGTGGCATGTAGGAAGGCTAAAAAGATTTTTGAAAATTGGCGGTGAAATGGTTTCGTTGATTCGAGTAGAAGATGTATTAGAAAAAATTCTTCCAGCCGATGTAGAATGTTGCGTAGTAGAAGTACCAGATGCTATTAAAGGAGCTAAAATTGTAGCTGCTGTAACTCAACCAATTGATGATAAAGCTACAATTAAAAAAATGGCTGAACAACTGCCAAGCATTGCCTTACCAAACAAGTTTGTTGTTCTGCCGGAAATGCCAAAGACCGGAAGCGGTAAGATTGATTTTAGAGCCATAACAGATAAAGTGAGAGATATTATTCAAAATAAATCGTAGTTGAGTAGTGTTTTTTTTGAATTATTTTCCGTGTTGAAGCATTCTAAGAAAAATTTTCTTTCTTTTCAGGTATATTTACTTCAGAGAAAGGCAATTTTATTCTTCACTCAATTCAAAAAAAATTATGCACTTATTAAGAAACTTTACTATTTGTATGCTGATGATATGTTCGCTTACTTTTTCGCAGAACCAAGGGGCAGACTCAGTTAAAATTGTATTTCTTAGCGATACTCAAGAACCAACGATATTTGAGAGAGTATTGCTAAGTTATAACAATAATGCTAAAGCAAGAGAACTTATTCTTAACAAGATTGCATCGGATTCGCCTAGAGTTGTTTTTCATTTGGGAGATTTAGTTGCTTCCGGATTAATTTCGAGCTGGGAGGAAATTGACACTTTAGTCAGCATGTTAAAAAATCAAAGAGCGTACTTTTATCCTGTGCCTGGAAATCACGAGTACATTCCTTTTGGAGATGTGAGCGCAGCGAGTTACTTCAAGCGGTTTGGTGTGCTTTCTGGCATTTGTTACAGCACCAGAATAAATCAGTTGGGCGTAATTCTTATCAACTCAAATTTCGATGAACTTTCTAAAAAAGAAAGAGATTTCTTGCTTAATAAGTATAGTAAGATACTTAGCCTCTACGAAAACGATTCTAACATTAAACAAATAATTGTAGCTTGTCATCATTCGCCTTTTACTAACAGCAAGATTGTTGCTCCATCGAAAGATGTACAGAAGTATTTACTACCTGGGTTTTTAAAATCTAAAAAGAGTGTGCTTTTTTTGAGCGGACATTCACATGCGTTTGAGCATTTCAAAATGTATGGGAAAGACTTTTTCGTAATCGGCGGTGGTGGTGGAATTCAGCATCCACTTTATCTTAACGAAGATGCTATTTACAAAGATCTATTTTCAAAGACCGAAGATAAAAGGATGTTTCATTTTATAGAAATCACCGTTAAAGAAAAGAATGTTACTATTAACCTAAACATGCTTAATGAAAATTTTGATGGCTTTAAGACTTCAACACTACTAAGATTCCCGAATTGAAAATTCCTAATAACAAAATAGTTGTAGTATTTCTTATTTTTGCTTGAGTTCTAATTAATTATCTGGAATTATGGAAGAGACAAAAAATACAAACGAAAATCCGGTAGAACGTAAACCTAAAAATTTTATTTACGAAATAATTGATGAAGACAATAAGAATGATAAGTGGGGCGGTAGAGTTCACACAAGATTTCCACCGGAACCAAACGGCTATCTTCATATTGGACATGCAAAATCAATTTGTTTGAACTATGGAATAGCAAGAGATTACAACGGAAAATTTAATCTCCGCTTCGATGATACGAATCCCGAAAAAGAAGAACAAGAATACGTTGATTCTATTGTTGAAGATGTAAAATGGCTTGGCGGTGATTTTGGAGATCGCGTGTTTTACGCTTCAGATTACTTTGAGCAAATGTATCAATGGGCTGTTGAATTAATTAAGAAAGGCAAAGCATATGTTTGCGATTTGAATGCTGAAGAAATACGTGCATCTCGCGGAACTCTAACTGAACAGGGAAAAGAAAGTGCATACAGAAACAGAAGCGTGGAAGAAAATTTAGATTTACTTGAACGTATGCGAAAAGGCGAGTTTGAAAATGGTGCAAAAACATTGCGTGCAAAGATTGATATGGCTTCTCCAAATTTTAATATGCGCGACCCGATAATGTACCGCATCGTTCATGCAGACCATCACAGACAAGGAAAAGATTGGTGTATTTATCCAACTTACGATTGGGCGCACGGCAATGAAGATTCAATAGAAGGAATCACTCATTCCATTTGCACTTTGGAATTCCAAAATCACCGTCCGCTTTATGATTGGTTTTTAGATTCTCTTGGTGTTTATCATCCACAGCAAATTGAATTTGCAAGACTGAATCTTAGCTACACTGTAATGAGCAAGCGAAAATTGTTGCAGCTTGTAAAAGAAAATTTTGTAGATGGCTGGGATGATCCTAGAATGCCTACAATTTCTGGTTATAGAAGAAGAGGGTACACAGCAGAATCAATCAGAAACTTTGCCGAGATAATTGGCGTAGCAAAGCGCGATGCACTGACAGATATTTCGTTGCTTGAGTTTGCCGTTCGTGATGATCTAAATAAAAATGCTCAGCGGGCTATGGCTGTGTTAAAACCTATAAAAGTTGTTCTAACAAATTATGAAGGCGAAGAAAATTTAGAAGCTGTTAATAACCCCGAGAACCCGAATGCCGGAATGAGATTGGTTCCTTTCAGCAAAGAGTTGTACATTGAAGAAAACGACTTTATGGAAAATCCGCCAAAAGGATTTCATCGTTTAATCCCTGGCGGAGAAGTTAGACTTCGTTACGCATACATTATCAAATGTGAAGAAGTAATTAAAGATGATGACGGAAATGTTGTAGAACTTCGCTGTACTTACGATAAAGAAACAAAGAGCGGCACAGGAACTAGCACTAAGAAAGTTAAAGGAGTAATTCACTGGGTTTCTGCAAAAGATGCCGTTGATGCGGAAGTAAGATTGTACGATAGATTGTTTGTTGTTGAAAACCCCGGCACAGAAGAAGATTGGCTTAGTAAGATTAATCCACAATCGCTGGAAATAATCAGCAACGCTAAAATTGAACCATTTATTAGGAATGCAAAACAACAGGACAAATTTCAGTTTGAAAGAATGGGTTATTTCTGCGTTGATACTAAATACACAACGCCGGGAAAATTAGTCTTCAACAGAACAGTAACACTAAAAGATAGTTGGAAAAAGTAATCCTTTTATTTAAGGAATAGAACGCGGATTTATTATGATCAGATATGATTATCATGATAGGTCATAATAATCATATCTAATCGGCGTTCTATCTTAATGTATTTAATGCAGTATTAATTCTATTAATCACTTCGCCTTTTCCTAAGATAAAGAGAAGATCATACATCCCGGGTCCGGTACTGATGCCAGAAAGTGCTAAGCGCAATGGATGAATTAGTTTTCCAGCGCTTATATTGAGTTCGGAAGCGGCTTGTTTTAATACTGTTTCGTAATCTTCTTTCGACGGATTATTTAGTTGTGTGAATTTATTTTTTAAGACTACTAATTGTTCTGGAGTTTCTGGCTTCCAATTTTTGAGTCTGCTTGCTTCTTCATATTCTGTCGGCGCTTCAAAGAAATAAGGAGATTTAGTTAAATACTCTTTAACAAAGTTAACCCTCTCTTTCATCGCATCAATAATTTGTAGTAGGTAGCTGTCGGAATAATTTTCAATTCTCAATTCTGAATTCTCAATTTCAAACTTCAGCAGAGTCAAGAGTTCTTCGTTGGATTTCTTGCGCAAATGTTCAGCATTAATCCAATTCAGTTTTTCGAAATCGAAAACTGCGCCGGAATTGTTAACTCTTTCAAGAGAAAAACTTTCTATCAATTCATTCATATAATAAAATTCTTTATCATTACCGGCGTTCCAGCCAAGCAGAGCAACAAAATTTACTAGAGCCTCTTTCAAAAAACCTTTTGCACGGTAGTCTTCAACAGCAACATCGCCTTGCCGCTTGCTAAGTTTTGAACGATCCGGATTGAGAAGAAGTGGAAGATGTGCAAAAATTGGCTTCTCCCAGCCGAAGAAATCGTACAGCAAAACATGCTTAGGCGTAGATGAAAGCCATTCTTCGCCGCGGATTACGTGGCTAATCTGCATCATATGATCATCAACAACATTTGCCATGTGATAAGTCGGGTACCCATCACTTTTAATCAAAACTTGATCGTCAACATTGTTGCTCTCAAACTCAACTCTCTTTCTAATTATGTCATCAAAAATAATTTTTTGATTTAGAATTACATTAAGCCTTACTACATGAGGAATTCCGTTTGCAAGCTTATCTTCAATTTCATTTTTGGAAAGTGAAAGACAATGCTTATCATATTTTGCTTGAGGAAGCTTTTGCGCAGCTTGTTCTTCCTTAAGAGTTTGAAGTCGTTCCGGAGTGCAAAAACAAAAATAAGCGTGTTCTTTAGCAATTAAATCATCAGCGTACTTTTTGTATATATCTAATCTCTGCGATTGCATATAAGGACCAAACTCACCTGCTTTATCCGGTCCTTCATCATAATCTAATCCGCACCATTTTAAGGATTCAATTAAGTTTTCCACTGCTCCTTCAACGTAACGGTTACGGTCTGTGTCTTCAATACGCAGAATAAATTTGCCATTATTCTTTCTGGCAAAAAGAAAATTGTACAATGCAGTACGCAAGCCGCCAACGTGAAGATATCCAGTTGGGCTTGGCGCAAATCGCACGCGTGTTTCGCTCACAAAATCTCCAAATTTTGGTGCAAATATAATAAAGGGCACCTCTAAAAATTAGTTTTATAAAAATTTACCGCAGTGTTCACAAAGAAAACTAAAAAGTTCGCAAAGTATATTGGTATTTTTAAAGGCGCCCTAAAGATGCTGATGGATTTGAGATGCTTGTTGAGAGCAGATAAAAAAAATCCCTCAAAGAGGGAAATTTTTAACTAAGTGTGTTCGTGTAATATTTTACTTTGTCAATAAACTCTTTGCTATCAATTGGCTTTGGAATATAATCGGTAGCGCCAGATTCTATACATTTTTCACGGTCCCCTTTCATAGCGAACGCTGTTAGCGCAATTATTGGTGTTTCTTTGTAAGAGGCAATTTCACGAATTTTTTCTGTAGCTTCAAATCCGTTCATAATTGGCATTTGCATATCCATCAGAATCAAATCAAATTTTTGATCGCGAGCCATCTTAAAAGCATCTTCACCGTTTTCAACAACAACAATGCTTTCAAAGCCGTTCTTTTTGAGTAGTCGCGTTACAATAATCTGTGAGTGTTTATAATCTTCGGCTAATAAAATCTTTAACCCGCCTTCACTTTTAATAACTTCAGCAGCAGGAGGAGGAGTTTCGTAGCGGTTTATCATTGCGTTTATAGTTTCGGCAAGATCTTCAATATTTGTTGAGCGTTTGTCTAATAAATCTTCAAACAAACCTTCAATCTGTTTTAAATCTTCTTGATAATTTTCTTTACCAGTATAAATTATAATTGGAAGTCTTGCGAAGCGTTTTTCAGATTTTATGAGTTTTATCAATTCAAAACCGTTTGGAGTAGGCATATCCAAATCTACAATGGCAAGATCAATATCTTTGTCTTTAATAACTTCCATTACTGCTGCAGAAATATTTATTGCAACCGCATTAAAACCGGCTTGCTCTATAGCTTGCTTTACCAAATTTAGAGTTGGTAGATCATCATCAACACAAAGCACGTTTGAATTTTTTCTGAGTTTGTAGCTTGTAAGCACTTCTACCAAATAGTTGTAATTAATTGGCTTAATAAAGTACTCAACAGCGCCCATTAAAAATGCTTTTTGCTGTTCGGGTTCAACAGAACACACAATAACCGGAATGTTTTTTGTCTTAGGATGATCATGCATTTTTTTTAGCATTTCCAAACCGTTTGCCGTCGGTAATTCAATATCGAGAATTACTGCAAGCAAAGTTTCCTTTTCAATAACGCTGAATGCTTGAGATTCTGTGCTTACTATAGTAGGATCGTAACCCCATTTGTTAAGATAGTTGCTCAACAATTTAGAGGTTGCGTAATCATCTTCGATAACGAGCACTTTGTTTTTTGTTGAAGGCTTTGGAAGCTGTGATAGGGTTGATTCGAAATCCGGCATTACTTCTCCACTAATTGTGAAAATGAATGAGTTTCCTTTTTCGTTTTTACCGGCGGAAATTTCGCCGCCCAGATAGTTTACAAAACTTTTTACTAAAGTAAAACTAAGTCCGGTAATGTTTGTTGCTTTGAACTCGCTTTTGTTAGCAACTACAAAAGGCTCAAAGAATTCTGATAGCGTATTGGCATCAAGTTGATTACCTGTATCAGATATTTCAAAACGAAGTTTGCTGTCTTTTGAAACACTAACTTGAACAGAAATTTCTCCTTGCAAAGTAAGTGTAGTAGAAACAAACAAAAGCATTGAAATTATATACTTGAGTTTTTGTTCATCAAGTTCAACAGGGCGAAGAAGAGGTTTATCCAATAAAACATTGAAATTAATTTTACGTGTACCTAAACGACTTCTAAAGTTTTCAACAATTTCATTTAACAGTACATTTAAGTCAACCTGTTTCAGATACTTGGTTAAATTATTCTTATCTATCTTAGCAAGTTCATTAAGATCATTAATATTCAACGAGATGCTTTGTGCGTTTTTTTTAATTGAAGAAATATACTCTTGCTGCGATGATGTTGGATTTTCATTTAGTAGATAGGAAAGAAACCCAACTATAGAATTAGCATTGGCTTTTAATTCACGCGCTGTTTCTTCAACTACGTGGGAAAAACCTACTGATGGTTTATATGAAGTAGATTTGGAAACTTTCCAAGTTGAAATAAGCAAAGAAACAATATGGAGAGATCTTTCAAACTGTTCTTGTTCGTTCTTAGTGAAAGCAGATTTTTTGCCGATCTTAACCAAAACTTTTTCTGCTGTAGTAAGCGAAAAGAAACCGCATCCTTCGTAAGTCATAAAATCTGAAACTTGAATAGTACATTTTGAATCGAAGAAAAGTTTATTGAATTCGTTGCTGTGAATAGCCGTGCACGAATTGCAATAATGTGTTGAACCGCTCTTAAAATTTTTCTTGGCAGATGCAGATTTTCCGATTACTTCAAGTACTTTGCCATCTTTTAGATCAAATAAAACGAGTGCAGAAAGATCAAATTCAATGCATAGGAAATTACATAGTTCGTCTGGAAAGAAAACATCACCTTTCTGGGAGAGGTTTACTAATTCATTTAATTTTTGTATTAACTCAAATTTTGCGCCGACCAATATTTTCTCGAATAATTGACAAGATTCTGTTTCTATTATCACAAATAAAAATAAAGATTTTAACTAATAGTTGAAACAATATGATTGTGAATTATAGAGTAAGAAAAAGAAAAAAATAATTCTGGTTTATAATAGGCATCTCTAAAAATTGTCATTCTAAATCCGCTTTAGCAGATAAAGAATTTCAGCTTTGTCTATTTGAAAGAAAACGAAGATTCTTCGTCGCTCCGTAAAGCAAAAAAGGGCAACAACGTTGCCCTTTTAAGGTAAACTATTTCTTAGTGTTATTAGTGGGTGTTGCCCGCTGAATCAAAATATTATCTATTAACTTGTATTCCTTTGCTTCTTCGGAAGTCAAATAATAGTCTCTATCACAATCTTTCATAATCTGCTCAAAAGGCTTACCAGTTGCTTCTGCTAAAATGTTGTAAAGAGTATCGCGGGTTTTTATCATTTCCTTAGCATGAATTTCGATATCGGTTGTTTGTCCTTGTAAACCGCCAATCCAAGGCTGATGAATCATAATTTTAGAGTGAGGAAGTGCAGATCTTTTGCCAGATTCTCCGCCAGCTAATAAAACTGCGCCCATGCTTGCAGCTAACCCAACGCAAATTGTAGAAACTTTCGATTTGATGTAATTCATTGTATCGTAAATTGCAAGTCCAGCAGAAACACTTCCTCCTGGAGAATTGATGTACAAGTTAATATCTTTTTCCGGGTCTTCAGCTTCTAAGAAAAGCAATTGAGCAATTATTAAACTTGCAACGTGATCATCTACAGCAGTACCAAGAAAAATTATTCTTTCGCGTAGAAGACGTGAGAAAATATCCATTCCGCGTTCGCCGCGGCCGGTTTGTTCAATTACATAAGGTACCAACTGATTCATAATTTGCGGCTGCTTGAGATATTCTTGGTAACTGCGAATTTTAGTGTTCATGTTTGTGTCCTTTCTTCACTTTCATTTTTTCAGCGGCATCAATTTCGGTAATCTTGGCATTATCTATCAAGAACCTAATCACTTTTTCTTCAAGAAGCATTTCTGCGCGGCTAGTATCTTCATAATATTTCATAAGCTTAGCAACAGTAATGCCTGTTTTTTCAGATTCCTTCTTAGCAAGTTCTTCAAGTTCGCTTTCTTCAACTTTGATGTTTTCTTTTTCAGCTAAAGCTTCCATAATTATCTGCCACTTAGCATTCCATTCAGCACGAGGTTTTAAGTATTCGGAAACAGCAGCTTCATCGAAATTAGTGGCTTTGTAGCGTTTTGCGTTTTCTCTTTCAGAATCAACCATTCTTTTTTGAAGAGTTTTTACGTAGCCTTGTGGTGCAGTAAAATCATTATTCTTCACAACTATATCTAACAAATTGTTGGTAACAATTTCTTCTGTTTGCTTTGTGTAGTAATCTTCAAAATTCTTAGTAACATATTCTTTCAACTCATCAATGTTAGAAGCTTTATTTCTGGAAATTTTCTTAATGAGTTCTTCTGTCAATTCCGGTTTTACAACTTTTTCAACTCTTATTAAATCAGCCTGGTATTTAAATTCTTCTTTGTGAAGTTCTTCGCCGCGATAATGTTCATCTGTGAATACGAAATCAAATTCTTCGCCTACTTTTTTGCCGATTGCGTTTTCTTTAATCTGCGGATTAACTTTTGCATCGCTCAAATCTATCTGAATATTTTCGCTGCGTGAGCCAACCATTGGCATTCCTTGCTCATCCATTCGCTGTAAATCAACTGTAATTCTGTGCTGGTTATCTGCAACTAGTTCGGTTTCTTCAAACTTGCAATGCGGCTTTAGCATAAAATCAATTTCTTTGTCAACATCGGCAGCTTCAAATTTGAATATCGGCTTCTCAACTTCAATTCCCGTATAATCTTTCAATTCAATTTTAGGCTTTATTTCATATCCAACTTTGAAATAAAGTTTTTCTCCAGGTACAAAGTTGATATCCAGTAATTCGGGCTTACTTATCGGTTTCAATCCTTCTTGCTCAACAGCATCCCAAAATTTTTTGGAAGAAATATCTTCGCTTGCTTTGTATTCAATGGCTTCACCGTAAAGCTTTTTAATCATTCCCATAGGAGCTTTACCTTTTCTAAAACCATCAATAGTAAGTTTTTTAGCCTCGTCTTTGTATGCTTGCTGAATTTCCGGCAGTATTTCGTCGTAGGATAAGGTTACTTCAATTTCTTGTTGATAGCCGCTAGGTTGGGTTACTTGTACTTCCAAATGTTCCTCGGTTTTATTCTTATGATGTGATTTGTGCGAGAGGGGGGACTCGAACCCCCACACCTTTTGGGTACTAGATCCTAAGTCTAGCGCGTCTGCCAATTCCGCCACTCTCGCTTTTTTTGGCTCGCAAAATTAGTTATGTTTTATATAATATCAAAGAATAGCAATAAATAATAAGTGAAAGTTGAAGTGTGAAATAGTGCATTTTTCTTTTGAATCCTAAGTTTTCCAACCTTCTACAAAACTTCTCAATTTTCAACATTTTAAATAAATTGCCCCTAATTCCATTGCGGACTGATGAATCCTTTTATTATTGAGCAAAATAGAATAGAGTTACTTAATTCACTGCCAAATTCTTTTGGTATGACTAAGAGCTTTGGCTGTTATTAGCTTTCTATAAAACCCTAATTGAAGCAAATAATCAAATTCTTTTTGATGCTTATGCCGATGAATTTCTGGATGAATTCCAGTCAGAGTTAAATCAACCCAAATTTTCCGTTAGGAAAATTTGCCCTTTGGGCCGACAGGCATTAAGTCATTTAGAGTAAATAGGTTATGTCGAAATTCTCAATTTTCAACACTATCGGCCTTCGGCAAAAAATTCATTTCTAATGAATTTTTTGGGTCAATATAACACGTTTTATCAAACGCCTAAGTTTTCCGAATCATTAATTGAACTCTCTGACAAATTGCATCAAGGGCATCTCTAAAAATTAGTATTTCAAAAATTTTAATCCCGCAAAGCGGGACAAGAAAAAGGAAAGTCCGTAAAGGATATTGATGAGCCGAATCTAACCCGCCTGCCTCTTTAGACCAAACATGGCGGGCAGGTAAGTCGAAAACTCATGGCTTTTGGAGCAGGCTCATTCTCTTCGCTCTATTGGAAAATTTGGTAAGTTATTCGACATTTTGCCTCGGCTAATTATTTGCAAGGCTCTTCTTTGCCTATTCCACTAATTATCCTAAATTTATGGAGTACAATTCCATAAATTACTTGTAATTATAAGAATTATGATAAATAGACTATTCAAGCTCCAAGAGTTACTGCAAAACCAGAAGGCATTAGTTATTTACGGACCAAGACGAGTAGGCAAAACAACACTCTTAAAGGATTACCTTAAGCGCACACAACTAAAATATAAGTTTGATTCCGGTGATAATATTACTATTCAGAACTTGTTTAATTCTCAAGATTTCGAAAAAATAAATGCTTATGCAGGTGGCTATGAACTAATAGCAATAGATGAGGCACAGCAGATAAAAAATATTGGAATGGGATTAAAAATTCTTGTAGATAATAATCCTGAGCTTAAAATAATTGTTACCGGTTCATCATCATTCGATCTCTCTCAAAAAATTGGGGAGCCGCTAACCGGCAGAAAAAAGACCATTCTTCTTTATCCATTTTCTCAACAAGAACTATTAAACAAATACAATAAGCATGAGCTTAAAGAAAAACTTTCTGACTTTCTGATTTTCGGAAGCTATCCAGAAGTTATCACAACAGAAAAGCAGTCTGACAAAATTGAAATTCTTACGGAACTTGTAAATTCTTATTTGCTTAAAGATATACTTTCTCTAGGCGGCATTCGCGGCGCTAAGGAACTTCTGGATTTACTAAAACTTCTGGCATTTCAAGTTGGCAGCGAAGTTTCTCTTAATGAACTTGCCACTCAAATAAAGATGGATGTTAAAACGGTTGCCCGCTATATAGACATTCTCGAAAAAGGATTTGTTATTAAACGGTTAGCAGCTTTTAGCCGTAACTTAAGAAAAGAAATTGCGAAAAAATCTAAGTATTACTTTTGGGATAACGGAATTAGAAATGCTGTTATCCTTCAGTTTAATGGATTGAGCGATAGAAACGATATAGGCAGTTTGTTCGAAAATTTTATTATGATGGAAAGAACAAAATACATTTCTAATAATTTCATTTACACTAATTCTTATTTTTGGCGGACGTATAACGGAAATGAAATTGACATAATTGAAGAAAGGGATGGAAAGTTAAATACATATGAACTTAAATACGCAGAAAATGCCAAAGTAAAACAGCCAAAAGAGTTTTTTAATGAATATAGTGAAGCGCAGTTCCACTTTATTAATTCTGCTAACTATTTGAATTTTATTTTACCGTGAAAAACCAAGAAGAGATCTTGTTAATTGGTTTGCTGAAACGGATCAACTTAATTGATGATGGGCGTTCGGGTTATATTAAAAGGCTATTTGATTTCTCTTCTTAAATAGCGCTCAAGTTTCTTCGCCGCCTTTAAGTTGCTTTGAGTGCAATTATTAAATAGATTAGAAACAAAAATTATTGTTTATGGAAAAGCTAACCGAAAGAATTACGATAAATCCCAATCAATGCGGCGGCAGACCTTGCATTAGAGGGATGAGAATAAGAGTAGTTGATGTATTGGATCTATTCGCTGCCGGCTTGAGTGCCGAACAAATTCTGATTGAACTTCCCGATTTAGAAATTGAAGATTTGGCTGCTTCACTTTTATATGCACGAAAGAAAATTGACCATCCTGTTATAGCAGCATGAAAATCGAAAGGATATACAATTAATATGTTATCTCAAAATGAATTAGATTTTATTAAAACCCGCCTCTCTCTAAAGTTTGATCCGGATAAAGTAATTTTATTTGGCTCTCAAGCAAGAGAGCAAGACGATAAGTTTAGCGATGTTGATTTATTAGTTTTAACAAATCCGAATGGCAGCCGCCGAAAATTAATGCTTGCAATGGATAGGGAATTGCGCGGTTTAAACTACGCCAGAGATATTGTTATACTTTCTACTGAAGAATTTGAAAGGGATAAAGATATAGTTGGCACAATTGCCCGGTATGCGAACAAGGAAGGCAAAGTAATTTATGCAAGATGAAAAGAGCAGAAAAGTAATGAGATGGATTCAATATGCTGAAGAAGATATAAAACTTGCCGAGCATAGTTTAACTTTGGAAAGCTCATGTCCGTACCGTTTAACGGCATATCATGCACAGCAATGTGTTGAAAAGTACTTAAAAGCAGTATTGGTTCATCATCAAATTGATTTTCCATACACCCACAGTATAACCCGGCTATTAGAGCTGTTACAGCCAGTGCTGAGCAGTACAGAATATTCAGATGCCGAAATGCTTTCTGCTTATGCAATAACTACAAGGTATCCCGGAGAAGATGAAGAAGTAACAAAAGATGAAGCCGTGGAAGCCATCAAGATTGCAAAAACCACAGTAGAGCAAATCCGTAGTTTGATGAAATGGTAAACAAGCTCTGACTGAAATCCAAACCGCCTTTCCAATCTCTCCCAAAAACTTTTTCCCAGCATCCAGAATCCAGCATCCATTATCCAGTATAAAGTAACCAGCATCCAGTTGTTGCAGATTCCTATATTGCTGAAGCAAGGAGAATTTTAGATGTACTGAGTATTCGTCATCGCATAAAAAGCTAACCGTTTACCACCCAATCAAAATAGTTCTCTTGAGAAATAACATCAAAGCCTGCATCGGGATATGATTTTTTCCATGCAGCGGGAGCTTTAATTTTATCTGCTTTCCATTTGAACTCATAACCATATAAATTTCCACCACGCTCTTCAACAAGGTCAATTTCTTGCTGATCATAAGTTCGCCAGAAGTAATTGTTTGTTATCATACCTGAATAGGTTTGGTGCTTAATTCTTTCACTCATTATGTAATTTTCCCATAGCATTCCGGTATCGCTGCGTAAATTCAATGGACTAAAATTTGCGATTACAGCATTCCTAATCCCATTGTCATAAAAATACCATTTTGAATGCTTCACAATTTCTTTTCTAAGGTTCCGGCTAAATCCTTCGAGCTTGTATAACACAAAAACCTTAGATAACAAATCAAGATATTTCTCTACAGTTGCACGGTTAATCTGTAACTGAGAGGCTAACTCTTGGATTGACACCTGACTGCCAACTTGAAAAGATATTAACCTTAGCAAGTTTATTATTCGTGATGAATTCTTAATATTCTCGAACATCAGAATATCTTTTAGGAGATATGAATTAATTATTTCTTTTAAGTACTCAGATTTCTCTTCCAAATTTTTAATTAATGTTACTTCGGGATAATTTCCATAAATCAATCGTAAATGAAGGTTTTCTCTTCTCTCGATTATAGTGTCAGTGTGCATAAGTTCTTGCTCTGAGAAGGGAAATAGAGTGAAAGTAATTTTTCTTCCGGTTAATGGCTCTCCGGTCTCTCCAAGAATATCAAATGCTGATGAACCCGTTATAATGATCTTTATATTTTCAATCTCATCAACCATCAATTTCAATTTTGTACCTATACCTGGAATTTTTTGAGCTTCATCTATAAACAGCAACCGCTTATTACCAATCAGTTGCTTATAATTTTGTACCGTACGTTTTTCAAGGAGATCATGTGTGGAAAAGTCTTCTCCATTTAAAATGAGATATGGCTCATCAATAGTTTCTGTAATTTGCTTTAGAAGGATTGTTTTTCCAACTCTACGTGGACCTAGAAGCAGAATAACTTTATTTGGTTTTAACGAGCTAATTAATTTTTTCTTAATTGACCTATCGAGTCTCATTATCAAAATTCCGCTGTTTTGCTGGCGGAATTTACATTAATTCCTATACTGAAACAACGGAATTCTTAAAATTTTGTTGGAAGTGAGCGAAAAACCCAACTTAATGGCACATCTAAAAACTGTTGTTTTAAAAAAAATCACGCTAAGTTCGCAAAGAAAAATCAATCCGCCTATCGGCGGACGCAAAGTCCGCCGCGGCGGATAGATGTTTTTAGAAGTGCCCAGAAGAAGCTGTTGAAGCCATCAAGATTGCAAAAACCACAGCAATGAAAATCCGTAGTTTGATGAAATGGTAAACAAGCTCTGACTGAAATCCAAACCGCCTTTCTAATCTCTCCCAAAAACTTTTTCCCAGCATCCAGCATCCAAAATAGAAGCAAGCACAAAATCTTAAATCCAAATTCCAAATTCCAAATTCCAAAATTAAATCCAGCATCAAGCATCAAGTAACCAGCATCCAGTATCATAAATAGTGTCATTCAATCAATGCCTTGCAAAAACCACGCTTTCAGTTTTTCAATCAACACATTTTATTATATTGCATTAAAATTTTGCGATATTTTTTATGGAAAACTTGATCGGGAAAGTGATTGATAACTTTCGTGTTGTTTCCGTTCTCGGTAAGGGAGGAATGGGAATTGTATATAAAGCCTACGATACCAGATTAGACCGTTATGTTGCCATTAAACTGCTAAGCTCTTCTGTAATTGATAAGGACCGTTTTGTTGAACGATTCAAGCGAGAAGCTAAAAACCAAGCAAAGCTAACTCATCCAAATATTGTTGCCGTGTACGGTTTTATAGAGTATTCCAATCTGCTTGGAATTGTTATGGAGTATGTTGAAGGTGAAAGTCTTGAAAAGGTGATTGATATACAGGGCAGATTCAACCTCCAAGATGTTGTTTACATTTTAAAACACTTGCTTCAAGGCATTGGTTACGCCCACCAAAAAGGCTTTATTCACCGCGATATAAAACCATCCAACATAATTCTTAACAAAGAGGGAATTACTAAGATAATGGATTTTGGAATTTCCAAATCCTTATTTGATAATAATATGACCCAAACTGGGTCTAAAATTGGTACAGTTTATTATATGAGTCCAGAGCAAATTCGCGGGCATGATGTAACTAATAAAAGCGATATTTATTCTATTGGCTGCGCAATTTACGAAATGATTGTTGGTCAGCCTCCTTTTGATTTTACAAGCGAATATGAGGTTATGGATGGGCATCTTAAAAAGACAGTTCCTAAGATTAGCGAGCGAGTAACTGGAATACCAGAAAAATTGGAAAAGATACTTACCAAAGCGCTTCAAAAAGACCCTAATGCAAGATATTCTAATTGCGAAGAAATGTACAACGAAGTTTTGGCTATAGATAAACAGCTTTCCAAAATTCAAACAAGTTATTTTGAAAAAATACCTCCGAGAAGTAAAAAATATAAATTCTTTGCAGTGTCTACATTTGCCGGCTCCGGAGTTTTTCTTCTTGTATTAATGTACTTTGTTATAAACCAAGTTTCGGCAATTCTTGAAAGCAACGAATTAGAAAAGTTTAAGAAATATAGCATTCAGACTTTGTTTGAATCTGAAAACAAAAAAATGAAGTTATCTGAAATAACAAGAGTACCAAGTGGAGTTATTGCCAACTTGAATTCTATTTCTTTCGCCTCCGATGTAAACTATGCTGTTATAGTTGGAGATTCCAGTTCAGTCTTAACTTCTAAAGATGGCGGGGATACTTGGCTTAAGAAACTAACTTCGCGAAAATTGAATCTGAGTGATGTTCATTTACTTCGCAACGGAAATGCTGTTCTTGTTGGGGATTCATCTGCAATTTATTTAGGAATTAATAATCTCGATTCGCTAATTCAAATTTCTCAACCTCAAGGAACTACTTTTTTTAGGGTAAAGTTCTTTAACCAAACTGGATATATTACAGGAAACAAAGGCGTAATTCTTAAATCTTTAGATGGTGGTTATTCTTGGACAAGAACCAAAACAAATACAAACGAGATCTTGTTTGATATTTCTTTCTTCAATGATAAAAAAGGGTTTGCTGTTGGATGGAACGGAACTATTCTAGCTACTACAAACGGGGGAGATAGCTGGTACAAAGTTAAGATTGAGGATGCTGCAATAGAAAATAATTATTTGAAATCTATTGATCTTAACTATAAAGGATACGGATTAATTGTAGGGGGTGATGGAACAATCCTTCGTACAACAAATTTTGGCAATAGCTGGGAAAAACTTGATATTAAATTTTCCGGCGGGTTCCAGAAAGTAAAATTTATTAATGAAGATTTCAGCTTAATAATTGGCAGCAAAGGTGTTATTCTTGTTTCAAAAGATAAAGGTGAAACTTGGAATGTAGTTGACTCGCGTATTTACTCTAATCTTAACGGAATTTCTGTTAGCGCTTATGGAAAAATTTTCTTGGTAGGCATTAATGGAATGATTTATAGAATTCAATAATGGAGTTGTAGTGGATAAGTTTGTAATACATGGCGGCAAAAAATTATCTGGAAGGGTTAAAGTAAGCGGCGCAAAAAATTCTGTATTGGCTTTACTTCCAGCAACTCTATTAAACTCTGGAATAAATACAATTGATAACGCGCCGCAGGTAAACGATGTTTATACAATGATCAAATTGCTCCATCAATTAGGGGTTGCTTCTGAGTTTTCTGAACATACTGTTAAGTTAGATACTTCTGGAATTAACAGTATGTTTGCGCCTTACGAACACGTTAAGAAAATGCGAGCATCGGTTTATGTACTTGGTCCGCTGCTTTCCCGCTACGGATATGCAAAAGTTTCTATGCCCGGCGGATGCGCTTGGGGGCCGCGCCCAATTAATCTTCATCTTGAAGCTATGAAAAAGCTTGGCGCTGAAATAGAACTTGAAGAAGGTTACATAATTGCAAAATCTAATAAACTTATTGGTAGTAGAATTCATTTTGATGTTTCATCTGTTGGTGCAACCGGCAACGCAATGATGGCTGCTGTTTTGGCAAAGGGCGCAAGTTACATTTCTAACGCTGCAATTGAGCCGGAAATAACTCAGCTTGCTGAATATCTCAACTTGATGGGCGCAAAAATTAATGGTGTTGGAACAACTGTTCTCGAAATTGAAGGAGTTGACGAACTTAAACCAGCTTCGATCTCAAATATTTCTGATAGAATTGAAGCGGGCACGCTTCTATGCGCTGCAGCAATAACAAAAAGCAATATCCAACTCGAATACAATTCGCCCGAACATATTGATTCTGTAATTGCTAAACTTGCTGATAGCGGAGTTCAAACTTCTTTTAATGATGGAATATTAAGTTTATCCGCACAGATCACTTCGGCAAGTAGTGTTGATGTAACTACTTCAGTTTATCCAGGTTTCCCAACAGATATGCAGGCACAATGGATGTCGTTTATGTCGCTTGCTGAAGGTACATCAACAGTAACCGATAATATTTACCATGATAGGTTTAACCACGTTCCAGAGCTTGTTAGATTAGGCGCAAAGATTGAAGTTAACAATAACAGCGCAATAGTAAAGGGTGTAAAATCTTTACGCGGCGCTAAAGTTATGAGCACAGATTTACGTGCGAGCGCTTGTTTAGTTATTGCAGGACTTGCTGCAGAAGGAACTACCGAAGTATTGAGAATTTATCATCTTGATCGCGGTTATCAAAAAATAGAAGAAAAACTAAAAACGCTTGGCGCAGATATCCAAAGAGAAACAACTACGGAATTTTAGATTGCCATTATTTTTTAAAATTAGATACAGGAGAACAATACCATACGCTTCTCTTATTCTGATTAATATTTTCCTAATCAATTTGCCTCTTACAAACTCTCTTGGATATGAGTTTGTTGTGGTAAATTCAATTCTTCTGTTTTTCCAAATCGGGTTTTATACTTCGAGAAAACTGAAATCTGACCCACACGCAAAATTTTTCAGTTTTATAAAATCGAATTATTTGGAATTAATAGCTTACTTGTTAATCCCGATTGTTATTGGTACGCTTTCAAGTCTGCTAAACTCACACTGCCCGGTTAAAGATGGATTTGCTTTCTGCGCTGCAATTTTTCTTCCCTCATTTCTGCTCGGAATTGTATTAGCTTTTTATTCTTCATCCATTACTTTGAAGTACAACAGATTTGTTTTTTCGTTTATAGCTGTTCTTCTTCTGCTTACTTCTTTGCTCGAATTTTATTTACTGCCACAAATTTATTTTTACAATCCGATATTTGGCTTCTTCCCCGGAACAATTTACGATGAAGATATAGCTGTAAATCTAAAACTAATTCTATTTCAGCTTTTCAATTTCTCATTATTTGGTTTTGGGTTTTTTCTCACTTTGAAAATGAAAAACAAATACAAAGCAGTTCGAACTTTTGTACTAATGCTGCTTCTTGTTTCTTTCTACGTATTTCTAAAGCCGTTGCTTGGTTTTTCTACGAACAAATCTAAACTCGAAACTGAGCTGAGTAATAAAATAATAACTGAGCATTTTGAGGTATTCTTAGGAGACAGTGTAAAAAAACCCGAGTATGAATTTATAGCGCTGCAGCATGAATATTATTACGAAAGAGTTATAGAGCAATTGCAGTTAAACGAAACGCCAATAATTACTTCGTATTTCTTTGATGATAAAAACCAGAAGAGAGAATTATTTGGCGCTGGGAGCGCTGATGTTGCCAAGCCTTGGATGAATATGATATTTTTGAACTACTCAAATTATAAGTCTTCCTTAAAGCATGAAATTGTGCATTCGGCTGCAGCTAAGTTTGGTGTAACTCCTTTCAAAGCTGCCGATAACATAAATAGTGCTCTTATAGAAGGATTGGCTATGTTTATCGAAAATGACTTTGCCGGCTTTCCTGTAATCTATGGCGCAAAACTTGCTTTCAACAATAATTACAAAGTGAATATGAACGATGTGTTTAATACAGGAAAGTTTTTTACTAGCTATTCTTCTCTCTCTTATATTTACTCAGGAGCATTCTTAGAGTTTCTTTCAAATAGGTTTGGGGTTGAAAAAGTAAAAGAGCTTTACACCAATTTAGATTTTGAAGAAGTTATAGGAGAGAAATTCGATACGTTAAGTTTACAATTTGAATTATATCTAACCGACTCTGCTTTTAACGGAAAACAAAATGAAGCTCAACTTTATTTTGGAGGGCAGACAATTTTCAAAAAATTTTGCCCAAGAATGGCGTCTAACGATATAAAAAAAGCTCAAGCTGAGTTTAGTAAACAGAATTATAATTTTGCTGCGGAGCAGTACTTAGCTGTTTATAAATATGCTTCATCTGCCGGAGCATTGAGTGGATATATTGCTTCGCTTAAAAAGGAAAAGAAGTATGAGCTGGCTGTTTCTGTTTTAGAGAAAGAGATAAAGCATTTTAGCAAGAGCCACTCGCTTTACAATTTGGAATTGCAGCTTGCGGATTGTTACTTGTTAAGCGGCGATACTACAAAAGCAAATTTTTATTATGATTTGATTTTAACACAAAATCCTCATCAAAACTTTGTTAATTGGCTAAATGTGCTTAGGCTGATCTGGAATTACAATGGTGTTGAATTTGTGAAAGAATTCTTAACTGAAGATGAAACGGAAAGAAGAAATACTTTGTTTAATCTTTACGAGAAAACAAAAAATATTTTGCTTCTTCCTTATTTGCTGGATACGGAGGAAGAAAATTTACCCCAGATAATTGGAGCGATTAACAAGCTGAAGAAAGAACTTAGCATTTCTGATTATGCTTCCAGAAAAGCTGCTGTTGATATTTCTCAGTTTCTGTTGATGAAAAAGGATTATGCAAGCGCAAAATTCTTTGCTGTTAAAGCAGTTGAAAATTTCACGGACGATTTTAAAAAACATAGATTGGTAGAGAATTTAAGAATGGTTAATTGGTTTGTAAATTTTGCAAATGAAACAAAGCTGAGAGTAGAACATATCAAATGAACCTAAAAGAAACTCTTGCTCAATTTTCGTTTATATCAAAATTAACTGAGGTTGCCTCCACTCGTAATGAACAGGTTTATCTTGTTGGCGGATTTGTACGCGATATTTTACTTGGCAGATTAAAAAATGAGATGGATTTTTTAATTGTTGGAGATGGTACTGCATTTGCAAAAGAATTAGCAGATACACTTGGAGTTAATGAGGTTGTAATATTTAAAAACTTTGGCACGGCACATTTTGATTACGAAGGTATAGATTTGGAATTTGTTGGCGCTAGAAGAGAATCTTACAACAAAGGGAGCCGCAATCCAAAAGTAACTGGCGGAACTCTTGATGATGATTTAGACAGAAGAGATTTTACAGTTAATACGTTAGCTGTTTCAATTAACAAGAAAGATTTTGGCGAACTGCTTGATAAATTTAATGGTTTGGAAGACCTCAAGAAAAAAATTATTAAGACTCCCCTTAATCCGTTAAAAACTTTTGATGACGATCCGCTGCGTATAATGCGTGCATTCCGTTTTGCTTCGCAGTTAAATTTTGAAATAGAGCCGCAAGTTCTTGAAGCTGCTTCGCAAATGGCCGAAAGACTTACAATAGTTTCACAAGAAAGAATTACAGATGAATTTCTTAAAATTCTTGAATCACCAAAGCCAAGCATTGGATTAAAACTTTTATTCGAAAGCGGTGTGATGAAGGTTATTTTTCCAGAAATACACAATCTTGGCGGTGTTGAGCAGCGAAAAGATTTTCATCATAAAGATGTTTTCTATCATACATGCAAAGTTGTTGATAATGCTGCTAACGTAAGCAGCAATGTTTGGCTTCGCTTTGCTGCGCTTGTTCATGATATTGCTAAGCCGCCGACCAAAAAATTTGTAGAAGGCATCGGCTGGACATTTCACGGGCACGAAGAACTTGGCGCGCGAATGATGAAAAGTATTTTCAATAGAATGAAACTTCCTCTTGCAAAACTTGAGTACATCGAAAAACTGATCCGACTTCACCTTCGCCCAATTGCTTTAGTTGATGAGCTTGTAACGGATTCTGCAATAAGAAGATTGATAGTTACAGCAGATGAAGATTTGGAAGATTTGATTACACTTTGCCGTGCTGATATTACAAGCAAGAACCCGGCAAAAGTAAGCCGCTACTTGGAGAACTACGAAATTGTTATGCAAAAAGTTCGGGATGTAAAAGAGAGAGATCAACTTCGCGCTTTTCAATCTCCGGTTAGAGGAGAAGAAATTATGTTTGTTTGCGGTATCAAGCCATCCAAACTTGTGGGCGATATTAAAACAGCAATTGAAGATGCAATCTTAGATGGAATAATCGGGAACAATTACTCTGAAGCACATGCTTATTTCATGCAAATCAAAGATGAATTCTTGAATAAACAAAAATAATATTTGATGTAACTTTTCACACGTTAAATTCGTCTTAAATGTTGGTTAATTAAAAAATATTCTCAAAGGAGAATCTTATGAAGAAGTACTTTCTGATTGTCTCAGCGCTCTTAGTTACTATTCCAACGTTTGCGCAGAAGCAGTTATCACTTGATGAAGCCGTTAGAATTGCTTTACAGAAAAACCCAAATCTTATTAAACTTAAAAACAGTCTTGATGGTGCAAAAGCACAGTTAAAGAGTGCTTACGGTGATTTGCTTCCAAGTTTAGGAGCGCAGGCAAATTTTAGCTGGCAAAGAATTGAAGATGCCGGAAGCAGCCAGAGAAATTTTCTTGGAGAATTAGTTCAAATAGCTCCTTCAAATGTTGAAAACAGAAGCTACAGTGCTGGTATTGGCGGAGGCGTTACTTTGTTTGATGGGCTTGCTAATTATGCAAACATCTCTCAAAAACAAAACAGTTTAGAATCTTCGCAATACAATATTGCTAAACTTAAACAGACTATAGTTTACCAAACAACGGATTTCTACTATGTTGTTCTTAATGCAGAAGACTTGATGCGCGTGCGAGAAGAAAATGTTAAGTACTTCCAGAAATTTTACGAAAGTGTAAACGAAAGAAATAAACTTGGCTCTGTTGCGGTTGCTGATGTTTATGGCGCTCAAGTTCAACTTGGCAATGCAGAGCTTGCACTCATTCAAGCACAAAACGCTTACGACCAAGCTAAAAATGGTTTGTTAAGCTATTTAGCTCTTAATGTAATGGAGGATTATCTTTTAGTTAATCCTTTTGGCACAGATAGAGTAATTGACACAAATGCCTTTCTAAAGAATTTTGAAGATATGAAGACTTTAGTAAGTGTAGCCTTAGATAAAAGATTCGATTTCAAGAGCCAGCAATTAGAAGTGAAATCTGCTGTTAAAGGAGAAACAATTGCCTTTGCAGGAGTACTTCCTTCTCTTTCTGCAAATTATAATTATGGCACAGGCGCAGTTTCTATGGACAAATTGATGGATAGAACAACACTCAATGTAAATATGTCTTTGAACATTCCTATTTTTTCAAGATTCGCAACCGAAACGGCAATTCAACTTGCCGAAATTAATACAATGAATGCTAAAGAAGATTTGCTTGCTCTTGAAAGACAAATTAAAATTGAAGTTAAGCAAGGTTATAACGATCTAATTGCTTCGAAGAAAAGTTTAGAAGTAGCTTTGAAAAATGTAACTGCCGCAGAAGAGAATAGAAAGATTAACCAAGAAAGATACAACTTAGGTTCTGCTACCATTCTTGAAGTTCTTCAAGCTAATAGAGATTATGTGGATGCACAAAGAAATAAAATTAATACAGTTTTCGATTTCTACCGCCAGTATGATAAGCTAAACAATGCAATCGGTAGATTAGACTTTTCTAAATTCGAATAAAAAATTATATAAAGGAGTAAATGGAAATGGCTAATGGCAAAAAAAACAAAAAGAAATTTTTCATTTTCGGCGGATTGGCGCTGCTTGTTGTTGTAATACTTCTCTTAGTTGTTTTTGGCGGTGATAAAGAAAAGATTGTTTCTGTTCAGACCGAGAAAGTAGAAAAAAGAACTATTACACAAGTAGTTTCTGCAACAGGTAAAATAAATCCGGTTTACCAAGTAATGATTAGCGCAGAAGCAACCGGCGAAATTGTTTACTTAGGAGTTAAAGAAGGCGATGTTGTTAAGAAAGGGCAATTACTTGTTAGAATTAAACCAGATATTTATGAAGCACAGCGCAACAATTCTGCTGCTCGTTTAGATCAAGCTAAGGCTTCTTTAAGTTCTACAAAAGCACAATTGGATAAAGTTGAATCTGATTATAAACGTATTCAAGGTTTGTTCCAAAAGAAACTTGCCAGCGATTCTGAACTCGAAACTTCTAAAGCTGTATATTTGCAAACGCTCGGCAGTTTTGAATCGCAAAAATCTTTTGTAGTTCAATCCGAAGCGGCTTTAAAAGAAGCTAATGAAACATTAAACAAAACTTATGTTTACGCACCTATGAACGGGACAATTAGCAAGCTTAATGTTGAATTAGCTCAACGCGTACTTGGAAGCAACTTTAGTCCCGGAACAGAAATTTTAACAGTTGCAGATTTAAGTCAAATGGAAGCCCGTGTAGATGTTGATGAAAATGATGTAGTTTTAGTTTCAGTTGGTGATGATGCAAAAGTAAAAGTAGATGCTTTTGGTGACAAAGAGTTCAGCGGCAAGGTTACACAAATTGGAAACAGCGCTGTTTCAAGAGGTTTAGGAACGCAAGATGAAGTCGTTAACTTTCAAGTTAGAGTTCAGATCGAAGACCCTGATAAACAATTACGCCCTGGAATGTCTTGCGATGCCGATATCAAAACAGAAACAAAAGATGGAGTAATTGCTGTTCCAATTCAAAGTGTAACTGCAAGAATGGATAAGCCAATTATGATGGAAGGTGAAGGAGAAAGTGACGAGCAGACGCAAACTGAAAAACCAAAGAATGGAAAAGCCAACAAAGCCAAAGAAGTAGTTTTTTTATCTAAAGATAATAAAGCTAAAATGGTAGAGGTTAAAACCGGAATTAGCGATGACACATATATTGAAATAGAGAGTGGATTAAACGGCGGCGAAGAAGTTATTAATGGGCCTTACAGAGCAATCTCTAAGGAATTAGAAGAAGGAACAAAAATTTCGATGCAATCCAAGCGCAAAGGCGAAAAAGAGAAAAAATAATTTCTTTGCAGAACTGGATTATTAAATAAAACGAGAAAGAAAATGAATATCATAAACATAGAACATATTGCAAAAATATATCAGGTTGGTTCGGAAGAAGTTCATGCGCTTGCTGATGTTTCTTTGAAGATTGATAAAGGCGAATACGTTGCTATAATGGGCCCATCCGGCTCAGGCAAATCAACTTTAATGAACATATTAGGATGCCTCGATACGCCGACAAAAGGAATTTATAATTTTAACAAAGTTAATGTTAGCCAGATGAATGATAACGAATTAGCAAAAGTGAGAAATAAAGAGATCGGGTTTGTATTTCAGACATTCAATTTGCTTCCGAGATCAGATGCACTTCATAACGTTGAACTTCCGCTGATTTATGCCGGAATCTCTTCGGCAGAAAGAAAAGAAAGATCCAAAGAGGCTCTAGATCATGTAGGACTTTCCGATAGAATGCATCACAAACCAAACGAACTATCCGGCGGGCAGCGCCAGCGCGTAGCTATTGCAAGAGCGCTTGTAACAAAGCCATCAATTATTTTAGCAGATGAACCAACAGGCAACCTTGATACAAAAACCGGCGAAGACATTATGGCTTTGTTTAACGAAATTTCTGGGCAAGGTAACACAATAATTCTTGTAACTCACGAAGAATATATTGCCGAACACGCCGAAAGAATATTAAGAATTAGAGACGGATTAATTGAAAAAGATGAGTATGTGAAGAAAAGATTTATGAGCCGAATCTAACCCGCCTGCCTCTTTAGACCAAACATGGCGGGCAGGAAAGGTCATTTTGACAATTTCTGGTTCCGATTTCCTGCCCGCCAAGATTAGACTGATGAGGCAGGTAAGCCGAAAACAACATTTTTTAATAATGATCATGGCTTTTTAGAGTAGGCTCATTTATTCCAAAGAAAAACGGTGAATCTAAAATCTAAGGAAAATATGAAAGACATTTTATTTGAATTGAGAGAAGGATTGTTAATTTCCTTGCGTGCAATACGCGCAAATAAAATACGATCAATCCTTACAACATTAGGCATTATTATTGGCGTAACTTCCGTTGTGCTAATGTCAACAGCAATCAGAGGTATTGATAATGCTTTCCAAACCGGTGTTGCTTCACTTGGTTCCGATAATCTTTATGTAGATAAATGGGAATGGTTTAATAACGACATTCCGTGGTGGGAATTACGTAACCGCAAAAACTTAGATTTAGATGACTTTAAAAAATATAAAGAATTAGCAAAGCTGCCTCTTGCCGTAGCTCCAACTGTTTGGTCTAATCAATCTATAAAGAACAAAGAAAAGGCAGTTGATTTTGTAATGATACAAGGTACTAATGAAGATTACATTAAAACTACAAATCTTTCTTTTAGCGAAGGCAGATTCTTTAACGAACTTGAAAGCAACGGCGGAAGAAATGTTGTTGTTTTAGGAAGTGAAATTTCTAAAACTCTTTTTCCGCAAGGTTATGCTTTAGATCAAGAAGTAAAAATTAAAGGGCGCAAGTTTAAGGTAGTTGGTGTTTTGGAAGAGCAGGGAAGCTGGGTTATGGGAAATTATAATCCCGATAAACAAGCTTTCATACCAATACAAAATGTGTTTAAATATTTTCAAGCACAAAACTTCCGCAGCGTTACAATCAACATCCGCGCTCGCAACAGCCAATTAGTTGAAGCTACAAAAGAGGAAGCTGTTGGCTTAATGCGGCGGGTTCGCGGTTTAGCTTACAACGAAGAAAATAATTTTTCCATAAACCAGCAGGAAGGTTTGCTTAACACTATCAATGAAACTGTCGGAGTTATACAAATTGCAGGTTTGTTTATTACGGGTCTCTCTTTATTTGTAGGCGCAATAGGAATTATGAACATCATGTTTGTTTCTGTAAAAGAAAGAACCAAAGAAATTGGAATACGCAAAGCAATTGGCGCTAAGCGTAGAGCAATTCTTGGGCAGTTTATAACAGAATCGGCTGTAATTTGCTTGCTTGGCGGTTTAGCCGGTCTCGGAATTGCTATCTTATTAAGTATGGTCGTTAATCAGTTCCTTCCTACATCTGTACAGGTTGATACTGTTATTCTTGCAATAGTTATTTCTATAATTACCGGTGTTCTTTCCGGTTTTGCACCGGCTTATACTGCCGCAAAAATGGACCCGGTTGAAGCGTTGAGGTACGAATGAAAATTTTCGAAGTTATTTTAGTTGCGCTTTCATCTTTGCGCGCAAATAAATTACGTTCAGCACTTACATTACTTGGTATTGTGGTTGGAATATTTTCAATCATTGTAATTAGCACGGTAATAGAAATGCTGC
Organism: Ignavibacteria bacterium; assembly: GCA_009773205.1. GTDB lineage: Bacteria > Bacteroidota > Ignavibacteria > Ignavibacteriales > Melioribacteraceae > Stygiobacter. The sequence goes on from WPAE01000006.1 coordinate 172,180, forward strand.
AAACAAGTATTGAAAAAGGAGTTTCTCAGTTAGGACAAAATACTTTTCAAATTCAGAAATGGCCAGCTGTTAACGAAGGAGGTAACAACAGGGCAAGGTTTAGAAACCGTCCGGATATTACTTTAGAAGAATACTATGCTTTGAAAGAAAAACTAAATGAAGCAAAATATGTTGGTGCTGAGCAATGGAATTTTGGAGTTCAAATTAAAGCTGGCGGAAGAGAAACCAACCCGAATATTCAAATAAGCGGAGTTACACCCGAAGCGTTTCCAAACAACAAATGGGAAGTTGAAGATGGAAGAGCTATCAGCGATAGAGATGTTCAGAGCTATCAAAATTATATTGTGTTAGGCCCAGATATCTCAAAAAAACTTTTTCCAAATATCAGCGCATTAGATCAGTACGTTAATGTAGATGGGAAAAAACTAAAAGTTATCGGCATTCTAGAATCTCAAGGAGATGTATTTGGGCAAAGCCGCGATAACTTTGCAATAATGCCGCTTACTACTTTTCAATCTATTTACGGGAAACGAAACCGCAGCATTAACATAACGGTAATGGGTTTTGAAGATGCTTCTTACACAGATTTAATGGAATCCGCTTCCGGCTATTTTCGAACAATTAGAAAAGTAAAACCAGGCGAGCCGGATAACTTCGATATTTTCTCTAATGAAAGTGTTCTCTCACAGATTAATGATATTACAAGCGGTGTTAGAATTGGCTCGCTCGTTGTTGCCGGAATTGCCCTGCTTGCCGCAGGCGTTGGTATTATGAACATCATGCTTGTTTCCGTTACAGAAAGAACTCGCGAAATAGGAATACGTAAAGCAATTGGCGCTCGTAAAACTAACATCCTTTTTCAATTTTTAAGCGAAGCTGTTGTGCTTAGCTTGTTGGGAGGTTTTGCAGGTATCTTTCTCGGCATTTTTGTCGGCAACTTTGCCGGCTCGTTTCTTAATGCAGATGCAGTTATACCAATTGATTGGGTTATCATTGGTGTCATACTATGCGTAGTAATTGGAATTACATTTGGGACTTACCCTGCTTACAAAGCTTCTAATTTAGATCCAATTGAAGCACTTAGGTACGAGTAAAATTTAATGGGCATCTCTAATAACTGTCATTCTGAATCCGCTTTAGCGGATGAAGAATCTTCGTTTAGCTTTTAGAAAGAAAAATGGAGATTCTTCGTCGCTCCGTGTCTCAAAAGATCAAATGTCATTTCATGCTTGCCACGGTTAAGCCGGTCATGTCGAGAAATGAACTTTCGCTACAATTACCATACAACTCTGCTCTGTGTGGCTCTTAAAACGAATTTTGAGACCGACTATTTTTTCGTTTTACAGCTACCTTCATTATATTGCAAAAGAAAAACATAAGTCCAGCAAATGAAGAATTTCTTTATTGAGTTTGGGGAAGTTTTGGCAATAGCTCTTAGAGCAATTAGAGCCAATAAACTTAGATCGATTCTTACTACACTCGGAATTATTATCGGCATCGTTGCAGTTACTACAATGTCCACTGCTATTGTTGGTTTGCGGGAAGCTTTTCTTTCCTCTATTTCTTCTTTAGGCAGCGATGTTCTTTACGTTAGTAAAACTCCATGGGCTACAATTGGTGATTGGAGCCGCTACAGAAACCGCAAAGATATTACTCTTGATCATTACGAAAAGCTAAAATCTATAATTAAGAATTATGAAGCCATTGCGCCAACAATTTCTACATTTGGAATGAAAGTTAAGCGCGGCTCTAAATCGCTTACTTCTACTGTCGTTTATGGTTCTACAGAAAACTTCCAGCGCACTTCACAAATAGAACTTGAGAACGGTAGATTTATGAACGAAATGGAAGTTGATGCCGGAAGAAAAGTTTGTATGATTGGGCAGGATATTGTAAACGAACTTTTCCCGTTTGAAAATCCGGTTAATCAAGATATTAGAATTAATAATGTGCCTTTTAACAAGGGAGTGGATTTTTAGGCTCGTTCAGTATGGATGGAATGATAATAATGCCGCTAAAAACTTTTGAAACTGTTGCCGGAGAAGCAAGAGCAAGATTACGTATTGATATTAAAGTTGGCGATGTAGATAAACTTGAAGATGCAAAAGAAGAAGTAATTTCAGCAATGCGCGTTGTTCGCAAAGTTCCACCCGGCAAAGAAGATGATTTTGCCGTTAACCAGCAAGAAGCTTTCAAACAGATGTATGATCAAACTGTTGGCGTTATTGCTTATGCTGGTATTGTAATTACGGCGCTTTCTCTTTTTGTAGGCGCTATAGGTATTATGAACATCATGTTTGTTTCTGTAACCGAACGCACTAAAGAAATTGGAATACGCAAAGCTATTGGCGCTAAAACTTGGTCTATTCTATTACAGTTTTTAGTGGAAGCTGCTTTACTCTGCCTGCTTGGCGGGCTTATCGGGCTTGTGGTTTCTTTCCCTATAAGTTTGATTGTAAATCAATTCTTGCCTACTTCATTACCTTGGACAGTGGCTGCAATGGCGCTTATCATCTCGGCAATAGTTGGTGTTATATCTGGATTTTTACCTGCCTGGAAAGCTTCAAGATTAGACCCAGTAGATGCACTGAGGTACGAATAATGCAAATTCTCGAAATCCTACTTCATACTGCCTCAAATGGGCCCGCACGATAGAAACAAACGCAACAGAAAAAACTAACGCTTAAAGAATGTGAGAAGTTAATAGAAATTACTTCGCTGCCAAGCGTAATTGGAATTTCAGTTGGCAGAGAAGAAGGGCAAAAAGTTGCTTAACTTAATACGTGGGCAAACTCAAAGTATTCATGAGCCTACTCTAAAAAGCCATGAACATTATTAAAAAATGTTGTTTTCGACTTACCCGCCCAACCCTCCAGAAAACGGCGGGCGGACAAGATGGCGGACAAGCCCGCCTGCCTCATCAGTCTAATCTTAGCGGGCAGGAAATAGTAACCAGAAATTGTCAAGATGACCTTTCCTGCCCGCCATGTTTGGTCTAAAGAGGCAGGCGGGTTAGATTCGGCTCATTCATTATTAGTATGAGCCAAAATAGTTGCAAATAGTCTGCTTCAAAATTCGATAAATGAAAAGTGTGGAGAGCGTTAACTCGCCGAGTAAAAGGCAAGTACAAATATAACTTTTTAATGTGATTGGGGAGAAAATAGCAGATATTTTTAACGGTGAACTTGTACAGGGCGCTAACAATTTTCCTATAGTATCAAACAAGCTGAATAGTGGTATTTATCTAGTTGCCATTAAAGCAAATAATAAAGTTAACAGAATTAAAATAGTTCTTATAAAGTGATCTGCATAATTATTCATTAAAATTGTTTAAGTATTGCTAAGTTTGAACGACCCTTAATAAATGTTTATCTTTGCGCCAAAATTCAAATGAAGGAGTATTTTTTTAATGAAGTTTATGAAAAGAACGCATACTTGCGGAGAACTTAGAGAATCTAACATTGGCGAAAGTGTTGTACTTAACGGATGGGCCGCAATTCGGCGAGATTTAGGCGGCGTGATCTTTATTGAATTGAGAGATAGATTCGGTTTAACGCAAGTTGTATTTGAACCATCATATAACTCCGAAACACACGAACTTGGCAAAAAACTGAGAAGCGAATTTGTTATTTCTGTTGAAGGAAAAGTTAGGAAGCGCCCGGAAGGCACTGAAAATTTCGCATTGCCTACCGGCAGTATTGATGTTATGGTTGATCATCTCGTAATATTAAATTATGCTGAAACACCGCCTTTCCCTATTGAAGATAATATAGATGTGCATGAAGATTTGAGACTAAAGTATAGATATCTTGATTTACGCAGACCCGAAATGCAAAAAAACCTTTTGCTTAGGCACAAAATGTATCTGCTAACAAGACAGTATTTTGATCAAAATGGATTTGTTGAAGTTGAAACTCCTATCTTGATGAAAAGCACTCCTGAAGGTGCAAGAGATTTTTTAGTCCCAAGCAGATTGCACAAAGGAAAGTTTTATGCTTTGCCACAATCTCCGCAAACTTATAAACAGATTTTAATGGTTTCGGGGTTAGACCGTTATTTTCAAATAGTAAAATGCTTCCGTGATGAAGATCTGCGTGCTGACCGCCAGTATGAATTTACGCAGATTGATGTTGAAATGTCTTTTGTTGATGTAGAAGATATTTTTGAAATGGTTGAAGGTTTAATGAAGGTGTTTTATAAAGAAGTTTTATCTATAGAATTAGAAACACCAATTAAGAGATTAACTTTTGATGAAGCAATGGAAAAGTATGGAAGTGATAAACCTGATCTTCGCTTCGATTTGGAAATGGTTACACTTAATAAAGTTTTTGAGAAATCTGATTTCCGTGTGTTTAGAGAAGCCTTAGATGGGAATGGAATTGTAACCGGCATAGTTGCAAAGGGCTGCGGCGATTATACACGCAATCAACTAGATGTTATAACCGATTATGTTAAAAAGCTTGGTGCAGGAGGTTTAATTTGGATGCGCGTTAAAGAATCATCCTCAGGCAGAGATCTCGAAGCGCCTATAGCAAAATTCTTAACAGATGATGAAAAGAAAGATTTAATTAGTGCATTTAATGCCGTCCCAGGCGATTTATTGTTATTGCTAAGCGGAAATAAATTAAAGACACTTAACATAATGGGGCACTTACGCTTAGAAATGGCTAAGCGTATGAATCTAATTAAGCCAGACTCTAAACCTGCGCTGCTGTGGGTTACAGACTTTCCACTTTTTGAATGGGACGATGAAAGTAAACGCTTTTATGCAATGCATCATCCGTTTACATCTCCAAAAGTTGCAGATATTCCTTTGATGGATACCGAGCCTGCTCAAGTTAAAGCGCGAGCTTACGATTTAGTACTTAATGGTAACGAGATTGCTGGTGGAAGTATCAGAATTCACGAGTCTAACCTGCAAGCAAAAATGTTCAAGACTTTGGGTATTACCGAAGAAGAAGCTCAAGAAAAATTCGGTTTTCTAATGGGTGCTTTTAAGTATGGCGCTCCGCCGCACGGAGGAATTGCCTTCGGTTTTGATAGACTCGCTATGCTCTTTGCAGGCAAACATTCAATTCGCGATGTAATTGCTTTCCCTAAAACTTCCAGCGGTTTTTCTCTTATGGATGAATCGCCTTCCTTAGTCGATGAAACCCAACTTAAAGAACTTCACATTAAAATTAAACAATAGCGCTCCGCAAATTCTACTTGTAAAAATTTCAAAGTGAGTTAAACTTACATTTAACTCACTTTTCTATTTGCTTTAGGTAAATCCTTTAGTATATTGTTTCATAAATAGTTAGAAATTTTTATGCTTTTTTTTCTAGTTTGGTTCGATAGTTGTCAATTATCACTAAGTCCTTTATTGGCAATTAAATTGTGGAAATAATTACTGAAATCTGGTTTGGAGCTAACTTGGGACAGCAACAACTTCTTCTTATAGTTTTAGGAATTTTAGTGGTTGGTATGGCTGTATTTGTTGGTATTTCACTTTTTAGAGCAAGTGCAATAGAAAGTAAGAGAGCAATAATAACTAATGAACTGGTCAACTTGGCGGCAATGGCACAGCAATATTATTTAAAACCAAGTTCTCTTGGCGGCGGAAATAGAAAATTTACTGGCTGGGTTATACCACCAGAATTACTTAATACAGCAGCTGGGCATTACACGGTTAACATCTTTCAAGATAGTGCAATAATTTCTGGAATTGGGAACGAAGTAGTAACAAACAATGATTCTTTGAAAATGCAGATTAATGTAAGACATGGTTCATATAAAACAATAATCATCAATTAACAAAAGGAGAAACAAATGGGTCAGCAGCAATTATTACTTATCGTATTAGGCGTTATCATTGTTGGTATAGCCGTAGTAGTTGGTATTAATGTATTTACAGCAAGCAGTTCACAAGCCAACAGAGATGCAGTAACAGCAGATTTAACAAACTTAGCAAGCTTAGCTCACACTTATTACAGAAAACCAACTGCGTTAGCTGGCGGTGGAAATACATTTACTGGCTGGACGGTACCTGCTCCTATTGATACAACAGGTAATGGAAGATATACTGCAACAGTCGGAGCTCAATCTGTAACTATAGTTGGTATTGGAAATGAAACCGGAAATGATGGTACTGGAAAGGTCCAAGTTACAATGATTGTTGGACCAGATAAAATTACATCAACTACTGTAAATAATTAGTTTTTAGTGTAATTTTTCTTAATTTAAAGCCGATAGAAATACTTATCGGCTTTTTTTATAAACAGTTGGCACTAAATGGTTGAAGTAAGATTTACAGCTATCAAAAATAATGGACAGATAATTAGCGGAACGCTGACCGAGCCCTCTTTTTCTCTAGCAAAAAAGAAAGTACGCAAACTTGTTGAGAAAAATCAACTTAAAATTCAAAGTATTGAAAAAAAAGTTACTTATCTATATAAAATCAAAAAAGGAAAAGAAAAGCCAATAGCTGGCGAGCAGAGAGCATTTAACAAAGAAGAAGTTGCCAGCGCTCTTAGAAAATTGGGCTACGAAGTTGTTTCCATTAACAGAAAACTTTTTGAACTTGCTTCGAAACCACCACAGCAAGAAATAGTTTCTTTTGTAAAGATTAGCGCTGAACTGCTCGAACAGAAACTTCCTTATTCAGAAATATTAACATTGCTTATCAGCGATATTCAGAATAAAACACTTAAAGAAACATTGAAGCAGATAAACAACGAGTTAAAAAGAGGTGCAGACAGCGAAGCTGTATTTTTACGTTATCAATCGATCTTTGGAAAGTTTACTGCATATATGCTTGGGTTAGCATCTAAGAGCGGTAATATGACGGAAATTTATAAAGCAACAGCAAAGTTCTTAGAGCGGCAGCAAGAATTTAAGAAGAATATGAAGAGCGCTTTAATATCTCCTATGGTTACAATTTTTATTTTAATGTTAGCAGTACTTTTTTATGTCGGCTATATTTTTCCAGAAACAGCTAAACTCTTTGTAAAATTCAAAATTGAATTACCGCCTATGACGGCATTTACTCTTGCTCTGAGTGATTTTCTTACTAACAATCTTGTTTCGGTTTTACTGTTTATGATTATTCCACCAATTATTCTTATTAGGTTAGCCAAAACTAAAAAGGGCAAGTTGTTGGTGGATAAGTACATTATGAAAATACCTATTATGGGTCCACTAATTCATAAGACCAACATAGAAGTTTTTTGTAGAGTATTTTATACTTTATACAGCGGCTCGGCAGAAAGTATAGAGCCAATTAGAATAGCGGCCGAGGCAACCGATAACGATTACTTTGAGCAAAGAATTAAAAATGTTGCAATACCTATGATGATTAAACGCGGTATTGGTATTACAGAAGCGTTTGAAGCAAGTGGTGTTTTTACCGAAACTGCTATTTCAAGATTTCACTCCGGCGAAGAAACCGGAACAATAAAAAATACTGCTTTACAGTTAGCAAATTATTATGAAAGCGAAACTGTATATCGCTTGAAAAATATTATAGAAATGATTCAAGTTTTTATTGCTATGATAATTATGATTGTAATGATTGGATTAACTTTGGTTTCAGCAGAAACAGCTACAATAAGCCCTAAACCACCTGTAATGAATTAAGGAAAGTTAGATGTTAGAAGCTCAACTTGAAATGACAGATAAGATTGGTTACTTACTTCTTAAGAAAGGAATAATTGATCTTAAGATTTTGGAACAAGCTCTAAAAATAAAAGATTCAGATCAAGCAAAGCTGAAAAGAAACTTAGCTCAAATATTGGTTGATGAGTTTGAGTTTGATCACGATATAATTTTTAGGGAAGTTGCAGTTTTATATGCTTTCAAAGAATTAAACTTTCCTATAGAAGAACTTCCAGAAGAAAGAATAGCTGAAATGAAAAATATGATGACTAAGCAGGGTGAAGAAATCAAAAAGCTCCTGCTGGAACATCGTGTTATTCCATTCAAGTTTGATGATAAAATTCGTGATAAATTAATTCTTGCAGCAGTTGACCCTACAGATAGAGCTTTAGCAAAAATTGCTTACGCACTTAACATAAAAAAATTTGAAATAAACTATTTGCGTAAGAAAGATTATGAAAAGTTAATAGGTCTATTGATTTCTACCGAAAACGAATTTCTAAAAATGATGCAGGAAAGCCACGAAGAAATTCATGTTGCCGAAGATGAGTCTTCGGTTAACGAAGAAGAGTTAGATGCAGAAATAAACAAGAGTGCTTTAATCAATTTGATTGAAGCTGCTTTAATTGAAGGTACACGCAGAGGCGTTAGCGATATTCACTTAATACCAAAATCCGGCAATAAAACAGAAATACATTTTAGGTTGGATGGCAAACTTGCGCTCTGGCATACTCAAGAAAATACACTCCCCGAAGCTGTAATGGCTGTTGTTAAAGACCGTTCTAAAGGGATGGATAGATTTGAAAGAGAAAGAGCTCAGGATGGTTTTATTCAAAGAGAAATTGATGGACATATTATTCGCTTTCGTGTTTCTGTTCTTCCAACAGTTGGCACTGAACTAAAAAATAAATTTGAAAGCATTGTAATTAGAATTCTCGATGATAGAAAAGTTATAAAAGATTTAAGCAAACTTGGTTTAGTCGGCTATTCTCAACAAGCATTTGTTAAAGCAATCTCTGCACCGCAAGGAATGATTATTCTAACCGGACCAACAGGCAGCGGTAAATCAACTACGCTAATTGCAGCTTTGTATCAAGTTATCAATCCAACTAAAAATGTTTTAACGGTAGAAGACCCAGTTGAGTACGTTATTGAAGGTGCGCGCCAGCTGAAGATTGGCTATAAAATGAATTTTGAGCAGGCTATTAGATCAATTTTGCGCCACGACCCAGATATTGTTCTTGTTGGTGAAATGCGCGATAAAGAAACCGCCGAAACAGCTATTAAACTTGCTAACACAGGGCACTTAACTTTTTCTACACTTCATACAAACGATGCTCCAAGTGCAGTTGCACGATTGTACAAAATGGGTGTTGAACCTTTCTTGATTGCATACGCAATCAACATTATTGTAGCTCAGCGCCTTATCAGAAAATTGTGCGAGGTTTGCAAGAAAATAGTAATTAACATCGAAGAACATGTTTCATTATCTGGCTTAGATCCAAAAGAATGGATTGGCAGCGAAATATTTGAGCACGTTGGCTGCGATAAATGCAATCAGACAGGTTACAAAGGCAGAATGGCTATACACGAAGCACTTTACTTTACTAAGGAAGTTAGAAAGTTAATTGTGCACTCCGGCGAAGAAGTTGATGAAGAAGCTATTAGAGAGCAAGCAAGAAAAGATGGAACTTTAAGTTTGCGAGATGCAGGCTTTCAAAAAGCAAAAATGGGCCTTACTTCTATTCATGAGGTAATTGGCGCAACTATGGAAGATTAAGTATAAGAAACATCTGAAATATTTACTCTAAGTCATGGTGATCATTCGGCAAGCTCATGACAGGGTTTGTCGAACCATGACACTACAAACGAAATTGCCACACTTCCTGCCTCCCGTCTCGCCTACGGCTAGCCGAGGCGGACGCCGTCGGCTCATCAGGCGGGCGACAGGCTCAGTGTGACAATAGATTAATTATTCAGATGTTTCTATAAATAACACAATTGTTAATTTAATTTTATCAAGATTACATTATGATATCTGAAGCAAAACAAATATTAACTGCATTTGCCTCACTCGTTCCTTCTACTGTTTTGGGAGCAGAGAGAGTTCGTTACATTGCAGAGCATATACAAGAATTACAAATAGATCATAAGCTGATGCTTTTGAATTTGCTTAATAATATTTTAGCTGCAATGATTGACCGGCAGGCATCCGATGTTGAAATTGGCGGCTTTGGCGCACAGAACTCTGTTTGGTTCAGAATTTTTGGCAAAAAAGAAAGAGTTTTAGATTTACCACAATTTAGTGAAGATGAAGCTTCAACGCTAATTATTTCGATTCTCAATAAAAACCAAATTGCAGCACTTCTAGAAAACAGAAATTTAGATTTTAGTTATACTTTTAAGTATGATAAAATTCAGAAGCAATTAAGATTTAGGTGCGATGCATACTTTGATCTTGACAGCATTACAATGAATATGAGAGCAATTCAAGCGAGCATTCGTCCTTTAGAAAGTTTGGATTTTCATCCTTTTGCAGTAAAGATTATGAGCCATAACTATATCAAGTTTGGGCTTTCGCTTGTAACCGGCATTACCGGCTCAGGCAAATCTACCACTCTTGATGCGATAATAGATTTCCACAATGATTTTGACCAGAGCCATATTGTAATAATTGCTTCGCCTATAGAGTTTGTTCACCGCTCTAAAAAAGCAATAATAAAACATAGAGAAGTTGGCAAAGATGTTCCTTCTTTTAAGGATGGTGTAATTCAATCACTTCGCCAAGACCCAGATATAATTGTAATTGGAGAAATGCGCGACCCTGAAACTATATTAGCAGCGCTTGAAGTTACGGATACAGGACACAAAGTCTTTTCAACTCTTCATACATCAAGTGCTGTAGAATCTATTGATAGAATTATCGCAGAAGTTCATCCTAACGAGCAAGAACGTGTCCGAAACCGCTTGGCAGACGTTTTAATTTCTGTTGTCTCTCAAAAATTAGTCCCAAGTCTCGATGGTAAACGTGTATTAGCAAAAGAAGTGTTAATTGTAACGCCGAGTGTAAGAGCGGCAATAAAGAACAATAATACAAGTGAAATTTACATGATGATTAACCAAGGCGGTCCACAAGGCATGGTTACTATGGAACAAGATTTGCTAAGGTTATTCACAGAGAGAAAAATATCGAAAGAAAATGCTATTTCTTATGCAAATAATAAAACAAGAATACTACAGTTGATGAAGGGCAATTAATTTTGAAACCGATTGTTTGCCTATACTGCGAAGGAACAGACGCAAAAATTGCCGTTCTTTTAAAAGATAAAACCGGCATAAAAATTTTGCGTACTGCCTCGCTTACTTTGAGCAGAGTTTCTCAATTATCTGGCGCGCATGGCAGAACAACAGCGTTGGCTGAAATTGAAAAACAAGCAATGGGCAGCTTAACTGCTGATGAGCTTGGTTTTGATGCTTTAGATGCAGCAGATGGAATAAGCCCGCAGCGTGATCTTGAAGATGCTTCGGATGTGGCATCTTTCAACGCTGCGTTAAAAGGGTTACAAGTTACAAAAATGGATTACATTCCAATTGTAACAGAACCAATTGTTAATTATCATCATTACGAAGGCGCTCCGGGAAGCAATAAGAAAAAATTAATTCAATATGTAATTGCAGATATTCATTCAACCAAAGGCATAACAGTTGAACCGGACCTAATTGATGTAGTTAGTACAAATGATAACTCGGTACTAGGGTTGTTCCTTGAAGGAGATATTAACTGCATTGGACTTGTAAATCAGTTAGCAAATTTGAATAACAAGCGCTTTCTAAAAATTCCTACTATAAAATGTTCTGAACTTGCGCTTTCCTATTATGTTTCAAAAACAACTAAGTTTTTTCCAGAAGATTTTTCTTTAATTGTTTATATAGGTAAAGAATACAGCAAGCTTATTTTCTTAGAAGGGCAAAAACTTAAGCATATTGGAAGTACTTTAGATATTGGGACAAAAAACTTACATACGTACGATGTTTATTTCTCCAAAATTTTGTTGGAGATGGAAAACGGGGCAATTCCTAAGTTAGATAATATTATTATCTGCGGAGAAGACCGTTCAGAAAATTTGATTCTTTCATTCTTCGGCACATTTCCAGAAGCAAATGTAACCGAGCTGAAATTCGAAAATTTTGATACAAGTAATCTAAAGGAAGAAGAAGCACATAACTTAGCTTTATATGCAATGCCAATATCTGTTGGAGTTGAATATTTTGATGAGCTCTCTAAGCAGCATACGGGCGCTAACTTTTTACCAAAATATGTTCTAGAAAATCAAAAAACATTTCAGTTTGCTTGGCACGGCTATTTATTGGCAGTTCTTTTGTTTGCAGCAACTTTGTTCTTTACAATTGATATACTAGATAATGTTAAGGTTCTTAAAGACAAAGATTACGAAATAGAAAGATTAATGCAGCGCAAATCCTTAGATCAATCTCTTGTTGATGAAATTAACCCGCTGGCGGCAAGAATAAATACTTTCGATGCTACACAAGGAATTATTGATTCTGCAGCAATTGGATCCGGTCTTTGGAATAAAAATCTGTCTAAACTATCGGATTTTATTGAAAGAAGAAGAAGCTTTTGGTTTACTAAAATCGAGCCTGCAAATCCTGAAGAATTAAAACTTTCTGGTTTTTCTTTATCAAGAAGTGTATTGACTGAATTTGCCGAGCAAAACAAATCCTCTATTCTTAAAAATATACATTACGAACCGCTACGCGAGAAAAGTGCTTTCTCATTCTCTATGGATTACAGAATTGAAGGAGACACTTCAAAGGTAAAATGAGTACGAAAACAAAAAATACTATCATTATAGCTGTAATTCTCATAGTTATAGTACTCTCAGCAGGGGTTTATGATTTTATTTTTCAAAAAAATAAAATCGAAGAAAAGGAACAGCAAATAAAAGAGCTTACTCAATATCAATATGATACTAAAGTTTTAGAAAGCCAATTAGCCAGCATGAAAGTGAAGATTGGTCAGTTGGATTCTATACTTGCAAACAGAAAGTATGCAATTCCAGTAAACATATCTCAAGCAAATTTTTTCGAGTTTGTTAATAAAGTAAGCTATAGCTTTTCTTCGGATTCTTATGTCAATATCGAATATGTTGATATGGAGACTTTCCCGAACTTTAACATCTACAATTATAATATATTTGGAATTGCACGGTACGCTGATTTTTACCGGTTGATTTACGGTATAGAAGAAAGTAAGAATCTCAAAAAAGTTGTTAATGTTGAGCTCTCGAGTAATGTTAAAGTTGATGAAGAGGGAATACCTGTTTACTTAGTTAATTATAAATTTAATGCTAAGGTTTACTTTTCAAGCGATGATAGATTCTCGTTTAAGGGTGGAACTGAAAATTCGCTTGTTCCTAATCAGGCTTATGATATTTTTTATCCTCTTGTAAGAAACGAAATTCCGCCGAACATTAATGCTCTGCTCGATGTACAATCTGCCCAGCTATTGGCGTTAATACCAGATGGCGCATTTTTATCTGATGCAAGCGGAAACACTTACTTGCTTTGGGAAGGAGATAAAATCTATTTAGGATATTTGACGAATATTGATTACTTAAACAACCGTGTAAATTTTGTATTGAACAAAGGCGGCGTAATTGAAAATGTTTCACTTCAACTACAAAAAGAAAAGAAAGAGAATAAGACAGGCAAATAAAATGAAAAAGATTTTGATAATGCTCGTACTTCTTGGGCTCACATTTCCGGCGTTTGCCCAAATTGATTTTAAAGATAAGTTGAAAGGTTCTGTAAACCCTGAAGAAATTGTTTCTCTTTCAGAATCTTTGCCGTTCAATCAAGCAGTAGAAGTTTTAAGCAAGGTAAGCGAAAAGCTTACCGGGAAAAAAATAGTTTCTTTAGCGCCTATCACTACTCCTATTGGTGTTGAAATTGATAAGATGCAATATAAAAAAGCACTCTTCATAATTGTGCAGTATCTTAATCTTGTAGTTGATGAAACAGAAATGAATATAGTTGTTAGAAAGAAAGATGCTTCTAAAGAAGCATTAACCAAAGATGTTTATGTGCCTGTTACAGAAAGGGAAGTAAAAATTTCTGCGCTGATATTTGAAGCCAACACAAAGGATATGACAGAGCGGGGTGTAAACTGGGAATATTTTTTATCGCGTTCCGGTTTAAGTATTGGAGGTAAAATTGTAACATCTCAAACTGCATCTGTAAATCAAAATTCCAATGCGGGCACTCAAAACCCGCCAGAGTTTAGCATAACGCCTAAGATAGATTTTACGATGGGGAAGTTTGATGGAACTGCAACCGGTTTATTCAGATTTTTTGAAACAGAAAACCTTGGAAAAATTTTATCTAGACCAACAATATCTACGGTTAATGGAGTCCAAGGAAGAACACAAGTTGGTTCTGAGTTTTCTATTAAGGAAAGAGATTTTGCCGGCAATCTAATTGATAAATTCTATCAGAGCGGAACTATTATCGAAGTTACTCCGCACATCATTAACGAAGATGGCGTGGATTATGTGCTTTGCAAAGTCAAGATTGAAAAAAGTACGGTAATTCCGGGTGCTATTACAACAGAAAAACCTAAAACTGAAGTTACAACATCCTTGCTTTTGCTCAACGGAGAAGAAGCTGCAATTGGCGGATTGTTAGTAAATGATGTTACAATAGAGAGAAGAGGAGTTCCAATATTAAAAGACTTACCGTGGTGGGTACTTGGTTTACGTTACTTATTTGGCTACGATGCTCAGACAGAATCTACTAAAGAGATTATAACTTTACTTAAAGTTGAAATTTTGCCTTCTCTAAAAGATAGATTGAATGTTAAAAAGACTGATTTACTAAGAAAAGAGATTATAAACCAGCAAAACGAAATGAAAAATTTTAAGGACCAGGTTAAAAATGCAAGTTCGGAATTAAAAGAAAAGGAGAAATTAGAAGAAGAAAATAATTAACAGTATAACTCAATCCAGTGTGCTTCCTAAAAAGCAATTCTTTTTAGCTTTATATAAAATATAAGGTCTATCTCAAATGAAATTGAATGTACGATTTCTCTTAACAACTTTTGTAATTGTGCTTATCATCTCAATTTCATCCACATTTATTTTTTATTCGCTGGCAAATCGATTGCTGATGAACCAGCAGTCTAAAACATTAATTAATGCAACTACAAATTTAGCTTTCAGTTTACAGACGGAACTGCAAAATACTGATGAAGAATTCAGAAGGTTAGTTCCTAAAATATCAAATTTCAGTTCGATCGAATTAGATTCTTTTGAAATAGATTTTTTATTTACACTTGTAAATGATTCTTTAATAAATACAAAAGAGTTCAAAGTCAAGTCGAACTCTTATCTTAATCTTAGATCATCGTCTTTCAAAAAGTTCTTCACAGATAATCAAGCCTCTTTCTTACGCTATGCACAACTTAAAGATGGAAAAACATATTATTATGGAAGGGTAATCTCAACAGATTTTTTGAACAAGTTAAGAGTAAAAATTAATGCTGAGATTGCCTTAGTAGTTAATGAATCACCAATCGAAGTTTCAATGTATGATGGAAATCAGATATGGTTACAAAGTGTTATTAATTCTGCTAAAGACTTAAAGCAGAAAAACAATTTTGATTTATATAGTGAAGAATTGGATGATGCGGACTTTGTTTCAGCAATTTACTCACCAAGATTTGTTTCTGTTTCTGATCTGGAAGTAAACTTCATAGTATTTCAGGTATTTAAGGAAGGAGTAGATTTTAGAAATACTTTGCAAATGGTGATGTTTTTAATTGTACTAGCCGGAACAGCTATTACATTTATTATTGTAGTTGTTTCAACTGCAAAACTGCGTAAACAAATTGAAGCGTTAAGTATTGCCGCCGAAGAAACAAGAAAAGGGAATCTGGAACACCGAGTGCCTGTTATTACAAAAGATGAGATTGGACATTTCGGCGAAACTTTTAACAAAATGCTCGATGAATTAGCGAGAAACAAGAAAGCAGAAAAAGAATATTCGGAATTTTTAGCGCTTATTAATCAAAAGCCTACACTTAAAGAAATTGCAGATGCTGCTTTATCGAAAATTATTAAATCAACGCATCTTACTTTTGGCGCTTTATATTTTGTTGAAAATAAAAACTATAAACTAATATCTTCATACGGAATTGGTAAACATACGCTGCAACTTGGCGATTCGGTTTTATTTGCTGATGCAATAGAAAAAAAGGGAACTGTTGATTTTCGTTTTCACGATAATTATCCCGAAATAAAAGCAGGAATGGCTTCGGTTAAAATAAAATATTTAGTTGTATATCCTGTATTATATAACAAAGAAGTTATTGCAGTTCTAGAATTGGCAAGCGAGTCGAACCCAGATACTCCAATTGAAAACTACTTAGACACAATCCACGAGCAATTAGCTGTTGGCTTAGTAAACGCAAAATCATTTGAGCAATTAGAAAATATAGTAGTTGAACTTCAAAGACTAAACGACGAATACCAAAAACAAAACTTGCAAATAGTTGAACAGAATGACGAATTAAAGCGGCTGCACAATCAACTTAAAGAAAAAGCAGAAGAACTTGAAAAACAGCGCACAAAAGCTATTGAGCTTACCAAAGTAAAATCGGATTTTCTTGCAAGTATGTCTCACGAGCTTCGCACTCCTTTAATTTCTATACTTGGCTTAACAGAATTAATGTTGAAAGATTCGGGCGTTCTGCAAAAAGTAAAAGACAGGCTTGGAATTGTAAATAGGAACGGCAAGAAATTACTTGGCTTAATAAATAACATTCTTGAGTTCTCAAAGTTTGAATCCGGTAAGATTGAGTTAAAGAAAGTTACTTGCATCCTAAGCGATTTAATTGATGAGATAAAACCAAATATATTTCATTTAGCAGTTGAAAAAAACTTAAAACTAGTATTTGAACTGCCAGAGGGAAAAACTATTCTGCTAAACACAGATAAAGAAAAGCTGGAACAAGTGTTATTGAATTTAATTGTTAATGCAATAAAGTTTACTGAAGCAGGATATATCAAGGTCAAAATCGAATTAAGAAACTTATCGGATTTGCATTTTGAGGTTATAGATACAGGAATTGGCATTTCCGAAGAGGATCAAAAAATTATTTTTAAGGAATTCAAACAGGCAGATGGAAGCGCTTCCAGAAAATACAACGGCGCTGGATTAGGATTAGCGATAAGCAAAAAATATATAGAACTGCTTGGTGGCGTTTTGATGCTCAAAAGTGAACTCGGTAAAGGCTCCTCTTTTTCATTTAGACTTCACGATTCAGTTTTAGAAGCAGTTGAAAGCAGCGAACATAAATTTTTAACTATTGATGATAACATAGAATTATCGGCAAAAAATTTAGCAGCTAAACTTCCGGTTCTTCTAATTACAGATTCGCAGTCTACACGAAACATTATAAGCGATTATCTGGCTTCCTACTCTATACAATGCGAATATTGTAAATCTTGCAGCCAAGCCGAGCATTTAGTTTACACTAATAAGTACACTGCAATAATTCTAAATCCTTTCGAAAATACTTTTAATTTCATCTCGTCTATCAAAGCCAGCAAGAACAATAAATCAACTCCAATCTTAATTATAAAAATCTTGGATGAGCTTAAATATGGTTGGGGACCAAATATTTATGATTTTGTAGTTAAAGAAAATTTTGAAGTTTACCCGGTTGAAACAATCACAAAACTAGAAGAAGAACTATTTAGAAATATTAGAAACATTTTTATAGTAACCGAAGACCTACAGAATGAGGTCCCGGTTCTGTTGGCTCCAGCTAAAACTTTCTATAAAAGAATTTCTCCTGATGAGATTTTCCACTTCAGCAAGTTAGAAAAACCAGATGTAATATTTATTGATGTTGATTCTGTTAAAGAAAATACGTATGAAATCTGCTATTCAATTTCCTCCAACAGAGAATTGAAAAACTGCCCAGTAGTTTTTCTTCTTCCACTTAAACTTGATATGGCAATCTCAAAAATTATAGTTGAGGCTTATGAAAGAATTGCTAGTCGTGTTAAAATGCACCCGTTAGATATATTAAAAGTAATTCGTGATAGACTAAGCTTATCCGAATTAGCAGATAAGAATAAAGTTATTCTAATTGAAGAACGAGGCGAGGCAGAAAATGTTGTAGAAAAAAGAAAGAAAAAGAATTCCAAACAAACAATTTTAATTGTTGATGACGACGATGATGCGTTGTATACAGTTGGAGAGTACGTTAAAGAACTTGGGTATGATACGGTGTTTGCGCATAATGGAATGGAATGTTTGTTAATGCTTAATTATGTAAAACCAGATTTAATATTATTAGATATTATGATGCCGCAAATGGATGGATTTGAAACAATAAGAAGAATACGTGATGAAAACAGATTTATGAAATTGCCTGTAATAGCACTTACGGCCTATGCAATGCTTGATAACCACTTGATAATTGAGAAAAATGGCTTTGACGATTTGGTAACTAAACCAATTAATTTTCAATCACTTTCTACAAAGATTTTAGAATACCTTTCAAAATAAAGTTAAAGAGACATCTTTAAGTATGAAAAGAATTTTAGTAATTGATGATTACCCTGACAGTGTTTTTCTGCTTCAAGACCGATTGGAGAAAGAAGGTTACGAAGTTATTAAAGCCTATAATGGAGAAATGGGAATTCAAAAAGCTGTAGAAGAAAAACCAGATCTCATATTGCTTGATGTAATGATGCCAGATATTTCCGGTTTCGAGGTTTGTAAAAAACTTTCAACTACAGATGAAACAAACCTTATTCCTGTTATTATGCTTACTGCTTTAACAGATGTTGCAGATGTAAAAACCGGCTTGCTATGCGGCGCTTTCGATTTTATAAAGAAGCCGTTTAATAAAACAGAATTGCTGGCTAGAATAAGTTCAGCGCTCCGTTTTAGTGAAATGAACAAAATTCTGCGTGAATTAGAAAAGATTAAAACATACGCTGCAACTGTTGTTACTGCAAACCACGAAATAAAACAGCCGCTAACATTAATTAATTTATCTACCGCTGCAATTAGAAGAGAAATATCTAAAGAACCCATTTCTAGAGAAACAATATTGAAAAGGGTTGATTTTATTGAAAACGCGGCCAAGGATATTCTTTTTGTTTTAGAAAAGCTCGGCTCAATTAAAAAACCGGTTATCACTCCCTACGTTAACAACTTAAATATTGTTGATCTTAAATCCGAGTAGTTTTCAAGTAAGAATATCTTCAATAACAGATATCATTTCATCGAAGTTATACGGCTTGTTCAAAACGTAAGAAATATTTAAAGCATTAATAAGACTTGAATCTGCAGTTGAAGAACCAGAAGCTAATATTATAGGAATGTTATAATTTTGTTTTCTAATTTGTTTAATACACTCTATACCATCTAATTGCGGCATTATCTTGTCAATAATTAAAACATCGAATCTGTTCGTTGCGAATAATTCTAACGCTTCTTTTCCGTTAGATACTGAAACTACTTTGTAATTATACGATTGTAACAGCTCCGTTAATAAATAGCGTAAAGTATTTTCATCTTCGGCAATTAAAACAGTTTTTGAAGAATCTATTGTCACTTTGGAAGTTACGGCTGCGGGAAAAGTAAGTGTAAATTGTGTGCCTTTCTGTTTTGATGACTGAACATCAATAGTTCCCTTGTATAGTTCAACTAAACTTTTTACAATGCTTAAACCGTAACCCGACTTATTAGTATGTGGCTTGGTAGAAAATCCTTCTGCAAAAATTAAATTGTATAAATTTTCGTCTATTCCAACGCCGTCATCAGCAATAATTATCTTTATAAGTTGGTCGTTATTTAATATAAACGTCTTGATAGAAACATTGCCAGCATTTTCAATTGATTCTAAAGCATTAGTGATTAAATTCATAACTATACGAGAAATATCTACATACTTAGCATTTATCAATTTCAAGTTCGGCTGAAGAGATAAACTAAAATTTATTTTACCGTTAGCATACCCTTGATAAGAATTTACTACATCTTGAATTATTGTGTTAATGTTTATTCTTCTATTCTGAATTGAAGCTGATGATTTTCCTATTGTTGTGTTGATAATTTCTGAAGCTAAGTAAGCACCAGATTCAATGTTATTGAGGAGAGATGCATAATTTTCATCAGTTCTATTTTTGAGCTTCAGTAATTCAATACTGGCAAAAATACGTGTGAAGATATTATTTAAATCATGCGCTAAGTGTTTAAGCGATAAATCTTTTTCTTCCGAATTCATTATTTAAGATTGTACTTAATAATTTTTGAGTATAGTGTCTTTTGGCTTATATCTAATGCACGTGCAGTATTCTCTCTATTCCAGTCGTGATGTTCAAGTGCTTTCTTTATGTGAATCTTTTCAACTTGTTCCATTGTCATAATCGTTCCATCTTCAGATAAATGAGTTGCAAATTCAAATTCTTCTTTCGGGATATTCAAATCCTTCGGCAAAATCATTTCACTTTCCGAGAAAATTATCGCTCGCTCAATCATGTGTTCAAGTTCTCTTACATTTCCAGGGAACGCATAGGCTAATAAGTCTTTTTTAGTTTCTGGCAAAAGTTTTTTATTTGAGCGAATTGGAGATTTCTTCTGCAAGAAATAATCGGCAAGCAAAAGAATGTCCGCATCCCTGTCTCTCAAAGGTGGAATTGTTAAAGTAATTACATTTAGCCTGAACAATAAATCTTTTCTAAAGTTTCTTTTTTCAGCTTCTTCCATCAAATTTTTATTTGTTGCACCAATTACTCTAACATTTGAGATAAGATTGCTTATACCGCCAACTCTTCTAAATTCTCCATTCTCTAAAAATCGTAAAAGCTTAGGCTGCAATGTTAAACTGAGTTCTCCAATTTCATCTAAAAATAATGTACCGCCATTTGCAATCTCAACTAAGCCTTGCTTGGAAGTTTTTGCATCTGTAAAAGCTCCTTTTTCATAACCAAATAATTCGCTCTCTATTAATTGATCTGGAAGAGATGCACAATTAATTGCAACAAATGGCTTGGATGCTCTATTGGAGTTTTTGTGAATAAACTCTGCAAATAATTCCTTCCCAGTTCCGGTTTCCCCTTCAAGTAAAATACTGGATTCCGATTTGGCTGCTCTTTCTGCAAGTCTGCTCAAATTCTTTATTGCTTCACTGTCTCCAATAATTGTATTTGGAGGAGTTTGTTTAATTTTTGATGTAAGGATCTTATTCTTAATTAATAGGTCCTTATGTTCAAGCGCTCTTTCTATTGTAATGCAAAGCTGGCCAAATTCATAAGGCTTTGTTATAAAATCATAAGCACCTTGTTTTATACAGTCAATTGCGGTTCTAATATCAGATTTTGCAGTAAGAACAATCACCTGTAGCGACGGATTATTGTCTTTTACAAAATTGAGAACTTTTTCTCCATTTACTTCCCGCATTTCAAGGTCTAGCAGTAAAACATCAAAATAGCGTTTTTTTAACATGTCTATGGCATCTTTACCGTCATAAACAGTATCAATAATATAACCCTCGTGTACTAACTCTTCTTTAAGTAAGTAACACAATGTTTCGTCATCATCTGCTATTAGTATTCTAGAGTCTTTCATAATGGTAAAATTTACTTGTTAGTCAATATATGAAAAAATCTGTCGAATGTACGAAACAATGTATTTTTTGTGAGTTATGAGCACAAAATATTTAGAAAATCCAACCATTTCTTGGATTTAAAGGTGAAGCGCTATATATTTGTAGCCTTAAAAAAATTAAGGCGGGCGCGTAGCTCAGTGGTAGAGCAACACCCTTTTAAGGTGAAGGTCGGTGGTTCGACCCCACCCGCGCTCACAAAAAAAGCCTCTTTTTAGTTAAAAAGAGGCTTTTTGTTTTTAATGCGTCTTCTATATACAAGCCTCATCCGCCTAATGCTGCTTTTATTCCAAAAGAATCAAAATGAGCAATTATTCTTTGAAGCTCATTTTGAGACGGCACTTCAAGATTTTGAGTAACGTAAACAGAGCCAAGTTTGGCATACTTCTGCTGTGCAATATTGTGATAAGGGAGGAGATTTACGCTTTTTTGTTCGCCGTAAAGTGCAGAAATAAATTTTGCGCTCTCTTCAATATTTTGTTCATCATCATTTACATTTACTATAAGTGGAATTCGGATATTTATTTCGCTGCCGGTTTCCGAAAGTTTTTTTAGATTATGTAATATCAACTCATTGTTAACGCCAGTCCACTTTTTATGCAAATCCTGGTTCATCATTTTTAGATCATATAAAAACAAATCGGTTTTTTTTGCGGCTTCGAGCAGAAGTTCAGTTTTTACGTTGCCGGCTGTATCTATTGCGCGATGAATATTCTTTTCCCCGCATTGATCAAGTAGTTCAAAAAGAAATTTTGGTTGTAAAAGTGGTTCGCCACCGGAAAAAGTAACACCGCCCTCGGATGAATCCATAAAAACGGTTTCTTTCTGAATGATGTTTAAAATGTTTGTGGTTGTTTCTGTACGACCGGAAATTTCTGTTGCAGTTGTTGGGCAAACTTCTGCGCACTTTCCGCAAAGGTTACATTTGTTCTTGTCTGTAATAATTCCATCTTGAGTTAAATTGCAGGCAAATGTAGAGCAGTTATCAACGCAAGCGCAGCAACTGATGCACTTATTCTTTGCATACATCTTCTGGATTTTGTGAGAAATACTTTCTGGATTATGGCACCAAGTGCAGTTCAAGTTGCAGCCTTTAAAGAAAACAGTTACACGTATTCCGGGGCCATCATTTATTGAATAACGCTTTATGTCGAAAATTAATCCAGATTCCACTTGTCCCTCGTTTAACAATTAGAAAGAATCATTTTCGGTTCGTTCAATAACTTCTTGTTGAAGGTCTGCATTCATATCGTTGAAGTAATCGCTATAACCAGCCATGCGTACAAGCAAATCTTTATAATCCTCAGGAGTTTCTTGGGCTGCCAAAAGTGTAGCTGTATCAACAATATTAAATTGAACATGATGCCCGCCAAGTGAAAAATAGCTTCTAATTAACTTTCCTAATTTCTTTATGTCTTCATCCTTTTTTAATAAGCTTGGAAGAAAGCGAAGATTTAATAGTGTTCCACCAGATTTTGTTTGGTCCAGCTTAGCGAGAGATTTGATTACAGAAGAAGGCCCGTGTGTATCTGCACCGTGAGAAGGTGAAGTTCCGTCAGAAATAGACTTACCAGCTAATCTGCCATTTGGAGTTGCGCCTAAAATTTTTCCGAAATAAATATGGCATGTTGTAGAAAGCATATTTAAGTGAAACATTTCTCCTTTGATGTTTGGTTTTCCATCAATAGCTCTTAGCAGATCATTGTAAACTCTAACTGCAATTTCATCTGCATATGCATCATCATTTCCCCAAAAAGGAGTTTTGTTAATAATTGTTTGCCGAAGCGGTTCATCACCTTCAAAATTGTTTTTTACAGCTTGAAGAATTTTATCCATTTGGAATGTTTTATTCTCGAAAACATGTTTTTTGATTGCTGCAAAACTATCTGTTACAGTTCCAAGTCCTGTACATTGAATATAATTTGTGTTGTAACGCGGCCCGCCATCATAGTAGTCTTTGCCTTTTTTGATGCAGTCTTCTATTACAATTGATAAGAACGGTGCAGGAGTATATTTAGCAAACATTCTATCAATATAGTTGCTTACTTTAATTTTTAACTCAACAATGTAGTTTAGTTGTTTTATGAAAGCAGAGTAAAAAGTTTCGTAATTAGCAAATGTTCGAGGATCGCCGGTTTCTATACTTACTTTTTTATTTGTAACCGGATCAATTCCATTATTAAGAGTTATTTCAAGAATTTTAGGAACGTTCAAGTATCCAGTAAGAATGTAAGCCTCTTTACCAAAAGCTCCAACTTCTATGCAGCCACTGCAACCTCCTTCGCGTGCATCTTGCAAAGATTTGCCTTGTACTAACAACTCTTGAATGTAAACGTCCGGGTTAAACAAAGATGGATAGCCGTGTCCCTGCCTAATTACTCTAGCAGCGGCATGTAAAAAATTATCGGGTGTTTTAGAACTGATATGGACCGAATTGCCTGGCTGAAGAATATGCAATTCTTCAATTACTTCAAGAAGCAAAAATGAAACTTCGCTAACAGCATCAGTGCCATCTGGTTTTAGTCCGCCAATGTTTATGTTGGTGAAGTCGTTGTATGTTCCGCTTTCCTTTGCAGTAATACCAACTTTAGGAGGTGCAGGATGATTATTCACTTTAATCCAAAAACATGAAAGTAGTTCTTTTGCTTCATCTTTAGAAATTTTTCCTTCTGCAACTTCTTTTTTATAGAACGGTTCAAGGTGCTGATCAAAATGTCCGGGGTTCATCGCATCCCAGCCGTTTAGTTCTGTTATTGTTCCGAGATGAACAAACCAGTACATCTGAATGGCTTCCCAAAAATTTCTTGGTGCATTTGCAGGCACCCAGCGGCATACATCAGCAATTTTTCCAAGTTCAATTTTCCGCTGTTGATTGTTTTCTTTTTTTGATAACTCCTCGGCGTAATCTGCATGTCGGTTAGCAAAAATTATTGCAGCATCACATGCAATACTCATTGCATTTAGTTCATCCGCTTTATCAGTTGCTTCCGGATCGTTCAAGTAATCTAATTTTGAGAGATGCTCCGCAATCTCACGCTTAAAATCATTCATCCCTTTCTTATAAATTTTTCCGTCGAGAGCAGTATGCCCCGGAGCTCTTTGTTCCATAAATTCTGTAAATAATCCGGCTTCGTATGCCAGCCGCCATTTTTCAGGCACGTTATTAAATATTCTCTCGCGTTGTGTTTTACCTTGCCAAAAAGGAATAATTTCTTTCTCATAAGTTTTAATATCGTTTTCTTCAACCTTGTAGCGCTGCATATCTCTTGTGTTTAGTACGTGAAGATCTTCAACACTATGGCATGTTAATTCGGGAAATGTAGGAACTGCTTTAGGTCTTGGTCCACGTTCACCAACAATTAATTCGCCTTCGCCAATGTAAATTGTTTTTCTTTTGCAGTGGTCCAGAAACTGAAATGCTCTTAAAATTGGAATTGGATACTTGCCGTAATTTTCTTTGTAAAATTCTGTTTGATGTATTGCTCGTTCAATAGATATAGAAGGCTCCGTATCTACGCTTAGCTTGCGAAGGCGCTGAATGCGCTGGTTCAATCCAGGGAGAAATCCACTATTTTTTATGGTAGAAAAATTACCTTCGGAAGCAGCCGGCCTCTCAGGAGTTCCTGTGTGCTTATTAATTTTTTCAAACATTTTTCATTCCCTGCAAAAAATTATTTCTAACTATTTTGATTAAACTGCAAAAATTATTAAGAAATTGGAAAGAGAAGTAACTCTTAATTATAGAACATAAGACAAGAGTACAATCGTCTATATGATTTGAGGAAGTATGGGTGAAATTCTTCGATATTTGACTGAAAGTTTTTCATTTCGGTGCAATATAGTTCATCTCTGCAATATTTTCAATCAATAGGTTTTATATATACGTTCTGTAATTGACTAAAACGAGTGTGTAATGCACGATGAAAATGTCAGAGCGTACTAAGCCATTCAAAAACTCAGAAAATAGGACTCGATAGAATGTTAATTGAAATAACTAATTAGGGAAGTTTAATTTAATCCGCCAGAGGCGGACGAGGGTCAAATTCCCTGCCTCTTGAGGCGAATAAATAAAATTTGTTTTCAGAAACCTCGCTGCCCCTCCTGCCAAAGCAAAGCGGCGGGCAGGTTGCGGCGAGGAGATTCATTGGTGCCTCTAAAAACTTTTGTTTTAAAAAGTTTCATCGTGCAAAGCGGGATTAAGAAGAAACAAAGTCCGTAAAGGATATTGATATTTTCAGAGGTGCTCTTAATTAAGAGACTGTTTGAATGTGTAATATTTAAAAATCTTGAATCAACATTTTTCAAAGGATTTGGAATTGGATTTAAAATGCTATTTTCTCATATTAATATACGGTGAAACAAAACAAAGACAGTAAAAGTTAAAAGAAAGACAAAATTCACAATTATGAAACTGTATATTATCACAACAATTACATTAGTGTTGCTTCATTCATGGATTGGAACACCGAGCCATTCTTATCAGTTTACGGCTCATCGAACAGAAATTATAGAAGACTATTTAGAGGAGAAAGAGTTTTCAACTTGTGAAGGGAATATTTGTGATTACGGGAAAAAATAATGTTAAAACAGCCAACAATCAGATCATCTATAATAAACGAACCACATATTTTGAAACCGCCGGTTAATGATTAGAAAGCTATATATTCATAAACTTTCTAAAGGCAGTGTCGGCATGAGAAGAAGCCCTCCAAATTTTAAATTGTTGTTAGGGTAACAAAAAATCTGAATACGAATTTTAATTGTGAAAAATACAAATCAATAAAAGGAAGGAAGCATTTATGAAACTATTGCCAAAATTAGTATCGCCAATCTTAGTTGGGTTAATAATTCTTGTTATGTATTTATTTTATTTCTCACCATTTAAGGGATTAGGAGCCTTTAACGATTATGACCCTAATAGCCATGTGCAAAAAGAGATAGTTGTTAAAGTTGTTCAAGATTTAGGAGTCCAACAAACTGCAGATGGCAGCAAAATTACTTTCTATGCCGAAGACAAGAATGGCGTTCGAATGCCGATTGAAATATCAAGCGAATTTAAATCAATAGTTGATGGCTCAGAGATAATAACTATGACCGGGCATATTTGCGGCGGCAGGTACGAAGCAGTTAATATAGAGCTATAATAATCTGAATAGGAAATACAAATGAAATATCAAATTAGAGATGTAATGTATTCATTGAAGCGAGAGTTTAGCGCTAGCAAAAAGGTTAGAACCATTGCAGTATTGGGATGTTCATTTCTTTTGATACTAATACTTTTTATTGCTGCAGTCGGCTTATATTTTATGAAGCCTCTTTTAGGATTTTTATTTGCCAATATCCCTATTCTTAACGAAGTATTATTTACACATTTTAGAAATGTTATTTTACCTTATTTACAAGAAGACATATTGGGTATGTTTTCTGGATTGATAAATAGCACTAATGTTGAAGAATTGAAGGGGATTGTAAATATTTACTTCGAACAGCTGAGTTCTGAAAAAAATATAGGATTTGACAGCTTTATAAATTTTACAGACAGCATTAAACAAACTCTTTTTGATGGAAAAGTAACACAAGATGAATTAGATATGCTTAGAAAATTTGTAACAAATTAATGTAAAACATGCGGATTATTAATGACAAGTTTAGATAAAAGCAACTACTTAAGAGGGCTGTTAGTTATATGCAGATTAGACCAAATGGTTTCTGATTATGAAAAATTAGCCTTGATTAGATTGTCAAAAATACTTGGGTTTGACCCGCATTTTTGCTCTGAAGCAGTTGAAAGATTAGCTGACAATCAATTTATTAGTGAGTCACTGCCGGTTTTTTCGAGGAAAGAAATCGGGGTTTCATTTCTGTCAGATTCACTGAGGTTAGCATTTTTAGATGGTAATTTTCATTTGAATGAGTTAGCATGGATTAGAAAAGTAGCAAAGGCAAATGGACTTGGTAAAAAATATTGGATAGATCTTTTGACTCGAATAAGAAAATCGAAAACATTAATTACTCCAAACTACATTTTCGAAATTGAAAAGTATATGAATGTTAGTTAGAAATAATTATTAGACAAAACTTAGATATTCAAAGAAATTTTGAAGTTATAAAAAATCTCGAAATCCAGAAGACGATTGTGTGAAGTAATTACGTTTATTTGTTAATGATTTTTACTGGTTCATATATTTAAGAAGCTCATGAATTGCGTAACCACTGCCTGTAATCAAAATTGCGAAATAAATAATTGTGGCGATGTTGGATAAATGACCAAGAAGGATGCTTACGCCGTCTTTCTGAAGAATGCCTATTGCAAAAAATAGAAGCGCTATTGCGGGCAATGTATTGCTAAATGGTATTAGACCGAAAGGCATCATAAGTAATAATGCAGCTAAAATAATTGAGCTGCTGTTTATAATTTCTGAAGTTCTGTTTTCCGTTAGCCAAACTAAACGGTGAGGCTTGCTAATTTTTTCTAATCGCGTAAACCACTTTAACCCTAAATTGAAACCGTTGCGTAACTTTCCGGCGGGAAGTTCTTTTTGTAAGAATTTTGATGGCAGCCAAATGTTCCAGCCAAATAACATGCTTATACCTATTAAAAGTATAGTCGCGCCAAAAATTGTGCTAATACCCGGAATGGAAACAGGTATCAAGAATACAATTGTTAATAAAGCTATAAACAACAGCATCCCATCTCGTCCTAACAAATCCCTAATTTCGGAAAGGGTTAGTTCTTCCTTAGGAAGATTGTTTATTACCATTTGTAGCTTTTCACATAGTGAATCTTTAGTTTGTTTTGTCTGTTGAGTAGGCTTAATATTTATTTTTTGGTTGGATGATTTTTCATTATTCATTATTTGTTCCATTAAAAATTTGTCCCGTAGCTCACTTAGCTCATTGACGGATTTGGAATTCACTTTACAAACGAAATTGCCACACTTCACCGGTTCAGTTGGCAATGGATTATTATTCAGAGATTTCTATATATACTTTTAATTTTGCTTTTAGTCGAGATTAGAACTATTATCTAATAGATTTGGGCTTACACTTCGCTATCGTTTTTCAATTATTCTTGGTGCGAAGTAAAGTAAACTCTGTTACTTTGATTTTCCTTTTAGTAAATCTACTAAAAAGTACGCATTCTTAAATAAACAACAAATGTAAATTTAGTGCATAGTGCTTTATGAATATTATATTGGCACCTCTAAAAACTTTTGTTTTAAAATATTTCATCCCGCAAAGCGGGGCAAAGTAAATTGATATTTTTAGAGGCGCCCATATGTTAACTTTTCTGCATTGTCTTTGCATTTGCTTTTTCTATCAATGAGTTTGGAACTTAATACTTGCTAATAATTCCTTTCATTTAGATAATGCAAACGAGTGACTAAGCTGAACACAATACAGCATATTAGAATTTATAGATGTAGCGATTAATGCAACGCAATTAGTTTCGTTTAGCAACTTAGCTCCTAATTATTTACTATTAACACAGAAAAATTTTAGTACTTGATTAAAAATTATATGGCAAGAATTTCTCGAGTAGCAGTTTTTATTGAAACTTCCAGACGGTTGGAAGAAACTTTATAAAAGGAATTACAAAGTATATAGTTGAAACTGAACTAAGCATTTCCGAAATCTGTCGCTCGATAGTCTATTCTGATATCAGTCACATTTCGCGCTATTTTAAGAAAGTTAAAGTGTTGGACATAAAGACTTCAGTTGCGGAGCAAAAAAGTAAAAGGGCACAGAAAACCTTAAGCTAATTGTTCTGAGCAATTTGGCGGCTAAAAATCGTTTTACTGCGTTGAATTACTTTGCATACAAGATAAACTGTAGTTAAAAATAAGAGAGAATTACTATGAAAAAGTTTAGCTTACGTTTATTCCTCTTTTTAAGTTTAATCAGCATCTAACTGTCGCCAAATCAAAAGGAAGATAATATGATAGAGAAAAGATTTTTTGGGAATGTCGAAACAGACAAAGAAGTTTCCCTATTCACCTTGAAGAGTAAGAATGGAATGAAAGTAGAAATATGCAACTATGGAGCAGCAGTTGTTTCCATCTTTGTTCCAGATAAAAACGGGAAAAGTGAGAATGTAGTTTTAGGTTACGATTCTGCACAAGGTTACGAAAAATGTAGTTCTTATTTTGGTGCTATTGTTGGCAGGTATGGAAACAGAATTGGCAAAGGAATATTTGTTCTCGATGGAAAAAATTATCAGTTAGATGTTAATGATGGCGAAAATCATTTGCACGGAGGAAAGTTTGGTTTTAATAAACGCATTTGGGATGCTGAACCAATTCAAACTGACACTGGACAATCTCTTAAACTTACTTTGATTGATAACAACGGTGAAATGGGATACGCCGGCACTGTTAAGTTAGATGTGATTTACACTTTGAGCGAAGAGAATGAACTTATAATTGATTACTTAGGGGAAACAGATGAAACTACAATATTGAATCCCACACACCACTCTTACTTTAATTTAAGCGGAGATTTAACCAAGAATATTTTAGATCATCATTTGATGCTGAATGCTGACTACATAACTTATGTGGATAAAGGTTTTATTACAACCGGCGAACTGAATAAAGTAGAAAACACGCCTTTTGATTTTAGAAATTTATCACGAATTGGGGAAAATATTAATTCTGATAATCAACAAATAAAATATGGTTTGGGATATGATCATAACTGGGTAATAAATAATTGGGATAAGACAATTAAAAAAGTAGGCGAGCTATACGAACCTGTTTCAGGAAGATTTATGGAGATATTTACGGATCAACCGGGGATACAATTTTATTCAGGCAACTTTTTAAATGGCGAACAAATTGGCAAGAATGGCATTGCGTGCAATTACAGAACGGGGCTTTGTTTAGAAACACAACATTTCCCGGATTCACCAAACAAACCAAGTTTCCCGTCAGTAATAATAAATCCTGGCGAGCAATACGTACAAAAAACTATTTATAAATTTTCTACTAAATAATTAATCGAGGGAAAAATTATGGCTGTTTTGCAAACACTTGACTGGTTAGTAATTGCAGGGTACTTCGCAATTGTATTAGGTGTGGCTTGGTGGGTAATGAGAAAAAAGCAGAAAAATTCTACAGATTATTTTTTGGCTGGAAGGCATTTAGGCTGGTTTGTAGTTGGCGCTTCTATATTTGCTTCTAACATTGGCTCAGAACATTTAGTAGGATTGGCTGGTTCCGGCGCAACAGATGGAGTTGCAATGGCACATTACGAATTGCACGCTTGGTGCTTGCTGGTGCTTGGCTGGGTTATGGTTCCATTCTACATCCGTTCAAAGGTTTTTACGATGCCGGAGTTCTTAGAGAGAAGATTTAACCCAAGAGCAAGAACCGTTCTTTCTGCAATTTCGTTAGTTGCTTACATTCTTACAAAAATTGCCGTAGGTGTTTTTGCCGGCGGAGTTGTTTTTTCGGTGCTGCTGCCAGAATTAAATTTTATGGGAATGGACAGCTTTTGGATTGGTTCTATTTTGGTAATTGTTATTACAGGTTTATACACCGTGGCTGGCGGAATGACTGCCGTGGCTTATACAGAAGCTCTTCAAACAATAGTTTTAATTATTGGGTCTGCATTAGTTACTATTTTTGGTTTGCAAGCATTAGGAGGTTGGGGTGAGCTAAAGGCAATTGCTGGTGCCGAAATGTTCAACTTATGGAAGCCATTAGTTCCTGCTGGAGTTGAAGGCACTTGGGCTCCTGTTAAAGAAGCCGGTAAAATGGCTTGGTATTTCAATGATAACTATCCATGGATTGGAATGTTGTTATGTGCGCCAATTATTGGTTTGTGGTATTGGACTACAGACCAATACATCGTTCAAAGAACTCTATCAGCAGCAAACATAAAGGAAGCCAGAAGAGGTTCAATAGCAGCGGCATTTTTCAAATTGCTTCCGATATTCATTTTTATCATTCCCGGAATTATTTGTTTTGCGCTTGCTGCTAGCGGCAAAGTTCCTGCATTACAATCGCAACTAATTGGCTCAGATGGACAGATTAT
Source organism: Ignavibacteria bacterium (assembly GCA_009773205.1). Lineage (GTDB taxonomy): Bacteria > Bacteroidota > Ignavibacteria > Ignavibacteriales > Melioribacteraceae > Stygiobacter. Next base: position 203,558 of record WPAE01000006.1, read on the forward strand.
AAGAGACAACGCACAGCAAGCCTTTCCTTTAATGGTTGCTCACGTTTTGCCTGTTGGTGTAAGAGGACTTGTGGTTGCTGGGCTGCTTGCAGCTTTAATGAGTTCACTTGCAGGTGTATTTAATGCGTGTTCAACTTTATTTACACTTGATTTTTATTCCCGATTAAAACCAAACGTATCTCAAGAAAAACTTGTTTGGGTTGGAAGAGTAGCTACTGCAGTTATGGTTGTAATTGGACTTCTATGGCTGCCGGTTATTCGCGGTGGAAAAGGTTTATACGATTATTTGCAAGGCGTGCAAGCTTATCTCGCTCCGCCAATCTTTGTGGTTTTCTTTGCTGGAATATTTCATAAGAGGTTAAATGCAAAAGGCGCTTTGGCAGCACTTTACACAGGTTTTGCCTTAGGATTAATTAGACTGGCAATTGATACACCTGTAAAATTATCTGCCGGCTTTACTTATCAAGAAGGTTCAATCTTGTGGATTATCAATAACATCTTCTTTCAGTATTATAGTTTATTGATCTTCGTAATTAGTTTGGTTGTTATGGTTGTTGTTAGTTATATGAGTGAGCAGCCTGATTACACAAAGATTAAAGGTTTAACCTATGGCACCATTACAGAAGAGCATAAGAAAGATACCAGAAGCAGCTGGTCAGCAATTGATGTTATTACAACAAGCATTGTGCTTTCTTTAATTCTGATCGCATACATTTATTTCTCCGGTTAAACTTACAGAGGAAGAAATGAATAAGTATGTGATTGGATCACGGCGAATTTAACTTGCAACTTGAAATCGGAGAATATTAAACGAAGTAACTTTGAGACTACTGAGCAGAATTCAGTGTAATTCTTAAGCAAAAAATTAGTTACACAGTGAAAGTACTGAGTTCCACAGAGGAAAAACTAGTTGCCCAATACGCTCGGCAAGTCAGGCGACAGATTACTAATGTATTTTTCTTTTAAAATTGTTTCCAACGTAAAAGATTTCTCACGCAGCAAGTTGAAGAATAGCATTTTAGTATATTTACGGCACTTTTATAACAATTTATGGATTTAAAATGGCTGAAATTTTATTACTTAAACAAATTAGAGAAAAAGCAGCATTGAAGAAGAAAACTCTAGTACTTCCGGAATCTCACGATGAACGTGTTTTAAAAGCCGCCGAGATTCTGTCAAAAGAAAAAGTTGCTTCTGTAATTACTTTGGGAAATGAAGATAAGATTAGAAACGATGCAGCAAAACTTGGCGTTGATCTTCAAGGAATAAGAATAATTGACCCGGAGAAATCAGAAAAATTAAGTGACTTTACAAACATTTTTTACAACCTAAGAAAGCACAAAGGCGTTACTATTGAACAAGCACGAGAAACAATTCGGCGCGATATATTCTTTGCAGGAATGATGGTTCGTGAAGATTTGGCTCACGCGAGTGTCTCTGGTTCATTTGCAACAACGGCAGATGTTACACGCGCTTCCATTTTTTGCGTTGGGCTTACGCCGGGAATGTCAATCCTTTCTAGTTTCTTTTTGATGGCTTACCCTGACATAGTTTACAGCTTTGCTGATTGCGCGGTTAATCCTAACCCAGATGCAAGCCAATTAGCAGATATTGCGATTTCAACTGCTGATAATCATAAAAAATTAACCGGCGAAGAATCTTACGTTGCAATGCTTTCCTTTTCAACAAAAGGAAGTGCCGAACATGAACTGATTGATAAAGTTCGTCAAGCAACACAATTTGTAAAAGAAAGAAGACCGGATATTAAAGTTGATGGCGAACTGCAGTTTGACGCAGCAATTGTTGAAAGCATTGGCAGGAAAAAATCTCCGGGCAGCGATGTTGCTGGGCGTGCCAATGTTTTAGTTTTCCCGGATTTGAACGCAGGAAACATTGGCTACAAAATTGCTCAGAGACTTGGCGGTGCAGAAGCAATTGGCCCGGTTAATCAAGGACTTAAAAAGCCATTTTTCGATTTAAGCCGTGGCTGCTCTGTAAATGATATTGTAAACACTGCTGCAATTGCTTGTTTAATGACTGATTAAATAGGCAATAGTAACAAGGTAAAAGGCGTTATGGCACCTATTTCATCCCGCAAAGCGCATAGGCGTCAACTTAACAAAAGTTTCTTATTTAGAATTTGTTCAATTTATTTTGTTTATAGAGCATATAGCTATTTTTTTATGTCATCCCTAAAGGGATTATAAACCTAATTCCCGTTAGGGAATAAATATTTATGAGCCTACTATAAAAAGGTATTTCGGATGAAAATGCTTTGATTATTGCTCAAATTCAAAGTGCAAAAACTCAATTTGAGGCTTTTTAGAGTAGGCTCATTGATATTTTTAGAGGTGCCCTTAATTCTTCGTTCTTCACTCTTCGTGCTTCCTGCCTCGACTGGCGCAAGGCAAGGCGGGCGTTCTTCGTTCTGTAATGCTTCCCAAGAACAAAGTGAAAAGTTCATTATTTCTCCGTCTGGTTACGGGATCCATTGGTCATTAATTGATTAAGATTTGTCTCTTGACGGGTTGATAAAACCTTATGGCACCTCTAAAAATATCAATATCCTTTGCAGATTTTGCTTTTTCTTTGCGAACTCCGCGTTAAAATTTTTGAAATACTAATTTTTAGAGGTGCCCCTTAGATACCCATAAGTAAATGGAGAAACATAGAAGGAGTGTTTGCTAGACAGTCCTTCTCTGCTTTTCTATTGAATTGTATCTCTAAAATTTTCAAAAAAATTTCTTTGAAATTCTTGTAGTTTATACTAAATTAAAATAGAAAAAGATATGAGTTGCCGATGGGGGAACCTAATTTTCCTCAAAGAATTAAAGCTATCTTAATCAATATTTACAACGGACAGCATAATCACTCGGAGATTACCGACTTAGTTAAGATTTCGCGTGTAGTTGTAATTTCTCATTTCAGCAGGAACAGAAAGCACACAACATATTTATGCTGTAAGAACGGATTTTCTCTTGCAGACCTTGCCTACGATTGCATTGGAGAAGTATTTGAAAAATCTTACAATGGAGAGTTCAAAAACTTAAAAACATTTTTTGCTTCTCTAAATAAATGTATCCACGAGACCTTACCAGCAGAAGTTTATGTAGCTTATAAAAGTCTTCTTATGCGCATTGCAGAAGCACAAGAAGCAAGACTTTTTGCCCAGTTTGATCCAAATGGATTTAAGATTATAAGGAATATCAAAGAAAAGATTAGCGAAGAAAATCTTTTTGTTTTAGTTAAAAAAAATAACGAACTAGTCCTAAAATTTTCTACTATTGAACAAAGCAATTCCCTGCCTTACCTTTCTGTTGATGATATTACTACCGATTTTATTTCACTTGCCAAAAACGGTAAGAGTACTGTACAATTCTTAAACTCTTTGTACAAAGTGATTGAAACTCAGATAAATTGCAGAAAGGAGATCCTTTTGAGTGACGCTGTAGAACTATTTAAAAGAGTCTATGGAATTTCCGATAAGTTTAATGGCGCTTCAGATGATAATTTTGAAAATCTAAGTTATCAACCTAAACTTGGTGAGCTTGAGATTGGTGAAATTCGAATTAAAGTATTGTGCAGATTGAAGGAAAAAATATTGCTTAATTACTACGCTAAGGGAAAAATAACCAAAGAGCAGGCTAATGCAATGTATTCTTCTTTAGACGATTTGATAAATGATTGGATTGAACTTGGCACTAATTCAGATTCATTTTACGAGTACTTTAACAGCCGGTTAGAGATTAACAAACGCGAGTACCAAATTCATATTAAAGATAAAATGGAGTATCTTGTAAAAGAAGCAAGAAAAGAATTTGCCCTGTTGATTTACTCAAAAAATTAATTCCGCAACAATAGAAAATGCAGTAATAATTATATAAAGGATTTTCATTTGCATATTAGTGAAGAAATATTAGAAAAGTTCTACTTGGAACCGGAATCTTTTTCAAGAGAAGAAAAAGTTAATATTATTATGCACTTAGATTCTTGTAACGAGTGCAGTCTGCTCTTGGATAGTATTGCTGAGTTTATAAACGAAATTGATGTTGAAACCGATGAGGAACCAACAGTTAACGATAATGAGTTTGCTCTTATAATAAAACATAGATTAGAGAATGTAAATGAAACCAATCTGCTGATAGCGAAAAACAACTCTGTTGAATTATATAACCACAAAGCTGAAATTATCAGCAGGTTTAGTGATTTTTCTTTGAGAAACATATTTACAGTAATAAAGCATTATCCTTTTGCATCTTTTACTTTTGCAGCAATTAGTGTTATGGCTGTTGCTTTTATATTTACTACTTTTAGAACAACTATCAAGGATTCTAATCCGGTTTACGCCGAAATAAAAAATTCAATATTGCATTTGTATAATAAACAAGGGGACATATATCTAAAATCACTTGCCTCAGGTATTAAACCAATAAAAACCGATTCTATTATTCATTACAGCAAAGGAATTGTAAAAACCATTACAATTGCAGATGTTTTAGATGACAGTAAAAATGAGATTTTGTTATTTGGCAACTATGGAATGCAGGGTATGTACGCAACCGATACTCTATACTGCCTCGATAATTATGCTAATGTAAAATGGAAATCTTCTCTTGCGCCTAAGGTTGATTTCAACAGTCTAAAATGGCACTTAACCAAATGGAGTTTAGTTTCTGTTGATGTTATTAATTACAAAGGCTCTAAGAAGATTATTGCAACTGCTAACGATTATGTCTATGCCGCTTCCGTTGTTATGGATATTGACCCTGAAACTGGCAAGGTCCTTCAAAATTTTTATTTCCCTGGTCATTTAGTCGGCATTATTCATTATGATATTAATAATGATCTACAAGATGAACTAATAATAAGTACGATTAATAATGCACTAAGGCGTATATCTTTAACAGTATTATCTCTAGATAACATTTCGGGCTTTGCACCTGCTAACGACTATTTTTATCCAGCTGAATATTATAAAGGAAGTGAACTTTACTATATTCTTTTACCTTGGACAGAGCACGGTAAAAAACATGCAAAGGCAAATTTTAACGCTTTAGTAGATCTTAAAAGCGCAGGAACTGATGAACTAATAGTTTATACTTGGGAAAATAACGGTGTTGATGAAAAAACAGAATCAGTATTTGGACTGCTCTTCAATTTTGACAAAAACTTTTATACTAAGAGTATAATTGGCTCTGTTGTTTATGTAAAAACGTATGAAGAATTATACAATAAAGGCGTTTATACACAGCCTTTAGATTCGGTTTATTTCAATGCGGTAAGAGATTCTATCAAATATTGGGATGGAGACAAGTTTGTAAACTCTCCAACAAAAAATAAATACTGGAATCAAAAGTTTCAGATGCCGGAGTAGTTGCTTCATTTGTAATATCAATCGTATAGAATTTTTTGTATTTTGTGAAAAATAGAAGAACAAAAATGGATAATCTCAGTATTATAAAAGCTCTAAAGAAACATTTACAAGATAACTTTGGCAGTGTTGTAAAAGATGTTATTTTATTTGGTTCGAGAGCAGCCGGAACAGCAGTAGATGATTCCGATTACGATGTATTGATTGTTTTGACTGAAGATTATAATTGGCGTGATGAAAATAAAATTCTCGATTTATGTTATGATATGAATTTAAAATACGATATTCTAATTGATGCTCATTTTATTTCGCAAAAAGGATTGAGCACTTTAAGAGGTAAGCAGCCAATTTTTGTTAATGCGATAAAATTTGGTTTGCACGCGTGACACTTGATAAAGAAAGCCAAAGGGCGTTAATTAATTATCGTTTAGAACAAGCCGACGAAGCAATTTAAGATGTCGAATTATTAATAAATAACACTCGGTTACGTTCTGCGGTTAATAGGATTTATTACGGATTGTTTTATTCACTTTTAGCTCTTGCTTTGGTTGAGCAGTTTGAATCTTCAAAGCATTCGCAATTAATAGGATGGTTCAATAAAAACTTTATTCATACAAGAATAATCAATGAACGTTTCGGTAAAATTATTAGCAGAGCATTTAATAGAAGAACCAAAAGCGATTACGATACTTATGTAAATTATGATAAGTCTGAAGCAGAAGAAATGTTCAGTGAAATGAAAGATTTTGTAACAGAAATAAAAAGAATACTAAAAGTGTAGATACCTTCTTACAAGTTTTAGCAATTTATTTTACGAGTACACATACCAAATTTTCCCGGCTTCAAAAAAATCAGAACCTTAGATTTGTTGTAATAAACAAAGATGTAGAAAATTCATAATCGTTAGTAAATCCTTCCAACTATTATTGATTCATTTTCAAAAGAACTTACTTCTTCACCTAAAAACTATTTCGTTAGCGCTTAAACTCTTTCAGAGATTAATAAAAAACCGAAAACAAGCCAAAAACGCACTTTTCCGCAAAACAAGAAAATGGGGTAATAGTTAATAGGTAAAACAAAAAAAAGAGGTAGTATGAAACGCAAACTCAAAATTTTCTTTTTTGGTGCAATGGTTCTACTTCAAGTGCAGTTTATAAACGCTCAATCTGTAAGTGATGTTGCAGGTAGATATGTAAGCAAACTTAGTTCTTCGGACGTTTTATTGCTTATAGAAGATGGGAAGTTTGTGCTTAGAGAATCCGGTTTTACAATTAAAGGCAAATGGGATTTAGAAGATGATAACGAAATAAGATTTAAATGGAGCGAATTTGGTGAGCCTTTAAAAACAAGAGCTAAAGCAAAATACAAAAACGGCAGAATTATTGACCAAGATGGCGTTGTCTGGATAAAAAATGATGATTGAAGTTAGTTAAACAATTTAGACAACTAATTTTCTTAAAAGTAAGCAGGCATTCGGCTTAACGGCAATGTGCCAATGTCTGACTTTAATTTGTTAAAGCGTTGCCAAATTAAAGTTAGAAGTAATGTTATGAAAACATTTATTCGTTTTGCACTTTTCATTTTTTCTATTTCAGTTTTTGTTGGTTGTGGTGCTTCAACCTACACTTCTGAACGTTATGAATTAGCTCCATATAGTTCTGAAGAAAGCAAGCAAACCAAAGATAATATTACTATTGAACGAGTGCCTTTAAATGAAATCCCAGAGGAATTTAAAGCGCTTGTTCAAGGTTGTAATGCATCTGGGCAGTTATTAGTTAAAAGCGGAAATGAACCTCATATGGTCTATGAGTATGCTTTACCAAGGGGAGGTTATCTAGAAAAATTACATATCACAAATAATACTGGACACGTAATAAGATTGAATAATTCTGTAATTGTTGCTTTCGATCCTGCGAATAATCAATACCCAATTAAAACTAAAGAAGAAATTAAGGCATTGTTACAACAAGAGAGACCTTGTCCTTCCACAAGCCAATTAGAAAGCAGAATAACTACGTTAAAGTTTTTTGAGCGGAATACAGAATTGTTGCCCAATATGACAACAACTGGTTACATATACTATAAACCACAAGATTGGCGTATCCCTGGAACTTGGAAATTATCAATATTCGATTTCCCAGTAGAAACGGAAGCATCTGGGGTTGTCAAAAAAGCAATTACATTTGAAATGCGATCAGTCGTAAAAAAGTATATTGACACATATAAAGTAGAGTTTATGAAACAACCGGAAAAAGTTTCTTCTGAGGAAGTAAAGTAAAAATGCCTAACCCGCGTCTGCCAATGACCACTAAGTAATCATTGGCAGAAGTTTGAGACCGAGTTGTTTAGCTTGAATATGTAAACGTTTTAATTGTTGTTCTT